>NKXN01000004.1 GCA_002261155.1 Bacillaceae bacterium SAS-127 | reverse complement strand
TGACGCGATTTTACTTAAGGAATCTCCACTTTTCACCACGTATGTACCACTCGATGTCGGCGGCTTCGGCTTCAGTGTTGGCGGTTTCGGTTGAGGCGGTGTCCCACTCACCTTCAACTTTTGTCCTACGTAAATGACATGAGAATTCAAGCCGTTTAACTTCATTAACTGCGTCACACTCATTTTGTGCAGTGACGCGATTTTGCTTAAGGAATCTCCACTTTGTACTGTATATGTACTCGATGTAGCAGGCGGTTTGCTTGGCGGCTTCGTTTGGGATGTTGCCCCACTTACCTTTAGTTTTTGCCCGACATAAATAACGTGAGAGTTCAAGCTGTTTAGCTGCATTAATTGTGTCACACTCATTTTGTACTTGGCTGCTATTTTGCTTAAAGAGTCACCGCTTCGGACCGTATATGTTGAAGCTGATGCTGTCACAAGGAATTCTGGCTCACTAAGAGGAGCAACTGGTTCAGATGATTCTTGACCACTGACAATCAACTTTTGACCTTCATAAATGTTCGTTGACTTTAACCCGTTCAACTCCTGCAATTGAGCGACACTCATGTTGTAAATGGTAGCAATCGCAAACAGTGAGTCGCCTCCTTGGACAATGTATGTCTTCGGCCGAGAGACTTGTTTCGGCGCGTGAGCATTTGTTGCTTGAATAGCTGATGGCTCTTCCTTCACTGGTGGCTCTTCTTGAAGTAGCAAAGGTTCACCGATCACCTTCAATGTTTGCCCTGGATGAAGAATCGTCGTTGTTAATTCATTCAGCTCTTTCAGCTGATCAACTTCCATTTGATACAGTGTAGCGATCGAGGCGAGCGTATCCCCCTCTTTTACGATGTAAGTTGGATGATTGTCTTCAGTAGGCACCGTAACATCTGCACTAATTTTTAATGTTTGCTCCGCATACAGTTGATCACTATTTAATTCATTTATTTTTTTAGAACTTCTAAATCGACATTATATGTTTTGGCAATGCTCTCAAGCGTTTCACCAGGCTGAACCACATGGTTTTCCGCTGCTTCTACCACTGTGACAGCGCCGGCTGAAATCACCACTGCTGTCGATAAGGTGAATAGAGTTTTTTTCATTTCGACTCTCCTCCCACATGAAACTTCTTGAACGAATCACTTTTTCTTTATATCGACCCACTTCGGATGGACTTAATACACATCCAATTTTAAACACCTTTATACCTACTATACCTCTTCTAAATTACATATAAATACATTTTTTAAAGAAAAAAGATATAGATAAAAAGAATCAAAAAATCAATTAATAGCAGAACTATGGCTGATCAGATACATTCACCTTTTACCAATTGGATAGTACTGAACTCCTTTTGCTTTCATATCCCCCACCGAAAAGCAATTTCGTCCATCGATAACAATCGGATCGTTCAATAGTCGATGAAATTGTTGAGGCGAGACATTTTTGATTTCAGCCCATTCCGTTAAAATTAAGGCAACATCACTACCTTTGAGGGCCTCTTCAATCGAAGTAGCATAAGTGATACGGTCTTGAAAAATAAGGCGTGCATTAGCCGCCGCCGCAGGATCATAGCCAATAACGGTTGCCTTTTCCTCTAACATGGCTTCGATCACCGCAATTGATGGGGCTTTTCTCATATCATCCGTGTTCGGCTTAAACGAAAGTCCAAGCATTGCCACTTGTTTTCCTGCTAGTGGAGACATCACCGTTTTCACCTTATTGATGAAGTAGTTCATTTGGAGCTCATTGGCTCTTTTCGCCGCTTCAACAGTTGTGAGCTGAACGTCGTGTTCACTCGCTAAATGCAACAACGCTTCAATATCTTTAGGAAAGCAAGATCCTCCATAGCCAACTCCTGCTTGTAAAAACTGACGGCCAATCCGGGCATCCATTCCCATTCCTGTTGCCACATCCTCAATATTTCCTCCTATCTTCTCTGCTAGGCGTGCCATTTCATTGATAAAACTAATTTTCGACGCTAAAAAAGCATTAGACGCATACTTGATCAATTCGGCACTGTTTAAATCCGTTGCAAACAAGGGGCGACCGAGCGGTTCATACAGACGCTTTATGGCGTCAGCCGTTCGTTCATCCTCCGCCCCGATAATGATGCGGTCTCCATGAAAAGCATCATGAAGAGCAGAGCCTTCGCGTAAAAATTCTGGCGTCGATGCGATGGAAAATGCCACTTGAGCGGTTTGCGCTTGTTGAATCCACGCTTTCATTTGTTGACTTGTCCCCGGTGGAACGGTGCTTTTGATAGCCGTGATAAAATCTGGATGAGCAGCATACTTTCCGATCTCACTAGCGAGTGTACGGAGCGATTCCAAGTCGGCATTCCCATTCGGTAAAGATGGCGTACCAACAGTGATAACGATCATTTCAGCAGCAGCCAGTGCTCGGTGTGGATCACTTGTAAACGACAGTTTATCCTCATATGTATGTAAAGCTGCTTCCAAGTCAGGTTCAAAAATCGGCAGCTGCTTCTTTTGTAATCGCTTAATTTTAGACGAATCTGTATCTAGACATATGACCTCACAGCCTACATGAGCGAGGACAATCGCTGTCACGATGCCCACATAACCCATGCCAGCCACGGTTACTTTTTTCATATTAGACGACCTTTCTCTTCTTTCATTGCTTCATTTACTATACAAAAAAAGACAGCCATCAACAAATCTTTGATAGCCGCCTTTTCTTTCCTTATTTAACTTGTAAAAGAACGTTTCTACTAGCTTCGATCGCTAATTTACTTCCGCCCTGTCCGTTAACCCCTTCCACCATCAGGGCTAGCATCAACGTAGGATTGTTCTGATCGTAAGTGACAAATAAGCCATTTTCTTTTCCTTTCGTT
This sequence comes from Bacillaceae bacterium SAS-127, assembly GCA_002261155.1. GTDB lineage: Bacteria > Bacillota > Bacilli > Bacillales > Domibacillaceae > Bacillus_CE. Next base: position 230,326 of record NKXN01000004.1, on the reverse strand, counting down.
CCTTGAACTGCTTTTAATTCAGCTGTGCCTGTTTTTCCAGCTAATGCTAAGCTTGGCACATCTGCTGATTTCGCCGTTCCTTTTTGAACGACGAGTCGCAAATCTTGTTGCAACATTTTGGCATCCTCTACTGTCAGCAAATCTTTTTTCCATTGTTTTGGCTGCGTGTTAGCAAATAGTTGCGGCTTCATCATCGTTCCATCATTGACAATTGCCCCATACACCGAAGCGAGATGAAGCATGCTCGTTAACACTTCTCCTTGGCCATAGCCTGTGTCACTTAACAACAACTCTTTATTCAAATCGCCACTATTTGAAATTTGCGATTTTCGAATTGGGTAGTCAAATGGTACCTTTTCACTAAAACCGAATGCTTTCATTCCTGCGACCATTTTTTCTGAACCGACTTCTAGTGCCGTTTGGGCAAAGTAAATATTATCGGAATACACGAGTGCTTCTTGTAAGTTAACCGGCTGACCGATATCCTTTACCCGAGTCACACGATAGTTACCCCATGAAGCATCCTTTTGCCATTGCAATCCTTGAATATCTCGCTCTTTTTTCGGGTCCAGCGTCCCCTCTTTTAAACCGATTGCCGCAGTCAACGGCTTGATCGTAGAACCAGGTGAATAAGTCGCCGCAAATCGATTGAGCAGTGGCTTCTTCGGATCGCTTTCTAATTCTTTGTAGCGTTCATTACTTACACCACGCACAAATTCATTCGGGTCAAACGCTGGAGAGCTCGTGAGCGTTAACACCTCTCCTGTTGTCGGCTGAACAGCAGCGGCAGTACCTGGCATCCCTTTGAATTGCTCATATACATTCTTTTGCAGTTCCGCATCAATCGCTACTTTGACATCTTTTCCGTTTTGAGCAGGTGTTTCAGCTAACGTTACTGGTTCTTCTTTCGCTTTTTTAATGTAAATTCGATGCCCGTTTTTTTCCTTCAGTTCGTCTTCTAATAACTGCTCAAGTCCGCGTTTACCAATTTGGTCATGCTCTGTGTATCCTTTATCCTTTAGCTTTTTCAGCTCATCTCCATTAATCGCACCAATGTAACCCGTTAAATGAGCCGTTGCTTCTTTATAAGGATATTCACGCATCGATATCGCTTCCACCGTCGCCCCAGGTAGTTCATGGAGCTTGTCCACCGTTTGTTGCTCGCTGTAAGCTAGCTTCTTTAACGGAACAAAGTAGCCTGGCTGTACCCAACTTTGCTTCAACTGTTCGTCAATAAATTGTGGGTCAATCTGAAGCAACTGAGCGATTTTCGCTTTCGCCTCAGCATTCTCATCTATTTCCCCCGCACTTATCCCTGCCATATAACCGCGACCATTGATGGCTAAAGAGTTGCCATTGCGGTCAAAAATTTGCCCGCGTATCCCTTTTAACGTTTCAATGCGAATCTTATCGCCTTCATCTAATTCAGGAAAAATATACGTCGTATCCCAATCAACGAACCAATTTTCTCCCTCTTCTGTTTCTTTCAGCTTTAAGACGGCTATCTTCTCAAACTTGATCGGTCCCGCTAGCGTATCCATTTCCACCTTAATTGGAATTTCCGCTCGCTTTTCCTCTCCCCAATCCTTCTCCTCTTTTGCAAGAGAAGTGACTTTAAAGTTTTTCACCTCTAAATCTTCATAAATCGATTGATAACGCTCGCTAAAATCTTTCTCCTTCACTTTTTCTTTCACAGTAGGAGAGACATACGTTTTGTACATGCTACTAAACTTTTGTTGATTCCATAGTTTTACATATTCATTGAGACGCTCTTCTGGAGAAGGCATCCGGTTGCAAGCCGCAAGATTAAACATCAACAAGAGCAGCCCGATCAGCCATATGTATTTCTTCATCTTCTCACCTCGGGAGTTTTTATAATCACATCTAACTTCTTCTTATTATAACAGGGAAAATCTAGTTGTTTATGACAAGTTTTTTCGCATGCGATACGTAGCTATGTAACACCATTCCAAGAACAATGAACAGCATACCCATCCAAGAAACAGTAGTTGGTAACGGTGCCGATAGAAGAACCACTTCTCCTGCGACAGCAAACAGCACTTCAAGCGATTGCGTCGCCTCGACCCCTCCATTCCAAAAGAGACTACATATAATATACCGAATATTTCAAACTTAATAAAAAAAACTGCTGGCAAAAAGAAATTCTTTTCACCAGCAGTTTTTCGTTTATTATACCCAGTAAGCGACTGAGCGCTTTTTCAGCATTTCACGGTTTTGTTCAGTTGTTTTTCTTAACACTTCATTTGTTTCTTGATCAATGATCACACCGTAGCGACGGATAAGGTCGAGAAGGTCAACCTCTCCTGCTTCGAACTTAGCTAACACGCTGTCGACATCTTCATTTAACCACTCTTTACGTGCATTGCGAATAAGTTCTCTTTCTGCTTGAGTTGCTTCTTCATCGATTTCAAACAGGTCGATGTCACGATCGATTTCGCGAATGATAACGCCGTAATCTTTTTTCGCACGTTCAATGGATACGTACTCGTCAATCACATCTTCCATAACCGCTTGTGGATCACGCTCTAGCGGGTCACCTAATCCACCGCCACCAGCTGATGGTCTTGTAAATTGATCCCCTTGTTTCAATTTCACGTTTGAAAAGATCGCACCTAAGAAATGCTCGTCTTCTGTGTCTTTATTTAACCATGCACCATGAGGAGTGGAAGGAAGTCCACCGAAAATTCCCCATGTCACCGAACGAGAGCGATCACAGCAATAAGACATGACTGTGTCATTCGCCGCTGTTAAAATGCCACCTTTTTCAATGCCACAGCCACCGCGGAATTTACCTGGTCCCGCTGAGTCAGTGACGATCTCATGCTTCGTTGTGATGACTGGAGATAAACGTTCTTGCCCTTCACAAGGTTGAATACTAAGTCCGACACCGAATACTGGAGATAAAGCATTCGCTCCATCCTTTGAGTTACGGCCTCCATGTCCACCTGCCATCCAGTCGTACCACATAAAGTAGTTGTCATAGCCTTCTCGTTTGTCCCAACCACCGATTAATAAGTACTCAAGGTTAAAGGAACAAGCAAGCGCGCGTTCTGGCATGACATGCGACCAAAGTTCAAAGCAGGCATTCATAATTTTTTCGTAGGCACCTGAACAGAAACCTGTGACTGCCACTGGCCAGCCAGCATTAACGACTGAATTTTCAGGTAAATGAACGTGAACCGCACGATAAAAGCCTGAGTTTAATGGAACATCTGGAAAAAATGTTTTCGTTCCCGCATAAGCAGCTGATAAAGAAGCGCCGAATCCAGCGTTCAAGAAACAGCCGATGTAGCTATGAGATCCTGTTAAATCGTAGAAAATTTCATCGCCTTTGATCGTCATTTTCACTTTAATCGGGATCAGGCCTTCTCCGACAGCTGGGTCCATATCGATATAATCGGTTGTTTCCCATTCACCATCAGGCAGTTCTGCTACTTTCACACGTGTTAAACGCTCAACATAGTCCTGCACTTCTCTAAATGCCGTTAAAATCGTATCTAATCCGTATTTTTCCACTAGGGCGATTAATTGTTTTTCCCCTGTTTTCGTTGCTTCTGCTTGTGAGCGCAAATCTCCAAGACGCTCTTCTGGTACACGCATATTCGATACGAGCACATTCGCTACGTCATGAAGATACTCGCCTTTGCTCCAAATACGGAGTGGTGGAATACGCATTCCTTCACCGTAATGATCTTTCGAATTAACATCAAATGAACCAGGAACAGATCCACCCATATCTGCCCAGTGACCATTCAATTGCATAAAGGCAATCAATTTGTCACCATGGAAGACTGGACGAATTACACGAGTATCGCTAAAGTGAGTCCCCCCGCGATACGGATCGTTGACGATGAATACGTCACCAGGGTGAATGTCATCTCCAAAATCTTCAATAACGGCCTTTGCTGTTAAATGTAGTGTTCCTACGTGAACAGAAATATCTTGTGTTCCTTGCATGACTGTGTTTCCTTCAGCATCACAAAGCGCCGCACTGAAATCACGATTATAAATAACGAACGAATAACAAGTTCGTAACACTTGCTCAGACATTTGGTCTACTAAATTCACAAAACCATTTTTCAATACCTCAAACGTTACCGGATCTAGTTTACTTTCAAATACAGTACTCATTTCTCCACCCCTTCTACTATTTGAATTAGTTTAATGTTGGTTGTTTTTTTGCTGCTGTTTTTACTTTTATTCCGCTTTGCTCTTGATACGTCATAATGATGTTGCGGTATTCATCCACTTTCACAGTGAAATCAGGCGGTACAACGATCGTTGCATCAAGCTGATCAATAATCGCCGGACCACTAAACTCAGAAAGTACTGGAACTAGTTTGCGATTATATACTTTTGTTTCTACAAATCCGCCCGCTTCTTCAAAATAAACTTCACGGGATTCTTTTAATGCCGCTTCAAGAGAACCAGTTGGCTCTTCTTTCGGGAATTCAGGCTTTTTCACTGTTCCAATCGCTTCTACACGCAAGCCGTAGATTTCAATACCTGTTTCTTTATCAGAGAAAGCAAATTCACGCTCATGCTCTTGGTGGAAACGCTCAACGGCATATTCAAGAGAAGTTAATGGGCGATCGACTGATACAGAAAGAGTTCTCCACTGTCCGACATAACGCATGTCAACATAGCGAATCAAGTTCATGTTTTCTGGCTCGATACCTTCTTCTTCAAGTAATTGAATTGCCTCTTTTTCCATGCCGATGAATTCGTTTTCAAGATCATCTTTAGAAATATCTACTACGTTGCTTAAGTACGTTTTCGTTACGTCATGACGAACATCTACTAATAAACATCCCATCGCAGCCGCTACACCTGGATGTGCTGGAACGATCACGTTTGGAATGTCCATTTCTTTGGCTAAATGAGCCCCATGAAGTGCCCCTGCTCCACCAAAAGCAACGAGAGCGAAATCACGTGGATCATAACCGCGACGAACAGAGATGAGACGAAGAGCGTCACACATATTCGCATTAGCTACTTTGATAATGGCATCAGCTGCCTCATTAACATCATAGTTGAATTTTTCGGCAATTTTTTCAACTACTTCTACAGACGCATCACGATCAATTGTCATTTGACCATCTAATAGTTTTGTACTTAAACGGCCAAGAACTAGGTTCGCATCTGTATTTGTTGGTTCTGTGCCACCGCGGCCATAACATGCAGGCCCAGGTACCGCTCCCGCACTTTGCGGACCGTTTCTTAAAGAGCCACCTTCATCCACCCATGCTAAGCTTCCGCCACCGGCTCCGATTGTCAAAATTTCAATACTAGGGAAACCGATTGGATAACCGTACTCAATATACCAATCTTTCGTAATACGAAGATCATTGTCGTACATTAAAGAAATGTCGGTACTTGTTCCACCCATATCTAAACCGATCGCATTTTTAAATCCGCACATATTGGCAATGTGCTTACTCGCGATCGCACCAGCGGCAATACCTGAGCTTGCTAAACGAGCGGCATAACGAGGAACGGTTTCTGATGTCATAACTCCTCCTCCTGAATGAAGAACGAGAATATCGCCATCGTATCCAATATTTTTCATTTCTTTTTCAAGTGTTTTAATGTATTTAGAAATTGTTGGTCCAAGCACCGCATTAACAATCGTTGTACTCATCCGCTCATGCTCGAAAATTTCTGGTAACGTTTCTGAAGATGTACAAATGTACACATCCGGTAATTCCTCTTGGAAAATCTCCTTCGCGCGCAGTTCGTTCGCACCATTGACATACGCATTCATGAAACAAATCGCAATCGATTGAACGCCGCGTCTTTTTAATTTTTGAGCTAGTGTACGTACTTCTTGTTCGTCGATTTCCTGCATCATTTCCCCAGAATAATCAACACGCTCTGCTAGCTCGAAACGGTCACGACGCTTAATGTATGGATCAGCAACGTCATTGTACGCATCCCATAAATCTAACTTTGTTCCACGACGGATTTCAGGTACATCACGAAAGCCTTTCGTTGTAACTAACGCCGCTTTAGGCAACTTTCTTTCGATTAACGCATTCGTTCCCACTGTTGTTCCGTGAGAAAACATCGCAATCTGATCCCCTGTTAACTGCGCTTTAATGATCCCATCTAACATCCCTTTTTCCGGATTAGCCGGAGTAGAAGAAGTTTTCGTTACATAAATTTCTCCCGTTTCCTCATCAAATACAAACACATCCGTAAACGTACCCCCAACATCAACCGCTACATGGTATTTACTCACCTAGTTCGCCTCCAATATATTTTAAATTATTTATTTTTTATCGTTATACCCTATTTTCCAAGCAACCCTTGCTTCCCCCTTTGTCCATCACCTCCTTAAAGTTTTGTTACTGAATATTCAGAGTGAAAAAGCGGAAGCTACTAAACTTGCTGAATGATCTCTTTCACCTTCTCCACCTTTTGCTCGATCTCTCGTCTAATCTGAAATGCTTGATCAATCGTGACAGCATGAAAGCGAACCTTCGATTGTGGTCTGGCTTGAGCCAGCACGTTTAAGTCTGGACGGATAACCGTTCCAATCGTCACATAGCCGCCTCCACCTGTGCCGTCTGTCATTAAAATAATTAACTCCTCTTCATTCGGAACAATGACTCCCCCGATCGGATAAGGAATATCGACAATATTGCCAAAGCTATTTCCAGATCCAAATGGCGGTACTTCTTCTTTATAATTCACTCGCCCACCATGTAACCGATATGCCACTCGATTGGATTCTGTTTGAATGACCCATGCTCGATTCAAAAGACCGACTAGTCCTTCGTCTTTGATTCTGTCACAAGTAAGTCCCATCACGAGACGAATGTTCATTTCCTTTGAAAACGAAGGATACACTTCAGCCGGCAATACCTTTCCTACTTGTCGAGTCGCTCCTGGCAACGGCTCATGTAGTGGAAGGAGGTCTCCTTTTAATAAAGGTCTTCCTAATACACCAGCAAATTCGCTAGCGAGACAAACGGAGCGACTGCCGAGGATTTCTGATGAAGCAAGTCCTCCTGACACACAAAGGTAAGCGAAAACACCTTCACGAATCATACCGACAGACAATATATCTCCAGGCTGCACAATAAATGGCTGCCATAGTGGAATCAGTTCCCTATTCAATCGAATCTCCGCTGGTGCCCCGGTCACAACAGCGACGGTTTTTTTCTGAAATTCTACGCTAGCTCCTTTAATCATCATTTCTAATGCCGCAAAATGACGAGGGTTTCCAAGCATACTATTGCCGAGTACGTAAGAGTATTTATCAGCCGCTCCCGATGGCGGTACGCCCATATGATAATAGCCAAACCGTCCCATATCTTGGATCGTCGTTCGAATGCCTTGTTCTACGATGCGGATGACCATTTAAAATCCCTCCATAATCTGTGAGATATAGGCCGCTCGTTTTTCATCGTATTCCTCACCGGAAAATGGCACGTGCTTCACCTTGTATTGATACGTATGCTTATGGACCTCTTCACGAATGTTGCGATACTCAGCTTCACTCACCGGTCGATATTTCCATAAATCACCTGGTCTTGCGAGAAAGAACGACTCTTGAAACATTTCTAAGCTTTGTGTCGGGTCATACACTGGCACGGCTGACAAACCAATTAACTGATAGCTTCCTGGTGATTGCGTCGGATAAACAACGGTGAACGCTCCACCGACTCCAACCGCTTCCCGCGGCGTTTTCGCTCTCGGACTCGTATATTTCGGCGCTTGAATCACCTGTTCATTTTCAACCCCTAACGGAAACGTCCAGGCAGTACCTGGCTTGAATCCGAGCGAAGTCACAAAATACGGCTGAGCTGAATGATCTTCAATAAAACGCTCCTTATCAGTGAACCCATTCATCGCCATCACGAAGTCAAAGTTGGATCGATCTGGTTCTTGATGACGGTGCTGATCCTTGGAAATCGCTTCCTTCGTGACGTGATCATCGTACCAGACAGGGATCTCAATTAAGCGACTGTCAAAGTTCAACTCCGAGCGCTTACTTTTTTCGCGATCGACCTCTTGCAAATAAGCAAGCAAATCATGAGGAGATACCTCATTCGGGTTGTAGCGAATTAAATAGGAAGCATTAGCTGGATAAATTTCAACAATGCCTGGGATTTGTCGCTTTCTCAGCTCATTCGTAATCGAAATCGCTTTAAAATTACTTTCTATTCTCATTTCCTTTGAAATCTCGGCGTAAATATACTCATCACCACAAAAGTCAAACCTAGTTTCAGGGAAGATTAGCATCTCGATCACTCCTTTACTTTGATGTCTTGTTCATTCGGCGGCTAATGGTCGAAGCACTGACTCCTAGCACAGTAGAGGCTTTAGCTGCGGTACCGTATTTTCCAACCGCTAGCTGAATGAGCTGCTGCTCGATTTCTTCGACCGCTTCCTTTAACGGCATAATACCTTTCACCGTAATGCGACCCGCCTCTTCTCCATCGGTATCCCAAATGACTCGAAAGACATCATTTCCAGAAATCTCTGCTTGTTTAGAAGTAACCACTAATCGTTCCATCACATTTTGTAGCTCTCTTATATTTCCTGGCCATTGATAGCTCTCTAATAAATGAAGCCCTTCTCTAGACAACTTCTTTTCTTTTTGATAAGCGCCATTAAACTCTTTCAAGAAGTAAAGCGATAACGGAGCAATATCCTCCTTTCGCTTGCGTAATGGCGGAACCACTAACGGAACGACATGCAGTCGGTAAAAAAGATCTTCACGAAAACTTTGATCTTGCACCATCTTTTTTAAATTTCGGTTCGTAGCAGCTAGCACGCGAACGTTGACTGGAATCGGTGTCAGTCCTCCGATCCTCACGACTTCACGCTCTTGAAGGACACGCAACAATTTCACCTGCATGTGAAGCGGGAGTTCTGAAATTTCATCGAGAAAAATCGTACCTCCATGAGCCGCTTCAAATAGTCCCTTCTTACGATCACTCGCACTTGTAAACGCTCCTTTTTCATGCCCAAACAATTCACTTTCTAGCAAATTCTCAGGAATGGCTCCACAATTAATCGTCACGAATGGCTGCGTCGAGCGAGCGCTGTACGCATGAATATGACTGGCGATCACTTCTTTTCCGACGCCGGATTCTCCCGTAATAATGACCGTTGAATCGACGGCTGCTACTTGTTTCATTTCTTCAACAAGCTGTGTCATCACTTTGGAGCGATACACCATTTTTTTATGTGTTACGGGAGGATGATCTTCTCCTAACAATCGACGTTCGACTGGTTCATCCGCCGTCACATCTCGCGAAAGAACAATCACTTTCTGAAGCTCTCCTTCTTTATATACAGGAGTGGCTGTTGATAGAATCTTGCCGTTATGGTGATTATGTTGAGCTAAGCTAACTCGCTGTTTTTCTTCCATGCAAAGGCTGACGATATTCGGTTCTAGCAAGCCTTGCTGTGCTAAGTCATTGACGTTTTGCCCTATTAAATTCTCTTTAGAAAGCCCTTTCCAGAAGCTTTGAAAAAACGCCCCCGCCACGCTTGTGATCACACCTAATGGGTCAATCACCATAATTTGCTCATTCGAGGCTCCATAAATCGCTTGCAGCTCTTCACTCAACTCGCGAACAAACTGCAGCTCACTCACTGCTTCTTCTAAAATCTCCTGTAAGTAAAAGACGTGAACAATCCCTTGAATTTTCCCTTCATGATCAAGTGGAGAAAAATGTCCCATAATCTTTTTGAAATTAAAAGAACATTCAATGCCAAACTTTCTTTCTCCCGCTAAAATGTTATCTAAGTTGGTTTCGGTCGCGATCATCGTTTTGTAATTGCGGCTGACGAGAATAGAACGCGGAAGCCCTAAAATTTGCTCCGCCGTTTCATTCATGAAATTTACTTCAAACTTCTCATTCGTCGTAATAATGCCCATTTCTGCGCTATCTAAACTATGGTTTAACAGAGCAAGCTGCAATTGACTCATCGTTCGTTTCGCTTCATCGGCCATCACATAACCGACGATTTCATCTTGCTCATTCACCCCAACAAACAAATAACAATGATGCCAAAACTCCACCCAACTCGTTTCGCGAACGAACAACATATCCTTTTCAAAATGGATCCGTTCATCGAAAGAGACAACGTGCTCCAACTGACGAAATAAAGTAGTCGGGGTGATATACCCAACGATTTCCTCGTCCTCATCAAACACAAATGCAATCGGGGTCTTTTCTTGATTAAACAAACGAATTGCTTCTTGCAAGTTTGTTTGCTTTGTCATCTTTAGTGGAAGAGGCTTTAACACCTCTTTCCATTTCCATCTCATCTTCTCCATCCCTCCGATCTACACTTTCAAAACGAGGGAAGATCCTATGCACGCAGTGAATACGTTTACATTTGTCTTAATAAAAGCAAATTCCGTGCCAAAAACTCAAAATATAAAAAATTCAGAAAATAAATGCGGTATAACTAGGAATCTTCCCTACTCGATACTAAACTACTTCGATTCAAAACTGCAAGAACCCTTTTTATAAATTGCAAAATTGAAAATTAACTTGCAATTTTGCAATAAAAAAGAATAACTGATCGCAGACAAATGTCCATGACAGCCCTAAATGCTTCCTATATAATGAAACAGTTAAAAATTTAAATTGTGAGGTTTTCTTCGTGTCTAAAGCACAAAATTGGTTATCATTAAACTTTTTCACTTTTTTCTTTACTTGGGGGATTTTCATGCCGTATTGGACGGCTTGGTTAATTTCGAGTAAAGGGTTAACAGTTGAATCAGCGAGTACTGTCATTGCAGTCGGCTTGCTCGTTCGCTCATTTTCCACCTTTTTCATTTTCCCTGCTTTAAGTAGCAAATTCCCGATCGGTCTATTAATGAAGGGATTAGCTATTTCAAGTGTTATTTTGCTCTATTTATTTATCCCGTTTGATTCCTTTTATGCGATGATCTTGGCGATGACTTTATTTAGCCTTGTATACCCACTGATGCTGCCATTAACAGAGAGCATCGGGGCGATCATGATGCAAAGCGAACATATTAACTACGGAAAAAGTCGTTCATTCGGGTCCATCGGTTACACAATTGGTTTATTAGTCATCGGAGCTGTCACTGCCTATTTTGGCGAAGGAGCGATCATTTACATAATGTTTGCTGGCTGTCTACTCGTCGTCGTTTCGGCGTTTTACCGGACACCTGCCTCCTTACAGGAAAAATCCGAGACAACCTCTGTCCCATTTCGCTCCCTGCTGCAGTCAAAGCGTTTTGTGATCGCGATGATCATTTGTGTATTAATTCAAGGTGCTCACGCCTCTTACTACAATTATGGCTTTTTATATTTACAGCATTTAGGTGTAAATAATACGTGGGGCGGCATCATATTAAATATTGCTGTCATTTCAGAAATTATTTTCTTTACGATGGCGGATCGATTAATGAAAAATGTTCATGTGTCTTCGATGTTTCTTGTCGCTGCACTCGCTTCGGTCGTTCGTTGGACATTGTTATTTTTATTTCCGAACGTATCCGTGTATATTTTCACTCAGCTACTTCATTCATTAACATTCGGACTCGCTCATTTCGCCTTTATTCGCTTGCTCTATCAAGAGTTTTCTAGCCGTGAAATCCCTACAGCTCAAGGGATTTATGCGTCACTTGGAATGGGGCTTAGCACGTCTTTACTAACCTTTGCAGGCGGCTATTTATATAAGGAAACACCAGGGCTCGCTTTTCTAGGAATGACTGTTGTGATCATCCCAGCTATTTTGCTTAGCCTTTATATGAAAAAAATTATGATTCTTCCCTATAAAATTGTTGAAAATGCTTTCAAAACCTTATTTTTCCCTTATACTTAAGAGGATTACACGTCAAAGGAGAGGACAACAGTAATGAAAATTGTAAAAGCTGAAGTATACGGCATTCATTTGCCACTAAAATCACCATTTATTATTTCTTATGCTACTTTTCATCACATGCCTTCAATCATTGTGAAATTAGAAGCAGATAACGGCCTCATCGGTTGGGGAGAAGCGGTTCCTGACGAGCATGTAACAGGGGAAAGCTTCCATGGTACACTTGAAATTTTGAAGCATGTACTTTTACCAATGGTTATGGGGAAAAATCCATTTCAAATTGAACAGATCCATCATATAATGAACAAACGAATTATTGCGAATCCAGCAGCTAAAGCAGCAATCGATATCGCTTGTTATGATTTAATGGGGAAAGCAACAGAACTACCGGTATACGATTTAATCGGTGGTCGCGCTCACGAAGAACTAACATATCCGAAAGTATTAAGTATTGAAGAACCTGAAGTGATGGCGGAAAAAGCACTTGAAGCGATCAAAGCTGGATTTAAGTCCCTAAAGTTAAAAGTTGGAATCGATACACAAATGGATGTGGCACGAATCGCTGCTGTCCGTGAAGCGGTTGGAGGCGACGTTCCAATTCGTGTCGATGCGAACCAAGGCTGGCACGTCTACTCTAAAGCAGTCCAAGCAATGAAACAACTTGAACCATTACAGCTATCTTGGTTAGAACAACCAATCCGCATCGGCGACATCGACGGATTAGCTCAATTAAAACGTCAATCAACAACGCCATTAATGGCTGATGAATCGCTTCAAACAGGCGAACAACTGATGGAAATGATCAAAAAAGAAGCCGTTGATAAAATCAATATTAAACTAATGAAGTCAGGTGGTATCTTCCCTGCTATCCATATTGCAAAAGCAGCAGAATATGCAGGAATCGACTGCCAAATCGGATCAATGGTTGAGTCATCGATTGGATCAGCGGCTGGCTACCATACAGCGATTGCTAGAAAAAATATTACAAGCACTGAATTAACTGGACCAATTTTATTCAGCAAAGATATCGGTGATCTACATTATGACGTACCATTTGTTCGCCTAAATGACAAACCAGGTCTTGGACTGACAATTGACGAAGACATGTTACAGGAATTAACGGTCACGAAATTTGACGTTCAATAAGGAGATGTCTCACTTGAGTAAAACCGACACCAAGCTAGAAAATCGGCTGCTTGATATCTTTAATCATTTGCATACTCATGCAGAAATTAGTTGGGAAGAAACGAAAACAACCGCTTATATCGCTGATTTACTTCGGTCTGAAGGGATTTCTGTTTCTACCTTTGATGATTGCACCGGGCTCGTTGCTGAAATCGGCTCTGGCAAACCAGTGATTGCTGTTCGCGCTGATATCGACGCGCTCTGGCAAGAAGTGAACGGCGTCTTTCAAGCGAATCATTCATGCGGTCATGATGCTCATATGTCGATCGTCATCGGCACGATTTTACAACTAAAAGAGCAAATAACCAATGGGTGCGTTCGCTTCATTTTTCAACCAGCGGAAGAAACCGGTGGTGGGGCACTGAAAATGGTAGAAAAAGGGGTCGTTGATGATGCAGATTATTTATTCGGCATTCATTTGCGTCCAGTTGAAGAACTTCCATTCGGTAAAGTTTCACCATCGATTCATCACGGAGCGGTGACTTTTTTACAAGGAAAAATCGAAGGGCACGATGCTCACGGTGCTCGCCCGCATCAAAACATCAACGCTATTGATATTATTTCTACGCTCAATGAGCAAGTAAAATTAATTCAATATTCGCCATTCGAAGTCTATTCTGCCAAAATGACCTATGTCGAAGCTGGTAGCCATAACTATAACATCATTCCTGGCTCGGCTAAATTCGGAATGGATTTACGAGCCCAGAAGAATGCGGTTTTGCAAGATATGCAGAAAAAAATGGAACAGAGAATCGAACATATTTGCCAGCTTTACGGTGTCAACATCAGCTACGAATGGCTCGATTTCACTCCGGGTGCGGAAGTGTCAACTGAAGCCGAAGAATGGCTCCGCCGAGGAATCATCGAAACTGGCGGCATGGATATGCTAGCTGAGCCAGTGATCACGTCTGGAAGTGATGACTTTCATTTCTACACGATTAAACGACCACACTTAAAAGCGTCGATGATGGGAATCGGAGCCGACTTAAAGCCAGGCTTGCACCACCCAAATATGACATTTGACAAAAACGCGCTAAAACTTGGCGTAGATGCATTAACAAATACCGTTTTACTGGCGTTAAAATAATTAAAACTCCTGAAAGTAGCCAGCTACTTTCAGGGGAATATCCAAAACAAAAAGAGGTGGAGAAAAACAAATCGTTTTTCTCCACCTCTTTTATTTTAGGGACTTATTAGACGCCCTCTCTATTAATCTAAAATAGTAATATTAACTGTGCGTACGCCCCAATTGTTAGCTTCTGCTTTTGTAGGAACATGCAAATCAATCTTATTTCCTTTAATTGCCCCACCCGTATCTCCAGCAATCGCTGTTCCGTAACCTTCTACGTGCACTTTTGATCCTAGTGGAATAACGTTCGGATCAACGGCAATCACTTTTGCATTGCGATTTGCATTTAAATCAATACCTGTTGCAGTAATTCCTGAACAACCTGTACATTGTGCGGTATACGCTGTTGCAGTCACCGTCATTGTTTGTCCTTGTACGTTAGATGAAGCTGCTTGGGCTGGTGCTTCTTGAACTGGCGCTTTTTGAGCAGGCGCTGGCTGTGTAGATGCTTGTGCCGCCGGCTTCGATGCTTGCTCGACTTTCACATTACCAGCAACCGCTAATTGATCTCCTGGGTAAATCAAATGAGAAGATAAACCATTTAATGCTTTTAATGAGCTAACAGACAAACCGTGAGCTGTAGCAATTTTCCCTAAAGTATCTCCAGCTTTAACTGTGTAAGTGCCGTTGCTTGATTGAACTGGTGCTGCGGATGAGCCACCGTTGTTTACTTCTAATGTTTGATTAGGAAAGATCAAGTCTGAAGAAAGATTATTCCAGCTCTTTAACTGTTGAACAGTTGTGCTATTTTTTTGCGAGATGCCCCAAAGTGTATCTCCCTTTTGTACTGTATATGTTTGTGCTGATGCTGCTGTACTAAAAAGGCCTCCGCCAATCACTGTAGTAGCTGCAAGTGCAAGAATTTGTTTTTTCATAATAGAAAAACCTCCAAATTTGTTCTCATAATATGGCTGTCGCCGATGAGAATCTTTTTTTATTCGGTCCATTGGTCAAAAGTAACAATCTATTTATTTATATAAACGCGTCAGGCACTCTGCCGTTCGCTAACATGACTCATTGTATCACGCAGACACCCTGTAATGTTTTTAAGAAGTCATTACTCTTTCATGTGTGTTTATGACGAAAGGGTTACAAAGAAGTCATTGCTTTCTATTTGTCATCTTGATGAAATAGTTCAGATTGTTTCTACCTTTTTGACAACACGACTGTAAAAAAAAAGAAACCCAAGAACAAATGGATTTCTAGTAAACTGAGAAGTTATTATTTTAACACTTTAATTTTCACTTTCCGAACACCCCAACGATAAGCTTGCTTTTTCGTTGGCATATGGACATCAATCTTATTACCTTTAATCGCCCCGCCTTTATCACCGGCAATCGCTTCTCCATATCCTTCTACATATACCTTTGATCCAAGTGGAATCACTCTAGGGTCAACCGCAATCACTTTTGCATTAGGATTCTTTTTCAAGTTAATTCCTGTAGCTGTAATACCGGAGCAACCTCTACAGTAAGCTGTATAAGCACTCGCTCGAACCGTCAATTCCTTCACTACTTTTTGGCTTCCGGGCTCAGAAGGCTGGGCAGGCTTAGCCGCAGCAGCTGTAGAGTCCGTATTGGAAACTATTAATTTAGTACCAGAATACAACATATTAGATTTCAAGTTGTTCCATTTCTTAATTTGAGCAACCGTTGTTTTATATTTTTGGGAAATGCTCCACAATGTATCTCCATGTTTTACTGTATGAGTCGTAGTTGCTGCTTCAGCAGTTGAAGCACTAAAGACTAGTGCGGCAAAAATAAACGACATAATCGTTTTCTTCACGAATAAAAACCTCCTTAATTTTGAACACAGTCCACATTCTACCATGAGATTATAACGAGCGTATTACACAAAGATGTTTCTTTCATTACACTAATATTTCATCAGAATGAATTTTCTGACATTTAAACTCACTAAGAAACTGTCTAGTCTATTGATTTCTAACAGGTTACCTTTCAAATTCTTCTAAAATATTCGTCATCATTTTGTCATATTCTTTCTATTGTGATAGACATTTTTTTATGCTTCTTTATTATAAGCGGTTGTTAGATTATAATAGACTAGTGTCAAATGATTACAGATCATAAGGAAAGATGTCATTTTATTCTATTTATTGGGGGATTTTCACGATGATTTATCAATTGCAGCTAGTCAAAGGGCTGTTGCGACCAACAGATAGCTTCTATCGCCTCGAACAAGCAGAAGCGATCCGCGGGTTATGGAGCCGCTTATCTTTATTAGTGTTTTTTAGTATGTTAATTTCGTTTATAAGTGGCTATTTAGGCATTCAAGCAGAGCCTGTTTCTACATATATAACAGAAATGAATCCAACCATTTTCGAGTGGAAGAAAATGCTCTTCGCTATTGGAGCAGCCGTATGGGGACTGTTTTATCCACTAGTGGTCATTTTTATTCCGACTCTATTATTTTGGACATTTTTAGAAATTGATTTTCGTAAGTTAATTACTTTACAAATATTTGTCTACTTGATTTATTTAATAGACTTTTGCCTCTCAATCGGGCTACAGCTTTTTCTAGCGATTCCAAAAACATCGTCACCATTCACTTTAGGTGTACTTGCTCAGTATGTCACGGACAATCAAATCATCATTAATTTCTTTAGTTTCGTTTCATTATTTCAATTATGGGCCATTGCCCTGCAATACCGCTTTTTAAAAAGTGTGTCTACGAAAAGCTCACGCTACGTTTTTTCATTAATTATGATCATTACATTAGTCTTTTGGATATTCTCAGCACTATTTACATCGATTCATATCGAGCGATTATTTTAACTTGCGAGGAGGTGTCAAAGCATGAACATGAAACGACTCAAACGCAATGCTTTCATTATCGGAAGCATACTATTCATTGCTGGCAACTTATATTTAACATTTAAAGAAGATAGCAAAGCGGAACGCACACAATGGGTCACTAAATGGAACTCCTCAACTGTAAAGGACGTGACTGAATCCTTTCAAACAGCAGGTGTGATCACTACCGCTGAAGTGACACCTGTTTATTTCAATCGCGACCAAGGAAGCTTTCAAAAGTTTTTAGTGGAAGAGGGCCAAGTCATTGACGCAGGCGACCCGCTATTTGAGTACTCCTCTGTCGACCTTGAACGCCAATTAACAAAGCTGGAAGCAGAAAAAGCCGAAGCCCAACAAAAAATTGGATTCGTCGAACAACAAATCTCACAATTTGCAGGGATTTTAAATAATTTAGAAAGAGAAACGCGAAGAACGAACAATACAGACAAAGATAATAAAGACGAAGACAGCGACTTAAGCGCCATTACGATGATGGAAAAGGAAATCATCGAGCAAGAAACGGAAAAGAAAAATCTTGAGGAAGAAGTTCGCAAGTATGAGAAGCTCATTTCTCAGCTTGAATCGAATAAAAGCAGCTTAGTCGTGAAAAGTGAAGTGGAGGGTATTGTGAAACACATTGATGAACAACTAAATAATCCACTGATCACGCTTCATTCGCCAAACCCAGCTGTCCAAGGCTTACTTACTGAACAACAAATGAGAAAAGCATCGGAAGGCTTGCAAATAAAAGCGGCTGTTGCTCCACAATCATTACAGCTAGAAGGATCGATCTCAAGTCTGCAAAAGTTCCCGAAAAAAGAACCATCTGTGAACCAAAAAAGCCTATATCCATTTACGGCGCAACTCAATCAAACAGGCGATGCCCAAACCACTGACTTGCTTCCAGGAATGAAATCAAATGTCACGATCATTACAAACGAGGCCCTTCAAGCTATCACCGTACCGAAGTCAAGCGTCGTCAAAACGAAGAAAAAATCCTATGTATATGTCCTAAACAAAAAAGGATTGATCGAAAAGCGAAACATCCAAACAGGATTGCTCGTGAATGGTGTCCAAGAAGTACAAAGCGGTTTACAAAAAAATGAAATCATCATAACAGACCCAAGCAAACTACAAACAACAAAAGCTCACTTCACTACACCAGTCCAAAAAGACTTACTTAAAAAGAAGCCATTTAAACAACTATCAACAAAAGAAAGAATCAAATTCATCCTCATGGGCGCATTGTCTTAAAAGCACCTAGAGCTGAACATAAAAAAACAGGTTCCGCCATTATTCCGGAACCTGTTTTTTTATATACTTTTATCCCGCATTAACGGGCTGTAAGACTCCCACCTCAACAAGGCAGAAAAAGCACAGACGTGTAGGTGGGAGATCAACAGCCCGTAAAAGCCCGATTAGTTCGGGCCTGCACGATGCAGGTTACAAAGGCGTTGCAACAGGACGTTGCGACTTTAGCCTTTGTTCCTCTTTTCATCAGTGGGGCTGAAGAACCCCCTCACTGATTGAAGTTTCACTTTATCTTACTGTTAATTTATACGGTTGCGCCGAAGCTCTTCCTTGTGTTTCGCTTACTTCGATAAAGTACTTGCCTTTTTTCAAATTAATGGAGGCAATTTCCTCATCACCGCTTCCGTAGTGATCGAAGCTCGCCACACGAGCACCTTTCTCGTTATAAATTTCTACTTTGCCATCGAGACCACTTTCCATTTGTAACGTAATGTTATAGCGTTTATCTTTCGCTACATTTAAACCAAAATGATCTACGTCGCCAAATGGGATTTCAGCATTCATATAGCCATTTCTATATAAATGATCCTTCGCCTTTTTCAAAGCAATTGGCTTTTGCGGCACATGGTTAATAACTTTTCCATCTCCGTCTCTTAAGCTGCTTTTCATTTCTGACAGCTTCACTTCATAAGGGAGTAAATTCGGTTTTGCAGACATAAGAGAGCTAACCTGTACAAAGTAGCCTGTATGTTTCTTTGCTTTAAACGCCAAATCAACAGTTGGCTCAAAATTCATTTCAAACAAGCTTGGACCGAATGGAACATGTTTTAATGCTTCCTCGTCATCAATCATTTTATCGCCGTTTGTATCTTCTATTAGCATTCCGCTAAAAATCATTGGCTGGCGTAAATCATAAGGGATCTTCGCTTTTTGGGCAGCCGTAACATTGGACGGCTGAATACTTAAACGATGAATTTTCTCCGTTCCATCATTTTTAAAGTAATAATAATCGACATCTCCTGTATGAATGAAGTAGTTTTTATACGTTGTCCCTTGTTTAATATTTGCTGCTTTTTCTTGACTATTTTGATCAGCGTCAGACTCTTTAGGGACATCCGCGACCTTTTTTGTACGAATCGTGTACGGATCACCAGAAATATTATACGTCGAATTCGCCACGCGCAGGACGTATTCCTCACCCGCCTTCAATGCGACCGTCGTTTTATTCGTCTGCTGTCCTCCACCTAGCAACGCTAAAATCATGCCTAGGATGTCACCTCCGCCCTCCGTAATTGGAAGTAACGCGTCGACCTCTTTATTATATTGTAAAATTGTACCCATTGGCATTTGGCTAGATCCTTTGACAATATCTAGTTCATACACTCCACTCGTTGTTGGAACGATTTTATAATGATCTTCGTCCCCCTCCACTTGGAAGTAGCCACTTTGCTCTTTTCCAAGAGTATATGGAAGTGCATTGGCCAAGATTTCTTTATCCGCATTGTATTCATCGATCATTTCTTCAGTAAATTCTGCTTGATCTTCCGCTTTCTCTTCCACATACGTTTGTGGATCAATCGTGCCATTTTCTAAGCTTGCTTCTAAATCCTCTGCGATTGGCCATCCATCTTCATCAACCGGAAGCTGTCTTTCCTCTACCTTAAATTGATACGGAAAAGCCGACGTAGTGGCAGGTCCAAGATCAATGCTACCACCGCCCATTCCAAACAGAGCCAAAATAGAACCCATGTCTCCATCCATCATCGTTGCTTCGTTTGTAACAGTGATTTTATAATCCACTCCTGGCACGGCTTTAAATGACAGCACTTCACCTTTACTCGGTCCGTTGTCATTGGCCATCACTACTTCTTCTTCTCCACCTTCTTCATCTACCGTCATCGACACACTTAACGCTGCGTTCACACCTGGTATGTCTGATAATGAAATCGAAAGAACTTTCGGCTCGTCAACAGCAAAGGTGAAATAATCATGATCTGGTGTTTCTGGTTCCGCTGGGAATAAAGTGAAATCCCCTTTCTCATATGGGAAAGACGTAATTTTCACTGGGTTCTCAGATGTATCAGCATCTGCTTGTAGCGCGGTAATGGTGTTTGCCGTCAATGTGTATGCCGACTTGTCCGCACGATGATAATTACCGTTGACATCTTTCACACCGATCACTAGCGTCCCTTTTTCTGCAGCTGTGTATAAATAGGCTTCTTGCTCACCTGCACGGCTTTCATTACGTTCGATGAACGTGCCTTCTTCCGCACCTTCAGGGATAAAATAAAACTCCATGCCATAATCGTAAGAATCAGCACCTTCTAACACCGTTTGCACATGTTCATTTTCATTCAAATCAACCTTATACCAATGCATTTCTCCTGGCGATTGAATATTACCTGTAAAATTATTTTCTCCCTTTTTCAAAGGCTTCGCTGATTTTAACATCGCTTCCTCTGAATACTCAGGTTGTGTTGGGAGCTTCTTCGGATCTAACTTCAAGGCAGCAACCGGGTTAATCAGTCCGTTTGCGAAGGTTGTGTCGTACCCTTTCGCTCCAAGGTCTGTTGCTGTTGTTTCTAATATATTCTCAACGTCATAGGACGTAAGATTTGGATATTTTGATTTTAATAGTGAAGCAATCCCTGCGACCACTGGGGAAGCCATTGATGTTCCTGTTAACGTGGCATAACTAGAGCCCTTCCCTGATTCATACCCTGTGTTGTAAATGTCTTCTCCTGGTGCAACGACATCAACTGATGGACCGAAATTAGAGCTATCAGACAGCATTTTATGACGATCGACATTTCCCACACTAATAACGCCAGGATAAGCGGCAGGATAAGCATACACATCCGTTGATTCATTTCCAGCGGCTGCTACAACAACAATTCCTGCATCAATCGCTTGCTGAATCGCGTCTGCCACTAGCGGAGAGGAGCCAAAGCCACCAAGGCTTAAGTTAATGACATCGACTTTTTTAGAGACAGCGTAAAGAATTCCTTCCGCAATCGTATAATCATCAGCTCCTGATTTTCCGTTAAACACATCAACCGGTAAAATTTTGGCATTCGGATTGACACCATGTCCGCCAAGTCCATTATTTGCTTTAGAGGCAATGATGCCGGCAACATGCGTTCCATGCATATCACGTGCTGGCGTTTTCGATGGGTCTGCCGCGTTATAAGGTGGAAGTAGCTGGCCTTGTAAGTCAGGATGCTTATAATCAACGCCTCCATCTACGACTGCTACTGTTACTTTATGTTTGCCAGCTTGCTTGATTACTTGATCAATATTTAACATCGGCAAATGGTACATTTTCGATTTTTTCGGATCACCAAGGGCCGGAGCGAATTGCTTATATTTCACGCTCGGGCTAATGGATTCAACTGTTTTCTCATCTTGATAAACTTTTAAAACGTCATTAAATTTTTTTGATTTCGGTATGTAGATGACATCATAACCAAGCTGTGGCAATGAGCGGACGAGCTTTACTCCCGCTTTTTTATGTACTTGCTTGGCGATCGGTTTATTGTACTTAATCACAAATGTATTAGCATTAAGAAATTCTTCCATTTCTTTATTCGCTTTATACATTTCAACCTGCTTCTTCGCTTCATTTCCTGGAAGAGAGGATGATTTCGCCGCTTGCTGAAATTGTTTTACATCCTCCGCATGTATCGATGTGCTCGCACTCGAAGCCATCGCTCCCGCTGGAAATACCATAACTGCCGATATTCCTAATGCTAATGCACGTTTCCAATTATTTTTCATGAACATAACCCTCCTGCTGTTTTTGCTTACCTTTATTTTAACGTATTAGTTACAAAAAAGTTTCATTTTTTTAATATTTTTGTAATAAATTTAATCTAAAGTTAAAGAATAGTAATATTTCAAACAAAAAAAGCCTGACTCTTATCCACCCAATCTACTTAAAGATTGAATAGTTAGAGTCAGGCCTTTACACGATATAACTACGATTAAATTACACGGAACGTTACCATTCCATCGATTTTGCTCATTTTTTCTTGTAAACCAGGGATAACATCGCCATTTACTTTATTATCAATGTCAATAATCGTATAAGCATAGTCGCCTCTACTTCTATTTACCATGTCAGCAATGTTTAAGTTGTATTCAGATAAAGCGCCCGTAATTTGTCCTACCATGTTCGGTACGTTTTTGTGGAACGCTGTTACGCGACGTTTACCTGTGAAAGGTAGAGATGCGTTCGGCAAGTTAACAGAGTTTTTAATATTTCCTGTTTCCAAATATTCCTTCACTTGACGAGAAGCCATAATCGCACAGTTCTCTTCTGATTCCTTCGTAGATGCTCCAAGGTGAGGAATTGGTACGACATTGTTCATTTTTAAAATATTCTCGTTCGGGAAATCGGTAATATATTTGCCTACAATGCCTTTTTCAATTGCCACAGCCATGTCTTCTTCATTCACTAGTTCACCGCGAGAGAAGTTCAAAATATGAACACCTGGCTTCATCATACCGAAAGATGCTTCATTGAACATGCCTTTCGTATTTTCTGTTAACGGCACGTGAACCGTAATGTAGTCAGCCGCTGCAAACAACTGATCCATTGTCATCGCACGTTGCACGTTACGAGAAAGATTCCAAGCTGTATCAACAGAAATGAATGGATCAAACCCGATAACATCCATATCAAGATCAAGTGCATCATTAGCGACAAGTGCTCCAATTGCACCTAATCCGATAACACCTAATGTTTTTCCTTTAATTTCTTTTCCGGCAAATTGCTTCTTACCTGCTTCCACAAGCTTTGGCACTTCATCGCCTTTTCCAGCTAAAGTTTTCGTCCATTCTACACCGGCAAATAAGTTACGAGAAGATGCCATTAATGTCGTAAGAACTAACTCTTTTACCGCATTAGCATTAGCACCTGGCGTGTTAAATACTACGATTCCACGCTCTGTGCAAGCTTCTACTGGAATATTATTGACACCAGCTCCAGCACGTGCGATCGCTTTCGTGTTTTCGTCAATTTCCATGTTGTGCATATTGAAGCTACGAAGCACAATTGCATCTGGATTCACACTGTCATTATCAATCGTAAAAGCGTCTTTATTGAATACATTTAAGCCACATTCGGCGATATTATTTAATGTTTTAATTGTATACACGGTTATGGTCTCCCCTTTTACTTATGTTTGCTTTCGAATTGTTTCATAAAGTCTACGAGTGCTTGCACACCTTCAACAGGCATCGCATTATAAATACTTGCTCTCATCCCGCCGACAGAACGATGGCCTTTTAATGTTTCTAGCCCCGCTACTTTTGCTTCCTTCACAAACGCCGCATCTAATTCTGCTGATGGTGAAACGAAAGGAATATTCATGATCGAACGGCTATCTTTTTTCACAGGAGAAGTAAACATTTCAGATTCCTCTAAGAAGCTGTATAAAATCTCCGCCTTTTCACGGTTGATCTTCTCCATTGCTTTCAAGCCGCCAAGCTCTGTTAACCATTCAAATACAAGCTTCGCCATATAAATACCGTAAGTCGGAGGTGTGTTGTATAAAGAGCCGCTCTCGCTATGCGTTTTGTAATCAAGCATCGTTGGAACGTCTTCTTTCGCAAAGCCGATTAAATCTTCGCGAATAATGACAACCGTTAATCCAGCCGGCCCAATGTTCTTTTGCGCGCCAGCATAAATTAAGCCAAACTTAGACACATCCATTTCTTCCGATAAAATGTTAGAAGACATATCTGCTACAAGAGGAACATTTCCTGTATCAGGAATTTGTGTGAAAGCTGTTCCTTCTATTGTGTTATTAGTTGTGATATGTACATAATCAGCTTCTGGATCAATCATGCTTGCATCAATCGCTGGAATGTAGCTGAAGTTTTCGTCTTCAGAGGAAGCGATGACACGAACTTGACCGTATTTTTTCGCTTCTTTAATCGCCTTTTTAGACCAAGACCCTGTATTCACATAATCTGCTTTCCCGCTGTTGCGTAACAAGTTCATTGGAATCATCGCAAATTGTTGAGAAGCTCCACCTTGGATAAATAGCACCTTATAATTTTCTGGAATGCTCATTAGTTCACGAAGCAATTGCTCCGCTTTCGTAATAATATCTGTAAATAAGCCCGAACGATGGCTTAACTCCATTACAGACATGCCAGAATCAGCATAATTGACCAATTCCTTTTGAGCTTTTTCTAACACTGGTAGCGGAAGCATAGAAGGTCCCGCTGAAAAATTATACACTCTTTCCATGTTAACACCCTCATTCGTTTCTTATTTGTATATCAGAAAATTTTACGTATTAATATCAATGAATTATAAATTATAAACATCTACTTATCAAGAGGAATAACACCAAGCTTAAAGCTGAATTCCATCTTGTTAACGCTTACAAAACTGATTTTATCGCATTATTCAAAAACGAACATTTTTTATTTTTTTTTATTTTTCGTTCGCATTTAAGCTCTTTCTCTTACATTTCATTGAAAGAGTATTTATAGTTTGAATAATATTATGTGAAATAGTGATCAAATGCTTTGAGATAAAAAAACAATATTCTACCCAGTACTAGCAAAGTTTTCTTTATGATTGAATCTTTCTAATTTTATTATTTCTATTGTTTTAGTGGCAGGTTTTTAACATTTTGATATAATAAAAGAGCTTTAGTTGTTAATTTCAACAAATCTAAATGTTTTCTTTTTTGTTTTTCGACAATTGTCTAGTTTTTTCGAAATGTTAAAATATATTTAATTAATATGGTGAAAACGCTTTCAATTATCATGATCTTAGAAAAACATATCAACAAGGGGGGGATAGAAGGTGTTAGAGATATTACAAAAGATCAATAATGTGCTTTGGGGAACACCAAGTTTAATACTACTAGTCGGTACAGGTGTCTTCCTTACTTTTCTTCTGAAAGGATTACAGTTTCACCGCCTGCTTTACGCTTTCAAGCTAGCGTTTTCTAAAGAAAAGGAAGAAGATGCAAAGGCGGAAGGTGATGTAAGTAACTTCAAAGCCTTAATGACGGCTCTTGCTGCGACCATCGGAAACGGAAATATTGCTGGGGTGGCTACTGCCATTACACTTGGTGGGCCAGGAGCTATCTTTTGGATGTGGGTCGTTGGTTTATTAGGAATGGCAACGAAATATGCGGAAGCTTTATTAGCGATGAAATATCGTGTCAAAAATGCCAATGGTGAATACTCAGGCGGGCCGATGTACTATATCGAGCGCGGACTCGGTCGGAAGTGGAAATGGTTAGCGATGGCTTTTGCAATGTTCGGTGCATTCGCTGCATTAGGGATCGGAAACAGTGTACAATCCAACACAATTGCTGATGTCATGCTGAAAAGCTTCCATATCAATGGCTGGATCACTGGAATCATACTTGTCGTCTTAACGGCTTTAATCATTTTCGGCGGAATTCAACGCATTAGTACGGTCGCTGGATTTTTCGTACCTATTATGGCCGCACTTTATATCGGTGGATCTTTACTGATTATCGGCATCAACTACGATCAAATTATTCCTTCATTTCAATTAATCTTCTATCATGCTTTCAATCCCATTTCTGCTGTTGGTGGTTTTGCCGGAGTCGTTGTAGCTGAAGCAGTTCGCAACGGAGTATCAAAAGGGATTTTCTCCAACGAAGCTGGTCTTGGTACGGCGGCACTTATCGCTGGAAATGCCCGTGCGGATCATCCAGTGAAGCAAGCACTTGTAGCGATGACAGGGACATTTATTGTGACGATTGTCGTTTGTACAATGACAGGGCTCGTTCTTCTAATAACAGGCTTTTGGGATCCAACAGGTGGAACGCTTTCCGGTGTCGCTCACAATGCAAGTCTTGAAGGTGGAGCATTAACAACTGCAGCCTTTGGTTCCGTCCTTGGTACAGCTGGTGAGTGGATTGTTTCTCTATCCGTTATCTTCTTCGGCTTCTCAACCATCGTTGGCTGGTACATGTACGGAGAAAAATGCTTCGAATACATCGCTGGATTAAAATATATTTCTGCTTACCGTATCGTATACGTAACAGCCACAGGAATCGGAGCTATTGCAAGCTTAACAACCGTTTGGGCATTCGCCGACATGGCTAACGCTCTTATGATGATTCCAAACTTAATCGGTATCTTACTCCTTTACAAAGTCATCGTCAAAGAAACAAACGACTTTTTTCAAACAAAAGCGTATAAAGGAGAAAACAAAAAAGTAAGTTAAATGGAAAAGCGGAAGCAGCCGGTTATGAATATTAATCAATAATAAAAACAGCGTTGTAGAGCTTTAACTTTCACAACGCTGTTTTTATTTTTTTAAAATAAATAAATTTATGTAGAAAGTGGTCGGACGTTGCTGTATAATATGATCAATTTGTGTTCAATATTATGTTTAAAGGAGAGTGTGTATGCGCACTTATCAAGTTGATGAACGGCCACCAGCGTTAGCGATGATTCCGCTTAGTTTACAGCATTTGTTTGCGATGTTTGGCTCAACGGTTCTTGTACCGATTCTTTTCGGTGTGAATCCAGCGACGATTTTATTAATGAACGGAATTGGTACGCTAATTTATCTCGTGCTATGTAAAGGGCAAATCCCTGCTTATCTTGGCTCTAGTTTTGCTTTTATCTCTCCAGTTACGATTGTGTTAGCGGATAAAGGATATGGTGCCGCTCTCGGTGGATTTATTGCTGTCGGAATTATTTTTATTCTTGTTGCTTTACTCATTCGCTTTGTCGGGACAAAATGGATTGATGTCGTATTCCCTCCTGCGGCGATGGGAGCCATTGTCATGGTCATTGGGCTTGAGCTTGTCCCAGTAGCTGCTCAAATGGCAGGCCTTATCAGCCCGGATGTTACGAAACCGTGGACACCTGATTCAGCTACAATTACCGTTTCACTGTTGACACTCGGCATTACGATTATCGGAAATGTAATGTTTAGAGGCTTTATGAAAATCATTCCTATTTTAATCGGAATTGTTTCTGGCTATATTATTGCTTATTTTTACGGATTGGTTGATTTCCAACCAGTTTATGATGCTAAATGGTTCGCCCTACCTGACTTTTACAAACCTGAGTTCGACTTAACAAGCATGGCGATTATTATTCCAGCGGCACTCGTAGTCATCGCTGAACATATTAGCCATCTAGTCGTAACAGAAAATATTGTCAAACGAGATTTAATGAAAAAACCGGGACTTGGCATTTCGCTCTTAGGTAACGGGATTTCAACTGTCATTTCCGGATTTGTCGGCTCAACACCGAATACAACGTACGGTGAAAATATCGGCGTTCTCGCCTTAACGAAAGTATATTCTACATGGGTTATCGGTGGCGCCGC
This sequence comes from Bacillaceae bacterium SAS-127, assembly GCA_002261155.1. Classification (GTDB taxonomy): domain Bacteria; phylum Bacillota; class Bacilli; order Bacillales; family Domibacillaceae; genus Bacillus_CE. The sequence goes on along the minus strand of NKXN01000004.1, from coordinate 202,755 downwards.
TGTCATGGCAATCATTTTATCTTTCGTCGGCAAACTAGCAGCGCTGATCTCGACGATTCCAACAGCTGTCATGGGTGGCATCTCACTCCTATTATTTGGTGTCATTGCCGTTTCAGGTCTGCGCATGCTCGTTGAATCAAAAATAGATTATTCAAAAGCAACCAACATGATTTTAACAACGGTTGTACTCGTGATCGGTTTAAGCGGCGCCTCTCTAACATTTGGAGAGAGCTTTGCCTTAAAAGGAATGGCGTTAGCGACTGTAGTTGCCATTTTACTAAGTGTATTCTTCACGATAATTGATAAACTCAAACTCTCTAATGACTATGAATAAAAAGCTGCCCTCGGGCGGCTTTTTTGTTTAGTAAATGATGACACAGCCCCATGCTAGGCACAAAAAAACTGCCAGGGATTTCCCCCGACAGCCTGCTTGCTATTATTCTTTTACGATATGAGTCCAACCGTCCTCTTGATACACTCTTCTTTCTTTCATTAGCTTACCAAGGGCTCGCTTGAAAGCCCCTTTACTTAGGCCGAAGCGGCTTTCAATTTCTTCTGGCAAGCTTTTGTCGCTATACGGCATGGAACCGCCACGTTGCACAAGATACTCATAGATGTCTTCGGCGTCATCCTTTTGTACTTCTTGTCGCCGTCCTAGAAGAGACACGTTAACAGAACCGTCTTCTTTGACGTCAACGATCCGACCATCAACTTTTTGACCAAGACGCGGCTCTACTTTACGCTGAGAATCATGAATGAAGCCACGATAGCCTTCAGCAGTAATGATAAATGTACCAGCTTTTGTTGCGCGGTACACGATACCAGTGATATCTTTGTTGAAATCCTTTTTAGAAGCGGTCGCGAACTGCTCCTGCATCACTTCTTCTGTTGCTGGTTTCGCAAATAAACGGTCGTTGCGATCAAGCTTCAGTGTACAGTAGAGAAGGTCGCCAACCATCGGGCGAACCGAGAACATAAATGGCAAATCATCTACTGATACAAGCATGTCTTTTGTAATCCCAATTGAGACGAATACGCCAAGCTTTTCTTCGACACCAACGACTTCAACCCAAGCGTAGTTGTCTAGAGTGATTAGCGGCTTCTTCATTGTAGCGGAAAGTCGCCCTTGATGATCTTGAAATAAAAACACCTCAATTAAGGCATCCGGATCGAAGTCATCCGTCATTTCCGAGTGATGCAATAATACACTTTCTTCTCCATCTGCTAAAAACCAACCAAATGGCGCTTCGTTTTTCACCTCAAGCGTGCGAATCGTTCCAGCTTGTAAGTTCGTCATATATAATAAATCCTTCCTTTATCTTTAATTAATAATAAATTTACCCGAATCTGCCTTCATTATAACAGGAATTAAGAATACTATGCTCGAATTTTATTGTTTAGAGTCGTTCTATTCAGGGAAAATAGTAGTGAGGTGACGAAAAAGTGAAAATAAAGTCGATTGTGAAAGCTGCGATTAAATTTGCCCCTGTTGTTTATCCGATCGTTAAAAAAGTACTCAACAAGCGCAAAATAGCAAAATAAACGAAAGGGCTGCCTCCAAACAAAGGAGACAGCCCAAACTATTAATTCTGAACTACTTTGATCGCCGCCTTCTTCACCATCGATTGACGATTATCTGCCACTCGGAAAACGATTTTATAGTCACCTGGTGTTACGTATGAACCATCTTGCCGCTTACCATTCCAATAAACAACGAACCCGCCTTTTTGTGGCAATTGACTTCGGATCAAAGTATTCACACTTTTGCCGTTAGCATCCTCTATAGATACAGACCCTCTCACACTACCACGAACCGCTAAGCCAGCTCTAACATTTTTACCAGCCGTAATTTGTTTGGATGAAAGTGAAATCTCTCCCATTGGCTCTGGCGTCATTTTTAGCGCTTGATAAGTATCAATTCGACCAATTCCATAGTATGGATCCCACCCTTTTTTCCCTAAATCACGAGTAGAGGAGTAAATGATTTTCACCACTTGATTTGGAGTTAAGAAAGGATTTTTCGATAAAATTAGTGCTGCTTCCCCTGACACAACTGGTGCAGCCATGGACGTACCATCCATATAGGCATATGAATCATCAATGACAGTAGAAAGAATGCCTTCCCCAGGTGCCGACACATTAATATAGCGACCATAGTTAGAGAAATAAGCGAGTTTATCCTTAGAATTTGTCGCACTTACTGAAATAGCGCTCGAATGGGAAGCTGGATAAAGCGGCTGATTCGTCGATTCATTTCCAGCAGCCGCCACAACGACCGCCCCTTTTTTATAAGCATAATTGACCGCATATTCCACAATGCTACTGTAGTCATAAGTACCAAAGCTTAAATTCAATACATCTGCTCCTTGATCAGTTGCATAAATAATCGCTCTCGATATGTCATAGCTTTCAGCGTATTCGCCTTCAAATACATTGATCGGCATAATTTTCACACCAGGAGCGACGCCGGCTGTACCAGCACCATCCATAGCAGCGCCAATAATTCCTGCTACATGTGTGCCATGATCATCTGGTGGAAACGTCGTACTGTTTGTGACCGCATTATACGGCTTGATTAATCGTCCTTTAAACTCTGGATGCCCCATATCTACTCCACCATCAATCACCGCGACCGTTAATTGCGAGCTTCCACGCGTCCGATTCCAAGAGGAAGGAGCATTGATTTTTGAATGAAACCATTGGCGATTATAATAGTAATCATTCGGTTTATACTCAGATGTCATACGATAGTTCGGTTCTGCGCTAGCAATCTCTGTCTCTTGCATTAATGCTTCTGCCACTGCCTTTAATTGATGGTGATCCTCAATGGTCACATTGGCAAAGAGCCCATCTTGCAATGTCGACTTCTCAGTTAATCCATGTTTTTGATAAATCACTTCTCGCTCAGCTTTTGTCAGCAAGCGGTGAAATTGAATGATGAGTTCACCTTTTTCATAGCTTCCTTGAATAGCTTGTGAGTTTAATTGTTCAGTAGCTTGTACAGGTACTGAACTAAATAAAGTAAGTGCCATTGCTGCACTTGTCAAGATGGATGTTGCTAACCTTTTTTGTCCCATGAATATCCCCCTGCTCCTTAGTCTTTATAAAAATTATAAAAGTATCTAGTCAATGAGTCTAGATGCTCAAGGAAAAAATTGAATAAAAAAGCCAACAAGAGAGCTCTCTTTTCTCTCCTGCTGGCTTGTCTGTATTAATTCTCATTTAATTTGTTTAGCATTCTATAAAGCATAACGGCTGTTTCTGCTCTAGTTGTATCCTTCTTCGGTTCAAACTTACCATTCTTATAACCATTGATAATACCAAGCTCTACTGCTTGTTTAACAGGTAACTTAGCATACTCACCGATACGCTTGTCATCTTTAAATGATGGGCTTAATGTCAATGAATCTAGCAATTCGGATTGCTGATACTCAATGGCACGGATAATCATTACAGCCGTTTGTTCACGAGTAATGTTAGCATCCGGATCAAATGTCCCATCTTCCTTTCCTAACACGATGCCTACTCGATTGGCTGCTTCAATTGGAGTAGCCGCCCAATCCTTATTTTTTGGAACATCTTTAAAGATTCCCTCATATTCTTTCAGCGGGACTTGCATGGCACGAACTAGTAAGACAGCAAATTCAGCTCTTGTTAACTTTTGTTCGGGCGCGAAAAGGGCTTCTGTTTTCCCGCTTGTAATCATTTTCGAAGCAAGAGAATGAATTTCTTTTTTCGCCCAATGATTGCTTGTATCTGTAAATGCTTTATTACTTGAGAGTACCGTCAGCATAGAAGCCTGCCTTACTGGAATAACCCAATGTTCACCTTGTAAATACCCGCCGGCATACTCCCATTTCTGCATTTTTTGATTATAAGAGGCACCGGTTGTCTGATCTTTTTCGACAGGGCCACTCAACTTCATACTTAATAAAATAGGTTCAGGTAAATCAGCAATAACTGTTTTTTCTCCAACTAAAATAGATACTTCCACCACATCAGATTTGAATTGAGGAATAGCTGCCGCTTTTATTGTTTGAGCTTTTTTGGATACTTTCACTTGGATCTTTTCACCTTCTTGCTTTTGCAAATGAGCAAGGTTTTCTGGTGATAATATGACTTCATGCCCGCCATCCAGAGTAATTCTCAGCGGTTGCTTGCTTACTGCTACTTTCGTCACTAACTCTTTTGACATCGCTACACTTAGTCGTTCAGCCTTCTCTTCTTTCATATCAAGGAGCCATTCATTTGGACCTACCTGAATTTGATCCTCCTTAATTTCAACTACCTTTTCTTGACCATTAGGAATATCTGGTTTTGTAGGTGGTTCTGTTGTACCACCACCGTTACTAGAGTCTCCGCCACCTGTTTCATTAGCCTTTGTTGTAAATGTCCATACGTCTGAACGTACTTCCCCTTCATACTGATCTTTAACGGTCACATACCAACCATGCTCTTTATTCGCTTCAAGGTTATTCCAAGAAACTTCTGGTGTTTGTTGATCTTTGATTCCTGTTTGTTCACCAATTTTCTTATCTGTGAATACATTTGCCTCAAAGAAGTCCGTAGCTACTACTTTTTCTTTCGGAGTCAAATCCGTTTCAATCACAAATTCATCTTTTCCTGGATATTCAGTCGTATCATAATAATTAAACTTATCAAGATAAGGTGAATAAGTTTTCATATAAATTTTATTTTCAACCGGGTTCACTTGCATAATACGCAGGAAGCCTTGACCACCTTCAGGTCCACCTTGATAGTCTGCTAGCATTTGATATACTTTTCTGTCAGGGGTACCATCTTTGTCATCGTCAATTTCATCCACTAACGTCTCACTATCATGATAATGCCCGGATAAAACGGCGATAATATTTTTATTCGGAAGAACAACTTTATTATATACCTTATCCCCTATTGGGCTGCGATTTCCTGAAACAAGCAGGTATTCATGGAAGTTTAAGATCGCTTTTCGGTCTGGATATTTAGCAAGCACCTCATTCATCCAAGCGATATCCTCATCATTGACTCCCCACCCCATATATAACATGATGAAATCATTGCCGTTAGAGCTAATTAAATCATAATGACCTCGGTTATTTTTATAGGATTCTCCGTAATAATCTTTACCCTTAAAACGAGATTCTCCAAAGTATTTTCCATACTCATTATAATCACCTGTTTTATGACCGACATCATGATTACCAGCTAAAACACCGTATGGAATATTTCCTTTATCTAAATATCCCATATATTCATCCGCATGTTTCCATTGATACTCCTGATCCGCCTCGTCCACCAGGTCTCCCGTATGGAATGCATATTTAATATTCATCGCTTCTTTTTGTTCAACTGTCCATTCCGTCATTCTTTTAAAAATATGTGGATAACTTTCAGAGTAGTATTGCGTATCAGACATCCAAATAAAGGAATAGTCAAATTGAGTCGTCGACGCAATTTCGTCTTGAACCATCACTTGTACTTTCTTATCCTTCACATAATCGGAACCTTTCACACTACCACGTAATTTAAAATTCTTATCGTCTTCAGCAACTTTCCACTCGATTAGTTCCCATTTTTGTACTTTATAGTTCCATATATACATAGACACTTTACGACCAATTAATGATTTTCCTTCCCAGTTCAGTTCAATTTTATCATTGTCGCCGACTTCTTCATCCACTTTCACTTCAAATCGTTGGTACGGGAATTGATCCATTGATTTAGTCGTCACATACTGTTGATCAGCTACTGCTAACTTATCGACCTCTGTCACCGTCTTTTCGCCAGTAGGGATCATTTCTTTCGGTGGTTCGCGATCAACATTATTTTCATAAACAGATATGTGATCCGCTTCATTGGCTTTGTATTGATATCCCTTCATAAAAGCCACATCGAGATCGTCTTTTGTTGGATAAGATACTTTCACTTTTAATTTTGTAGAAGTAGAAACATTCGTCGCACCATCTTTCGGGTGAATGGCTTCTGGTTTATATGGCTTTTCTTCTACAACATTAAATGTAACTGTTTTAGTCGTTTCATTACCTACTTGATCGACCGCAGTTATTTTTAACGTGTGAGCACCCGGGTCTAATTTGGCAGAAGACGTTTCTAATGGGAGAGTAATCTCCTTGCCATCAAGCTCAGCTGTTACTTTATCTACACCTGATAACTCATCCTTCGCTTCAACATTAATAGTAAAAGGCCCTTTCTTTTCTTCTCCCTCTTGGATAGTAGGTGTCAATACAGGGGCACTATTATCCACAATAACATTCGCTTTCATTTGTTCTTTACCGTTTATTGCTTCAATGCTATGGCGACCTTCTTCTACTTTTGTTGTATCCCACCGATAAGCTTTCGCTGTAAATTTATCATCTGGTACTTTAAATGAGAAATCTACAACTGGCTTGGAAGACCCACCATCTCCCACTGAAATCTCTTGATCTAGATCATTATGTACAGGATCATAAATTACTGTCCCATCTCTTAATACAAGTCGAACATTCTTCACATAAAAATCATCGCGATTCTCTTCTGATTCTTGATCAAACGGAGAGACTTTCGTTCCAGAGCGAATAGAAATCACAGTGTCCTTCCCTTTTTCAAAATGTTTCGGGTCAATCGGAACTGTTTTCGTTATATACGTATTGATCGTATCATCAAAAATATGAATGGCTTCATCACCAATCGTCACACCATTTTTAAAATAAAGATTGGCTTTCTTGATATCGAAGGCAAAGTAAGCCGCTTCCGATAAAGCAGGGGATGTTTCCGATGTAACATCTTTTCCATCAATCAAAAGCTTCGTATCCTCATAACTCTTTGAATGAAAAGCTTTAATCGACGCCGTTTTACTTAATAGTGCGTCCTCTTGTACATTTAACCCAAGACCTGTTTGTTGTTCATCTTGAATAATATTCATTTTCCTTGGGGCTGTTTTCACTTCATTGACACCATCAGAAACAACTAAATAATATTCAATTGCTTCCTTACCAATTAAATTAGGAGAATAAATAGTATGATGATAAAGTTTATCATCGTAGTTTTCTGTTAAATCGACTGAATGGTACTCCGATTCTAGATTATCCTTGTAAAATAAGCGCGCCGTTTTAATCTCATGATTATCTTTCAAATCAAACGTTAATTGAATATCATTCATCTCTGATACTGGAGCCTGCTCTGCCATATCTAGTACGTTTGGCTTTTCATTATCAACTGGTAACTTCACCTTTTGCACTGGCTTTTGAATGTCTTCTACCGTTCCTGGAGTCGCTGCTTCTGTTCCGCTGCTGTATTTCTTCATCACTGTATCCCCTGGCGTTTTCGGGAAAGTATATAGAATACCTTTGTTAGCGACTGTATCGTCCTTCGTTCCTTCATCATTGTAATATCCTGCTGAAATATCTTTCCCTGTGTTAGTCGCAATCGCCAGTCCTCGAGCACTTCCATTCGCCAGTCCTGCTGAATATATTTTTGCGATATTTTCGTTTTCTATTAAATTTACGCCATAGTGCTTATTAAAGTCCTCTACCGTTTTAGCTTCATTCTGCCCATTGATAATCCAAAAGGTCATCGTTTCACCTGAAGGCAGCAAAAGATCCTCCTTTTCTGGCCCCCAAATTAAATCTGCTTCCGGGCCTTCCATCGGGTAACGATAGCGAATTTTATAATCTTTAAGATTGATCGTTTCTGTCGTATTGTTATAGATTTCAATAAATTCATAACCATCTGCTCCATCCACATTAGTAGAATCCGGCACGACTTCTGTGACAAGAAGTTCAGGTACTTTCTGTGGATCATAAGAAAGCCCCTCTACTTGTACTTTAAATTCTTCTGTTACAGAAATATTCTTTCCATCGAAAGCATGAATCTGATAAAAGATCTCATCCCCTATCATTTCCTCAGTAGGAATAACTGTCGTATAAGTATGAGGAGATTGGTCCATTTCTTTCATGACCAACTCTTTCCAATCTGCACCTTGACTCATCCGGTAGGTTACTTTCACATTTTTCACGGTAGTTTCATCTGTAACTTTCGCCTCTAACTTTAAGTCTTCACCTGCTTGTATCGACGCCACAGCTGTATGATCAATCAGTGGAGCGACGGTATCATTCACAATATGAACTGGCTCATCCGGCACTTGTTGTGGTGAAACAGCTCCCGGTGTCGCTCGCTGATCAAAACTCATCACTTCCATATTTCTTTGGTCAGCAGATAGTTGATATTGAATTCCTTTGTCTTCTTGTACATGACCTTTAGAATAACTCGCTGCTGACAGCTCATTATTATATGTATCCGCTACGACTAATGTACGTTCAGTTGCATTAGCCATCCCATCAGACTCTACAACCGCTACTTGTTCTTCTGTTAACTGAGTATCAAATTGCTTATTGAAATCCGTTAATGTCAAATCTGTGTTAGCTCCATTTTTCACCCAAACAACGATCGTACCTTGGGCAGGAATCGTTTTGTCCTCTTTAAATTCCCATTTCAAATCCGGTTTGTTGTCCCCACTCGGATAACGATATACTAATTGATAATCTTTCAACGAAACGGGTTGATCACTATTGTTATAAATTTCAATGAATTCATAGCCATCTTTTTTATTCACATTCGTTGTGTCCGGAACTAACTCAGTAATAAGTAAGATCGGATTTTTTTGCGATTCTGCGATTGATGATTGTTCAATCGGTAGTTGAGTAGGCTTCTCTGTTTCCTCTGCAGATATTTCTGGTACGAACGTTGAAACAGATACACAAGTGGCAAGTGCTAAACTGTAAATTGACTTTTTCCTCATGACTTCCTCCTAGTAATTAGCTATCTCCTCCTTTATTTTAAAAATATTTTATATTTTAACTATGGATAAATTGTAAATGTTGTGTAAATATTCCGAAATATTGTTTTTCACTTCTAAAAAAAGGGTAAACACCTATTTTTACATTCAATCCCAGTATTTCAATTTCATTAGGTCATTTAATATGCTATAATGATAGAGGATATCTTTTTGATTCTGTTGTAACTAGCATCTTGGTTTTTCTTAATCATTATTGGGTATATCAAAATGTACCTACTACTTAGAACGGGGATGAAGAAAGATGAATGCAAAAAAATTAATTACTTATGGTGTATTAGCAGCGATTTTGTTACCGAAATTAAAAGAGCGCTTACAAACAAAGGAATTGCGCAAATCTTATCAAGAGTCACACCGAGTGCATCGCAACCATACGAGCATTTTAGACAAACTATCTCATTAAACGCGCCTTTCCTTCAGCAAAGAAACAAAATTAGAAGAAGGCTGACCTCTATTTTTAGGTTAGCCTTCTTCTTTTTAGTTCAAATGTATCATTCGATAATTCATGAAAAATTGGTAATATTATAGTAAAACTTTAATTAGAGAGGAAGTAACCGAGATGGGGCGTAAGCGAATTCTACTAATAGAAGATGAAGCAACGCTTGCTGAAGTAGGTCTTATGTATTTAGAAGCCGCTGGATACGAGGCTCGTTGGGCAGAAAATGCCGAAAAAGGGTGGACGGAGATACAGGTTTTTCAACCTGATTTAATTTTGCTTGATATCCAACTTCCAGGAGAGAGTGGGCTTGCTTTAGCCAAGCGATATCGTAAACAATATGATGGTGTGTTAATATTCATTTCTGGATTCAGTGAAACATCGATTAAATTGCAAGGGTTTGACAGCGGAGCCGATGATTATATTACAAAACCTTTTGATCCTCAAGAATTACTCGCGCGGATCAAAGTTCACTTACGAAGACGCACAGATGAAACAGAAAATAATAAATTGGTATTTGGTACGCTCACGCTCGACTTAGAAAGTATGGAAGTAAGAAAGAACGGGGAGCCCCTCGAACTGTATGTGAAAGAAAGACACTTACTATTTTTCTTGGCACAACATCCGAATAAAGTCTTTAGTTCAGAACATTTGTTTAACTCCATTTGGGGGATTGATTCTGAAAGCGATGCTAGCACAGTATTTGTACACATTAGCAATTTACGAAAAAAAATTGAAGACATCCCGAAAAAGCCACGTCATATTCAAACAGTTAGAGGCTTTGGATACAAATTCGTGCCATGAAAAAACGAGGAACCTATATTTCTGTCACGCTAGGCTTATTGCTTTTATTATTCCTGTACAGCCAATTCACTCAACCTACTCATATTTCTTTTAAAGCACAGCAAGGCGTTTTAGATCTTCAAACACACTCATTTGAGACTACACCGATCATCGGGTTAGATGGAGAATGGGCTTTTTCATGGAAAGATTTCAGCGGGCAGTCTCCGATCTATGTAGATGTACCAAATGAATGGAATAATTATAAGCTAAATGATCGGAGTGTGCCTCCGAATGGTTATGCGAACTATCGTCTAATTATGAAACTCAATCCCGAATACGTTGGAAAACGTCTCGGATTTTACCTCCCAGAAATCGGATCAAGTTATATTTTCAAAGTGAATGGGGAGACGCTTTATAAGAACGGTGTCGTCGGCACAACAAAAGAAGACTATGTCCCAGCCAACCGACCATCCTTTATTGCCTATCAACCAGATCAAGAAGTGTTGCAGATTGATATTTTAACCTCTAATTATATGTTCTATCATACAGGCTTGTGGCAAACGATTGAGTTTGGTAAAGAGACGGTGTTACTCCCTCAGTATAGTTTACGCCTGATGAAAGAATCTTTTATTATTGGTGGAATGTTGATTTTAGCGATTTATCATATTGTTTTTTATATGAAGCGCCGTAATGATCTGTCGTCTCTTTACTTTAGCCTTGTTTGCTTAGCAATAGCGGTTCGAACAGCTTCCACTGGTACGATTCAATTTGACCTGTTATTCCCATTTTTAAGTTGGACAACAATTTTAAGAATCGAGCATGTTAGTACCTTTCTTGCTTTTATCGCTTGGTATAAATATTTCCATTCTATGTTGCATCAGCCGTTGAAACAATCCTATCTTAAAATAGTGATTTTCGTCTGTGTAACTAGCGCATGTATGTCTTTATTTCTGCCATCAAGCATATTTACATACACGAAATTACCTTTCGCCTTTTTCGTGCTTTGTGTGTTTATTTATATGACTATATTATCGGTTCGTTCCGTCAGACAAGGGGTAACTGAAGCATACTGGAACCTTGTTGGTTTAGCGTTAATCGTCTACGGCGTTCTCAATGACATATTGATTCGACTAGATCTACTAGATGGGATGTACATCGCACCGATGAGTGTCCTCTTTTTTATGATCATTCATGTGGCTCTCAACGCAGCAAAATATGCTCGTTCTTATGCCATCGCCGAGCGTCTGTCCAACCAGTTAAATATTTTAAATAAACAATTAGAAAAAAAAGTACAGGAGCGAACAGTTAAATTAGAAAAGGCTTATCAAGAACTAGAGGAGGTAGAAGACGCCAGAACTCATTTGATTTCAACGATTTCACACGACCTCTCTTCTCCATTATCGGTGCTGAAAATGATAGCTAAAGGGATGTTAGATGGTATCCTTCCTTTAGGTGAAAGAAAATATATCGATAACCTTTATAAACAAGTCGGATTTATGGAAAAATTATTAGCTGATTTGAAGCAACTCGTGCTAATGGAAGAGAAACAGCTTTCTTTTAAGTTTCAACATATTGATTTTGAGGAATATATGTATAAGTTATTTCAATCATATGAAACAAAAATCAAGGCTGAACAATTAACATTTGTTTATCACTCTTCATTAGAGAAAGATAAGCGACATGAAGTATTGCTTGATCCGATTCGAATTGAACAAATCTTTTCAAACTTATTATCTAATGCTGTGAAGTTTACCCCACCTGGTGGAATAGTGAAAATGTTAGTTTGGAGAGATGAAGATACGATCTCCTTTCAAGTTAAAGACAATGGCATCGGCTTTTCAGAAGAGCATATAGAAAAACTATTTGAACGTATGTATCGTACTACTCCCGTTCGGATCGAAAAAAATAGCACTGGCTTAGGTCTAGCCATCGCCAAAGAAATCACTAAAGCCCATAAAGGAACCATCACTGCCCACAGCCAACCACAAAAAGGAGCTAAATTCACTGTGACTTTACCCATTAAAAAAACAGTACAATGATTGATCAAGTGTTTTATTAACTATCCTCTTATTTTTCAAATAAATTGGAGTGAACTTTTTATTTCAAGAAAATATAGTTAAAGATATTAAAGTTTTTTATTTTCATCCGATATAACAAATAGTATATTTTTACATTTATTAAAGAAATGGAGGTCGCTGCATGACCGTCAAAAACGCCATGGAAGATATCGTTAAAGCGATGATTATCGAGCATAAAGACAACTTAAAGTTAACCTGCACATGCGACCGGTGTCTAGCAGATTTATTAGCTCTTTCGCTCAATCACCTTCCACCAATGTATGTAGTCGATGATAAACATAAACCGTATGTCGCAGCAAAATATATGGTCAACACTCAAGAACACGCCAATATTTTAACAACTATTACTCGAGCAGGCGCTAAAATAGCTGCCAATCCCCACTGCCAAAATGATAAAAACCAGTGATGAAAGGTCCTTCCTTTCTCACTGGTTTCTTTTACTGTCGATTTAATTAAATTAAACACCTAATACAGCGCTTGTGCTGAAAAACTCTTTGTATAGTTCTCTTAAAACATTATCTGTATCTTTTTCTTGGATACCAAATACAAGACTGACTTCCGATGACCCTTGGTTAATCATTTCGATATTGGCACCAACACGGGAAATGGCTGTTGTTGCTCTCGCTGTTAGACCACGTGTGTTATGCATTCCTTCCCCTACAAGTACAACCATCGCAAAATGATGTTCAATATATACATCATCCACTAACAACTCTTCCCGGCATCTCGAAATAATACGTGCTTCTTTCTCCGGCGTTAATTGATGACTACGCACGATGACAGATAAATCATCAATGCCAGATGGAGTATGCTCATAAGAGATATGTTCATCTTCTAATATTTGTAGCAAACGACGACCAAATCCAAGCTCACGGTTCATTAAGTACTTGCTGACATAAATCGTTGAAAATCCACCATCTGCCGCAATACCACTCACTGGGCTGTTCGAATATTCACGCTCAGCAACAATCATTGTTCCTTCTGCTGACGGATTATTTGTATTTTTAATACAAACTGGCACAGAACGTTGGAAAGCTGGCATTAATGCTTCATCGTGAAAAACGGAAAAACCAGCGTAAGAAAGCTCTCGCATTTCCCGATACGTCATTCGCTTAATTTCAATTGGGTTGTCCACCACTTTCGGGTTAGCTGCGAACACCGAATCCACATCTGTAAAGTTTTCATATAGTTCCGCTCCGATCGCAGCAGCTAAAATCGAACCGGTAATATCCGAGCCACCACGAGCAAATGTCATCATCACACCGTCGCGTGAATAGCCGAAAAACCCTGGGAATACAACGATCCCTTTACGATCACGCAAATTACTTAAATTTTCATATGCTTCTGGTAAGGCACGAGCTCTACCCGGCTCATCGCTAACAATCAACCCTGCCTCTTTCGGATTGACATATTCTGCTTCCATACCAACGCTTGAAAAATAAGCAGCAATCAGCTTCGCATTATTGTCTTCCCCACTCGCTTTGAGCTGATCGACAAATAAATCACGATTCTCACGATTAACCGTTAATCGTCCACGAAGGTCTTCTTCAATCACTTTGACAATTTGCTCATCTAAACCGAGCTCCTTAGCAATATCAGCATAGCGCCCCACAACCGCTTGTAATTCTTTCTCCGCTTCCCTTGTTGAAAGAGAAGCCTCTGCTAAATTAATGAGTAAATCCGTCACTTTAATATCATCACTAAAACGCTTTCCTGGAGCAGACACAACGACAATTTTACGCTTTGCATCCTCCCCAACGATCGCAGCCACTTTTTTGATCTGCTCAGCACTCGCTACAGACGTTCCACCAAATTTACAAACTTTCATCCAAATTCCACTCCTTGCTCACTGTTTAACTTTCATGATGAAAAAGATTTATTTGAAAGATTATACCACTCATACACAAAAAAAAGAAGAAATAATCTGATATTTCCCAAAGTAAAAGAAACAAAGAAAACTTTAGCGTCCTTAACGTATGAACGTAATAAAAATTAGACGACGGAAATTAATGGTTGCATTTTCTGTGACGACCGCTTATGATGTGTATATAAACACATATACACATTAACACTAGGAGGTTGACTACTATGAATTCTGTTTGGCGTGATGCTTGGTGGTTGAGTAAGTTTGAGCTGTTCAGAATAACAAAGCTGTTGAAGCTCGTAGCACTAGCATTCGGAAGTTTCATTTTTTTTATAGGCTTCTTTCACTCTTCTGATAGCTTAGGTTCTGATCATTTAGTTATAAACATTCTTTTAGATTTCTTTTTTATTTCAGCCTTAACGACATGGCCCTATTGGCTACGATCAAAAGAAGAGCGTTTCATGCGAATTTCTGGAAATTTTCACGGTTCTAGTTATTTCAACTTTTTGCAAGAACAACAGCTTCCTGAAACAACACTAATTAAAAGCCGCTTGTTTTCTAGCTCTATTCAATCACTTATCGTAAATACGATCTTGATTAGCTTATTACTCGTTTTCCCATCCATATTAAGTGTTGCTTTATTGTCGCCTGAAGAATCTTTAGCATTTTTATTCTTTTGGCTTTTGATTGGCATAATAGCTAGTTTAACTCTTGCTGCTAGTGATGTGGGAGATCTTCTATCGATGACAAAAATCATTATCGTTAATATTATTTTTTATGGATCTCTGTTAGCAATTGCTGGATTTTATTATTTTTATACAAAACGAGGAGTGGTCGAAGGCTCCATTTTCCTCCTCAGAAATTATCCAGTAGTTACATTGGTATCTGTCACACTCTTAACGATCGGTAGTTACCTTTACTGCTATCGATATGCCATAAAAAAAATGCGAACGAATGATTATTTGTAAAGGGGAGAGATTACCATGACATTACCAATTCATATCTCCCAAGACAGTCGGGAACCAATTTATCATCAAATTGAAGCTCAAATAAAGGCGCTGATCTCTGGAGGTCAATTGTCAGCTGGAACCGCTCTACCTTCCATAAGAGTACTAGCGAAAGAATTGGGGTGTAGCGTGATTACTACGAAAAGAGCCTATAATGATTTGGAGCAAAAGGGATTCATTGAAACGATTCGAGGGAGAGGAACTTTTGTGGCAGAGGTAGCATTAGCAATCAAAGAAGAAGTAAAAGAAAAAACAGTCCACCAAGCAATTGAACGGGCCGTTGAAATAGGATTGCAGCATGATTATTCCTTGCAGGATATCGAAAAAATGTTCACCCTCATAATCAATAAAAGGAGAGATTAACTGTGAGCGTGATTAAATTCGAACAAGTATGTAAACAAATTGGAGAATTCGAACTCGGACCTATTAACGTCGCCATTCCCGCTGGAAGCTCTGTCGCCGTTATTGGTGATAACGGTGCTGGAAAAAGTACACTACTCAAAATGATCATGGGATTAGCAAAAGAAGACCGTGGTCGTATCCAGCTTTTTGATCAAAATCGAGTGTTAGGAGACAACGGTTGGAAAAAGCGAATCGCTTATCAGCCTCAAACAACATCTGGCTGTAGCAGTTTGAAAGGATCGGAAATGAAAAAGCTCATTGCCCATTTTTCTTCTTCCTTTGACGAAGAACGATTCTCTCGCTATGTCCGTGAATTAAATATCCCACTGAATAAACGATTTGATAAGCTATCACAAGGGGTACAAAAAAAATTAATACTTGCGTTAACCTTAGCTCAACCACAAGATGTAATGATTTTTGATGAACCGATGGCAGCTATTGATTTAATGGCACAAAAATTAGTGATTGATGAGATGGTGCAATTAATGGACGAAGATTTGGAAAGAACGATCTTATTCACGAGCCACCAGCTTCACGATATTCGTAAATTCGCCGACTACCTTCTATTGATTCGCCAAGGGGAGTTTTTAGGTATGTTTGAAAAAGACGATTTAGCATCTAAGTTCACTCGGTTCTGGTTAGATCAACCTTTACAACAACCCGTTTCATGTGTCGTTCATACAAGCGGTGATGGAAGAGAAATCATTTCCTACAAGGAAAACATCACGGAACAAGAACTAAATAAAAGTAATACTCATATTATCCGCAAAGCTAATGTTGGACTTGACGAGATTCTTCCCGCCGTTTTATCCGGAGAGCTCGACTTAAAAAACTGTCATAACCAACATTATGCTGGAATCATCTAACACAAATACCTATTAATTACAAAATACGAAAAGTCAACCAAATGATGGTTGACTTTTTTCACTCAATGACTCTCTTCAGCAGTTCTCCATAGCTACTTGCGATTGACTCCAAACAACTTCCCCATCTACTAATGTCAGTTCAACTTTCGTTTCTAAAATTTCATCTTCATGTACCACAAATAAATTTCGATCTAAGACGATAATGTCCGCTAGTTTTCCTTTTTCTAATGTTCCAAGCTCATGTTCGCGGAAAACACTATAAGCAGAAGCATTTGTATACGATTTTAGCGCCTCCGCCATCGTTACTTTTTCCTGCTCATTCCATGTGTCCTTCAATGTAAAATCTTTACGCGTCACCGCATGATAAATCTCAAGCATCGGCTCAAGCGGCACAATCGGGTAATCGCTGCTGTATGACACAACAGCCCCAGAGCGAACTAAAGAAGCATTCGGGTAAATATAGGCTTGTTTCTCTTCGTTCACTTGTGTCGTATGACTTTCACGAGGCATTAACGCCATATGATAGGGCTGAATGGAAGGCATCACACCAAGATCTTCGAAACGCGGAATATCTTCAGGCGCAACCACTTCAATATGCTCAAGGGCATGACGAGCATCGCGCTTGCCATTTTTCTGCTGTGCCTGTTCATATAAATCCAATCCAAGCCGAACAGCACCATCGCCAATCGAGTGAAAGCGGATTTGAAATCCTTCCTTATCCGCTTCTTCCACCCATTGTGCCAATTGCTCTTTTCTATAAGCTGTCTCCCCTCTCGTTTCAGGACGCTGTTCATAAGGATCAAGCATAAAAGCGGTATAGCCCGTCACGACCCCATCAATAAATTGCTTTAATCCAGCTAACTGCAATTTATTAGAACAATACTGTTCACGTAATTTCTTCGCTTGTTCGATGTCCCCATTTAGCGGCGGATAAAGATGGAATCTTGCCGTTAGACGTCCTTCTTCCTCAACCTTTTGATACACATCATACGCTTCCAATTTTTCGTGAGCTCGGCTGGCATACAAATCATTCACAGAAGTGACCCCTAATTTCGCTGCATGCTGTAAAAATTGCTCCACCATATCACGTAGTCTTTCTTTTGAAAAATCATAGGCGTAATCTGTCGCTAAAGAAATCGCCGTTTCAATTAAAATCCCTGTTGGCTCCCCTGCTTCGTCTTTATAAATAATTCCGTAATCCGGATTCTCGGTATCTTTCGTAACCCCTGCTTGTTCAAGAGCAAGAGAATTCACCCAGCCGTAATGCCCTTCTGCATGCAGCAGAATGACTGGACGATCAGCAAGCACTTGATCCAATTCATAACGAGTAGGAAAATCCTTTTCTCCCCAAACGGTATGATCCCAGCCAGTACCGACAATCCATGCTTCTTCCTGATGTTCGTCCGCATATGCTTTTACTTTCGCCAATGCCTCTTCTTTACACTTCGCATCCACTAAAGACACACTGTAATGACTGAATAAACTGCCGAGCATAATATGCAGATGCGCGTCATGGAAGCCAGGCATAATCAGTTGATCCCCAACATCTACTACTTCTGTATGCTCTCCTTTGAAGGCTATTACCTCTTCTTTAGGACCGACCTCTATAATTTTATTTCCTTTAATCGCCACAGCTAATGGCTCTGGCTGATCACTTACCCCTGTAAAAACAGCCTCACTAATTAAAATCATATCTGCTTTCATCATGTTCCCTTTCCTCCCTTATGAATGATCCAATGATATCTTTAACTCAGGCGGCTTTTGCTTAAATCCTTTCGTTAAAAAGAGCATATAAATAAAGCCGAGCACAAACCAAATGCTTCCTAGTACCTTAGAATGAATATCGAGGTTAATGAGCAACCATAAATCTAGACCAGCCCCGATCAACGGAATAATCAAATACATAATGGTTCCCTTCAATGAACGCTCTTTTTTTCGAACAAAATAATAAGCTATCACCGCAATGTTTACGCATGTAAATGCAAGAAACGCTCCAAAGTTAATAAATGAAGCAACAAGCGTTAAACTTAAAAACAACGCAAGCAATGAAAAGCCACTAATGATTAAAATATTGTTTACTGGCGTTTCATATTTGGAGTGAAGTGTTCCGAAGATTTTTTTCGGTAGTTGACCATCTCTCCCCATCGCATAAAGAACACGAGAGGCACTCGCTTGCGATGACATTGCCGAACCAAATGCGGTTACCGCATACACAGCAAGGAACAAGGAAGTAAATACCTTTCCGCCAACAAGAGCAATGATTTCATGAGCAGCCGAATCTGCATTAGTGAATGTACTAAAGTCTGGCCACACAAGATGAGCAAAATAGGAAACGCTTACAAAAACAACTCCTCCGGCTAATGTAATAATAAATACGGCACGTGGAATCGTCTTTTTCGGATTGACTGTCTCCTCTGCAAACGTCGTCGCTGAATCAAAACCGAGAAACGAAAAGCACAGAAGAGCCGCTCCCGCTACAACAAAAGAAAAAGACTGCTCCGAATTGTAGAACGGTTCTAGCAATAACAGTGTGCCACCACCTGTTCCACTGAGAATTTCTTTAATCGATAATCCAACAAACAATACAATGAATAAAAGGGAAAAAATTGTAATGAAACCATTCGCTTTTGCAGCCAATTTTACTCCTTTAACATTGATAAACGTCACTAATGACAACATCCCTAACACCCACACATACGGCGGAACTGCTGGAAAAGCTGCCGAGAAAAAAATGCTGAATAACAAATAATTGACCATTGGAATAAACAAATAGTCCATTAGGATCGCCCAGCCAACCATAAATCCAACATAAGGATTTATTGACTTTTGCGTATATGCATAAGCAGAGCCTGCTGATGGGATAGCCTTTGACATTTGCCCATAACTATAAGCGGTAAACATCATGACGACCATGGCCAGCACATAAGCTCCTGGAACCATTCCGTTCGAAATCTCAGCTGCAATACCATACGTACTAAACACCGTCGCTAACGCCATAAACGAAAAGCCAAACAATACTACCGGAACAAGCGTTAACGATCTACTCATTTCTTTAGAACCTGACATATAACAACCCCCTTAAGAATATCAAAAACACGCTTCGGTAAAACAATGCAAAAAATATACCATTCAGAATTTTCTTATTAATAAAGAGGTAAACCTCTACAAAATCATTACAAAATGCATAGATTATTCATACTTGCATATTCTAGGGAGCTTGCGCCTACTATATTTTTTATACGAGGTGATTACTAGTTTCTAAATTAAGGATGATTGCTCAATCACCCTCCCTCACCTACACACGTTCGCTCCTTCTGCTATGTTAAGGTGGGGGTCTCATAGTCCGTTAACTCGAAATAAATAACAAAACATTTAAAAAATTTACATAATTTTAATATCATTCATTGGGATAATTTACATATAACAGTTACTATAGTATTGATTATAAAGAAGGGGGAATTTTTGATGGTTTTTGTTGAGAGTTATCTGCCTTCTGCAAGTACAATGGGGCTTGTAGAGTATCATCAAGAGGGTTATCATACGATTATTTACGATGAAAAAGGCACATATTACACTGAAGAAACAGCGAAACAATTGTTAAATAAAGCTTGTTTACACCGTTTATTTACCTATGAAGGCCGTCTACAAGCAACTCGTAAGCAATTAAACTATTACAAAAAAACGCCATTGTTAATCTGCCATGAAGAACTAATCTATACCTTTCCTACGATTTCACCTGAAGAGGCTGGCTGCTGCTGGGTATTCCCACGCCATGTACAATCTCATTCTTCAATTAAAGGAAAAATGGTGATCTGTTTTAAAAATGGTGTCAAATTATCCTTAAATTGTTCTCCTCATGTCTATTACAAACAGTTAGACCGCGCTACAAATTGTATTACATACATGTTGAAGAATAAAGAGAACAACAAGATGGATTTATAAAGACTGAACATCCTTATTAATGATTTCTTTATATTTAGCAATTACTTCACATAAGAAGCCTTGTTCATTAAATAGAACGAGGCTTTTTTATGCTTTTCTTTACAGACTTCTTCACCACTTACTGTTTTTCGTGAAAAAAGAAGGTTTCATACGTTTGCTTAGGACAAACGTATGAATAAAAGGTAATAATATCCATTTACTCCTTAATTATCTCTCTATTTCATCCTTTCGCCTAACAAAGAAAATCTCACTATGCTTGATTCAACCCGGGAATCTACGGTAAGCGCGCTTCCAGTAAGGAAAAAACAGTGGTGAGTTTTGAGAACATTTATCATCAATTTTTACCCATGATTTATCATGTAATGAAATCACTGCATATTTATAAAGATCGAGACGAGTTTCAACAAATTGGACAAATTGCACTTTGGGAAGCTTATGAAAAATACGATGAAACGAAAGGTAGCTTTTCTAGCATCGCCTACTTATATATTAAGGGCCGAATGATCGATGAATTAAAAAAAGCCAAACAAAGAGAGGAGAATGTCATCTATACTAATAAGCCATTTTGGGAGGAAAAATCGGAAGAACAAAGTGATCCATCATTACAACTCGAAGTCTTGCTTACCTATGCTATCCACCTAACTCACCGTGAAAAAATTTGGCTTATTCGCACGTTTTATCAAGACATGACGATCACCGAAATTGCTCAATGTGAAAATGTGTCTCCCTCTGCCGTCAAAAAATGGCGGAAGCAAGCGATGAACAAATTAAAGCTACACCTAGGCATCGAATGAAAATAGCTTAAAAGATTTTAATGAATCTCTCTTTAATGGCACTCTTTGCTAGCATGACAAGGAGTGCCGTTTCGCCGATTATTTATCATACTAGAAAACTAGTCAAAAATTACTATTTTGAAAATTTTTGTAGATATTGTTTCCATCTATTTGTTAAAGTAATTATGATTACAATTCTGAAAATTGAGAGGTGTTTACAATTGAAGGCAAGCTTTAAATCTTTACTAATGGCTATTTTGGCCGTCGTGCTTTTCATTCCTGTAGTTGCTCCATCCGCAGCAACTCTTGAGAGTAGTTTAAGTGGAAAATATATTTATAAAAATGACCAGAATATCTACCAATCGGCAAATTCCACTACTTTCCGAGATGTACCAAATACATATTGGGCGAAAAAAGAAATTGATTTCCTTGTCAAAAACAAGGTCATCCAAGGCTATAAAAACGGAAATTTTGGCATAAAAGATCCTGTTAACCGTATGCAAGCAGCACTGATTTTAGCACGTTCACTAGGTGTAGACAAAGAGTCTGCTCCAAACCCTGGGTTCCGTGATATTCCAACAACTCATCCTGCTTATAATGAAATTGCTGTATTAACTAAATACGGAATTTTCAGCAAAGCTACTTATTTTAAACCGAACGATAAATTAACAAGAGCACAAATGGCGAAAATTATAACAGAGAGCTTTGGATTTAGCTATAGTTCTCCTACTTCTTTTAAAGATGTAAAAAGCACTGACTGGCACTACAAATACGTTCAAGCTCTAGCTTTCAATGGAATTACAATTGGTGATAGCAAAGGTTATTTCCTTCCATACAAAAGTGTGACTCGTACGGAATTTGCTGTTTTTATGGCTCGCACACTGAATGAACAATTCCGTTCAGGCGTTCAAGTTACCGTTACAGGCACACAATTACAGTCAGACGGACGCTTGAAAATGAACGTCGTTCTTTACAATAATACGCCTAATGAAGTTTTCGATATTAAAGCTAAATATAAACTTTATATCAATAACACATTAGTAGCTGAATCTACTTCATTGCGCACATACAAAAATATCACTCTTGCACCGAAACAGAAAAAAGCAACAGCTTTCTACTTCTCTCCTAGCGAAGTGAAACAACATATCAACTTTAATGACACAGCAGAGCTTTTATTCGAGCATCAATGGTATCACTACGAATAACAAACAAGCGTGGTCCTGATTATTCCAGGACCACGCTTTTATTCATTAAGAAGGTCGCTTCATTTTTTCATACTCCGCATTGATCAAGCCTCCAAGCAATAACACTACAGAGGATAAATAAAACCACAGCATCAAAATAATGATTCCAGCTAACTGACCATAAATGCGCGTGTAGTTAACAGAGCTGGCATATTCTCCAAACATGACAGAGGCTACTTGCCAACAGATAGAAGCAAATAAAGCACCTGGGATCACGTATCGAAGCGGTTGTTTACCATTCGGCAAAATTTTATAAAATAAGAGAAAAAAGAGGAACAAAAACAGCGTACCCAATCCCCATTTCACTACCGTCCAAGTTTTAAAGTATGGCGTCAGCACTTCAATGGTACCGATTACTTCTGTAGAAATTAATAAATGAAGCAGCCGTTCTAGAAGAGGGATCATAAAAGAGACTGGAACAAGAAACATAAAGATTAAGGTGACGCCTAAATCTCGAAACAACCCGGTGAAAAAAGAGAGTCGCCGCTGAATATTATAGGCGTCATTCAATGAACGAACGAGTGATTGAATCGCCATTGAAGATAACCAAAACGTGGAAAGAAAACTAATTGAAATCATCTGTCCTTGGCCTCCTGCCACAATCGCTTGAACGTTGTCCTTAATCAAGCTATATGTGTTTCCTGGTGCATAAGGTTCAAGAAATTCTAAAATGTCGCCCTCCTTAATCGGAAAAAAACTCATTAAAGACAACATAAAAATCAAAAAAGGAACGACAGACACCAACAAATAATAAGCCGTTTGCGCTGCCTGATCAAAAAAGCGCTCTGCAAAAAAACGGCATACTACCACTCGAACCAGCCTCATGACCTCCCACTACCTTTCTCTTACAACCAGCCCCCTACAACCGCGCTTGGAGCCAATTCGCAATGTCTTCAATGACCTGTTGACGATTGGTTTCGTTGATCATTTCGTGTCGGCCTTCTTTATATAGCTTGTAATCAATAGTAGTGAACCCTTGCTGCTTGTATTGATCGATTACACGCAGAACTCCTTTAGAGTACTCACCGACAGGGTCTTGGTCGCCGCTAATGAAGAAAAAAGGTATGTCTTTTTCCATGCGGCTCACTTCGCCTGGCTGATGAATTGTCTCTAAACCAGTGAATAAATCATAAAAGAACCCCGCGGTCGGAATGAACCCACAATAAGGGTCTGCCACATATATTCGCACTTGCTCGCGATCTCTAGAAAGCCAATCAAACTTAGTTTGAACATCTGTGAACTTTTTATTAAAATCTCCAAATGATAGCTTATCTAATAACGGACTTTTCGTTCTTTTTCCACGTATCTTCATTTCAGCTTTGGCTAACATTCTTCCCATTTTCCCTAACAGTCCACGATCACTTCCCGTTCCTGAAATAATCACACCATTGATGGTTCCAGAAAAACGCTGCAAATAGCGACGAACTAAAAAAGATCCCATGCTATGTCCCATCATAAATATGGGAAGATCAGGATGCATACGATGAACCTCATCATTAATCTCTTTTAAATCATCCACGACCCGCTCAAACCCATTCTCCTCAGTAAAAAATCCGAGCAAACCGCTTTTCTCCCCTGTTCGTCCATGCCCTCGATGATCATTGCCATAGACAACAAAACCCATCGATACTAAATGTTCAGCTAACTCACGATACCGCTTACTATGCTCCGTCATCCCATGAGCAATTTGCAACACCGCTTTCGGCTTCACCTCATCATTCACCCACTCCGTCAAAAATACTTCATGTCCATCTGACATCGTTAACCAATGTTCCTTTTCCAAAATCCCACTCCCTTTCTCCAAACTTCAAAATACCTTTTTAGAAGGAAGATAAACTTATTCACGTAACATGTCAACTGAACCGCACTCATAGAAAAGAGCCGTACCTTTTAGTATTCAGTACTAGCGGCTCTAAATGCAAAAAAGCCCGCAACCTAAATTGCAAGCTTTTCTTCTTTATTCAATTATATCGCTATCAACAAGTAACATGGACAATATAGCAGCCACATAAATCGAAACGGCTGGTGCAGTAAATACATGACCAGCAGTAGCCCCTATGCCAACTGCTAGAATAAACCCAACGCCATACATCACATATGGAATAGTAAATGTTTGTTTTATATTCGTAATAAAGTACCAGATAAAGCGGATCGAATAGTAAATAAACGGTGCCATCAAGTATAGGAACCCAACAATACCTAATGAGAAAAAGAGATCATAGAAATCCATCTCAATCATTTTAGGTTCTTTTCCCGGGTCAGGCATTTCATAATTTCCAGCGAAGCCCAGACCAAACACTTTTTGAAGAATAGGTGCGTCCGCAAAATCTGTTTTGTAATCAGCTAAATATTTTTCTCGGCTACTAAAGACAAGGTTTTGCAATTGCGCCTCTGAGATTTTTGGTGTTTCCTCTTCTTCTATTCCAAATTCACCTGTTGATTGGTCTACTTTCTCCTCTTCTTGCTGGATCTTAATCCCCAATAAATCGACATGAGCATACATATTATTAAACACCGGCGTAAATGGTGTGGAAACTGCCAACACAGCTAGAAGAAAAAGTGAAACAAGCATATTAACACGCGTCTTTCTCATGCGTCCTTTTGTCAAATAAATAATAAATAGAGACATACAAGCGGCAATCAGTACAATGACAATCCCACCGTAACCGACTTTCGTTCCAAGAAATAACATAGATATAGATAACAGGATAAACGGTATCCAATGAAAGCTACTTTTTAAAGAATCTGTTTTTTCAATAGCATATAAAGCCGTCACTGGTAAAATAATGGCCATAATTGCCCCAATTTCATTTCCAGCAAAGAACCAACCAGTGTAGCCGGTTTTTGTATGGGAATAATTAGACAAGCTTGTTCCTGTAAAATAAGAAACAATAAACACCACACTAACAAAAATAGAAGCGTAAAGGAAATAACTCGTTGTTTTTTCCATAATCTCTGTGCGTGATTGTTTCAATTGTAAATAAATCATGCTAAATCCTAAAAATAAAATCGGAAAATAGATGACTTTATTATAAAACTTTAACTCTTTGAACAAAAAATATGGATCTTTTAAGTTCATATTGACAACAATATTTATAATGAGCAAAATGGCTAAACCAATTAAATAGAATATATACTTTCTAGCCATACTATGCTTGAGGGCTAGTTTTAATAAGAGTAGTAAAATAATCCCCATAAATAATACTCGGAGAATTACCCCCACGGTAATATTCAAGTTAAAAATTAAAATAGATGCCGTCGTCATTACATCGATTACAGGCTGCACAACTAAAAAAGCTAGCAGCACTAAAAGTGTCCTATGATTCAACATGTAAATTAGTTCCTCTTCTCTTTCAATTTCCTTTTCAAACAGTAAAACATTAGTTGTCGTGTGTTTATACGCTAGATAACTCATTACATTATAGCATGAAACGCTTTCAGCTTATCAAAAAAAGTATGTTAGAGTGTAATTGAGAATATATTGTATCATTTTCTCAATTAAGAAACCATGTATTTACTAGTATTATTTTCAAAAATTTTTGGTCATTAATTTATGAAAATTAGGGCATTAATGAAATTAATGTTATAATGTGGTTAAAAAGTATGTGTTGATGGTACTAGATATGTAGATGAAAGGATGTTATTTATGAAAGCACCTCAAACATTAATTCCATTTGAAAATATCTCAAAAGAGAAAATGCCTCATTATTACGATTATGCCATTAACATATCTGAAATAAAGACTTTGTTATTAAAGAGCACCGGCCGAGATTTTTATATGTATTCGCATAAGGGGGAAGAGGATCTTTGGGAAATTGTTGAGCAAGTGTTGACTCGTCAACCAGATGATATTCAAATCCTAGCCCATGTCTTTGATTGCTTAGAAACTAAGTCAATTCAATATTCTACCATAACAGGTGAAAATAAGCATGTAATTCAACCATCTCTTAACAACTCAATTTTGTATTTCCCTGTATACGAGGTAGTATTAGCAAAGCTTCCTATTTATCAAAGCCATGAGGATTATGAAGAGGATTTTATTTTTGCTGAAAGTGATGAGCACTTACTTGCATTCGTTGATTATCTGTATAAACAACAAAAAGAATTTATGAAAGGGTACATTAACATTTTTACTGATACAGAAGATGGCGTCGAAAAGCTCCATGAGAAGATCACTCATCAAGTGAATCGCGAAGATGTCTTGCTAGAAGAAGAAATGAAAACGGAAATCTTTCGCTCGATTGATGAGTTTTTTCTGAACAGTGGCAGCTTCTTTAAAAAATATAATATCCCATACAAGCGAGGAGTATTGCTTTACGGAGCACCTGGAAACGGTAAAACCACACTCGTAAAATCGATTGCTGGCAGCACCTCTGCACCTGTCGTTTACTGGCAAATTACCGAGTACACGACGAGCTATTCAATTAAAGAAGTGTTCTCCACGATTACGAAAATGGCACCAATGATTCTTGTCATTGAAGACATCGATTCCATGCCTGAAGAATCTCGATCCGTCTTTTTGAATACGTTAGATGGCGCAGTTTCGAAAGAGGGGATCTTCTTAATTGGGACAACGAACTATCCAGAAAAAATCGATCCAGCACTAATTAATCGTGCTGGCCGCTTTGATCGTGCCTATGAAATTAAATTACCAAATGAACAAGCACGCAACCAATATTTAAGAAAAAGAAAGATCGATCAATTCATGTCTGAAGCAGAAATGGACCGACTCGTGAAAAACACAACTGGTCTCTCTATCGCTCAACTGAACGAACTATATATGTCGATCGCCTTACAATGGCATTACGAAGAAAAAATTGACATCGACAAAATTATAAAAGACTTACTAACGAACAACAAAAAAACATGGCGCCAAGACTGGGATATAGACCCCCACAAACCAACAATGGGCTTCGTTCGATAAAATCTATATTTCTTTAAAATAATAAAATGGTAAAAGAAAGTTTCTCACAGTCACTAGTTTTTTTTGTAGTTTCTTGTCGTGTTGTGATAAAATAAGGTACAAGTATTTACTTTTATAAGTAAGCAGTAAGGGTGATGTATATGGCTATCGGTAAGCGTATTCGAGCATTACGGGTGGAACAAGGACTGTCATTAACGGAATTAGCTAGCCGTGCAGGAGTAGCTAAATCCTATATTTCTTCTGTTGAGCGTGAAATCCAACTAAATCCGTCCATTCAATTTTTAAGCAAAATATCTGCCGTATTAAATGTTAGTGTAGAGAAGCTAATAAATGATGACAACGATTCGACTGAAATCGTTGACTCAGAATGGCTAGCATTAGCGAAAGAAGCGATGGAATCAGGCATTAGCAAAGAGCAATTCAAACAATTTTTAGAATTTCAAAAATGGCAAAAAGCACATAAATAACACACTGCCTTACTGATTAAATAAGATAATCCTCCATGCGAACGACTTCCCCTGACAACTTCATCGTTCGCATGGAATTGCTTAAGTAAAAACAAGCTCACTTAGCTTTTTGCAAGCTAAACTTTCCTTCTTCTATAAATTGCTTCACTTCTTCAAGTGTCAACCCTAGCTTTTTTGCCTCTAACATTAAATCAATCCACTCCTGGTCAATGAATCGAACATTCCCCATGAAAAAATCCTCCTAATTCTAGGTGGCTTAGCCTCCTAGCAGATTTCCCTTAGACTGGTAGCTTTTCATCCGTATGACTCCATAAGTTTGCTATTTTCATAGCTCTCGATATTCTATCAACACTGTATTTTTTCAATATTATTATTATTCTGATTTATACAATCGATCATTTTTACTCAAATTTTATTAGACGATCGCTTACGCCTTAAGTATTTAAAAGGAAAACATTTCATAAACAGCATAACATATACTACTTATTTAAATAATAGGGAATAATAACTAATAATCCTTTATAGTGAACAAAAATTAAAAATTTTTATAAAAAAAACGTACATCAAGATCTTTAGTGCGTTATAATGAACAAAAAGGAGCTGAAGGGAGCAATAATAGATGATCGGAGTTCGCATTAAACAATTAAGAGAGCAAAAAGGTTATTCTCTCACTAAACTGGCAAAAGAAGCCCAAATTTCTAAATCTTATTTATCCAACTTAGAAAGGCAAACAAATACGAATCCCTCCTTATCCGTACTGTCAAAAATCGCTACAGCTTTAGACGTCACAACGAATGAATTAATTGAACCATCATCACCAAAAGAGGATGGACATGAATCATTAGTAAAAGAAACATCCCACAAGAAAATTAGAAAAGCAGACCTGCTAGAATTCCAGCAATTCATGCAATCTCGAAAACAACAAAAAAGGAACACACCTGATTAACTAATGTAGCGAGGGCTCTCCTCGCTTATTTTTATGCCATCATTCTTTAATGTTCGGGCTGGATCTATACACTGATTTACTTCATTAATAGAAAGGCCACTCTTCTTAGCTTCTAACATCATCAAAGCCCTAATCTAGCTCTACCCGTATATTCCTATTACAGATCCTTATTTTACAGAATATTTCTTAAAAACAGTTTAAAAAAATGGGATTTCTCTAAATTAATACTATTGTCATAGTGTAAATGGAAGGTAAAAGTCTTTAAAAATAAAAAAGACCTACATGATTTTAGTCTTTTTAATATAAATATCTGTTTTTCCACTGACAATTCATTACTTCTTTTTAGGAATACGGTAATATACACGAAATCTATTTAGTACATTTTATTCAATATAGAGAAGTAATATGCATAACGAATAGCACATCAAAATCTTTAAATGACTATATGAACAATATATACTATAAATCTCAACAAATTTTCAACATTTCGATTCATGTTTTTTAAAAAAAGCATTAGTATAATGAACTATAAATGGTTGATATTAACTTATTTATAAATAGTAGGAGGACCCATGAATATTATTCTTGTAGACGATGAAAACTTGGCACTGGACTATTTAGAAAGCCTGTTGAGGAAAGTTGGTGGCTTTAAAACGATAAAAAAATTTGATAACCCTCTTCTCGCAAAAGAAGCAATTGTAAACGAGGATGTAGATGTTGTTTTCTTAGACATTAATTTACCAGAGATCAATGGGGTTGAATTGGCTGGAATGCTAATCGAAAAAAAGCCAAATTTAACAATTATCTTTTGTACAGCGTATGAAGAATATGCGGTACAAGCATTTGAAATCAATGCACTTGATTATATTGTTAAACCTGTATCGATCGAACGATTAACAAAGACGATGAGCCGAATACAAAAACAAGTACCCGTTGAAACAAATAATACAGAAGTTGATGACGACGGCTTTATTTATATGAACATGCTTCAGACCATATCTATTCAATCGAAAGAGCGCCCTTTCCTTACCCTCTCTTGGCGCACGAAAAAAGCAGAAGAGCTCTTTTTATATTTATTGCAGCATCGGAATCAACTTATCCACAAATCTATGCTTGTGGACACTCTTTGGCCTGAGCACGATGAAGAAAAAGTATACAATCAACTTTATACAGCGGTTTATTATGTAAGAAAAAAACTAAAAGATTTCGGAGAGCATTTTCAGCTAAAGAATACTTCAGATGGATACATACTCACATTAATCAATGTTATTTTAGATGTGGAAGAGTGGGAAACACGATACCAATCCGCTCCACCATTACAAGCAGAAACAATCAACTATTATACTGATTTACTTACTTTGTATACTGGTGATTATTTGCAAGAATGTGATTATTGGTGGGCAGAGAGCAAGCGTGAAAAATATAAACAATGGTGGCTATTAACGATTTATAAGCTTGCTAATTGGCATGAAGATCATCAACAATTCGATAAAGCTGTATTGTATTTTTCACAAATTGTGCGTAAATACCCTGAAGAAGAGGTTGCCTGCTTCCATTTAATGAAGCTATATGATGCTAGCGGTCATCACTTACTCGTTGATCAACACTATGAGACTTTAGTTACTTTTTTACAAGCTGAATTGAATACACAGCCGAGCCCTTACATTACCGAATGGTACTTCAACTTTAAAGCAGAGCAAAAGAAGACTTTAGTATAAGCAAATGCAAATAAAAAGATAAGCTAATAACTCCTCTACGTAGCTTATCTTTTTCTATTTATGAAAGTAATGACTCATTTTTTAGGAATCATGAAGCGGACCTCTGTTCCCTCATTTATAACGCTATGAATTTGTAATCCTTCCCCATAAAGCTGCTGCAGTCGCCTATTCGTATTAAATAAACCGATTCCTCTTGATGAATCATTCGGTCGACTAAGCACTTTCTCTACTCTCTTCTCACTCATCCCCACTCCATCGTCTTTTATACTTACTTCGGCATGAGTTACATAGTCAACGATTTTAATCCAAACCGTTCCCCCCCGTGCTCTTTGTAACACACCGTGCTTCACGGCATTCTCAACAAGTGGTTGAATGGATAGAGGAGGGATCTCCACTTTTAACTGTTCGTCAACCTCCCAATGAACTTGCAACCGATCACCAAATCGCTCCTTTTCAATATAAAGGTATGAGTGCAACAATTGCAGTTCATGCTCTAACGGCACAAACTTTTGTAAATTTTTCAAATCAAAACTAGCTCGTAAATACTGACCGAAGTGTTCGAGTAGCGACACCATTCGAGAGGTGTCTATCGTACTTAATGACGCAATCGTGTTTAATGCATTGAATAAGAAATGCGGTTGAATTTGCGCTTGAAGCAAAGCTGCCTCCATACGTAGCCGATCACCGATGGCTAATTTAAAATCAACGAGGGCTTGCGTCCGTACTTTTAACTCCAAAGCGTTCAGTGGCTTCATTACGTAGTCATTCGCTCCCGCTGCAAAGCCGGCCTCCACATCTTCCGGCTGACTTCTTGCTGTTAATAACAAGATCGGTAATTCTAAAATGGAGTATCGTTTCCGAATATTCCCTGCCAATTCATACCCAGACATATTTGGCATCATCACGTCAGAAATAACTAAATCATATTCTAGCTGATCTAATAGTGACAACGCTTCTTTCCCACTCATTGCTGTCACGACCTCATATTGTTTAGATGATAAAATACTGCTTAACACTTTCAAGTTGATTGGATCATCATCTACAGCTAATATTCGTGCCTTTTCTCCAGTGATCGGTTGGATGTTGCTTGAGCTAACCCGAGCATCCTTGCGTTCATCAGCTGAACAAAGCTCACTTATACGTTCTTCCTTGATTGGCTCTTGAATTGAATTTTCGGCAAGTGGTAACGTAAAATAGAAATCGGACCCTTGATGAGGAACAGAATGAACAGCGATAGTGCCCCCATGTAAAGCTACTAATTGCTTACAAATGCTCAGGCCAAGCCCTAGGCCCCCTCCGATATCTAGAGAATTCAAATTTCCTCGTTCGTAAGGGTCAAATACTTTCTTCTGCACCTCTTCATCAATGCCAATCCCTGAATCCTTCACGTGAATAACAGCCATCTCATTCTCAATGCGAGCCTGAACAACAATCGTTCCTTCATTTGTATATTTAACCGCATTATGCAACAAATTAAAGAGAATTTGAACCAGTCGGTCTTTATCTGCCCACACTGGAGGAAACGAATCAGATATATCAGATACTATTTGAATCGGCTTTCCTTCCATTAAAAACTTTAACATATCGATTACGCCAACTGTCGCTGCTTGAACCTTCACCTTTTTAGGGTGTATACGCATACCATTCTCTTTTAAACGAGTCACATCTAGAAGATCATTGAGCATAAAGGACATTCGACGACCAACTGTAATCAATAGTTCTAGATTCTTCTTATTTTCTGAATCTAGTGAATTTTTTTCGCTTTCTAATACTGTTTGAGCAATATTGATGACCGCATTCAATGGGTTTCTTAATTCATGAGAACTGTTTGCTAGAAACTCATCCTTCGCCTTATCCGCTTTCTTCAATTCATCAACCAATTCCTCTACCTGCGTTGTCGTCATAAAGAAGCGCTTAAACCAAAAAGCAGCTACACCTAAAAAGGAAAGAATAATATCAAATGGATAGTAAGGCAAAGTTGGCCAAGCATACGTCTTGATCAGTCCCCACGTTGCGCTTGAGAGCATACATAGTGAAGAAAATATTAGCCAGGAGACTTCTCTCTTCTCATGAAAACCCGGTGAGAAGACGAGCAAAAATACGAAAATCACGGTATGCAATACAAGAAAGATCAGAAAGATCAAAACTAACATATTAGACTGTGGAGGCATCATTAACACTACTAATGCATAAACCCCATAAAAAATCGCCGTTCCCCTTACAACTTTATTTTCTTGATCATCCGACAGAAATTCTTTTACAAATTGCAGTAAAAAAAAGGCTACACCTAAATAACTTAATTTCATTAACCTCATAAACCACTCGTAGTTCATCGGTAACCATTGAAGCAAAATTTTACTATCTTCAACTAATGTGGCTAATGTCATACAAAATAGGACAGCGGTAAAATAAGACACATCTTTTTTCCTCTTAAAGAAAAAGCAAACATACACAGTACCAAACCCATGTAGCACCAGCACAACCCCAACTATCACTTGCAACGCTTCATTGAACTTTTGCTCATTAATAACAGAATCAGCAAAGCCAAACTTGATAGATTTTTCAATGTCTGCTGTGCTAAGATCTTTAAAATTGGACACTTGTAACACAATGTCAATATCATCTTGATCGACTGAGAATAAAGCAGTATAAGGTAATACTTGCCCTTGATGAGTTGCTTGGCCTGTGTCTACTATTTGCCGACCATTAATAAACAACTTTGACACCATCTCAGATGATTGCACTCGAATCCCATATACTCGCTCTATATCTGGGGGGAGCAAGATTTTCAAACGGTATGTACCGAATGGATAAGGTACGTCTTCATTTTCTTTTTTAGGAACCGGGACTATTATCCTTTGCTCTTGCGGTAGTTCCTCTAACTGAGGCGTCCATAACACCTCAGGGAAAAACGCCCACTCTCCATCTAAAATGAGTGTTTCACCATCAGATAACTCGTAATCCCGAAGATCTAACACTCCTTGATGAGCTACAGGTTGCTCAGGCCCCATTTGATAAGCGATCCATATCATCCGAATCCCTGTTAATACAAGCAAGGTGATAAAAACAAACAATAGTTTCTTTATGTTCATGTATTGGAAATTAAACAATGTATTTTCATCCCTTATCCACACTTGATATTTCCCTCTATTTTAACATGACTGTTTGTTTTTAACAGATGCAAAAAAGCTGACTCAATGATTGAGACAGCTTACTTCATCTATATTTTTCTTCACTACTCATAATCCCACAAAATCAACCATTTCTCCTTATGCTCTGTAACAAATACTTCTTGATGCAAAGAAAAATTCCCAAATTTCCCTTGATACACTTGCTTCACAGGGACTTGATACACCGTTTTCAGCGGCGAAGAGTTCTCCGTGTCTTTCCAACTCTGGATCTTCTTCACTTTTCCAAGCGAAAAAGAAAATGTCTCTACCCCAAAATGGCTCATAAATACATGAGCACGTTCTTGAATATAATCCCCTTTAGGAAACCGCTCCTTCATCAACGGATGAAACAGCTCCCACGACTCCGAAAACTGCCCCTCCTGCTCGAACTCGTAAAACGAACGCACTACCTTCTCCGCCTGTTCACTAGGCGATACCCTTAGCATTCCAATCACTCCCCACACCACTACGACCAAAACAAAGAAGACCAATAATCGCCCACTCCACTGATGACGTCGAAACCCTTTCTGCAACACATCATCTCCCTTAGGGTCACTGTGTTAAAGTGTTTGTTAATAAAGCTTATTCATCTAGGAAAGTGATATGTATAGCGAATAAAATGCAAAAAAGCCAGCACCTTTTAACAGCGGTGCTGGCTTATACTTAATTATTGAATCCCTTTAGACATATGAAGAATTTTAAAAGCTATTTTGATGAACTCTAAAGCTTCAGGTGAATTTAGTTGTCCATCGTCTATATAAGGACTTTCACTTGGACCGTTATAGAAATAATGATAGTCACCTTTAACTTTTAAAAGTGTATAAGGTGCTCCTTGATGTTCTGGCATCTTAGATTTATGAATTTTACGAATTTCTGCTGCCAATAAGTCCTGCTTCAAATTCGTTCGATCCTTATAGTAAAACTCCGTTACATATACGCCATCTTTTACTTGCTTATCTTTAATGACGATTTTTTCTTTCATATAATTTGGCAATTCGATTTTGTAAGTAAGAGTCTTGCTATAGTAAGGAAATGTTTTAAATTGATTGTCCTTTGCCTTAGCTAGGAAAGCAGCAAACTGGGCTCTAGTGACAACTGTATTTGGTCTAAATGTGCCATCAGGGTAACCGAGTGTAATACTGTTGTTCGCCAATGCTTTAATAGATTGATAAGCCCAATGGTGTGAAGGAACATCCTTGAATGAATGACTTCCAGAAGTTTCTAAATCAAACCCCTTCGCTAACATATAAGCCATATAATCTCTCGTTATCGGTTCATATGGTTTTAAATGATTACTTTCTTTAGGGAAAAGCCCTTCATCCATTACAGCAGCTACGTATTTATAGCTTCCGTGCGAAGATGGCATGTCTTTAAATCCAGGGTTCGGTCGGTTAGACAAGTCTAAGTTTAATGCACGAGCCATCAAAATCACCGCTTGTACACGAGTCAATTGACTTTGCGGACGAAAGGTCCCATCAGGATATCCATTGACAATCTTACTTTCTGTCAAATATGTAATTTCATCATAAGCCCAATACGTTTCATTAACATCCTTAAACGCTGCAGAAGCTACTCCAGTACCACTGAAAAACAGTATAATAGAAAAAACAGCTATTAAATACTTTCTCATATAATTACCTCCTTTAAACCAATTGTACCATATAAAAGTAAAAAAGGAGGTTATTAGTAATATTTTAAATAAATATCCTATACTTAAAAATCTAACACCATACAAAAAAACCACCACCTTTCCATATTATTATGGTAAGGTGGTGGTTTCTCCCTTTATTTAAACACTCGCAAAATTCCTTCTGCAGCAGCAATTCGAGCGAAAGGGTTACTCGACATCAATTCTTTCTCCAACACTTTCCAAGCTCGATCAGCTAATTCTTTATGGCTATCGAGGCTGTTTTTACTACTTAACAACCGATCCAATCCCCCCCGGTCAAATCGTTGTTGAAAATGAGACGCAACAGACACTTCTTTTTCTGTGACCATAGCAAAAGCCCCCTCAAAAGTTAAACATGCTCATCTCTGTCTATATCATCATTTTACAACAAATAAAACACTTTATAAAGAACTTTATGTTCATTATAAAGAACTTTTTTACAAAAATTCGTCTAGCTTCACCGTTTCTATCTTCTCTTTACGTCGCTTCCAACAGTAAACAGGCACGACTATGAGTAACGCGATCAATCCACCAGTCAAATCAAGGACTACGTCTCTAACAAGCGGGCTTCGTCCACCTGTTAACATCTGGTGAAACTCATCAACAGCAGCATATAGACCTGTACCAATGAACGCCCAAACAGCTGACTTCCATACTTCATCTGGTTTCCAAACAACTAGTACTCCAAACAAAGTGGCTGCCAAACACCCAAACAAAAACAGATGAGCAAACTTGCGAATAAAAAATTCTATAAAATAGTAATAACCAACGGACTCGACTGAAATAACCATCCCAGCATAAGAAAGCTCTAAACGCCCTAACACTTCAGCAAACGGTTCACCCGGAAATAATCTCCTCATCAGCGGAACAAGTGACTGCTGATCATACGTTTGCGAAGAAAAACGAAAAATCAATCCTGCTATCAACAACAAGAAAACCAATCTAAAAATATTCTTCAAAGTGAGCTCCTTCAAGTTTTTTCTATATCTTAACAGATCAGAAAATTGGGTGCATTTAAAAAGGCTTACATTTTTACGCACTCGAAAGAAGTGGGATTTCCCCCATCACTTTAAAGTATTGAAGATCTCCACTCACTACTACGACTAATATATTGTTGCCATCTCCATGCATCACGGCACATATCTGCTAGTGTTTTCTCAGCTTTCCAGTGTAGTTCTCGTTCAGCTTTTGAAGGATCAGCATAACATGAGGCAATATCTCCTAGACGACGGTCAACGATGCGATACGGTACTGTTGCACCGGTAACCTTTTCAAACATGTTAACAACATCAAGTACACTATACCCCTTTCCTGTTCCAAGGTTATAGGCTTCGATGCCAGTTACACGTTTCACCTTTTCCAACGCTTTAATATGACCTACAGCTAAGTCGCTTACATGAATATAATCACGGACGCCAGTCCCATCCCAAGTAGGATAATCTCCGCCGTACACAGAAAGCGCCTCCCGCTCTCCAATCGCTACTTGCGTAATGTAAGGCATTAAGTTACTAGGAATCCCTGTAGGGTCTTCTCCTATCTCCCCACTTTCATGGGCACCGATTGGATTAAAATATCGAAGTAAAGCGATACTCCACTCCTCATTCGCTCGATACACATCTTGTAAAATTTCCTCAATCATCAATTTCGTTCGTCCATATGGATTGGTTGAATGCAGCGAAACATCCTCCACTACCGGAACTTGTTCAGGGATACCATAAACAGTTGCTGACGAACTAAAGACAAGACGTCGCACCCCGAATTTATCCATCACTTTACATAATGTGATCGTTCCACCGATATTATTCTCGTAATAAAATAACGGACGATCAACCGATTCAGAAACAGCCTTCAACCCAGCAAAGTGAACGACTGCTTCAATTGAAAACGTCGCAAATACTTTCTCAAGTGCTCGCTCATTCCTCAAATCAACTGCCCGAAATGGAATGGGATGTCCAACTAGTCTCTCTAACCGCTCAATCACTTCAATCCGACTATTGGAAAGGTTATCAACAATCACTACATCATACCCTGCTTCTAATAAAAAAAGAGCCGTATGGCTTCCAATGAAGCCGGCTCCTCCCGTCACAAGTATCGTCATCTCACATCACTTCTTTTCAAAGAAAATGCTTCTACATAATAGGCAATCGTTTCTTTTATCCCTTGAGCAAACGAATGCTCTTTCTCAAAACCTAGCTCGCTTCGCAATTTTGAGTCATCAATCGCATAGCGGAAGTCATGTCCCGGTCGGTCGGCAACAAAGGCAAGCAATTGTCGATAACTAGTGATTCCCTTCTCATTCATCCGAACAGGTTGCTCTTGATCAAGAATATCACAAATCGCTAACGCTACTTCCATATTCGTCTTTTCACAATGACCACCGACAAGATACGTCTCCCCTGCTCTTCCAGCAAAAAACACTTGCTCAATCGCCCGACAATGATCTAGCACATACAACCAATCACGGACATTTTGACCATCGCCATAAATCGGAATAGTGTCTAACGCGAGTGCTTTTCGAATGATCGTTGGAATTAATTTTTCCTCATGCTGCTTCGGTCCGTAGTTGTTCGAGCAATTGGTCGTCACGACATTCATCCCATACGTATGAAAATAGCTCCTTACTATCATATCGGAGGAAGCTTTACTCGCTGAATAGGGACTATTCGGTGCATAGGCTGTCTTCTCTGTAAAGAGCCCCTCTGCCCCAAGCGTCCCATACACTTCATCTGTTGAAATATGATGAAACCGCGCCTGTTGAAACGCTCGCTTATATTGACCAATCCCCTCCATCCAAAACGTTCGAGCCGCCTCAAGCAAGTTCAACGTACCTAGCACATTCGTTTCCACAAAGCTTCTCGGATCACGAATTGATTGATCGACATGCGACTCGGCAGCAAAGTGAATGACCCCGTCAATTTGATGTTGTTCAAACAAATGCTCCACTAGGGAACGATCACAAATATCACCATGAACAAATGTATGGCGCGGATCATCCATGATCTCCTGCAAGTGCTCCAAGCTTCCCGCATATGTTAATTTATCTAAATTTACGATATGAATATCTCGATGCTGCTTTAACATATGCTGAACAAAATTAGAACCAATAAACCCAGCACCGCCTGTCACTAATACATTCATTTATACCCTCTCCAATATGCATGTCGCTATTTTTTTCACATCTTCTATTTCTAATTCATGATAAAGTGGTAAACATACGATCCTTTTCGCTACATCTTCAGAAATCGGACATGAGCAAGAAGCATGTAAATAGGGCAACGTATTTAAGGAAGGATAAAAATATCTCCTTGCATAAATTTGCTTCTGACTTAGCTGCTCCATGATAGAAAGCAATTGTTGCTCCGTTTGAAACATCACTGGATAATAAGCATAATTGTAGGAAACATCATTGGAGATGAATGGACTTTCCACTCGGTTTCCTAGTAAAAGATCATACGCTTCACATAAAGTCTTTCTTTTCATCATCAACTCATCAACATACTTTAAATTACACAACCCCATCGCCGCATGAAGCTCTGAATTTTTAGCGTTCGTCCCTACCAACTGATAGTCCTCTCCAACAAAACCAAAGTTTCTCAACAATTTGATCTGTTGGTCGAAAGCCGCTCCATTATTATGAATGACCGCTCCACCTTCCACTGTGTGAAATAGCTTCGTCGAATGAAAGCTAAGGATCGATACGTCCCCATAATTCAACACGGATGTCCCTTTATACTTCACCCCGAAGGCATGAGCAGCATCATAGATTACTTTGAGATTGTGTTTCGCAGCAATTTCCTCGATCTTCTCTACATCGCAAGGAATCCCAAATACATGTGTGGCTAAAATCGCTTCCGTTTCATCCGTGATCGCTTCTTCTATTTTCTCCGCATCGATACACAGCGTCTTTGGATCAATGTCAACAAACACCGGCTCGCAACCCTCCCATAAAATGGCTGTAGTTGTCGCTACAAACGAAAACGGAGTCGTGATCACTTTCTTCTTTATTTGTAGAGAGTTGATCGCTAGTTGAAGAGCCATCGTCCCATTATTAACAAAATGTAGAGTCGGAACATTCAAATAGGTCATTAGCTCTCGTTCTAATTGCTGAGCAAGTTCCCCGTTATTGGTCAGCCATTTCGTATCCCACAGTTTAGAAATGAACTTGTTGTACTCTTCCATCGGAGGTAAAAAAGATTGCGTTACCGGAATCATCCTTGATCAAAACCTCCCCGTGACTAATTCATTTAAATAGGTGCGATACCCATTTTTATACTGAGCAGCAATGTCCAATAACTCTTCAGCTGAAATCCATTGATTACGATAGCTAATCTCTTCTAAACAAGCGATTTTAAACCCTTGCCGTTTCTCAATCGTCTCCACATATTGCCCTGCCTCTAGTAAGCTTTCAAACGTTCCCGTATCTAACCAAGCAAACCCTCGACCAAGCAGCTCCACTTTCAATTGCTTCTGTTTTAAGTATTCCTTATTAATATCTGTGATCTCTAACTCCCCTCGGTCCGATGGCTTCACCTGTTTGGCAATCTCAACGACGCGATTATCATAAAAATATAAACCTGTCACCGCATAATTCGACTTTGGCTGAGCAGGCTTTTCTTCTATTGATATCGCATTAAAATCAGCATCGAATTCAACGACACCAAAACGTTGAGGATCAGTGACTTGATAACCGAACACAACCGCCCCTTCTTTCAATTGTGCCGCTCGTTTTAACACAGGAGAAAATCCCCCGCCATAGAAAATATTATCCCCTAACACAAGACAGACCGAATCCTCACCAATAAATTCCTCACCAATAAGAAAAGCATCCGCTAAGCCACGCGGATGCTCTTGCACTTCATATTTCAGTTCAATGCCCCAAAGCGAGCCATCCCCTAGTAAACTTTTGAAAAGAGGCGCATCTTTCGGTGTAGAAATAAGCAAAATCTCCCGAATCCCCGCTAACATCAAGACAGACAAAGGATAATAAATCATCGGTTTATCATACACAGGCAACAGTTGCTTAGAAATCGCTTGGGTAAGCGGACTTAACCTCGTTCCATTCCCACCAGCTAATATAATCCCTTTCATTCCAATCACCTTTCTTATTATCATCTTAACGCCCTTTGCTTTTTAAAAGGACAGAAAACGGTTTTTTCCTTACTACTGCTTGAACCATTGGCACTATTAATTCATAAATCATTTTGAGCTCTTTGATTTTAAACATCCGGCTAAAGGTAACATATAAGACAATGCCTGCACTAATTTGTACACCAAGCTTCAGAAACGGCTCATCAGGCAACACACCGCCTAATAAATAAACGATTCCCCCCATAATTATTGAAATCAACAGCATCGGGAATACATCTTTCACTTGAGCCATAACAGAATAAGAAATCTCGCGCGCCGAAAAATAAGCATTTAAATAAAAGGATAAATACGAGCTTACAATCGCTGCTCCGATTAAGCCGATAATCCCTAACGAAAAGAATAGTGAAATAGCAATTAAAGTCGTTATCAACACTTTTTTAATGATTTCGAGTATTAAAAATAGATCAGATCGTCCCTTCACTTGCAACATATTTAAATTAATTGCATGTAACGGATATAACATACCCGCGACGCACAATAATTTAAAATAAATAATTGATTCGAACCATTGATCTCCAAAGATCAACGGGATCAGCGTATCAGCAATTGCCATTAGCCCGATCATAACAGGGAACATGAAATAGGCAGATGTTCTAATCATTTTTTGAAAACTTAAGCTAAGACGCTCTTTCTCTTCTTGGATACTACTTAAAACAGGATAGGTCACACGTTGCAATGCACTCGTTGCGGAAATAACGATGACATCACTAAGCTTTGATGCATTTGTATAATATCCTAATCGGGCGGCTGGATACATCCGTCCAATAATCACGGCGTACACCTGACTATAAATCGTGTCAATTAAGCCTGAAATTAATAGCTTCGAACCAAAGCCAAACAATCGTTTAAACGATTGAAAACTAAACACAAAAGACGGCATCCATTTATTTGATAACCATAACAACAACGTTTGCATCGTTTGCAATGTTAAACTTTGTGCCACTAAGCTCCACACACCGAACCCAAGTAGAGCGCAACTGATCGCTACTATACTAGCGACCACACCCGATAACACATTAATTTTTGTTTGGGTACGAAAGTTAATTTGTTTAATTAACATAATACGTTGAATAATCCCTAAAGAATGGATAATCAGCCCTAACGATAACACACGTAAAATCGGAATTAACTGTTCTTCATGAAAAAAACCACTAATCAGCGGTGCCAAACTATTTAAAAGACTACACATCACAACAGCGAGCAACAACTGAAAAAAGAAAACGGTCGAATAATCCTCTTGACTCGCGTTCGTTTCACGAACAAGTGCCTGTGTAAATCCACTATCAATGATAGTATTTGATATAGCGATAAATATAATCACCATGCCAATCACGCCAAAATGCTCCGGTGATAACAATCTCGCTAGAACCATTAAGACCAAAAACTGAACGCCTTGGCTCATAAACATATCCATAAAGCTCCAAAGCAAACCGAAAATCGTTTTTCTTTTTAATTGATTTTCATTGGACATCAGCTTCACTTCACTTTTTGCAAAGTAGAGTAAATCCGCGGAAAATAACATCTAGAGTAGATTTTCGCCTTTTCCACTGTGCTCAAGTTATCAAATAGGTCTTTAAACCTTTCCGATTTCAATTCGTATAGTTCACCTTTTAAAATATGAATTTGAAACTCAAATACTTTTTTCACTTCATCAATATCTTTTTCATATTGAGAATTAGAATATTCATTGAAGTAATTGTACAAGTCGATAAAATATTGATTATGTTGAATTTGCTTCTCCACCGTATTATTATCTTTATTCCACCTAGTTGTAGCGGAATTCGGCAAACCGAAACGATAGGCACACATTTTTTCATCCATGAAATGAGCATATCCATGACTTGTCGTAATTAGCTTGACCGAGTTATCATCGACGATCACCCGAAAATACCAGTCAGGACGACCATCCATCAAATGTTTTGGAAATAAGAAAGAAGCAGTTGGAATATAACCAAGTAAGGCCAGTTCCCCCGCTAAATATTTATGATCTTTACCATAATAATAAGGTTCATTGTGTTTCAACCATGGAATAACCGCTCTCCCTTGCAATTGCTTCTTTTCATCCGCTACCTCACCATTCGTAAAGCAAAATGTGCATTCAGGATGACTTTCCATATAATCGACTTGCTTTTGTAATTTATATGGATCAAGCCAATAATCATCCCCCTCACAAAAAGCAATATATTTACCTCTTGACTGTTCATGAAGGCGAATTAAGTTTTTCCTCGCTCCGACATTATGTTCGGAAGTGATTAATCGAATATGATCCGGATATAAACGAATATATTTTTCTACAATTTCTCTTGTTCGATCCGTGCTGCAATCTTCTCCGATCAACACTTCAAAGTCAAAATTCGTCTTCTGCATCATAAAACCTTCGATCGCATCCGCAATATAATTTTCATGATTATACGTGGCGCAATGAATACTCACTAACGGGTTCATCCAAATCTTCTCCTCTCACGCTAGCCATTTGATAATAGATTTCTAATAATCGTTCATGGTTAAGCTCTTTGTGATGCAAAGTAGATGCCTTTTTTTTCGCATTTCTAGAAAACTGTAGCGCTAGCTGATCATCAGCAAAGACTTCACATATGTAATGCGCCAACATATAAGGCGCATCAGACGGGTACACAAACCCTTCTTCCTGATGCTTCAATAAATCCGTTACTCCTCCAACATTTGAAGCGACAGAAGGTACTCCAAGCAACATCGCCTCCCCTAATGAATTCGGGCTGTTTTCAATTGAAGATGGGCATACAAACACATGCGACGTCAGAAAACGAGCGCACATTTGTTTTTCATTTAACATTCCTGTAAAAATCACCTTATTTTGCAACTCATGCTTTTGGATTAATTCCTTTATATATTTTCCATAGGAGGAGAGCTTTAATTTCTCCTTCCACGTATCTGACTTCATGATGTCAGGTCCACCTACATAAAGTTTGGCATGCGGAAAATATTTCAACACAAGCGGCATCGCCTCGATTGCGAAATGCAAACCTTTAATCGGATACGACCCTTGACTCAAAAAAATGGAATATCGCTCACAATGATCGATATCCCATTCTTGCTGATAGAATTCATTTCGTAACGTCTCGTTGCAATAATGGTACGTAGCCGCTGGATTCATAAACGATGTGCAAGCTCGGTCCCACGTTGTCCGTCCAATAATATGGTCAACCTTTCGAATCGCTTCTACTTCCCACTTGCCGCGTTCAATAAAACGCTTTTGCTGCTGTTTAATATTGTCGCGCTTTAGCAAGTCTCTTATCGTAAAGCGCGATTGTACATGATGAGGCAAACCTAATGTGTAATGCTTAGCGATCACAGATACTAACCCTTGAATGGAAATAACAACTTGAATCCCTGCTGCTTTACAAACATTCACCATCGCTAGCGTATGCGCCAACTCAGTCCCGAAAATATGGACAAGATCCGGTTTCGACCGTTCAATGACTCTTTCCAACCCTTTCACTTGATCAGGTGATTGTACAGGAGCAAATGTATAATAATGAATGGAATCACCACGCAACTCCTGTACACCATCCGTTCCACTTCTCGGAAATGCAACGGATAGCTTAACGCCAGAATGTTTCGAAAGTAATTCAGAAGCATAGACTAACCAACCACCAAAAGGCAAGACCTCTTCCTGTAATAACCGACTCGCCTCGGGCAAAGGAATATTGACAAGCCATAGAATGTTCATTGGTTCCTCCTCCCCTGTAGCACTTTACTTCGACTGAAAGCATATGGTAGAAATGGAATAGTTGGAGCAATCATAAACAGAACAAACCCCAATTGATAAATATATATGACTGGATTAATAAATCCGAAAACAACAAATGCAGTTTGAGCAATAAGTAGGAATGGAAGAAATGGATGACCAGAATAAAACGATAGATTCTTCTTGAAATTTAAAAATACCCCTATAAATAAGGGTAAAGCACCAAATAATCCATAGTAAGCCATCAAATCTAGCCACCCAGAATGCTCTCCAACCTCAGCATTAAATTCACTACCTAAAGGACCATATATCCCAAATAAAGGATTTTCTAAAAACGTTTTAAAAGATTGCAAATAAAGTTCACTACGATAAGCCGTTTGTTCACCCGCTCCACTTCCTATGAACCCTTGTGCTAAATCACTCAATTTCGTATTTAATGTGTCATTTTCCCTAAACAATTCAGCAATATCTAACAAAAAGTAACCAATTAATTCTTTCGGGAAGAATAGTAAAAAAACTACTAGCAGAAAAATAAGAAAGAATAGCGTTTTTTCCCTTTAATAAACAATACTGATGCAATACCAGTAAATAAGATCATGACCGCAATAGTGTACGATGCCTTAATCACCATTGTAGTGATGGCAACTAAAGTAACTAAAGCAAA
This sequence comes from Bacillaceae bacterium SAS-127, assembly GCA_002261155.1. GTDB lineage: Bacteria > Bacillota > Bacilli > Bacillales > Domibacillaceae > Bacillus_CE. Next base: position 158,079 of record NKXN01000004.1, on the reverse strand, counting down.
CATTTTATAATAAATATTTATATAGTAAAGTTTACTAAACAAAAGGTAACAACATACAATGCCAATGAACACCCCACTATAGACAAAACCAAAACCACCTATTCCAGCTGTTTTAAAGGAAAGTGGATCAACAGCTCCCGTAGCTAACATTCTGGATGCTAATGGATACTTTTCTAAGCCGATATACGTTTGTATAGAGCCCACGAAAAACAGAGTTAAGGTAAGAAAAGAGATCCTTCCTAGCATCACGTAATCTTTCTTATAATGCATATAATAATGATTAATAAATGCACCTACTATAAATAAAATAAAGGTAATCTGTATAAAACGAGAATCAATATATCCATACTTAAAATTACCTGTTAATATATATGGGATAAATGTAATTAACCAAATACCTAGAAATAATAGATCAAGCGGCCATTTTTGAAGCAGCCACCGAAAATCCGATGTATAGATCCATACAATTAAAAATGCACCAAAATAAACAAACCCTGCTCGATCACTAAAATAGGGCCAGATCATCCACATACACATCAAAATAGCCATAAATCGGTTTATCATATTTAGCGGGTCAACATTAATAGGCAATGGTTGAAATTTAATATTCGCTATCTCTTTCAAAGGTGTTAAATTTGATTTATCTGACAACATAGTAGGATCCTCACTTCATTAATTTTCCACCCGTAACTTCTTGTTGTATTAACTGAATAATGGTAGAAGTTTGAATTACGCTGCTTTTATTCCCTAAAACAAACTGTCTAGCCCCTTCTCCTTTCATCCTCAACTCACTTTTCGGTTTATTAAGAATGGCGTGCATTTGATCATTTAAACTTTCTGCAGGATCAATGATATATAAATAGTCGTGATACTCTTCTGGAATACATTTGAGATTTGTTGTCATAAACGGTGTCCCAGAGACCATATACTCAAACGTTTTGGAAGGAAATGAATACATAGTGTATTCATCCTCAGGGTTTCGTGCGTTAATTAATAAAGTCGCCTGCTTTTCATACTCAAACACTTCAGAGCGCGGCTTAAAACCAAAAAACTTCACTCTTTTATCTCTTATTGCCAGCTGTTCGATATACTCTTTCATATCTCCATCGCCAAACAGCCAAAGCTCTAAATCCTCATCTTCCATTTGTTCAAATGCATCTAGAATATTCTTCACTCCATATTCAAAAGCGAGCGTGCCCGCATACATAATCGCCTTCTGTTTGGGAACTTCCGATAAATCTAAATCATTATTAAAAATACCTTCCATCACGATGAAAGGTTTGTTTTTAGGATTCACTTTTTGATTCATCGGCTCGGTAAATAGAACATACCCATCATATTGATATTCAACAAAGTTCACTAGTTTCATATACAGCGGCAATATCATTTTTTTGAACAATGGCATGTTTTGTTGCCTTTTGGAAGTCAATATGTCACTTGATAGATCAGTAAAAATATTCACTCGCTTAATACGTAATAGTTTCGAAGCTACAAATATTCCTAAAGATAGAGGTGTATAATTAAAGGGTGTTAAAATCACCTTTTGCTTACTTTTACGATTTTTTACCCCCCAAGTGAACGTACGGATCATTCCTTGAAAAAAAGAATAGACTTCTTTAGCTAATGGCAAGTTCAAGTTAGATACATATTTAACCATATATTTTTGATTTAATCGCTTTGTTTTTCTTTTAAACATTAGGAACTTCCCTTTTGGATAATACGGTTCTTGGTATAAGTAATGTAGTTCCATTTCTATTTTTTCTTTTGCTGAAAAGCCATCGACTAAAGCTTTTTCAAACATGAACTGCGCAACTTGTGAAGGTGTACCGTTGTTATGACATACTTGATTAAACCATTCCTTGTCACAAAGACTTCCAAAATATAATATATTCATGTCACACCTACGAGATTAAAGTTTTTGTTAACAGGTTTTCTTCCGTTTTTTGCTGTTGAACCTCAAGCATAGGCTTATATTCTATTTCTGCTTGAAGATATTGCTTCATTAACAAACATAGTTCCATTGGGTTAAACGGATCAAAAAATTTCCCATTTTCGTAACCTTTAAGTATTTCTTTGGAAAAACTAGTATTAGATGCTAATACAACCCCCTTATGCAACCGCGCTTCTAACAAGGGGAGTCCAAAGGTTTCAATGTACGATGGGAAAAGCAAGATCGCTTTTGTATACAGGCCAAATACTTCCTCTCTCGTTTTCGCTCCTTCAAAACGAATAGGAAGCTGCTCTTCTTGTACTTGTCTATAAAGAGTGGCTACATATTCGTTTTCATTTCCATTTAAAGTGAATATAATCTCATAATCTTGATTAGTGACACGCTTTAATTCTCGTGCAGCATCAATAATTAGCTGATGATTTTTATACTCCATCCCATTAGCTGGATAGAAAAAAGTTGTTAAGGACCTTTCATTTGGCTCAAAGTAACCGTTAACCGCTATATTCACGTTGGGTGGGATTACTTTAACCTTGCTACTTTCAACTTGAGCTTTCTCAATACAGGCTTGTTTCATCCATTCCGTTTGCACGATAGCGAGTTCAGCTTTCTTGATCGATTGAATGATGTTTCTACCGATAATATTTTGGTAGATCCAAAATAATCGATTGTCTCGAAAAGAAAATCTATAATCAACGAACGGTAAAGATTGATGTACATATACAATTTGCTCACATGTTACTCGAGGAACTGTCATGTTCTGAAGAGAAAATATTTTATCCGCTTGGTGTTGTTTCACAAGCTGAGGAGCGATGATTTGATCAAAATAAAAACGGTGTCCCCAGCTTTTCTTAACCCACGGAAATCGCAGCACCTTGATATGATCCGTTTCTTGTAATGTTGCTGTACTAAGCACAAATATCCACTGAATATTTGTATCATTCCTATCTAGCACTTCATGATAAAAATCATTTAATACAGACAAGGCTCCCCCATGTTCAGCCGCAACATTAAAGACCATAATACGCATTGATCTCACGCCTTCCCCCAAACATTCCGATTAATCATCCCCGTATAACTCTGTATAATCTTCACAACCTTCACCGACACGTTCTCATCACGGTAATCATTGGCCACATACGTCTTTTCGTTGTTCTCTCTCATCGCACGGCTTAGCTCAACTGCTTCGACGATTTCTTTCTCGGTAATGCCACCGATCACGACCGTTCCTTTATCCAGTACTTCTGGACGTTCAGTAGAGGTGCGAATTAAGACGCCTGGAAACCCAAGAATGGCGGATTCTTCTGATAGCGTGCCACTATCAGATAACACCGCGAACGAATTTAGCTGTAGCTGGTTGTAGTCGAAAAATCCAAATGGACGTAATTGGCGAACGAGTGGATGAAAGCTGAATCCTCGCTCCTCAATTTTTTTCCAACTGCGCGGATGAGTGGAATAAATAATGGGTAACTGGTACTTCTCAGCGATATGATTGATCGCATTCATCAGCGATAAAAAATTCGCTTCATGATCAATATTTTCTTCGCGATGGGCCGAGATCAGAATGTATTTTCCTGCTTCTAGTTTCAAATGATCTAACACTGGACTGCCGGTAATGCTCGCCATATGTTCATGCAATACTTCAGTCATCGGTGATCCCGTCACAAAGATATGTTCTTTGCGAATGCCTTCTGACAGCAAATACCTGCGACTATGTTCCGTATAGGGAAGATTAATATCGGATACGTGGTCAACAATTTTGCGGTTAATTTCTTCCGGTACGTTTTGATCAAAGCAACGATTTCCTGCTTCCATATGAAAAATAGGGATTTTCAGCCGTTTCGCTGCGACCGCCGAAAGACAACTGTTCGTATCTCCAAGAATAAGTAAGGCATCTGGCTGTTCTTTTGCCAACACTTCATACGATTTAGCGATAATCTTGCCCATTGTATCCCCAAGATGATCACCGACTGCATCTAAGTAATAGTCCGGCTCACGCAAACCGAGTTCTTCAAAGAACACTTGATTTAATGTATAATCCCAGTTTTGTCCTGTATGGACGAGAATATGGTCAAAATAACGATCACACGCTTTCATCGTTTCCGATAAGCGAATGATTTCCGGCCTTGTGCCGACGATCGTCATCACTTTCATCTTCGTCATATCTATACCTCCAAATAGTACGTATCTGGCTGTTCAGGATTGAAAATTTCACAAGCCCAGAATAGTGTAATCACTTCATCGTCACCGACATTTTCAATCGAATGCGTGTAGCCAGCTGGAATATCAACGACCTCTGGAATTTCGCCATCCACTTTGTATTTGATCACTTCATCTGCATCAATTTTGCGAAACTTAATGAGCGCTTCCCCTTGAATGACAAGGAATTTCTCTACCTTTGTGTGATGCCAGTGGTTTCCTCTTGTGATTCCTGGCTTCGTCTTTGAAATAAAGATTTGGCCCATGCTGTCTGTTTTCAAAAATTCCGCAAGCCAGCCACGTTGATCGACATTTTTCTTTAACTTATAAGAAAAGTTATCTTCTTCTAAATACGATAAAAATGTGGCATATAGCGCTCGGTCGAAGTCACTTTTCAACGAAGGCATCACTAGTGTTTCTCTATTTTTCTTAAATGCATACAGTTTGTCAGCGAGCTCACCAAGCGTAACTTGATAGGTGACAGGTACATAACAGAAAGGTTCCTCTCTCTCTACCTTTCCTTCTAATGCTCGTAAAAATTCGGCCAACACATCATCTATGTAGCATAACGTCAGCTCCGTACTAGGATCATTCACTTGAATCTCTAAATCTCTAGCAATATTATGACAAAAAGTAGCGACGACGCTGTTGTAATTAGGCTTGCACCATTTTCCAAAAAGATTAGGTAGTCGATAAATGTAAAACGGACTATTCATTTCGTCACCGTGAGCAAAAATAAGCGCTTCTGCTGCCCGTTTACTTTGACCATATGGATTGTCTTTTTCCGCTTGAATCGATGAAGTAAAAAGGATTGGTGCACGGTTATTATTATTTCTCAAAGATTCCAATAATTTAACAGTGAAAACGAAGTTCCCTTCCATAAACTCTTTGTCATCTTGCGGTCGATTGACACCTGCTAAGTGAAAAACAAACTCACATTCCTTAGTATATTCGTCTAAAAGCGCCGGGTCCGTTTCACGTGTATATTCGAAAATGTCGGTATAGCCTTTATTTTTTAACTCCGCCACTAAGTTCTTGCCAATAAACCCGTTTGCCCCCGTTACTAGTATCTTCATGATTTCCCCAGCCTTTCAATTCTTCTTGGATAAACTCTAGCGTCAGTAACTTCTGCTTCACTTGTTCGATAGTTAACCGCTCTGTATTATGAGAGTTATATTCTTCTGCGATCATGAGCATTTGGTTTCCTTTGGCAAAATACTTATCATAATTGAGATCTCGTTGATCAGCAGGTACTCGAAAGAAGCCTTCTAAATCATTCGCTACGACATGCTCTTCTCTCGTTAGAAGCGTTTCATATAGCTTTTCGCCGTGGCGAGTACCGATGACTTGAATTTCATTGTCAGCGTTAAATAATTCTTTAAGTGCTTGAGCTAAGTCGCCGACTGTGCTGGCTGGCGATTTTTGCACCATAATATCCCCTGCTTTCGCCTGATGAAAAGCAAATATAACCAGTTCCACAGCTTCCTCTAAACTCATTAAAAACCTCGTCATATTTGGGTCTGTGACGGTCAATGGCTTTCCACCTTTAATTTGCTCAACAAATAACGGAATAACAGAACCGCGAGAAGCCATCACATTTCCATATCTCGTCCCACAAATTAGCGTTCGTTCTGGAGAAACTGTTTTCGATTTAGCTACAAACACCTTTTCCATCATCGCTTTGGAAATTCCCATCGCATTAATCGGATAAGCGGCTTTATCAGTCGATAAACAAATCACCTTCTCGACCCCATATTCAATAGCGGCTGTTAGCACGTTTTCCGTTCCGATAATATTCGTTTTCACTGCTTCAAGCGGAAAGAACTCACAGGAAGGTACTTGCTTTAGAGCTGCTGCATGAAAAACGAAGTGGACACCATGCATCGCATTTTTCACACTAGCTAAGTCACGCACATCTCCTATATAAAATTTGAGCTTGTCATTTTTATAACGTTTCCTCATATCATCCTGCTTTTTCTCATCACGAGAAAAAATGCGAATTTCTTGAATATCCGAATCTAAAAACCGTTCCATCACCGCATGACCAAAAGAACCTGTGCCACCAGTGATCATTAATGTTTTATCTTTAAACACTTCATCTCACCCCCGCTAATAAATGCTTTAACAAAATATCTGCTGCTTTCCTGACATCATAATGTTTCTCTAAATACATTCTCCCGTTATCTCCCATTTCTTCTCGCAATCGTTTATTCATCGCAAGTCTTGCAGCATACATCATAAAACTCTTTAAATCCCCGCTTTCACACCAAAAGCCACTATTGGATTCTATCAATACATCCTTTAAATCCGTCTGTCGATCCGTCGCAGCTAAGATGGGGAGTGAATACTCCATGTAAGACAAAAGTCTTGAAGGAAAGTTCGGAATCGTAAATCTGTTGTCTAAAAAATCAGACCAACATCCGCAATTTGTAGTAATTGATCATATTCCTCTTTAGGGAGATAGGGTAATAACGTGACATTAGGGTTGTTCCATACTTTAAGAGCAGCTCGAATCTTTTCATATTCCGTCCCAGAACCAACAATGATTAGATGACCTGCATCAAAATGAGCTGACACTTCTAACAAGAAGTTGAGCCCTTGTGGCTTTCCTAAATTTCCTCCGTAAATAAATAGAGTAGAATGTTGAGGGATCTGATATTTTTCAAACAGGTAACTGTGTTTTGTTGTCCTTACGATTCTATTGATCGGATAAATACAGTTAGGGAAAATCTCTAACTTCTTCTTGTCGATCTTATTATGTCTTGCAATATAGTCGACATTCGCTGGTGACATGCATCCAATGTGATCCGATAGCTCATACAACTTTTTTTCTTTGTTTCTGAAATACCGCCACATCAGTCCACCTTTTTGCATCAACTCGATATCGACCACATTTTGAGGAAAGATATCTTTCAATATTAAATACGTCTTGCTTTGATGATGCTCCTTAAAATACCGCACCACCTTTTCAAACGTAATTGGCGGAGTTGAATACATCACTAAATCAAACTCAATGTTTCCAAAGTGCTCTTGAATCGCTTGAAGGTATTGCTTCTCTATACTTAAAGTAGACAGCCCTTTTTCGATTACATTCGTTTTGGTGATATTTCCAGTTTTCACTTTTAATAGATCAATATAGTTTTCTCTCATTAATTCCGTAGGCAGATTCTTTCTTTTTTCTCTCGGAGTCACCACATGCATATGGACACCTCTATAAGCCAGTTCTCGAACAAGATCCGTGTAAATCCCCCTCTCACTCACACTCTCTATACTCGACAACGTCAAAAACAACACATTCACCCCATCACCCTCTTCCCTCAACTAAAATCACATAAAAAAACTACTAATAAAAACGCACAAAAATGAGCTTTTATTAATAGTTTTAAAAGAAATGCGGAAGGTGCTTGCTCATCGGCGACAAGCAAAAGACGAGCCGGCTGAAAGGTTGTTCTTTAACCTTTTGAACGGATTGGCTTTTGACCTCGAGCCGATAGCGCCTGCAGCTGGACAACTCAAAAAGCGGAGCCGACTGCTCAGACACGACAAATATAGTGAAAAATGGGCATCCAACCCGTCCTCACGCTATACTATTGACGACTCGCGTCTAAGGCGAGGATTCATACTCGCCCACAGTATAACCGAGTGCCTCCATTGATAATGGTGAGGAGACATTACCAGTTATTGCTTCTCTTTTAAAGTATGCTTAACGAAAAGTCTCTCTTCATGGACATGTATTCTGCTCTACTTTTGACTGTAATAATAGTCGTAGCCAGATTTCTTGTTGCTCACATTATTTAACACGACACCAAGTAATTTCGATTGGGCTGATTGCAATACTTCCTTTGCTTTCATGGCTGTATCTGCGTTTGTTTGTCCACTGCTCACAACGAGAATAGAGGCATCACATTGGTTCGCTACTACTTGCGCATCTGTCACTAATAAAACAGGGGGAGTATCGAATATAACGACCTCATATTCGTAGTAAGCCTCTTGAAGAAACTCTGCCATCGTATAAGACCCGAGTAATTCGGCTGGATTTGGTGGAATGGGGCCAGAGCATAAAATATGTAACTGATTAAGCTGAGATTGTTGTACAGCCGCAGATAACGCTTTTTGCTTCGTTAAAACGTTCGTTAAACCTACACTATTAAAAATATCGAACGTATAGTGCATCGTTGGCTTTCGCAAATCTGCATCTACTAACAACACCTTTTTTCCTTGTTGAGCAAAGACAATGGCTAGGTTGGCTGCTGTTGTAGACTTTCCTTCTCCCGGACTTGGAGATGTCACCATTAGCGAACGAATTTCCTGGCCGACAGAGGAAAAAGTAATATTCGTCCGAATCGTGCGATACTGCTCGGAAATAGGAGATTTAGGATTAAACAACGTAACTAATTTACGCCGGATGACATCAAAATCATTTTTTTTTCGTCTGTTAAAAATCAATTGATTCACCCCTTACTAGCTTAGTTTTTGAATGTTTTTTTTTCGACCGAACCTTCTCTGCGGAAATCCCAGCAACAATTCCAATAATAGGCAAACCAAGAGCTTGTTCTACATCCTGCTCAGATTTCATCGTTTGATCTAAATATTCGAGTAAGAAGGCTAATGCCACACTGATCATAAAGCCAATAACAAAACCAATCGCAATATTTAACAGCGGTTGCGGCTTCACAGGTGCCATTTCCTTTGATCCTTCCGCTTTTGCTAAAATACTGACATTGTCGACATTCATAATTTTTATAATTTCTTTTTGAAACACAGTAGCCACTTCATTTGCTATCATTGTTGCTCTTTCAGGGTCCTGGTCTTGAACCGTAATATTCACCACTTGCGAATAGGTTTCATTTTGGACAGTAATTCGCTGATTTAATTCAGCAACTTTTACATTGAGCTTTAAATTTGCTATCACCTTGTCTAAAATCGCGGGGCTTTTAATGATGTCATTATAAGTATTAATTAATTGCAAATTTGTTTGTACAGCTGTTGAGTCGTACAACTGCTGTTCCGTTTTTGCTTGATTGACGAGCAATTGCGTAGACGTTTCATACACAGGCGTTAAAACAAAATAACTAATCACACCACTCAACAAAGTAAACAATATAGTAATGCTTAAAATTAACTTCACACGCTTCCAAATAATATTGGCCAATTCACGTAAACTAATTGTTTCCCCCATACTTTCGCCTGCCCCCAAATTTTTGATTTTCCTCCCAGCGTCGTTCATTGAAAAGAATATTTTTGTTCTTTATTTAGAACAACTTTATAAGAGGAGTATATCATAATAACTGGGATTAAATAATAGGTAGATCGACTTATTTATTCGTTATAAAGAACGTTATACAAATCTGACTCCCTTCATTTAAAAAGCTGAAACCTTCCCTCTTTTCCATTCGTATGTATATAAAAAAGGAGGAGATTCAATGTCACAATATACATTGGAAGCACAAACACCGAACTTGATGAGTTCTGTGCTGAGAACATTTGTATTTTCTTTAACGGTTGCCGTCATAGGAATGCTCATTGGAACGATGGTTCCGCCCGCATTGTTTTTACCATTAGTTATTATTGAAATTGGTATGTTACTGGCTGCTTTCTTTTTACGTAAAAGAAAAATGGTCGGGTATACATTTTTATATGTGTTCACCTTTATTTCTGGGATCACAACCTACCCGATTGTCGCTCATTATTTAGCGACCTCTGGAGCACAAGTAGTCGTAGGCGCATTCGCTTCAACGGTTGTCATTTTCGGAGTGATGGCGATGACTGGATTGAAAACGAAGAAGGACCTTTCATTTTTAAGTGGCATTTTATTAACGGTGTTATTGGCTTTAATCACATTATCGATTATGAATCTGTTCTGGCCGTTTTCTTCTACTGCCATGTTCGTTTATTCATTGATTGGAACAGTGCTATTTTCCGCCTACATCATGTACGACTTTAACCAAATGAAACGGATGACCATGACAGAAGAAATGATTCCACTACTAGCTTTAAACTTGTATTTAGACTTCGTTAACTTGTTTATTAACTTGTTACGAGTGATTGGCTTTTTGAGCAAGGATTAATGAAAAGAGGTGTACCCAAATCACTAGACTTGGGTACACCTCTTTTCAAATTTAAATAAGTTTATATGGAAAGAGTATGATTATGCGGTAAACTGTAAAGAAGAAAAAACAGTCGATAGAGGGGGCCAAAAACATGAGCGAAAAAGAAATGGCAGGCATTGCGGCATCAAGTGGCATCGCGATCGCCAAAGCATTCCGATTAGAAACCCCAGAGTTCATCATTGAAAAAGTAGCAATAGTCGATACATTGGCTGAAGTGGCGCGCTTTGAACAAGCGATTGCTACAGCCATGTCGGACTTAGAAATCATTAAAGAACATACTCATAAACAACTAGGCGAGGAGCAAGCAACAATTTTTGCCGCTCAACTTCTCCTATTAAGTGATCCAGAATTCATTCATCCAATTAAAGAAAAAATTATTTTCGAGCAAGTCAATGCCGAATTTGTTTTAAACGAAGTCTCTTCCACATTTATTCACTTGTTTGAATCGATGGAAGATGCCTATATGAGAGAGCGAGCAGACGATATTCGTGATATTACTAAGCGCGTATTGGCTCACCTTTTACACGTAAACTCTACTGATTTAAAGACCATTACGGAAGAAGTCATCATTGTTGCTAAAGATTTACCTCCCTCCACCACTGCACAATTAAATCGACAATTTGTTAAAGGTTTTATAACCGATAATGGTGGACGAACTTCTCATTCTGCAATCATGGCTCGTTCAATGGAGCTTCCAGCAGTTGTTGGTACGAAAAGAGGCACGACACGCATCCAGCATGGGGATATCGTGATTGTCGATGGGATCGACGGAAAAATTATCGTGAATCCAACAGCACAGATGATTAAAAAATATGAAGAAAAAAAATTAGCCTACGAAACCAAAAAAGCAAGATGGGCACAACTTATACACGAACAAACAGTATCAGCTGATGGGTATCTAGTCGAACTAGCGGCCAATATCGGGACGCCAGCCGATGTGAAAGGCGCACTCGAAAACGGCGCTGAAGGTATCGGGTTATATCGGACGGAGTTTTTATACATGGGGCGTGATAGCTTCCCGACAGAGGAAGAGCAGTTTGACGCTTATAAAACGGTGTTAGAGCGCATGAATGGAAAACCTGTGATTGTCCGCACACTAGATATCGGTGGCGATAAAGAGCTACCATATGTCTCTCTTCCTAAAGAGAAAAACCCCTTTTTAGGATTTTGCGCCATCCGCTTCTCTTTAAGCATGCAAGACATGTTTAGAACTCAATTGCGAGCACTATTGCGAGCGAGCATATATGGTCATTTGAAAATCATGTTCCCGATGATCGCCACACTAAGTGAACTGCGACAAGCGAAAACGATTTTAGTGGAGGAAAAAGAAAAACTCCAAGCCGAGGGCATCAAGATAGCGAAACAAATAGATATCGGCATCATGGTCGAAATCCCCTCTACCGCTATCATGGCCGATCTGTTCGCTAAAGAGGTTGATTTCTTCTCAATCGGAACGAATGATTTAATTCAATACACACTAGCAGCAGATCGCTTAAATGAAAACGTGTCCTATTTGTACCAACCTTATCATCCGGCCCTTTTGCGCTTAATCAAACATGTGATTGATGCTGCTCATAAAGAAGGAAAATGGGTCGGCATGTGTGGAGAGATGGCCGGTGATGAACTGGCGATTCCGATTCTGCTCGCATTAGGTATGGATGAGTTCTCGATGAGCGCAACTTCAATCTTAAAGGCCCGCTCACAAATCATGCAGCTTTCTAAAGTCGATTGGAGCGAACATATCGAACATATTCTATCGATGGCGACAGCGGAAGAAGTAGTAGCGTTTGTTAAAAGCCTATCTTGATCGAAGCACCGCCCGTTATTTAGGTGGTGCCTTTGTTTTTTACTGAGCTGAAATAAGTAAAGTAAATGGACCTTCATCACATCAAAGAAACCTGCAAATGTCAAAACAATTTGACATTACATCCTACTAATTTTATAATCAAATATGTAAAATACTTTTTACATATGGAGGGTGTGTGATGAAAATGCTAGTGATTTATTTGCTTGTTCCAATATTATGGGTTGTGATTATTAGCTGGTTTACTGGAAGAAAAGAGTATATGCTCCAATCAAATGATGACGAGCGAAAACAACACATTAAACAAAAAGCGATCGTACAAAGTTGGACAGCTTTAATTTTATTTTTCTTAACTAATTTCTTCATAGATTTTTTCCATTTGCATGATGAACGTTTAGATGAAGCACCGTTCGTTTTCCCTGAACTTTTATATTTCCTTATTGCCATTTTCAGCTATTTCATCTTCTTTTTTATAAACAACAAAAAAATGAGCGCTCATTAAACGTATGCACAATAATATTCGCACTCTAAGAAAAGAACTCGGATATTCACAAGAGAAATTAGCCCAGTATACTAACGTTTCCAGACAAACTATTAATGCAATTGAAAATAATAAATATGACCCTACACTTGAATTAGCTTTCCGTTTAGCCAAAGTCCTCGGTGTAACCGTAGATACGTTATTTTTTCCTGAATAACACAACAAGAGCATGTCTTGAATATTAGTTATTCAAAACATGCTCTTGTCTACTCTTTATCCCGCATTAACGGGCTGTAAGACCTCCAGCTCAACATGGGAGCAGAAGCGCAGACGGGTGGGTGGGGATCAACAGCTCGTAAATGCCCGATCCGTTCGGGCCTGCACGATGCAGGTTACAAAGGCGTTGCAACAGGACGTTGCGGTTTTAGCCTTTGCTCCTCTTTCAATCAGTGGGGGATGAAGAAAACCCCCACTATTGAAGTTTCACTTTATCGAAAATCCATCGGGAATGCATTCACGTTCACGTCGAAAATGAGCGGCAAGCCAATATAGACGGCGCCAACGATGAGGACAATCGCAATAATATTAACCCAAAAGCCCGCTCTCATCATTTCGCTAATCTTAATTTTTCCTGTGGCAAAAATGATCGCATTCGGCGGTGTACCAACTGGTAGCATGAACGCACAGTTCGCAGCCATCGCAGCAGCCATCATTAAAGCAAATGGATGAACATCAATCGCCATCGCCAATGCCGCAAGAACTGGCATAATCATCGTAGCCGTAGCAGTATTTGATGTAATCTCTGTTAAGAACAACACGAAAGCTGTCACGAATACAATGACAAGGAATAGCGGAAATGCTTCTAATACCGTCAACTGGTCACCAAGCCAAGTGGCAAGACCTGTCTCTTTAAACCCAGCAGCAATCGCTAATCCGCCACCAAACAGTAAAAGAACACCCCAAGGTAAGTCGCGCGAAACCGTCCAGTCTAACAACGCTCCACCTGTTCGTTTAGAAGGTAAAATGAATAGTAATATCGCAGCGAAAATAGCAATCATCGTATCACTAATTCCCGGAATCACAATAAAGTTTTCATTTTGCCATAAGAACGTTCGCGTCACCCACATGAAAGCAGCAAATAAAAAGACTGAAAGAACAAGCTTCTCTTCTGAGCTCATTGCCCCTAACTTTTTCTTTTCTTCACGAATCAGTTCGATACCACCTGGTAACTCTTTAAATTTAATTGGAAAGGCAACATTCACTAAATAAAACCAAGTGAAAATTAATGAAATCAATACGACAGGAGCTGCCATTAACATCCAATCAGCGAATGAAACTGTCACACCGTAAAAGCTTTCAATCGCGCCTGCCATAATAATGTTAGGCGGTGTTCCGATCAACGTCCCTAATCCACCAATCGTTCCTGAGAAACCAATTCCAAAAATCACTGTTTTTTCAAAGCTTTTAATATCAATCGACTTATCGCCGGACTGTTTAACGATTTGAGCTGCTTGATATGTAATCGCTGTTCCAATCGGCACCATCATCATCACTGCCGCTGTATTCGATACCCACATCGATAAAAAACCAGTCGCAATCATAAAGCCTAACACGATTCTTTTCGAGTCTGTTCCCATCACCGAAACAATATTCATCGCAATCCGACGATGCAAATCCCACCGTTCCATCGCCATCGCAATCATAAATCCACCGAGGAATAAAAAGACCATCGGATCACCGTAAGCAGCTGTTGCGACCTTGCCATCCACTGCCCCGGTAATCGGTAATAAAATCAGTGGCAATAGTGACGCTACTGGAATAGGAATCGCTTCTGTAATCCACCAAACGGCAACCCATACCGTTGTCGCAAAAACCGCTCTCGCTTCAGCCGTTAATCCTTCTGGTGAAAAAAATAATTGAATTAATGTAAATAATAACGGTCCAAGCAACAAACCAATCCATTGCGCTTTCGTCATCGACCGTCTTTTATTTGGCTCATTCGGCTCTCCTTGGTTCGTTGAAGACGAATGGTGTTGCATCTCTACTACTTTACTTTCTTTTTTTGCCGAGAAAAAAAGAAGTTGTTTTATTTTATCATGTGCATTCCAGCATTCTTGCCAAACCGCCGCTGTTAACTGACTCATCGGTGACCCCCCTCTTAATATCTAATTTAAGAGTAAAGGATTTCACAGAAAAAAAGAGATTAAATAAGCAAAAAAATAGTTTTGAAAATAAAAAAAGCAAACGCTTTCAATCTATATACGATCGCACTTGATTCTGTTTTTGCTTCAAAATTCGACACCTTGTTTGCGGACGGCCAACCGACCCGTACGAAACCCGCTCTTCTAACACACCGATTTCCTGTAAAAACGATAAGTATTTACGAACAGATACTCGCGATACACCTGAATGAAAGGAAATGTCATCAGCCGAGAAATCATCCTCTGTCCACTTTTCCACCGACAACCAAACAAGTTTTAATGTTTCTTTCGTCAGCCCTTTCGGTAATACTTTTCGTATTGCTTTCTTCTCTCTTGAAAAAAAGAGCTCATCAATCTCCCCTTGATTCACTTCACTCGAACGCACATACATCTCGTATCGGCGTTGATAAGAAAGAAGAGCTTGTTGGAAGCGTTCAAATTGGAAAGGCTTCATTAAATAATCGACCGCCCCATACTGTAACGCTTTACGAACACTTGCCATATCATTCGCTGCACTAATCACAATGACATCGATGCTTTTATTCAATAAGCGAATGTTCTTCAACAACTCCAACCCTGTCATCCCTGGCATATATATATCTAGTAAAATTAAATCCGGACGATTCGCCTGTACTTCTCGTAGAGCCGCTTCCGGCGCATTAGCAATCGCTTGCACGTGAAACCCCGGAATTGCCTCGACGTATTGTTGATTAATTTGCGCGACCATTGGATCATCTTCTGCAATTAATACTTGAATCAACGCTCTCTACTCTCCTTTCTAACCGGAACATTCACTTCTATAATCGTTCCTTTTCCTTTTTCAGACGTCACATAAATCTGCCCTTGTAGCTCTTGAATCGTTTCTTTTACAAGATATAGCCCGAAGCCATGTCCTTCTCCTTTTTCAGACATACCTTTTTTAAATGCCTCATCGACATGATCCATCCCTTTTCCGTGATCTTTCACTTCGATTGTGAGTACTTCTTCTTCATACCCGAGAAACACCGTCACAGGTCGACCTTGCTTCGGAGTCGCCTCCAATGCATTGTCTACTAAGTTACCGATAATCGTAATTAAGTCATGCGTCAGTGAAGAGCTAGAGATATTCGGCATAAAAGAATCTTCCGTTAACATTAATTCTTTCTCTTGTTCATGACAATAACTCATTTTCGCTAGCAAAAATCCGGCAACTACTGGGTCTTGAATCCGCCGTGATAAATAACCGATACTATCTTGATAACGCACATTTAATTCTTCAATATAAGCAGGGAGCGCATCATATCTCTCCATATGAACCATACCTAAAATGACGTGCAAACGATTCATAAATTCATGCGTTTGCGCACGTAACGCTTCCGCATACATCTCCGTCCCACTTAACCGTTCGGCTAATTTCTTCATTTCAGTTTTATCGCGAATCGTTGCGACCGCACCGATAATTTGACCATCCACATATAATGGAGAGCGGTTCACAAAGAAGATTACATCGTTCACTTCCACTTCTTCATCTACAATTACCTGTCCATTGGTTACTGTTTGCCCTAAATTCATTTTAGGCAACATCGTTCGTTCCGATTGCCCGACGAAAGGGCCTGTCACACCTGCTTTTTCGAGTAGACGAACCGCCGCTTCATTCATTAATGTCACCATGCCATAACGATCGACCGCCACAATCCCTTCATGCGTCGATTCAATCAATATCTCTCTTTCCTCAAGCAATCTTGCAATCTCTATCGGCTCAAGTCCAAACATCACCTTACGCACACGGCGGCCGAGATATAAGGCACCACCAATTCCGACAATTAAGCCCGCTCCTAGCCCAACGTAAATCACTTGTTGGTCGGAGTGAATGGCTTCCTGTATATGAACTAACGTCATTCCAACAGCTACCGACCCTATTTGATGCCCTTCTTGATCAAAAACAGGTGTAAAATAACGCAGCGATTTGCCAAGAGACCCTTCAGCAATGGATAAACACTCTTCTCCATTTAATACTTTTTGCACATCATTCCCTTGAAAAGGCTGACCGATTTTCTCCGGATTCGGGTGGGATTTACGCATACCTTGCTGATCAAATACTGTAATGAAATCAACATTTAATTCTTTTCGTACCTGTTCCGCATAAGGCTGAATTTTCTGTTCTTTCGCTCGATTAGCTAACCCTTCGCGAACGACCGTTGATTCCGCCAATAACCGCGACGTCATCGTTACCGTCTTCTCAATTTGCTCCCTCGTTTTCTTCTCCGTCTGATGGGCGATTAATCCGTTCGTAATAGCAAGAGCCAATACGACAACGACCACAACGAGACCGACAATGAGTGCTCGTAACGTCAATTTCTTCTTGATGTTCAAAATCATTTCCTCCATTAAATAAACCCACTTACTCTATCCTCAAAGTGTGAGAAACTGTTACTTTTTACTTACCTATATTATAACACTCGTGCTGTTCAAAGTTATAAAGAACATTTGACGCTTATTTTACTTATTTAAAAGGAATAGACATTCTCAAGCAAGTCGGTAAAATACACCTTTGATTCAACAAAAAAAGGTGGGATACAAAAAAGCATTCTGTTATACAACAAAATGCTTTTTGGCATTAGAGCTGACTCTCTTTACATATGAAGAATTTAATAAAGCCAAAACGAAAAGCACCTATACAAACTCTAAAAAAGTCCAAGGAATTTTTTTGCTTATTAATATGTATCGGTGGCTCTTTATGAATATATTGACCATTTATAATGATTTCAGCATTTTCTTGAAAGTAAAAACGATAATCGCTCCCGATTTGTGATTGCAGTTTTTCATATGCTTTTGCTATATGAAAAGGGCGAGTGGTCGTGTTATGGGCATCAGATGCAATGAAATGAGTTAAGTTGGCTTCGATGAGTTGTTCTGTAAATCGTTTAATTCTTTTTCCAAAATAACCGATATAGGAGGAAGCAGTTATTTGCGTTAAGGCGCCATTTTTGACAAGCTTGTACAACTTATCAGGATGCTCAAGGATTTCTTGATTCCGCTCGGGATGAGCAATGATTGGAAAAAAACCTTTCATATGGAGATCAAATAATAATTTCTCTGCATATTGCGGAATATGACCAGAAGGTAATTCAATCAGTACATATTTGGAATTTCCACCTACAGTAAGTAGCTCACCATTTTTGAAATCCTCAATGATTTCTCCATACATTCGAATCTCTTGTCCAGGTAAAATTTCTACATTTACTCCTGCATTCTTTAATTCATGATTTAAGTTAGCAACGTGAAGTAAAATATCAGTTCTCTTATTTTCATAGATACCGTTTTTATGATGTGGCGTCGCAACAATCTTTGTAATTCCTTGTTTTTCAGCCATGATAGCCATTGATAAACTGTCTGCATTTGATTCAGCCCCATCATCGATATCAGGTAAAATATGACAGTGAAGATCGATCATAATGGCTTCTCCTCCCTTGCTCATCTGTAACTTTGTGGGTAAATAGAAAACACACAGCTTATAGGCCGTGTGTTTTTGTCTAGGTGTAGTTATGTTATTGAATGCCTAAGTGTTGTTTCAGCATATTCGAAATGCGTTCTTTTTCTTCATCAGATACTAAGTAGTAGTAGACACCATCCATTTTGTTGTTTGTTCCTTCGATTGTTTCTTGCTGGATGTTGTTTCTAGCTGAAGCGTAATTCTTTTGGATATTCATCATTTCGTCTACCGTTAAATTCGTTTGCACATTCTTTTGCAGAGCACCTAAAATTTCGTTATATTTTAACACCGATGTCATGCTAGCCCCTTTGTCAAGAATGCCTTGAATCACCTGGCGTTGACGAGCTTGTCGACCGAAATCACCTTGTGGATCTTCATAGCGCATACGTGTATATTTCAGCGCTTCTTCCCCCGTTAAAGTGATCGTTCCTTTCGGAAAAGTTTCTCCCTCATAAGTAAAAGCAAATGTGCTCTCCACTTCAATTCCACCGACAGCATCGACTAAATCTTTAAAACCATCCATATTGATTTCCGCATAGTAATCGACAGGTACATCGAGAAATTGCTCCACTGTTTTTGCTGACATATCAACTCCACCAAAAGCATAGGCATGGTTGATTTTATCCTCAGTTCCTTTACCCGCAATTTCAACACGCGTGTCACGTGGAATGCTGAGCATTTTCACAGAGCTGTCTTCGCCGTTGACAGACATAAGTAACATCGTATCTGAGCGCCCACGGTCACCTTCTCGCTCATCGACTCCTAACAGTAAAACGGTAAATGCATCTTTATTTTTCAAGGAAACTTCTTTTTCGCGCTTTTCAGATTTCTTCAGCGCATGCTCATTGACAATGCCATCTAAAGCGTTGTTGACCACCGAATACGCTGCAAAAACCGCTCCTCCTCCAATCGCCAATATGAACAATAACACAATGAGAAAAAGCTTTTTCTTACTTTTCTTCCTTCTAGACCTTGATCTTCTTTCCATCCAAATTTTGCTCCTTTATCAATGTACGTACCTATCCTTTAGAATAGCACGAAAATGGAAAGGAGAGAAGGAGGGTGTTTTTCAATACTAACTTGTAACAAAATATTTGAATGAAGACCATTCATTCGATTCATATCATACTAATATTCTTTTCTTTATTTAAGCTATACTCCAAAATATGTATCTATTTCATTTAACAGTTTTTGCTTATTAAAGTTTCGATCATAATAGTTTCTCGAATTTGTCCCCATCTTAGTTAATTGTTCTTTTGGGCAACTTAATAATTCAACAATTGCTTTAGCAAGCTGTTCAGCGTTCCCAGCCTCGCTAACGATACCCGCGTTAGCCGCTTGAATGATTTGATTAGTTTCGCCTTGGGCTGAAGCAATGATAGGCATTCCACAAGCCATATAGGACTGCAGCTTGGCAGGGATAGTCATTGAAAACAATGGACTTTCCGTTAAACAAAGGAAAGCTGCATCACTGACTGCTAGAAGTTCAGGAATCCGAGTTGCCGGCTGTTTGGGAATAAAATGAAACATATCAGATACATGATGGGAATTCACTAAATCAATTAATGTTCCTTTATACCTGCCATCACCAACAATATTAAATCGAATCTTTCTTTGTGAATTATATCCCTTTAATAATACAGCCACCTTAGGGAGGATATCTAACCCTTGAGAAACACCAATATTGCCTGTGAAAATAATATTAAATGCCTCATCATTTGGAATTTCTGCCACACTAGTTGTTTCTAGTGGTAGATAGAAATCCTCTGCATACTGAGGCCAATACGATATTTTTTCCTTCGAAACTCCACGATTGACGATAGAAGTGATGAAACTATTTGATGTCGTAAAGATTTTTGTGGAACGAGAATAAATATAATCAACCATTCTGCCTATTAAATTTACTATCAATTGATTTTTTATTCCTGATAAGATTTCGAAGTTCTCTGGCCATAGATCTTGTACATAAAGATAACACGGGATCTTTTTCTTCTTCGCATACCATACGCCTGGTAACGCTTGTGTCATCGGCGACACTTCAAATATAAAGACATAGTCCGCGTTGATCCTAGTAAACATCTTCCAGAAAAAACCTGAAACTACAAAGGACACATAGTTTAGTGAAAGCATCAATGAGTTATCTCCCCTTGGTATGAGCGGGATGCGAATGATTTCAATACCGTTATATGTTTCTGTTCTCTTTTTAAATAGACCGTACCCGTTGAAATATTTGCCTTGTGGATAATTAGGAATACCTGTTATAACAGTTACTCTATATCCTCTTTTCACCCACTCAGTACAAATATCATTGATCCGAAATTGTTCAGGGTAGAAATATTGAGAAATAACTAAAATATGTTTCTTCAATTCATCGTCCACCCTTCTTCATTATTTTTCCGTTAATATAATCGAACTTCTTAAATCTCTAACTCTATATTCTTCTTTATAATCACTCAAACTCTGATCATAAATCAAATTACCAAATACCTTATTAACAATTCTTACCTTTCTACCTATAGCAATTAAAATCGGGTTAAATACTTTAGTCAATTTAACCTGCCGACGATGGGCTTCAGCGATAAGTTGAACAAGCTCACTGGTCTTAACGTACTCATAATTTTGAGGAAAAAAGAGGCCGCTCTCTTCATTATTAATGATCAGGCGAATAAACTCACAAAGATTGTCTATATGAAGCATACTTCGTTGATTGTTGATGTTGGGAAATATGGGTAGTATCTGAGCTACTTTAGCCAATTTAGGATAATTTCCTTTAGAACCTTTACCATAAATCATTGGAGGTCTAATAATAGCAATGTCGAAATCATCGCTCCTTAAAGGCTTAATCCCTTCTTCCGCTTGAAGTTTGCTAGCTCCATAAAAGTTTGCAGGGGAAGGTACCGTTGTTTCATCAATTATTCTCGGAATGTTTATATCACTACTTTCACCATAAACGATAATGCTACTCATAAATACAAATTGTTTCACTCCATCTTTTTTGGCTTTTTGTGCAGCTTCTATTGTTAAATCTCGATTCACTTTATAATAGAGAGGTTCCATTTCTGGCTTTGCATCGACATGTGCTATGCCAACCGTATGAAGCACCACATCATATCCTTCAAATGACTGTTCCCTCCAACTCTCCCCCCTCAAACTGATCATATCAACGGAATATTGATCAGGGTAGAATGATGCCCATTCATTAAAGGCTGTTCCTATATAACTACTACTTCCTGTTATCAGTATCTTTTTCATTTTGAAATACTCTCCTCTTCAGAAGTAGCTATCTCTCTAGCTCCTTGATGAATATTAACTAAGCATTTATTAACGTATCTATCTTCACCAAATAAAATGACACCGACAGTCCTCATAATAATTTTACAATCAAGCCACAAGCTAAAATTCTCTATATAGTAAACATCAAACTTATAACGCTCCTCCAAAGAAAGATAAATGTTACCACTCACTTGTGCTAATCCTGTCATTCCTGGGTTCATATTCAATCGTTTAGAAATTTCATCTGTATAATCCACAAGAGATGCTACTCGCTCAGGTCTTGGACCAACTAGACTCATTTCTCCCTTTAATACATTTAGCAATTGTGGAATTTCATCCATTTTGCTTCTTCTAAGAAACTTCCCAACCGCCGTGACTCGATCATCATCTTTCATTACCTCTTGACCTTTAATCATTTTTTCTGACCCTGGTCTCATCGTGCGAAATTTGTAGACTTTAAAGATTTCCTTATGGAGCCCCGGACGATCTTGTAAAAAGAATACTGGTCCAGCTGAAGTCATTTTAATTAAAATAGCGACTGCTATCCATAAAGGAAAAAACAATAAAAGTATAAGTAAAGAAACAGCGATATCAAAGAAACGTTTCATCAATTTTTGCCATCTTTTACTTTGCATGATGATCCCTCTATTTCATAGTCAACTAGAATTAAATATCCGTCCCTTAGTTTTATTTCCCCTTCATCTTGATTGGTTTTAGCTGCCCATATTCGGAAAATGTAATCTCCATTATGATAAAAAGCACCAGGGTATGGATGGGTGACAGCTCTCACTAATTTATCTGCTTCATCCATTGTCATATTGTTGAAAATCTCGCCGTCTTCTGGCTTTCTTCCTGGCCACTCCGTCGCTTCTGATTCATTTTGTTTTGTGAGTGTAATGTCGTTATGGACGATATCATTCCAATACTTTGAAATAAGGGAAATGTGCATCTGGTCCACTTGTTCATAAAGCTCTGTTGCTGTGATATTCTCATTAAGAGGAATGATGCCTTGACCAATGATGTCACCAGTATCCACACCTTCATCTAGCTTAAACATCGTTACACCCGTTTCTTTTAACCCTTTAATAATCGCCCACGGAATAGCAGCCCTACCTCTGCCTAACGGTAATAGGGTAGGATGCATACCAATGCAACCATGTACTGGAGTTTGTATCACTTCTTTTCCTGCTATTTGTGACCAGCCAATAATAAATAGCCAATCAATTTGATAGTCTTTCAGTGCTTGAATCACTTCTTGGTCATTGATGTGATCAACTTTTAATAGTGGAGTATGATGTTCAGCGGCAAGATCATCCAGATAGATTCTGCCAGACTTATTTTGCGCTTTCTCATCCTTCAGCGTGATCAGTAAATCGAGACTTCCTCCGATACGATATATTTCTTTCATGCAGCTGAGTCCTAACTGAACACAAGTGGCAAATGCTATTTTTTTCTCACTCTCATCCCTCCATTCCTTATAGGTTAAAACCCACGCCTTAATACACTTTCAAAGGCTTCGGCGTAAACCATCCCTGCTTGTCCCCCTCGATAAGCAGCCAGCCCTTTAATTGCTTCTTTACTTCTCGGATGAGGATAATCTCTCATCACACCACGGTATTGTGCGAGAGCCTCTAATTTTTTATCTACGTTGGCTTCTCCCACTTCAATAAACGTATTGGGCGAAAACTGCTTTAATGTTTTATTCATCCCCCACTCTGTTGACGACGGAACCTCCATAAACAGTAGCTCCTTCAAAGATTTCACATCATCTCTTCTTTGAAATAGCCTCACCGCCGCTTGACAAGCAAGCGATGTATGCAAATGATCGTTATTTAAATCTGCCGGGTGATGAGTAAAGATCACTTCCGCTTCTGTGTCGATTATTGCTTGTTCAACAAATTGCACTAATTTCAAATGTGGAACCATATTAAATTCAATGTTTAAAAAATCACCTTTAATGATTTGCTCAACTCCTAATAAATTCATAGAGTTGTTCACATCTTCATTCAATTCATCGGTAGTGGGTCGGTAATTTCTCGCATTCACTTCCCCTGATAAAATACAGACGTTTACTGAATGACCTTCCTGAGCTAGCTTATACATCGTTGCACCCGCCCCTAACACTTCATCATCCGGGTGAGCAACAACTACTAAATAGTTCATGAAAGTTACCTCGCTTATATCAAATTATTATTTGTTCCATGAAAAACTGGTTAACCTATCCGCTCTTCTTTTTCCACGTTAAAACAAACTACATTACTTTTTAATTCATGGATAAATTGTTGACACTTGCCTTCTGCTTCCTTGACGTTGTTTCCGGTGCAGATGACATGACCACAATGGTCGATACTCGACTGGAGTTTAGAGATTTCTTGGTTTTCTGAAAGTTTTAAAGCAAAGTCTGCTGGTTGATATTTTTGGTGGAGTGGAGAGAGATCTCCTATTTTCTTGAGAATGCCATTTTCGTCAAAATGGATAAATTGAACGGCTACGGCTTTCGTTTCGGTGATAGATGGGCATTTAGGCTTTTGTCCACTCGCTAATTGCACAGTAAGAGAGACAAGGTCGATTCCTGAATGCAACTTGATGAGTTCAGGTATTTGATGAGCAGCTAGTCTAGCACCGATTTCAATAATGAAGGGTGTACCATCAGCAGTCATCATGATATCGAAATGGCAAGGCCCATTTTGGATGCCTAAGCTAGTGAGTGCCTTTTCGCATTCGCTTTTCACTCTTTTTACCTGATCTTTAGATAGAAGCGATGGAAACGAGTGACCGATTTGGACCATTTGTTTCACTTTGTCATTGTGAAGAAAACAATAAACCATTTCTCCATCCACGCTAAACGACAACGCTCCAAACTCGAACCCTTCGACAAATTCCTCGACGATTACATTCCCACTGGGGCTAAACGGCATTGCATATTGGACAGCTTGATCTAATTCAGTAATATTTGTTACTTTACTAATTCCTCGACTTCCTGAACTGTCCGTCGGTTTCACAATATAGTTTTTTGTTTGTATCGCTACTTGTAATTGAGACTTCACCTTTATTAAATCGATCGGATGACTAATTTTATAAAATGGAGGAGTGAACATTTGATGAGCGGCAAACTTTTTTCGCATTTCATATTTGTCTGCCACAACGTGTATAAGCCCTTCTCCTTGCATAGGTAGATTCAACTTTTCATTCACATAGCAGCTAGTCGGAACCGCTAAGTCATTGGACATCGTCATCGAACCGACTACCTTGTATTTGCGCGCCACTCGTTCTACTTTCCTAAAATCAGTGACATCGACGCACTCGAAATAATCGGCCTTACTCGCTCCAATACAGCTGGGATCATTAGAAACGACCACCGCATGCATTCCAAATGCTTGAGCCTTCTCAATTGCCGGTACCTGTCCCACACTTCCGCCTAAAATTAAAAAGTTCTTTTTCATAGAATCTCCCTCTCCCCTTACAAAACTTGAGTTTCAATTCGACAAATATCGAGTAGTGACAGGCACTCTGTGATAAATTCCGCACACTTTTCTTCTGCTTCAACAGCACTCGTTCCAGTAAAGATGACGTGGCCATATTGATCTTGGCCTGATTTGAGCTTAGTTATTTTTTGCTTTTCTGACAGGCGAAGTTCGAAGTCTACTGGTTGGTATTTTCGCACGAGTGAAGATACATCACCGATTTTTTCAATGATCCCATCCTGATCGACAGTGATCATTTCTACTGCTACTGCTTCGTTTTGAGTCACTGGTAGACACTCTACTTTTTGTCCACTCGCTAATTGGATAGTAAGAGTAGTTAAATCAATGTCTGAATGAAGCATGACCAATTCAGGAAGTTTCGTTGCACCAAGTCTTGCTCCTACTTCAATCACAAAAGGAACTCCATCAGAATCAATAATGATGTCAATATTACTTGGCCCATTTTCAATTCCCAAACTAGTTAACGCCTTTTCGCATTCCTCTTCAATTCTACTAACTTGCTCCTTAGTGTACACGGAAGGAAAAGAATGACCGATTGGAACCATATTTGACACTTTGTCATTATGAACAAAGCAATAAATTACCTTCCCATCGACACTAAACGTTTGGGCACCTATTTCAATTCCATCAATAAATTCCTCTACAATGACACTTTTATTCCGGCTAAAACCTACCGCATATTGAACAGCTTCATCTAACTCTTCACTAGTTGTAATCCTACTAACCCCTCGGCTTCCTGAACTGTCGTTAGGCTTAACAATAAAGCTTTCTGTTTTCAAAGCAGATTTCAGTTTATGCTTAACGAAGGTTAAATCGTCAGAATCTCTAATTTGATAAAATTTTGGTGAATTGACTTGATGAGTAGCAAACTTTTCTCGCATAAGATATTTATCTGTTGCAAGCTGAATCAATGCCTTTCCTTGCATTGGAAGATTTAATTTTTCATTCACATAGCAACTAGTCGGCACCGCCACATCGTTAGACATAGTCATCGAGCCAACCACTTTGTATTGGCGGGCTACTTGTTCCACTCCCTCAAAATCCGTAGTATCCACGCACTCAAAATAATCCGCTATACTTGCCCCAATACAATGTGGATCATTAGAAACAACCACCGCATTCATCCCAAGTGCTTGTGCTTTTTGTATAGCTGGCAATTGTCCTACACCACCGCCTAAAATTAGAAAATTAGCCCTCATAACTTTTCACCACTCTCAATCAATTTTTTTGCTGCTTAAACTCACCACAGACCTTTTATTTTGACAAATCTCTGTCATTTTCGATATTCTGGAAAAAAACTAGCTTCTTCTCCTTGAACGAGGTTCGTTTTTGCACTAGCTAGTTGGTTGTAGATTTGTTGATTGTGAATTTTTTTACCGATGTAAAAGTTTGTTTCAGTGTTGGAGAATTGTCGTTTGTATCTATACAAGGAATCGCCTTTTTCTTTTCCTCCCCCATGGTCGACAATTCGATAGCCATTTCTTTGACCCCATAGAACACATTCATATCGTAAATAGCAGTTTGGACATAAATGAAGATGCTCTTTGAAAGAAGCACTTAAGTGAATAGTGACAAACCCTTCGCTTTTTAATAGTAAATTAGCAGAGATCACTTGATCCTCATGTAGAGCGAACGCTAAAGTAATATGATCTTTCAATGCTTCGAAATAAGCTTGAAAAAACTCCAGCGAGAAATAATAAAAAGATGAAGCTTGCTTCTTATCCATTGTTTCTGTATAAATGTCATAGAATATTTGAATTTCTTTCGGGCCAATATCCCTTCCATCGATAAACTGCACCTTTACTTGATGCCGCTTACTCTTGTTAACTTTCCGTCTCTTGCTCGGAGCTACCGCACGCCAAGTTTCTTCTTCCGTCTTGGTGACATCATTATAAACAAACTCACCGGCGCACATCATGTTCAAATACCCCTTTAATACTGCTTCCGTTTGTAAATAAGGATGGAGACGAACAAACTCACTAACAATCCCCGCTTCTTTACAATAATGCTCAAAGGCACGTCTAAAATCATGAAGAAAATCATCGTCTTCTTTTAATTGACTAGCAGAACACAACGGTCCTCCATATCCATAAGGAGTGGTAATATCATAATAGATTTGATCATCAACGCGATCTGGAATCTCTCGTTTTAAAAAAGGGTAGATGATAAATTCCTCTTCAGATTGCTCATATACAAATAATTGCGCTACCCCTTCTCCCCTTTCTTCATACATTTGTGCATATTGCGGAAGATAGAATACATCATAAGTTTCACATTTCATAACAAAATCAAGCCATTCTCCCCTTTTGGAGAGATCAAGGATTTTGTACTTCACATTTTCTTTTATCACGGATTTTTCCAGCTCCTTTTTTATTCGTCATCGTTTTAGAATGAGGAACAATATCTTACGTATTAATAGCTACCGCCTTCTGAGAAATTACTGTCCGATGATGAGCAATCTCTAATAATAGGTGACCGAGTGTATGACTATCCATCGTCATAAATGTAGCGAGTAAATAGTCAACAGCCTCCATATTTTGCATAACTGCTTTTCCGATATGAATTTTCGGATGAATTTGTTGTTCATGTACTTCATTGTCATTGAGCAGTTCTTCATACAGCTTTTCTCCCGGTCGGATCCCGGTAAACTGAATGCCAATTTCTTCTATAGTAAAGCCCGATAATTTAATTAAGTTTTTCGCCAAGTCAACAATTTTAACGGGTTCACCCATATCTAATACAAAAATCTCTCCCCCGTTCGCTAATGTTCCTGCTTGAATCACAAGCCGAGACGCTTCGGGAATCGTCATAAAATAACGCTCCATTTCGGGATGAGTGACTGTTACAGGTCCACCTTGTTCAATCTGCTTCTTAAACAAAGGAATAACACTACCACGACTCCCAAGAACATTCCCAAATCGCACCGCTACAAATTTCGTCTTCACCCGACCGTTCATATTTTGCACAATTATTTCAGCTACTCGTTTCGTCGCGCCCATCACACTCGTTGGATTAACGGCTTTATCCGTTGACACCATCACAAAGCTCTCCACTTCATATTTGGCAGCGGCTTCTACAACATTTTTTGTTCCGATAATATTGTTTTTGACCGCTTCATGGGGATTTTCTTCCATTAGAGGGACATGCTTATGAGCAGCTGCATGATAAATAATATCTGGTTTATATCGTTCCATCACTTGTAGCATGCGTTCTCGATCTTGGATGTCCGCTATAACAGGAATAATATGTATAACCCCTTTGTATTTTTCCGTCAGCTCCATCTCGATCGTGTAAATACTATTTTCACCATGTCCAAGTAGAATCAGCTCAGCAGGGTTGAAATGAGCAATTTGACGGCAAATTTCCGAGCCAATCGATCCACCTGCGCCTGTGACGAGCACGACCTTTTCATGAATCGTTTCTGTAATATGATCCGTCGCTAGTTCTATCGGTTCTCGTGCTAACAAATCCTCTGGACGAACATCTTGCCATTGATGGACAGAAAGTTTTCCGAGCATGAGGTCTTCTATTTTTGGGATGATTTGCGTTTTTCTATTTGTTTGCAAACATGTTTGGTAAATAGTATTAATCTCTTTTTTATTAAGAGAAGGAATTGCAATAATAATATGTTCAATGTTATGAGTTCGAACGATTTCTTGAATGTTAGCGATGCTTCCCACTACAGGGACACCCAATATTTCCAGTCGATGCTTTCTTTGGTCATCATCTACGAAAGCAACGGGTAACAAGTCAATGTCAGCTTCTCTCTGTAGTTGACGAACGACCATAACACCAGCGGCCCCAGCTCCAACTATTAATGTTCGTTTTTTATTTTTATTTGGTAAGAAAACCGTATCACGTAGCACCCGGATGGAAAATCGCGAGCCGCCGATGAACAGCATCAATGCCATCCAAATCACGACATACAACCGTGGATTGACTTGTTGTGTCATGATGAAGTCAATCGCCATTATGCTGATCACAGACAAAG
Organism: Bacillaceae bacterium SAS-127; assembly: GCA_002261155.1. GTDB lineage: Bacteria > Bacillota > Bacilli > Bacillales > Domibacillaceae > Bacillus_CE. Next base: position 129,115 of record NKXN01000004.1, on the reverse strand, counting down.
TAATCGCCTGCAACAAAACAATTAGCTCCCGTATACTAGCAAAGGACCACGCCTTCTTATACAAATGACTCTTCAAGGCAAACACTTGATAACTGCACACCAAGCCAGCAATGATCGCTAAAATGGATAAATAATCAAACTCCAGCAAACCTCCGACCACCAACTGCCCGAACACCACCGCCACAAATACCAACAACACATCCATGAACACCAACACCGTCACTCGCCTCTGATAAATCATATGACTCCCCTCCTTTTTTTAGGTGCCTGTTTTTTTAGGTGCCTGTCACTCCCCGAGTTTTGTCGAACAAAAAATGGGAAGGACACTATGAAGCTTATGAGCAAATCACTGTTCTCTAGCATAATAAAAACGGATGTCCAGCTATTTCAACATTCGAACAAGCACATGTAATCCTACTTACACCGTTCAATATAACAAACAATTTGTTCTCTATAAAGAATATTATAAAGAACACCCCTTATTTTGTAAATACAATCTTTTCGGGAGGTGCCTGTCACTCCCCGAGTTTTGTCGAAACACAAAAAAGCCACAAGATCATCAATTCGATCTTGTGGCTTTTCACTTGTTTAGTTGTGTTCATTGATTGGTCCACGTTGTTGCTCACACCAGGTAATTAACCGCTTCTCGAAAATTTCATTGTCTGCTTTTTTCCTTTTTTTCGGCCCCTTCAGTCTGCCTCCTGCTTGGCGGATTTTCTTCGCTGTGTGGCGACTATGTAGCAGTTGGTCAATATTGTCTGAGGTATAGCTTCGACCATTTTGATCGATTGCCGCTCCTTTTTTGGCGAGTACCATCGCGGCTAATCCGTAGTCTTGCGTCACGACAAGGTCTCCTTTTTCCACTCGGTTGACGAGCACAAAGTCAACTGCATCTGCTCCTTTGGATACGGTAATTGTTTCTGCTCCATCACGCCTCATATTATGGGCAGTATCACAAAAAATCAGCACTGGGAGATCAAAACATTTCGCCACCTTGCACGTTTCATCGACCACAGGGCACCCATCCGCATCAATTAATATTTTCATCAACAACACCCTCTTTTTTCATTTCTAATAGGATTTTTTCCCTAAAAGTTGAAATGCTTTAGCAAAATCATCATACTTTAATAAAAAAACTGCTATAATTCATTATAGTGAAAATGTGAAAAGGAATGATCAAAGTGACTGATTATCGTCAATTTTACGATAAATTACAAACTGTGGTGAATAAAGAACATGTTCACCTTGATGAATATTTAAAAAATCATACGTACACAAAATTAGGTGGTAAAGCGGATTTGTTCGTCACACCATCAACGTATGAAGAAGTACAACAAGTCGTCAAATTTGCTAACGAGAATGAGATCCCGCTAACACTACTTGGTAATGGATCAAACTTAATTGTCCGAGATGGCGGTATTCGTGGTATTGTCATTAATTTGGAGTTTTTAAACAAAATTTATGTTTCAGAGGATAATACGCTTGTTGCTCAAAGTGGAGCGGCGATTATTGAAGCCTCTAGAGAAGCTTTGAAGGCCAAGTTAACCGGACTAGAGTTTGCTTGCGGTATTCCCGGTTCAGTTGGCGGCGCATTATTTATGAATGCAGGAGCGTACGGCGGAGAAATTAAAGACGTCCTTGACTATGCGCTCATCGTTAGCCGCGAAGGCGAATTAGTAAAGCTTGCAGCAGCAGATTTGGATCTATCGTATCGCACAAGCAACATTCCAACGAATAGATATATCGTACTTGAAGCAGGTTTTAAATTGAAGCCAGGGAACTATGACGAAATCAAAACGGTGATGGATGACTTAACGAACCGACGAGAAACGATGCAGCCGCTTGAGTACCCATCTTGCGGAAGCGTCTTTAAACGTCCACCTGGATACTACGCTGGTAAGCTGATCCAAGACAGCGGCTTGCAAGGAACAAGAATTGGCGGTGCCGAAGTGTCAACGAAGCATGCTGGTTTCATCGTCAACATCGACAACGCCACAGCGACTGACTACATTTCCTTGATCAAACATGTTCAAAAGACAGTCAAAGAAAAATTCAACGTAGAATTAGAACGAGAAGTAAAGATTATCGGTGAAAACGAATAAAAGGACAAAGGAAGCCTCATATGCGAGAGGCTTCCTTTTTTTAATTAGAGAGAGAAAATGCTTTTTCATTGATCGTTTCGCAATATTGGAGCTTTTTTTCCTCTAATGTACCTCGGTAACCTGCTAGTAGGGGAGCGATGTTCATATAAGGGGGTGACTCTTTGCTATTATCGGGACGGTAAAATGAATAGCTGCTCCACGGATAAAGCTCTGGGCAGGTGACCATTTTAGCGGTAATAGGATTTAAGTGAATATAGCGGCTGACGCGGAGCATCTCCTCTTGATCATAAATCACTTCGTCGAAAAATCGCTTTTCAAACACATGGCCGCTCAAGCGATAACGAGTATTGAAGTAATCAGCAAATCTTTTGTTTAGTAGGGACATTACTTTAGAGATGGGCTGCTGAGTAGAGCGTAGCTGCAAGTGAAAATGATTCGTCATTAAACAGTAGGATGCGAGTTCAAAAGGGTGGGTTTCATGGAGCTGGTTGAGGATGTAGAAGAAGGCTTCGAAGTCATCATGGTAGTAAAACAGTGGATCACGGCGATTCCCACGGGAAACAATATGATAAAACTTTTCAGGTATCCAGACTCTTCTTTTTCGCGGCATGTTACGTTCTTTCCTTTAGAGGGGATTGAGTAGTACGGACAGCGGGGAACAAATGAAGAAACAAGGCGAGTAACCTCCTTATAATAGGACAAAATATGAGTCAAAACGACCTATACTGTAACATATTTGACACCCTTTATGCCAAACCCTTTTTAGCGAGAAGAAAATTATTTCGACAAAAATCGGGGAGTGACAGGCACCTCCCGTATGCTACACTTGTTTTATAAAGGAGTGTAGATAAATGAAAAAGAGAATGACTTTTGCCGTGCCGATTATGGTTGTTGTTGGGATTCTAGCCACATGGATGCTAGCGAAAGATTATGCGATGGTTGATTGGACAACACGCGTGTTAATCATTGCTAGTGCCGTCGTTTTATCGGGTGGTATCTCCTTCTTCCTATTGGGCAACGAAAACGATAAAATCGATCCGCCGCCGACTAAAAAGAAGTAGAATCGACAAAAACCGGGGAGTGACAGGCACCAACCCTCCCCGGTATTCTCCTTATTTAGATGGTGTGCTTTTTAGGTTAGTTAGTAGGTTATAGGTGAAGAGAAGGATGCCGAGTACGGTTAGTGTGGATCCGATATCTACCCAGGCTGTGAGAGCTTCGTTTTTTGTTGTGAGTAAGAAGGCTAAGGCGATCATCATAATAGGAAGGCCGATGTTATGAAGCCAAAAGTGAGCTTTAGCTATTTTTCCAAAAGTAAGCGACGGAAATAGATAATAAATAATCCCGGCAAACATGAACGCTACCCATCCGAGTAAAAGCAAGTGCACATGAACACTTGTTAGCTCATAAGAATGCTGAATGGACATATAATAACCAAGCAAAACCCCCAAAGCAAAGTACACAACGGAAATCTTGATGAATTTAATAGCCATGTTGATCCCTTCTTTCTTAAAAATAATAGAGTGAAACTTCCATCAGCGGGGAATCTTACTGCTCGTTAACGCGAGATAAAACACCTCCCACACTCTCAATATATGAACAAAATCAAACCATAGACCAAAACCCCACGGAACATTTTTTCCGCAGGGTTTCGACAAATACCGAGGAGTGACAGGCACTTAAACTGGCACTTAAACTGGCACTTAAACTAAGCTATATATTCATCTGAACCGATGTCTTCGGCTGTTTTTTTGCTGTAGTATTTGCCTTTTGTAGCGATAGCAAGGACTACAGTTAAGATGAAGGCAAGGACTGCAGCGAAGAAAGCCGCGATGTTTTGTAGGAAGACACCCATATATCCGAAGGCTGCGATCGATCCGACAACGCTAGCGATGATGAGCGCGCCAACGCCGACTGGATTCCAAGCATATAAATATTCTTGTCGATGCTCAAAATATCTCGGTCCAATTTTGAGCATTCTCTTCACAACTATAGCATCTGACAGTAAAACTGCTGCCCACGATAAAAGAAATACCCCTTGGAAAGTGAGCAAGCTGCCGATATGATTTAACACACCGCCCAACATTAAAATGATAGCCATAATCGATGTAAACACAACCCAAAAGTTTCGACTCGGCTTAAAATTGAAGACGTTTTCAAAAAAGTTCGCCAACGATAACGAGCTGCTATATAAATTAGTAATGTTAATCCGTAATTGCGTCAAAATAGTAAATAACGCCCCACCAATTCCGAGAATTTGTACGAAATAAATACCAGGATTCTCTTCACCCATTTGCACGCCAAACCAAACACCGATGCTTCCCATCACTAAAAAACAAACGAGCTGTGGCAAAAAGCCAACGGCAAACACCCCCATTTTAAACTCCTCTTTTTTAATAAATCTCGCGTAATCAGACACAAGCAGCGCCATGATCCCAACAAGCCCATTCATAATTCCGATACAAGCAAGCAGCGAAGCACCGCCAACCTCTCCTCCTTCCGGCAGGAACGTCCATATACTTCCTTCAAAAGTGGAATTTCTCGAAACGAGAAAAAAACCAGCACCGAGTAAAATCACAAACAGCGGCAATGACCATTTCTGTAGCTTGTCTAATTGCTTAATCCCAAACCAGTTCAACGGAATAACAATCAAGCCAAAGAACACCATTAAAGCCCAAATCGGAATGAAAGATACATATTCATGAACAGCCGCCGCCATAATCGACCCTTCAATCGCACAATACATGATGAAATTGGTCGCATATATTAATGAAGTAATCGATGCACCAAAGTAGCCAAATCCCCCACCCCTAGCCATTAAATTGACGTTCAAACCAGACTTGGCCGCATAATAACAAATGCCTATTCCTAGTACTCCAGCGACAATTGTCGCATATACTTCGGCGATTAATGCGTTGATTGCTCCAAATTGAATTGCCATCAAACTCCCCATTTGAATGAACAACATCGCCGTCGCTACCCCTAAAGTGACATTGGTAATGCTCAACCACCCCATCGACCGCCCCTCGACCGGCACTTTCTCTAAAGCAAAATCATCTTTCTTCTCCTCGTGAGGTTTTAGAATTTCCACCATATAAGTACGCCCCTTTGTGTTTTTTTTGACCTATGACTACCCCCATTTAAAGCCAAACCTTCCCCCTTGTTCAGCTAACTGCCAAAGAATTTGTGAACATTGACGAATATATACAAGCAATTATTATGCCAAAATACAGAATCATCAAAATCATCAATCACATATACTTCTTAAGCAATTCTCAAAAATAAATGCCTCACCCTAAACAAAGCAAAACTACAATTCCTCTTGCAAAACTGCAATAAATAGCTGGACAGATACCTTGTCCCACTCCCCCCCCTGGTATAGAGGCTAGTTCCATATAAACGATTCTACAGAGCTTTTCACATAAAAAATTTAACGATGCACAAATAGGCAACTAGCGCATACATTGCAAATAGACAGGATGAAAGGAGATTCAAATGTATGGATTACACAGATTACTCTCAATATTACCCATTCCCGTTAGAAGATGATGAGTACAGACAAAATCCGTTTCAAGGACCACCAGGACAACAACCAGGATTTCCAGGCGGATTTGGCCCTCCAGGACAGCCGCCAGGTTTCCCATCAGGAGGTGGACAACAAGGAGGGGCTCCTACTTCTCCACCACCGTCCTTTACTCCTCAACCGCAACAAGCAACAACATTTGCTGTTGATCCAGGTGCCATCAGAGGCTGCTTATTCCGCAATACTTACGTCTGGCTCCGCAACGGCCGTAGCTTTTGGTTCTATCCAACCTTTGTCGGCCGTACATCAGTAGCTGGCTGGCGCTGGAGAAATTGGCGTTGGACATATTATGGTACAGATTTAAATAGAATTCGCTCCTTCCGATGCTTCTAATTTAATTAAGCAGAGAACCTCTATGGGCTACTCTGCTTTTTTCACTTTTTCTAGGTAAAAGTGAACCCCCTATACCGTGTTCCCATTGGCATCTTTCCAAACAGTTCCATTCCACCAAACTGGTTTATTTAGTGTCGTATCAAAATATTGTTTTCCAACCACTAATGATTCACTTGGTCTATTCGCAGTTGATCCCTTTTGAGATAAAGAATCCATTTCCTTTATCCTTACTCTTCTAAGCGCCACATAGTCGTTTATGTGAGTAGCACCGTTTAAGAGGATATAAGGACAAACATATCTGATAAACTTGGCATGACGAAGTTTAGAAGTATCAATGACTAAATTATTTGTTTCAAGCTTAGAGTTAGAAGTTGTAATGATGTTAAAGTATTCTGGTGGCAAAAAGGCACCTGTACCTGTATCATTTGTCAATGCACATACTGTCCCACTAGAAATCGTTTTATTGATGGGAGAATTTAAATAAACTCTTTTATTTGCCACATCAATACTAGCTATAGAGCTAGCGCTTAAATAATTATTTGAATACTCGACTCCAACTGCATAGCCGTTAGACAATACTGTATCGTAAAACACTAACGTATTGCCCCCTGCAGTATTCCACCCTGTTAAATCATCAAAATATAATATCGTGTCCGATTCATTAACACCTCTCGTTAATTTAGAATATTCAGAAACTTTAGAGGCTGGTAATGTCTTATTCCAAATAGGGTTGCTGTCATAATCTTTCGTATATAGTCCGATCAATAGAGAAGAAGCATTAACTTTATTCCAATAGTAATCGACTTGCATTTTAATGAGACCCGGAAAAAAATAACATTATTTCCCAAAAAAGAATTTTTATTTTTATCTAATTTAATGCCATCACCGAATATTTTATCATACATCGTGTCATTCGTATTGTAGGTGCCTTTAGTATCGAACTCACCACCCGTAAAAAGCGATGTAGACGATTTAATGTCCTCTAAGTTCTTATTCCCTCCAAAGGAATCAATGAACGTATTCGATGATAGATTATATAGATTTTCAATATATTGATGACCCAATTGCGACTTATTTATATAATCAGCTCCTGGGTAATTGCCACTAATGAAACCATCAAATATATTTGCGTTATTCGCTATATAAATGTCAGTTAATAAATTAGGTTCAAAATAGCATCCCGAAATTTGAACGCCTATCATTAACCTTTCTGGACTATCTCCGCCCAAATAGACACCAGATCCACTGTTTCCTTCACAACATGTGCCAGCACCAATAAATATAGCCGTGCCACTAATTTTGATTCCATGTCCATAAGTAGTGGTCGTTTGACCTAACTGATACAATAACTGACCCATTTCATTTCTACCATTATTTTGTGCTCTACACCCTATAAAGGAAATATTATTTTTTGATAGGCATAATAATGTTCAATTAAAACCCCATTATCTTTATTCATTTCAAACCTGCAATTAACGAGTCGACTAATATAAAAATCATGATTGACACCCGAAAATAACCCATTACCACCGTGACCGATAAAATCACAATTGCTCATGAATACATTAGCCGCCATTCTAACTTCAATCCCATGGCCTGACATCTCATTTTCTATCGTCGTTCCAAATACTCTTAAATTGAAAAGTTTCGTTCCTTCTATCAGTTTAGATCGATTTTTTCCTAAAATAATGGCGGGCAACCCTATACCAACGTTCGTAATGGTCGCAAAATTTGATGTGCCAACCATCGAAAAATGATACTTATCGATCATAAGAGGCCTATCGATAATAAATGACCCTTGTACTTTGATGCTATTATTCAATTGAATGGCTTTCTGTATTCCGTACCAGTCTATGCTGTTATCTAAATTAGCATCAGGATCTAATTCTTTCACCTCAGCCAAAGTAATCGATGGATCGACATCTTTAATTTTTCTAAAAACACCATCACCGATAGCTCCATATTCTTTGACATTGACCGATTGATCCATTATTTGTGACAGAATAGCATCTTTTGCCTCTTCAACCTCTTGTCTCGTAACAAATTCACTTAAATCCATATCAATAATGACATGACCATCTTCATCTGGTGAAATGCTATTAAATGCCACAATAGATTCTGCACTATTCACTTGCCGATTTGTCTTGTTATCAACCTCGCTCATCATCGACACAACTTCATCGATATCGTTTGCTTTTTCACATGCGTCACCGTTCACTTCTGCCACTACATTTTCCACTTCTCTAACTTCAATAAAAAGCTCCTGTAAGATCGAATGATCGTGTCGTTCAGTATCGAATGGTTCGCCAAAATAAACGTTTAACCTCTTGCTAAATAATACGTTCTCCATTTTTAAAAAATGTAGCGTGAGCTCTGCGTATCCAATAACTTTCTGCTCTTCATCACCAATGTCATAAGTGATTTCGTTACCTTCCGCTTGTAATAACCGTTGTGTTATCACTCCGTCGGCACGCCTTATACTAACAATAATCTTATCAATGTTCGATAGATCTGCATCAACACCGTTGTCTTTTACAATAAACTTTAACTTGTTGGCATGATATTGCGTATAATGTGGCAACGGTACCATTGTATTTTTTCTAAAGTCGATGATGACCGTCTTCATATCGGTTATTTCCAATTGCCTCACCTCAATTAAATATACTAAGATCCCGATACTCGTTCTTCCCACTTTAGCGTATAATATCGCTAATTATGGTTGTACCATCATATTCTTACCTGTCCTCTATTGTGACGTTTTTTAAGCAAAAATTAGTAAACAAATTTGTCATTCCACTCTTTCCATGCACTTTTCTAAAAACGAAAAAAGCTTTGTAGAGATGTCACACTCTACAAAGCTTTTTTTAAACGTAATTTATTTCGCTACATCCACAATACGGCCTTCGATTTGTGGATTGACTGTTCCTAAGCTTGCCACATGGTCTCTTAAATTCTCCCAATCTGACAATCCAAGATCGGTTACGCGCCCTTCTTCATACGCTTTCTTAAAGACATCATAGCCGTCTCCACCTTTAGCTGTGAAAGCATTCGTTGCTACTGTGTACGTCTCTGTATCTTTAATTTCTGCATACGTACCATCTGCTTGTTTATAAGAGATGGACATGACACGCTCACCTGCTAGTTTAGAAGAATCATATTCTACCTTTGCTCCTGATACGTGTAAGAAGCCACCGTTTTCCTTTGGTAAAGTGCTCACACTTGTTTCGAATGCTTCTTTTAACTCTGCCCCCGTGACGCTCATTGTTGCTAACGTATTACCAAATGGAAGCACAGTAATCACTTCACCCACCGTGATTGGTCCTTGGTCAATCGGTACACGAATACCGCCACCGTTTTGCAGTGCCATCACAACATTTGAATTGTACTCTTTTGCTTTTTTAAGCATACCATCTGTAATTAAGTTTCCAAGTTCTGTTTCGTTTTTACGAACACTTGGCTTTGTATCATCACCTGAAGTACGTGGATTATCAAGCAACTTCTCTGCCGTTCCTCCCGTAGGCGTGTTCTTGATTTCATTTATTTTCTCTGTGTATGGTGCTAATAGCGCCTTTGCTTCAGTATCTTCCGCTTGCTCTTTAATTTCAATTAACTGACCAGCGTGACCAATCACTTTTCCAGCTTTGTCAAATTGAACATCTAATGTACCTAAAACTTTATTATATTGATCCGCATGAACAATTACTGTCGGATCTTTCGCTTTACCCGCTTCGTCTTTGGTCACAACAGTCGGCTCACTTAATTTCGTATGACTATGTCCACCGACAATCACATCGATGCCGTCTACTTTCGCAGCTAACGTTAGATCATTATCAACAGCTTCATTGTCATCATACCCAATGTGAGAAACGGCAACGATTTTATCCACACCTTGACCTTCAAATGCTTTCACTGCTTTTTCCGCTTCTTGGAGGTAATTTTCAAAAACTACTTTATTCGAGCTAGAGATATCCTTCGTGTCTTCCGTCGTCAAACCGAAAAATCCAACCTTTTGACCATCTACTTCCTTGATGATCCCATTATAGATTTTTCCTTTTTCAGGCTCACTTGAAATAACGTCACTGAATAATCCTTTGAATTTGTCATCTCCGGAGAAATCTATATTAGAGCTGACAAACGGGAACTTAGCCCCTTTAATAAAGTCCGCTAATGCTTGATGGCCTTCTGGACTAGAACCAAGGTCGAATTCATGATTCCCGAACGTCATCACATCGTAGCCCATCAGATTCATAAACTTCAAATCTGCTTGACCTTTAAATTCATTGAAATAGAGTGTGCCAGAGAATACATCTCCTGCATCTACTAATAACGCATTCGGCTTTTTCGCACGCACTTCTTTAATTGCCGTCATTTTTTTCGCAGCATTGTCCAAGTTTCCATGCGTATCGTTCGTATGCATTAACGACAAAGTAAAATTGTTCTCTAGCTTTGAAAGCTTATATAAGAAAATCGCATATTCACCGCGTTTAATATCATCATTCGTTCCATAAGAAGTCGTTGTCTTACCTGATGTGATCTCATGTTTTACAAGAGCTCCGACAGCATCCTTATAGTGAGAGCCCACGTCTGTAAAAGGAGTATTCGCATTATCTCCCTTTAAATCATACGCTTTCGCTAGCATAAGCGCTGCTTCTCCGCGTGTAATATTTTGATCAGAAGCAAAAGTCGTTGCCGTTTTTCCATCGACAATTCCCGCTTTCTTTAGCGCATTCACATAAACTTTCGCACGAGCTGGCACATCTGTAAAACCAGAATCTTCTACATTATCAATGTCCAGCTTTAACGCTTTCGCTAACATCACTGCAGCATCAACACGCTTAATGGACAGAGCTGTCCCAAATGTTGTATCCGTCATGCCTTCAGTGATCTTATTACTAACGAGGTAATCTACAGCCTCTTTATAATCCTCCGAGACATCTGAAAATGAAGCAGCGAACACAGGTGTAACTGCCGTAGCTACAAGTGTTGCTGTAGCAGCAGTTGCGATAAATTTACGATGTGATTTAGATAAGTAAGCCATACACTCAATTCCTCCAATTTTAATAAATGTAAGTTTGATCGTGTACTCTCCGAATAAAACATTCCAATTTTGTAGAAATCTGTCCAACTAAAACCATAACACAAACAACACATTGATATTGTAAAAATATTATATAAATTTCGTGAATTTCATTGACCCACTATTCCTTGATTCTCCGCATTCAATTGAAATACCTTTACAATTACTTTACAATTAAGATGAAAGACTCATTAGTATACATAGTTCTTTTTCACCAAAAATATGAACACTCAGGAGGGGTTGTTTTGTCAATTAAACTAAGAAGCTTTCTCTCTTTCGGTCTCATTTTTCTATTGTTACTTTTCCTTGGTATGTATCAACAGAAAAATGCTAGTTCACAAGTCGAGCAAATACAAATGATTAAAGACCAAACCTTGCAAACGTCCCTATTATCAGATGAGCTGAAATTATCGGTTGTACAGGTACAGCAATATTTATCAGATATTAGTGCGACAAGAGGACAAAATGGATTAAACGATGGATTTGAGCAAGCAGAAAAATATAGCAATGTTTTTTACCGCGATATTCAAACATTGAGAGAGCTGAATCCAGATGATGTTGACAGGTTGGACTCGATTGAGCAGTCTTTTCAAACTTACTATGCTTTAGGACAGAAAATGGCCAAACAATATATACAAGGTGGCCCGCAAAAAGGAAACCCAGTCATGCTTGAATTTGACAAAGCGGCAACAGATATTAATGAGAAAGTCGATCTATTTCAGCAAGAAAATGCCGAAAAGATTAGCCAATCCGTCAAAGATATTGAGCAACTCGTTCAAAAGAACACAACAGTGTTCAACTGGATCATCATAATCATCTTTGTCATTGGCATCATCGTTGCTATTTTATTAAGTCGATCAATTATCGTCCCGCTTCATCAATTAATTCTCTCCACAGAAGCGATTGCGAAAGGTCACTTGCACGAGCCGATTCAATTGAAATCAAAAGATGAAATTGGAAAATTAGCACAATCTTTTGAGCAAATGAGGCAACAACTAAGCAAACTAATCGAAAAAATTGATATAACTTCAAAAGAAATTGTCTCATCCTCCGAGCAATTAACAACTAGCGCAGAAAAAAATGAAAAAGCGACAGAAGAGATCACTTCCGCGATGCAAGAGGTCGCCTCTGTAACCGAGCAACAAGCAGCCGATTCTTCTAACTCTTCCCGCTTTATTTCAGAAGTATCTCAAGGAATGACGCAAGCGGCTCAAGCGATTCAGACGGTAACAGACTTAGGTCAGCATGCGAAAAAGAATGCTCAAAAAGGAAATCAAGTGGTGGAGGAAACACTAGAGCAAATGAATCAAATCCATCAAAAAGTGGATCATACATTCGAGGTGATTCGGCGACTTGATCAAAAATCGAGAGAAATTGACCAAATCATTTCGATCATCACCGACATTGCTAGCCAGACGAATCTACTGTCATTAAATGCGGCAATTGAATCAGCACGAGCAGGAGAACATGGAAAAGGGTTTGCTGTTGTTGCAGGAGAGGTGAAACAATTAGCGGAACAATCGGAGCAATCCGCTAAGGAAATTAGAAAATTAATCGAAGAAATTCAAACGGAGTCTCAAAATGCAATCCAATCGATGAAAGAAGGCATGACGGCTGTTCAAGGTGGCATGGATTTAACGACCCAAACAGATGGTTCCTTCCACGAGATCACCAAAACCATTGAGGACATTTCCGTTCAAAACCATGAAGTATCCGCTGTCGTTGAGCAAGTGAATGCAAGTACAGACGGCATTGTCGAGATGATTCAGCGAATGACCTACACATCAGAGGAACTAGCAGCTAATACACAAAACGTAGCAAGTGCTGCAGGAGAACAATATACATCCATGAAAAACATCTCCTCCTCCGTCGAAGTACTGAACAACATGGCTAATGACTTAAAAAAACTAGTCAATCAATTTAAACTGTAGTACTGCATAACATATATCGACAAAAACCGGGGAGTGACAGGCACCTCATTTCATTTAAAACAAGCTCTGCCGCGATGTTTCGCTACAGAGCTTGTTTTTATACATTATTCCTTTAACTCCGCATTTGTCGGGTTAATTTCAACAATGTATTCATCTACATTGGTTTTAATTGAGAATTTATAGTAACCTTTGCTTGTTCCTTCATGTTTGATTGCCTTGACATACTCGCGTTTACCTTCCCAAGTCATCGGATCTTCAAGTACTGATTTCAAATAGTGCGCCGCTTGTTTCACTGTCAACTTGAATGGAGCTTCTTTAATCGAATACTCTTCCCAGTCTTTGATCTTCCATTTGCCATTGACATTTACTAGCGTCCAAACAACAGTATAAGCATCGTCCATTTCAGCCGGGTAACGCACTTTCACTTTAACTTGCTTATTACTACGTTCCATAATTTCATATGGTAAGCCTGTATCATAAACCTCGGCATACATGACCCAATCGCATCCTGTGCATGCTTCATTATAAAATTCCTTCATAAAGCTATCTACAAGCGCTGTTTCAGCATAAGGAAGCAACTCTGCTCGTACTTTAGAGAATGCTGGTTTCTTAGAAGCACTCACATAATATTGCATGACCATATCTGCTTTATTCTGCACTTCTCTAACTAAATTAAAAATTTCCTCATCATTGTACTGGCTTACTGGTTTCTTTTGATGAGCACGATACAAGAATAAAACCATTTGCTGGCGTGTTAATTTGTCATTTGGTGAGAAAGTAGTAGCCGTCGTACCATTTGTCACTTTACTACGAATTAATGCATCAATATAAGGCACAGCCCAATTCCCTTTAGCTACATCCTTAAATGGAATGACTGCGTTTGCATTCGTTTTATATTTGAAACTTAACGAAATCATTTTCGCCATTTGCGCTCGTGTTAAAACCTCATTTGGTTTAATTGTACCATCTTTAAATCCATCGATGATGTTTCTCTCCGCTAAAGCAGCAATAGAATCATAGTTTATATTTTCTTTCGTTACATCGCGGAATCCTGGGTGGTCACTTTCTCGCTTTAATCCGAGCATTGCAGTAATCATGTTGGCTGCTTCTGCACGTGTCACCAATCTATCAGGTGCGACCTTTAATTCATCGTCACTTACTGGAACAAGCACTCCTTTTGCCGTTAAACTCCAAACCGACTCATAGAAGCGATAGCTCGACTTCATGTCTTTAATTGGTTCAGCTGCTGCTTGCACTTGGTTCATCGGTACAGCTGTACAAATCAGCAAAACTGACAGTATAAAAATAATTGCCTTTTTCAATCTTACCCCTCCAAAGAATTTTTTATCAAACTAGTAAAAACATTACAAGTAAATTATACCCATTAAAAATGTAATATTCCACACCTTTTTTCAACATAACGGAAAAAACCACTGAATATACCATAAGACTAACCTACTAACTACCATGTAGAAGCCTCTATCCTCCACAATTTCTATGCACTAATCTGATCAAAATAAAAAAAAGTCTTGTAGAGATTTCTCCACAAAACTTTTTTAAAGATGTATATCTAACTTCTAATCTCTTTCACTAATACCACTTCGCCATTCGACAAAAACCGGGGAGTGACAGGCACTTACCAAATTTCTTTTGCCCATTCCGGGTGGTCAATGAATGGGTTGCGGTTTCCTTGCCACTCTTGGATAACGTTGTTTCTGTTTTTCTCAAAATCGTCAACTGGATCTTGTTTATGCCATTCTAATAGCACGGACTTTTTACCGTGGTATGGATTTGATCCATTATTCAATTTCTCATTCAACTCAAGGTCGACACGATCTCCACTTTCATAGCGCACCGTCATGTAAAAGAGCATTCTAGCAACATCACCTTTCACACGATCAGGTGGCTCCCACGAATCAGACGAGCGGAAACATCCGTTACAATCACTTACGGCACTTCCGCCGTTATTAAAGTCTAAGTTTCCTCGCATGCTATTGATACGAACATCTGTCGGACGTAAATGATGGATGTCTGTGCCCGGCCCTTTGCTCGTTCCGAAATCGCCATGTGATTTCGCCCAAACGTGCTCACGGTTCCAATCGCCCATATCTCCGCCATTTAGACTCTTTGAACGAGATTTCCCAGAGTAAAGCAAAATGACGTTGTTTGGATTGTTTGGATCTTCGTCTGTCTCACGTAATGCTTCCCAAACATCATTATAAGAAAGCTGTTTATGATCATCGATGATTTCATGTAGAGCTGTTTTCAAATCACTGCCTGTCTTTCCATAAGCATCTTTATAATAATCATCACTTAGTACTTCCTCTGCTTTGACAGTGACACCAAAACTTGCTGTTTCACTAGCCTTTCCATCTGTAGCCGTGACAGCGACGATATGACTTCCTTCTTCAAGCATAAGCGTCAGCGTTCCTGCTTGCTGATCAATTGTTCCTTTCGTCGATGTGAATGTTAACCGATCATTGTCAGGATCAGAGAAATAATCGGATAAGCGTAAAGAAATCGCTTCTCCCATTTTTACTGTTTGATTCATAAATTCCTTTTTTAACACAGGAGCTTTATTGTCACCTGGCAAAGAAGGAGAGCCGATTGGCTCTCCTTTGGAATCAGTAAACTTAATCGATTCAGGTGTTGCGCCTTTTTCGTATTTAATATTTTTAATGTTTTCAGCGCCTCTAATTTCCTTCACATTATTTTTTTCAATAATCACTTCTTTCACTTCAGCGCCTTTGAAATCAATGATGGCATCAGGTGCTGTCGGCTGAATCGTTACTTTCGTTTTACTTAATCCTGCACCTTGAAGCTCGGCATAAGCACCTTTCAACCAAATCCCATCTTTAATAACAGATGATTCATCTACATTAATAGCCACGCTTGGCGAGTTGATTTTTAATTTCTTTGTTTTAAAGTTAGTTAAATTGTATTCTTTTTCAGGCTTGATTGGTTCTGGAGTCACTTCTCCATCCCCCGTCAAACTAACCTGAACTAATACTGGATCATGGTCACTTGCACGACCTGCCATATCAGTGAAGTCAGCATTCACATGCAGAATATCCACTTCTGTTGCTTTTTCAAGATTTTTCGATACTAAAATATGGTCTAATACTTGAGAGTTTCCTTGATATACGTATGTGTAACGGTCAGCTGTTTCTACTTTGTTGACCATGTTCGTCATATGTTTGCCTTCATGGATCTTTAACGCATCAGAGAATTGGAAGTCGTTAAAGTCACCAAGAGAAACAATGTTGGCATCTGGATTTTCTGTTTTAACATCTGTGATAAAGTTAGCTACGATTGTGGCAATTTGCTTACGTTGTACTTCACTTTTGTAAACAGGTGGCTGTTGCGAACCGAATAATGGTGTATCCCCACCTTTAGAGTTCCAATGGTTCGCAATCACAATAACATTATCCCCTTGGAAATCAAATTGAGCGGCTAATGGCTTACGACTGCTATTAAATGCACTGTTGTTTGGATCAATACGACCTGGATTATGCGTTAATTTACCATTTTCATACCCAACAGCTGTCGTTGCATCTCCTTGAGGCATACCGTCTGTTAATGACACGCGGTCAGGATTGTATAAGAAACCAACTCGAATATTAGCTCCTGGTTGCCCACCATCTTGATTATATTCTGGATCAATGTTGACGTACTCATATGTTGGTCCTCCGGCATTTGCAATCGCAGCAATCAATCGTTGATAACTTTCATCTGCTTTTGAATCGCCAGCATCTGGACCGTTATTATCTTGCACCTCTGTCACACCAACAATATCAGGGCTTTGCATATCTGTAGCAATCGCTCTTGCTAACTTTTGTGCTTTATCATCTGAAGTCGTTTTGTCATTGTTTGAGAAGTTTTCTAAGTTATAAGAAGCGATTGTTAACTTCTTATCATTCTTCACAATCGTTGTTTTCTCTGGCTTCGCCTCGCCTTTTGAGTGAGCCGCTTTCATTTCATCTAATCCAACGTAAATTTTGTAGTTTTGGAATGAATAGCCTACTACACCTTCGATCGGCCCTTTAAATTTATCGCCTGTTGCTACTTCAAAATCACGAGCTGGACTGTTCGGCTCTAAGCGGAATTGGATGCGTTCAGCATTTTGATCATTTTCTTCTAAAAGAACGCCACCATGTAAAGAGTTCGTTTTGCTACCTTCAAGAACAGTTACAAGATCACCATGCTCTTGTGGAGCAACTGCCTTTACATTACCCACTTGCACACGCATACCTTCAATACTTTCCCAGAAATCAATTGCATCTACTTCTGGATTAAATTCAGCTAATTCATCACTATCAATATGTTCAGTTGGTAGATTAGTTTCGTCGATTACAATCGGCTTTGGTAATTCTACGCCAGATTGAAGTACTTCAACTTTGCCACCTCGATCATCGCGAACAGTGATTTGTGTTGTCTTCATATCTGTTTCTTGTTTGTCACCGAAACCATCGATCGCATATTCACTAACTTCACCAGTCACAGATACTAAATCTCCTACTTCGATCGGCCAAGGATTTTTTCCGCTATAGAGAACGATTCCTTCCGATGTTTTTGGATCATTATCAGCCAGTTCATCTGGTGTTTGAATGTGATAATAATTGTTGCTATTTAATTTAAATGAATACGTCACTACACCCTGAATATTTTCTACCATTTGACGATCAAATGATGTTTCGTGGCTAGCTCCTTGAATATCATGAATTTGTAAGCTATCTGTGATTTTATAATCGAATGTTTTTACTGCAGAAGAGCCTTCTGCTGTAATGGCTACTGCTTTAATTGTTGTGTCTTCTGTAATTTCGATTGCCGTTGTATATTTAGTGCTTTCTTTTGTCGGTTCTGTACCGTCTAATGTGTAATAAATTTCAGCACCGGCAGTGTTTGCAGATAAGGTAACTGTTGTGCCACCTACAAATGTACCGCTAGCTGGGTTCGCAAAAAACGGTTGGATGACAGAACTATCAGCTACGATATCTTGCTGTGAACGCGGGATGATTTGATAATCTGCATTATACTGTTGAATAATCCCTGTAATGGAGTCATATTTCATCCCTGCCGTTAAATCTAGTTCGCCTGTTTCATCACGAACAATAAATTCCGTTGTACCATCTGTAACTGTATAGTTTGCCCAAGAACCACCATCATTTACGCTTTTAATTTCCACATTTTTCACTGCAACCAATTCAGATTCATGGTCTTCATTTACATCAGCGCCCGTCACTTCTTTCGGAGTGAGTGCACCAGCATTAGCGTTTTTCTCAACGATCGTCGCTGAATCTAATTGCAGAAGTCCTTTAAATTCAGCAATCGTTCCTGATAATGTCACTTCATCGCCAACCGCTACATCTAAGCTTGTCGGACGAACCGCCATACCACCTGTTTCATCTTCCACTGCAATCGTATTCTTTAACTTAGCTGTGACTGTTCCCTTGATAATTACTTCCTCACCAATCGATTTTGCACGCGCATCGGCAATTGACAATACTTGAGTAGGGTCAGCTGCTACCACTTGTGTAGTTGCTTCACTAGTCGCTGTAGAGCTATTATCGCCGTTAATGATCACTTTGATAAATTTACCTTCTTGAGTAGCTGTTAATGCTAATGTTGCCTTTGTAGCACCTTCAATATTTGTATAAGTACCATCTACTGTATCAGCTACTTGCCATTGATACGTGACATTCGTTGCTCCTTCATTCGCTGCTGCCGTTAACGTTTCACCAATTTTCGCTGTACCAGTGATGATTGCAGATGTAACGTCAACTGGTTCTGTTGGGTCTGGCTTTGTTGAGCCGTCCATTTGATGTTGACCTAGTTGAGTAAAGGTATCTTTATTAAATGTATCCCATTCCGCAGCTACATCAAATGCGTCCTCAATATTCGTATCTCCAAATGCAACGGAGCTTTTACGAACGAGTGTAGCATCAACTCCAAAACTATTCTTTAATCCGTTAGCTTGTCCGATAGAGTCTACAACAGCTCCATCCTTTCTTAAAACAATTGGATCATCTCCATTAAAGTTAATGACTGTAGAATTTTCTAAATCACCATGGTCCTTTATTTTTTGATCGGCATCCTTATGATAGACCACATAAACATCATTACTTTCTAATGTTCCCTCTAAATTCACTTTATTCGTTGCCGTAGTCGCTCCATTTGAGTGTAATTCAAGTGTATAGGTACTTAAATCAATCGTTTTGCCTGTCCCATTATATAATTCAATGGCTTTATTATGACTTCCACCCTCAATATACTCAGATATAATCAAATCAGTGGCTGCTGTTGAGGCTTTTGTAGTTGCTGGAAAAGTAGGTACTAGCAAACTCGCTGCTAAAGTTATGGATAGAGCACTATTAATCGATTTTCTCCATTTATTCTTGCTCATTGAGTTTCGTCTCCTTTATTATTAGGTACACTCTTGTAACAGATGTTTTTAAAAAATGAGTTACCTCTTCCCATGCCCTATAGTGAACTAGGCATGAAAAGATCAGCCTAGAGTTTTTCTACATCAGTCATTTAAAAATGGTCTCTCCAACCACTTCAATATTAGACAAGTTTAATGATTTGAAGCCCTCATCGAGAATTAAATCGCCTTCAACTTTAATGCTGTTCAAAGCCAAGTCAGGGTTTTTCGATCCATTAATTGTTAAGTTCCCTTGCACCACAGCGTGTGCCAAAGAATCAATGTTTGTCACGTCAACAGTTACAGAGCTGTTATAAACTTTTGGATTTGCACTCGTTCCAGAAAAAGAATTCCCATTAACATTACCGCCGGGAAGGGTAGGGTTCGACCCACCACCAGTAGATCCACCTGTATCTGGATTTGTTTGGTTCGCTACATCCACAATACGGCCTTCAATTTGCGGATTGACCGTCCCTAAACTCTTCACATGATCTCTTAAGTTTTCCCAATCGGATAAGCCAAGATCCGTTACACGACCTTCTTCATATGCTTTCTTGAAGACGTCGTAACCATCTCCACCTTTAGCAGTGAAGGCATTGGTCGCTACAGTGTATTTCTCTGCCTCTTTAATTTCTGTGTAAGAACCATTTGCTTGTTTATAAGAGATAGATACGACGCGCTCACCTGCTGGTTTAGAAGAATCATATTTTACCTTTGCTCCTGACACGTGTAAGAAACCACCGTTTTCCTTTGGTAAAGCTTTTATGCTTGTTTCAAATGCTTCTTTCAACTCAGTACCTGTAACTTCCATCGTCGCTAACGTGTTTCCAAATGGAAGGACATTAATAACTTCACCAACAGTAATTGGTCCTTGATCCATCGGCACACGAATACCGCCGCCGTTTTGAAGCGCCATTACTACTTTAGGGTTGTACTCTTTTGCTTTTTTCAGCATGCCATCTGTGATTAAGTTTCCAAGCTCTGTTTCATTTTTACGAACACTTGGCTTCGTGTTATCGCCGCCTGTACGAGGGTTGTCTAGAACTTTTGCCGCTGTTGCTTCTGTCGGTGTGTTTTTGACTGTATCGATTTGTTTAGCATATGAATCTAAAATGCCCTTCGTTTCAGCATCTTCCGCTTGCTCTTTAATCTCAATTAACTGACCCGCTTGACCAATTACTTTTCCATGTTTGTCGAATGTAACATCTAATGTCCCCAAAAACTTATTGTATTGATCCGCATGAACAATGATGGTAGGATCTTTCGCTTTTCCATTTTCATCTTTATTCACGACAGTCGGTTCGCTTAATTTTGTATGACTATGCCCACCAACAACGACATCGATACCGTCTACTTTGGCAGCTAATGTTAAATCATTATCAACCGCTTCGTTATCGTCATATCCAATGTGAGAAACAGCGACAATTTTGTTCACTCCCATGTCTTCAAATGCTTTCACCGCTTTTTCTGCTTCTTGAATGTAGTTTTCAAAGACTACTTTATTCGGGCTAGATATCCCCTTCGTATCTTCGGTTGTCAGACCGAAAAATCCTACCTTTTGACCATCCACTTCCTTAACCATTCCGTTATAGATTTTTCCTTCTTCCGGTTTACTAGACACCGTATCACTGAACAACCCTTTGAATTTGTCGTCCTTAGAAAAATCGATATTCGAACTCACAAACGAAAACTTAGCCCCTTTAATAAAGTCTACTAATGCTTGATGGCCTTCTGGACTAGAACCAAGATCGAATTCATGGTTTCCAAACGTCATCACATCGTAACCCATAAGATTCATTAATTTAAGATCCGCTTGACCTTTAAATTCATTGAAATAGAGTGTGCCAGAAAATACATCCCCTGCATCCACCAATAACGCATTTGGCTTTTGCGCGCGCACTTCTTTAATCGCGGTCATCTTCTTCGGCGCATTGTCAAGACTCGCATGCGTGTCGTTCGTATGCATTAAAGACAAGGTATAATCTTTATTCACTCTCGAAAGCTTATGTAAAAAAATTGCATATTCACCGCGTTTGATATTATCAGTAGTTCCATAAGACGTAGCTGTCTTACCAGAAGTGATGTCATTTTTCACAAGCGCACTAACGGCATCCTTGTAGCGATCAGAAACGTCTGTAAAAGGATTTTTCGTATTATCTCCCTTTAATTTATATGCTTTTGTTAGCATAAGGGCCGCTTCACCACGAGTAATATTTTGTTCTGAACCAAATTTAGTGGCTGATTTTCCGCCTACAATCCCAGCAGCTTTTAAAGCATCTACATGTGCTTTTGCACGCGATGGTACATCCTTAAATCCAGAATCCCCTACCTTAGTAATGTCTAATTGTAGCGATTTTGACAACATTACCGCAGCATCGACGCGTTTAATGGAAAGAGTTGTCCCAAATTTAGTATCCGTCATTCCATCCGCGATCTTATTACTAACTAGATAATCTACAGCCTCTTTATAATCCTTTGAAACGTCTGAAAATGAAGCTGCCGAAGCAGGTGCAACAGCTGCTGCTACTAGCGTTGCTGTTGCAGCAGACGCGACAAATTTACGATGTGATTTTGATAAGTACCCCATACAATCAATTCCCCCAACAATAATATTCTGTCATTATTTATATTAAAATACTAAAAATACAATAGTTACAATCACTAGGAAATACATACATTTAAAACCATAACATAGGTATCAAATGAAAAATGTAAAACTATTATAAATATTAAACAGATACAACAACGACCCTTGATATATATAGGTTTCCTCAGTTATTCATATGAATAATTACAGCAATTGACCAATTAAACTTTACAATCTATTTACAAAAAAGGGTAATTATAAAGTAATAGGTCTTTTTTAATATGTATTTTAAACATAAAAAAAAGCCAGATTCTTCTTCACTAAGAATCTGGTTTTTGATCGTTAATATTTTACACTTTAAACTGATTAACTAGTTGAACTAGTTCTTCTGATAATTCGTTAAGCGTCGCGGTGCTTGACGCGATGGCTTCCATAGAAGCTAGTTGTTGTTGGACAGAGGCCGATGTTTGTTCAACACCAGCAGCCGACTCTTCTGAAATGGAAGAGAGTTCTTCGTTATACTGACTAATTCTGTCTCCACCTGTTTTCACTCCGCTGATGCCTTGAACGATGTTTTCAATCGATGAAACCATATCGGAAACCGATGTTGAGATTTGTGTAAATGTTCCGCCTGTTGCTTTCATCTGCTCGTTGCCACGTTTCGATTGCTCTACTCCGTCTTGTAAAGTGGCCACGATTTCTTTTGAATCATTTTGAATCCCTTCAATAATCGTCGTAATTTCATTCACTGATTGACTCACACCATCTGCTAGTTTGCGAACTTCATCAGCGACAACAGCAAAGCCTTTTCCATGCTCTCCTGCTCTAGCCGCCTCAATCGCGGCATTTAAAGCTAATAAATTCGTCTGATTCGAAATGTCCTCAATCACGTTAACCAGCTTAGAAATTTCCGCATTTTTATGATCAAGCTCTTTCACTTTATTCATTGAATCAACGACAATGCTCGTAATGTTCTCCATATCGGAAACGGATTGATTCATTAACTCACGACCATTCGTAGCACCTGTATATACTTGCTTCGACTCTTCATTTAAATGGCGACCACTCGCTTCAATATCACTAATTTCCTCATTTAAATCGTTCATCGTTTCAGCAGCATCTTGGACAGCGCTCGCTTGCTCTTCTGCGCCACCCGCTAATTCCTGCATCGTACTGGAAATTTGCTCACTACCAATTTTCACTTCATTAGAAATTTGCGTAAGTTCTTCGCTTTGTTGATTCACCGTTTGTGAAATACCAACAATTTTCGACACCATGAGCGCCAAATTGTCCTTCATTTGATTGACTGAATCAGCTAAAATCGCTGTTTCGTCCTTATTATTCACTACTACTTTTTCCACTAATAAGTTGCCTTTGGCGATTTCTTGAATACCGTCCGTGACTGCACGTAAAGGTCCTACAATATTACGAGTTAACCCAATAGTAATAATAACTCCAAGTAAAAGTGCTAAACCAAGAAATAGAAAGGTTTGCATTCTCGCGCTTTGATAACTATCCTTCGATTGCTGCGCTGCTTTATCCGCTTGCTCTTCATTAAGGGCCACAAGGAAATCTAAGTTCTCCTGCATCGCATCAAATAGGACTTTATCCTTCTGCAAATTAAATTGAGCCAATTGTTGCTTCCCTTGACTACTAAATTGAATCGTTTTTTTATTATCAGCTAAAAATCGGTCCCAGTCCGATTGCAGCTCGTCAAAATGTTGCCGATCTTCATCTAAGTAAATCGTTTTTTCGTAGGCAGCCATCACCTTTAAAACACTATCGTTCCTCTTAGTAAGCTCTTTTTCTATTTGCTCTTTCTCATCTTTATTTTCTGATTGTATATGCATTAATGTGAGGGATTTCACATTTTCTGTCTCATAATTAATTCTGTTAATACTCGCTACCCCTGGCATCCAACTATCCACGATTAACTCTGACTTTTCATTCATGACACTCATCTTCGTCAAACTCAACACGGATACTACAGTGAGCAGTAATAAAATGATTCCAAATCCTAACATAATCTTCTTCCCAACCGACAATTTCAAACAAATTTCCCCCTTTTTTTCAGCTATTTAAATATTTTATCGGAGACAAACTTAAAACATTAATACCTTCTCAAAAAATAGCCATCTGGGCATTTAAGGTAATCGTTACGGAGTGAATCCCATAAAAAAAAGCACAATCAAGTATATCTCTTCATTGCGCTCTTCTCACTAAAGAATTGTTCATTCACTTGTCGCTTTCTTACACCATTTTAGCCTAAGATCACTTAAAGCCATCTAAGGCGCTTGTTGATTGTATGCCGTTTTCACCTAATTGTCAGGCTCTATATTCTATCCACACAAACTAGCGCCTTTTTTCCAATGACTTTCTCGCTTATTACAACCCCGATACTAAAGACCCCTTTATCTCTAGTTCCATTATACTATAACCTATCCCCTTCTCTCCTTACTTTTCTTCGACATTTTCCAACAAATTCATATCATATTAATTCCCCACTCGAATGGACTATAAGATTCCCACCTCAACACGGCAGAAGAAGCGCGGACATGTAACTGAATTCAAAATTTGAACAATATTTACAAAATTATAACAATTACACCATAGTTATATATTACCATTACTGATACACTATGAATGAAACAATCAAAGGGGGTAGGGAAAATGGAGGAGAATCCAAATTGTAAAATATCTATAAAAACGATGTGGCTCAAGGAAGAGTATCACCTAGATTACAACTCGATCATTTATGATGTCGATGGTATTTACTACACAAAGCAAACAGTGAAGTCGTTGTTGAATGCCGCTTGTATTGAAAGAGCTAGTACATATGATGGAAGAATTCAAGCCGCTCGGGTAGAAACTACTTGTATGAAAAAAACACCTCTGATTATTTGCCCATTTGAAAAGCTCTATGCCTTTCCCATTGTTTCACCAAGCAACTATGGCTGTCCTTGGTTTTTTCCAAGGCATATCGTTCAAGCACAACAAGAAAAAAAGGGACTATTAAAAATTGAATTCAGCAATGGCACCTTCACCTCTATTGAAGGCTCACTCTATACGTTTAATCGACAAAGAGAGCGTGCAGACCATTGTCTCAATCACTTCTCTAACAAGTTGTATCGCCAGTTAAAATGGGACCGTCTCTTTGGTTAACAGAGACAAGCATCTAAAAAAAGAAGAACTAACCTAAATGGAAACATATATAAAAACCCTTACCTAGAATTAGGTAAGGGTCATTTCAATCTAATGCTGAATTTACTTAGAAACTGTTACTCCAGCTTTTTGAGCAACATCATTAAGGTCAAGAATATCTTGTTCTGCTGCATCTACTTCTACAGTAGTTAAGCTGCTTACTTTAGTAGCATCTGCAACAGTAAGAACTAACTTTCCACCTTCTGCAATTTCTGCTGCTGTGAAGGCAATAGCTGCTCCCTTGCTATCTACAAGCTTGATTTCATCTTGAATATCAGCTACTGTAGCGGCATCAGTTAACTTAATAGCTTCTGTATATGTCACAGTTAGCTTCGTTAAATCAGTTGCAACAATAGACTTAACTTCAGGAGCTGTGTTGTCAGACACGGCAAGTACTTTAGAGAACTGATTACTTACTTTGTTATCTAACGTTTGGATCGCATTTACACGGAAGATCGCTTTTGCATCATTGGCTTTGACGAATCCACTTGGAAGTGTAATAACCACTTTAGTTTGGTCAATAGAGTCATCTACGTTCTTTGCAAATGCAATGTTCGTATCAGCAGGAAGAGCTACTCCGTTAAGTTGGTAAGCAGAAGGGTTTAGAGCTGAACCTGTACCAGTAGCTTTTACTTTTTCACCAAAATCAACTGTGATCACATTTGCAGCTACAGTCGCATCCTTAATAGTGAATGAAGTTTCAACTGGCTTACCTGCTTCCGTCACATCAACGTTGAAAGCATACTTTGCACTCTTATTAGGAGCTAAAGCTTTGTCTACTACGAAACCTTCAGCTAGATCAAAGCTGTATTTATCTGTTGCTAATCCGTTCACTAATGTGAAAACAACCGTTTTTGCATCTTCCGCAGAAACTTTAACATCTGCTACGACAGAACCTGCAGGTAAAATTTCACCTTTTGAGTTAACTACAGCCGCTTTAGCTAGAGTTGGAGCTGCCACTTCCTCGTTATATGTTACAGAGAAAGAAGTCACTTTACCATCAGTTGTTGAAGTAGCAACTTTAACAACTTCCGGAGCTGTTGCATCTTTAGAAACGACTACATCTGTTGAAATTTCAGAAGCGTTTTTGTTTCCAAGTGTATCAACTAGTGCTTCTTTTGCAACCGTTAAAGTAACTTTATCAGAATCTCCATTTTTAAATAAATAACTGTTATCTAAAGTTACAGTATATTCCTTTTTATTTTTAGGATTAACTTCAGCTTTAGTTACAACATTTGCTGAGAAAGTTCCAACTTTACCAGTTACAGTTAATGTATCTGCTGCTAATTCTTTATCAACAGTAACGGTTACTTTGTTTTCTCCTGCTGGAACAACACTTAAGATTGAAGGTGCTACATTGTCAACTGTTACACTTACTGTAGCTTCTTGCATATCTTTAACATTGCCCGCAGCGTCTGTTGCATTAACAACTGTCACATCATATGTTTTAGTTGCATCAAGGTCAACAACAACCGTTGCTTCTTTTCCATTAACAGTAGCACTGTAGTTCACACCATCGATTTTAACCGTATCAATAGAAACCACTTCTTCATCGAATGATAATGTGATTTTCTTCAAACCGTCTTTAGTGTCTTTAATCGTTGAAGTAGCTGCTGTTAAAACAGGAGCTGCTTTATCATTTACAGTTACTTTTGCGTTAATTGGGCTAACGAACTGACCGTTCACATCTTTAATAATTTCAAAAGGAACCTTAACAGTATAGTCACCTTTAAAAATCTTAGTTGCAGTCAGAGTAAGCGTCTTTCCATCTTCGCTTAATGTTTGAGTAACTCCCTCAAAGTCTGCAGCACCTTCACCAGCCACTACAGTGATCACGTCTTTTTCATCTTTAACTAAAGTTTTCGCATCAACTGCTTTGTTGAACTTAACTTCAATTGTTTTAGCGTCAATCGCTGTTACACTCTCAACTTTTGCTTCTTTAACAGCAGGAGTTTCTGCTCTGAAAGCAAAGATCGCGAACTCACCACGTGTGATTGGAGCAGTTGTACCGAATTGAGTAGCTGTTTTACCTTCTGTGATTCCAGCAGCAACTAATTTAGCTACAGAATCCGCATAACGATCAGATACATCTGTGAATTTGCTAATATCTGCTTTGTCTTTTAACTCGTATGCTCTCGCAATGATGATCGCCATTTCACCACGAGTTAATGTATCTTCAGCACCGAATGTAGTTTCTGTTTTACCGTTGATGATTCCTTTAGCTTTAAGTGCATTAACAGCACCTGTAGCACGCTTAGGAACATCTACGAAACCTGCATCTGGTGCAGTTTCAGTGTTTAATTTCAATAATTTTGCAAGCATAACTGCTGCATCAACACGTTTGATTTGCTCTTGAACGCCAAAGTTTGTTTCAGTCATCCCTTGAGTAACGTCGTTCTTCACTAAGTAATCAACTGCTTCTTTGTAACGATCAGATACATCTGCGAATCCTGCCGCGAAAGCTGGAGTTACCGCTGTAGCTACAAGAGTAGCTGTTGCTGCAGTAGCAATAAATTTACGATAAGATTTTGCTTGGAAACCCATATTAAAAACCCTCCAAATAGTTTATTAAATACATATAGCTATATGTATTTCTTCCATAACGAGAATAAGGTGTTAACCTTTATAGAATAAGGAACTACTACCAAACTTACATTTTAAGCCTACCAACCTTGCATTTATATTCCTTACTCTCCACTAAAATATAACCTTAGGAGAAACATTTTTCTATATTAAAGTAATGGATATACTTACATATTTTTCAATAAAATATTCATTCTTCTAATCAATTAAATTTATTATTTATGAATATTTTTCCAAAAAACCTTCAAAAACTATTCCAAAGCAAAAAGCCCCACGAAGATTTTTCTCTTCGTAGAGCTTTCCTAAAAAGTATTGATGACATCTCCTAATTCCTTTGTGCTTCATTCATCAATACTCTGCCGGACATTCCTTTTTCCCGAAAGATTCTCTAACAACTCCTTCACATCAATACCAGCCGATGCTTTAAGAGACTCTTGCATCGTTGACATAAGGTTCGTCGTGTAGCCAGTGATTTTGTTCGCCCCACCATTTTGGCTATCGCTACCTGTATCAACGACCGTAATTTTATCAATGTTGCCTAATGGACTTGCAACTTGCTTCGCGTATTCTGGAAGCATTTTAATGATCATATCCAAGACGGCTGCTTCACCGAAATGCTCAAAGGCTTCGGCAATTTTACGTTTCGCTTCCGCTTCCGCGAGACCTTTCATCCGAATAATATCCGCCTCTGTTTCCCCGCTCGCTCGTTCCGCATCAGCTTTCGCCAATCCATCTAAGCGGATTTTCTCTGCTTCCGCCTTTGCCATCGCTTCCACTCGATACTTATTTGCTTCGTCTTCTCGGCTAAAGCTGCTTGCTCCACCGCATAACGATCCGCATCGGCCTTTTTCTTCACTTCCGAATCGTATTGACGTTCACGACGCTGAATTTCTTTTTCTTCGAGCTCAATTTGCTTTTGACGCTCAATAATCCGAATTTGCATTTCCTGTTCCGTCACTTCTTGCTTCGCCCGTGCCGTTTCGAGATCGTATGCCTGATCCGCTCGCGCTTTCGCCACATCTTGCTCCCGACGATAATCCGCCACTTTTAATTGATTTTCCTTCTCCGCCTCGGCAATCTCTGTCGCCCGCTCTAGTTCCGCTTTCTGCGCTTCCTTCGCCGCTTCCGCTTTTTTGATCCGTGTTTCTTTCTCGGCTTCCGCTGTCGCAATGTCAGCATCCCGCTTCACTTGAGCGATCCGCGGCTTCCCAAGGGAGTCTAAATAACCATTCTTATCACGAACATCTTTAATCGTAAAGGAAACAATCACTAACCCCATTTTCGCTAAATCTTGTGACGCAACACGCTGCACCTCTTGCGAAAACTTATCACGGTTTTTATAAATTTCCTCGACCGTCATCGAGCCTAAAATCGAACGCAAGTGACCTTCCAACACTTCCTTCGCTTCATTTTCCCGATCCTCTTTCGACTTCCCAAGAAACTGCTCGGCCGCCGTCGCAATTTCACCAATCGACCCACCAATTTTGATGATCGCCGTTCCATCCGCCATCACTGGAACCCCTTGCTCTGTATACACTTCTGGCGTCGTCACTTCTAGCTTACTTGACAACAAACTTAAAGGCTCCGACTGTTGAAACACCGGAAAAATAAACGTACCGCCACCGCGAATAATCTTAATCTTATTCCCCGAATCATCGACATGCACATTCTTATTTCCTAAGTAACTACCCGTCACAATCAACGCCTCATCCGGCCCCGCTGTTTTATATTTCGACACATACACCGCAACTAGAGCCACCAATAAAAACGCCACTACACCAATAACCGTCCATACAACCGTCATGCCAACACCCTCCTATTATTGATCTTGAAACAATAGATCATATTCTTGTACATATAACACACCTTTTTGCACATCAATAATCAATACCGTCGTTCCCTCAGCAATCGGCTGATCATCAAAAGCACAAGCAGGCTTCGAAATCATCCCACTACTGCTTTCAATAATCACTTCCCCAAACCCATCTTGCGGAATCGGTATAATCACCTTCCCCGTTCGCCCGCTCAACGACTCCTCCGTATACACAAGCGACTCCTCCGCCGACGACAAAGGCACCAATACAAAATAATAAAGCAAAAAATCCAACACAAGAGCTATACCCATAGCAATTAAAAAAATATAAAGACTCGTTAAAGAAGAAAACCTTTCTAAACAATACCCAATAGCCGAAACAATCGTCACAAACGCTAATACAACCGTAGGATTAAAAAATGGAATCCCATCATCAGCCCCACTAAGCACATCCCCAAAAAGAACGTACAAAATAGTAATCGAGGCTGAAGCAATCAGAAGAAATAAATACACAGTAGGAATGGGGAACCCGAATAACTCCAAGTGTGAACCTCCTTTCTCAGGTGGTTAAAAAGAACATTAAAAAATTAACTTTATATTCTTACTATTTTATACGGTAATAGGTGGGGATAAGTTTCATTTTTGTAAAAATTTTTAACTAAAACGCACATCATAGAATACTATTGGCTAAAAAAATAGAGAGCCGAATGAACGGACTCTCTGTATCTGAACTGACAACTATTTAGTTTTGCAAGACAAATGACCCGTCCCCTATGTTCCAATTTTTTG
This sequence comes from Bacillaceae bacterium SAS-127, assembly GCA_002261155.1. Taxonomy (GTDB): domain Bacteria; phylum Bacillota; class Bacilli; order Bacillales; family Domibacillaceae; genus Bacillus_CE. The sequence goes on along the minus strand of NKXN01000004.1, from coordinate 98,695 downwards.
ACCCCAATTATTTCTTAATCGTATACACTAACCTGCTAGCGCTTGTTGAAATCGTTTCACTATGTGGCTCACCCAATAATCTTCATCAAAGTGATGTACATAAATCGGGTCCTCCTGTAAACGATCAAGGAAACCAGATGTCATGAGCGCTTCATCCGCTTGATCGCCTAATGATTTTTTCAATTCATCTCGAATCAAAAATACTAACTCTAAGTCTAACTCATTGAAAGTATAATTAGTCCATTTCAATTTCCTTCACCCCCACAATTTTCAAACACTGAATTGCTGCTTCAGTATGTAATGCCATTTGTGAATTTTTAATATGTAACGGCTTAATGCCATCTAAAAATTCATCAATTGATATTATACCCTTTAACATCTTTCTTACTAAAATGTTGGTACGACCATCAGCAAGTGGTCCTGTTGTATAATCATATGCATGATATAACTCATTGTTCATACCAGTACTACGACAATTAAAAATAAATTCAGCCCATTCTTTCGTAGGTTGTGCAAATTGCTTTGTCGTTAAACTCATTAGTTTCTTAATATCCAACTGAAAATACACAACTACCGGTACAGTTCCAGATGGTAAGATACCATCAACCATTTCATCTTTCGCTCTCCCAATTGCCCAACGTTCAGCTTGCTTTAGGTTATTTGTAACATAAAATCCCTTACCGAAATCTGTTCGATAACGTGCTTTAGATAAATCAATTCTTTTTTGAATGGCTTCTCCATCACGATGGATTGTACCATGATAACAAAATAAATAAGATTCCATCATCTCTACCTAGCATTACCCGAATATTTACTATTACAACCGAATAGTATTGATACATCTATTATAACATCATTTACTGTTCCAAACATCTCATACAAGTAATAAGGGGCTGACTCCGGATAATCTGAGAGGTAAAACAAAACAGTCAACTATCCTTTACAGACAGTTGGCTGTTTTATTAAAAAATAGAGAGGAGTAGACCTTCACTTTAACGCTTTAAAGTGGTGTGGGTTTCACCCCATTACTGCGAATTAACAGAACTGCTGAATTGTTTGAGTTCCTAAAAGTTAAAAGATGATGTGGATACTAGCCTTGATATTCATTTAATTTACTAAAAAAGTATGAAAGACAAGTTAATTTCAGCCACAGTGATAACTCACATAACTTTCATATACTTTTGAATTAAACACATGGCCTTCACAACGGTTACACTTAAAACTTACAGTCATATCACTTGCACCACAGCGTTGTCCAACACAGAAATCTCTATCACATAAACAGTTTGTACCTTTCTTCTCAATATTGACTTGATCATTTTTTGAACAAATCGGACAATGTTCCATTTCAAAACCACCTCGTAAAATATCGAATTTAGAATTGATTATTCTATAATTACTTTCAAATTTACATAATGCCTAACGCATAGTTGGTGAACGAGCACGAGTATATGTACAGTTACTTTCCGTTGTTAGTTCGATATATCATTAGCGCCAGCAGTGGGGATCTGACACCCATGACTCCCCTCCTTTTTTAACTGATTGTCATCTGTTTCCCCTTCTCAATGAACGACTTTAGGAACGCTTCCCATTCACTATCTTCTAGGTAAAAGAAATCAAGGTAACTAGAAGGCACTTCATTCCCTAAAAAGTTCTGTTCCTTCACTTGCCTTTTTCCGTATCCTTCATTTTGAGATGAATACATGTGCTACAGATTTGAAATCAATTGGTGAAAACGCACATCGAATTGCTGTTGCCAGATGGTTTCGAGCAAAGACAAAATCCTTTGAATTCGCACTTTCTCTCTCACATTTCCTTCCTCTTTTCTTTTTTTGATTATTATAACAAAGAAAAAAGGAAAAAGACTGTAAATAGAAGTGAATAATTTTATGATAAAAAACACAGAGAGCCAAATGAACAACTCTCTGTCTCTACTTATCATTTTAACGTAATGGGGCTTGATCCTAATTACTCCGAGAACAACCAACCCGATTACTCAAAGAAATCCTCTTTATTCATACCACCAATTACTAAATTTCCTTGATCTGATGTCAATGTAATTTTAAATTGTGTCGTACTTACTTTTTCAGCTTTTGCTTTTACATTAGCATTTGTTAGACGGTTATTTATACGATTCACTAACTCATCAATTGTCGCAAACTTGGATGTCAGTTGGATTGTTGCTCCATTTGTCCCGTCACTAATTGTAAATGTCCGATTTTTAGATGTATCCGTATCCATACCTTGTGCAGAAGATTGCTCAAAAAAGTACGACCAGTCCTTACCTTCTAATGTAAAGGATGAAGCAGAACCTGGTTGGAATGTACTAATTTGAAAGGTATCATCGAATCCAAAAGCAGCCACAGTACGAATAGAGAAGCCATTTACACCATATTTTTGATAGAAATAATCTTGAATATGACTTTCTACAACGCTCCCCATTGCTGCACCTTTTGGGAAATCTGTCGAAAGTGCCCAATAAACATAAATTGGGATACGCTCCCCTTCAATGACAATCGTAAAGTCTTTTCGATTACCAGTAAAGTCACCTACTGTAACAGGCTTACTAACCAGTTTGGCTTGAGTTGCCTGTACAGTTGAAAAATCAAGATTCATAATTGATTTACTTGTGATACTCTCCGGAGCGGAAGTTACAGTTACTGTGAACGTACCGGATTTAATGATCTGTCCATCTTTTTTCACCTGAACAACAATGGTTATTGGACCTCCAACGGCAACACCTGTTACTTGAACCGTTCCATTTGGTACCTCTGTTATAGTGGCAACAGCGTTCGTTATATCACTAGATGTAAGAACGAGTGTCTCACCATTCTCCAATGTAATACGATTACTTGAATCCGTTGCTGTAGCTGCTACTGTTACATTCTCTAATCTTGTTAATGCTACCACCTTACTTTTTTCAAAAGCTTTTACTGCTAGATTTAATGCATCTTTTGCATCAGCTAATTGTTCAGCTGTTTTGTTTGCAGCGTCATCAACCACTAATTTGGCTGCATCAATCGCTGCTTTTAATATTTGCTTTGTACCTACAACATATTGCCCTACCTCTGTTCCTTCTGTTGCCTTTTTATGAAGCTCATTGGCGTTTGCGATTGCTGTTGTCAATGCTGTCACATCATTACTATTCTCGTCTTATACATCCATCATAGATGCTTTCGATACGAGCCTTCACCATGCAGGCAGCTTTCACTGCACACGGCGATCCGTCAGCAGTCTTCTCTTTTTCTTATTTCCCCGCACTTATTATAAAACGTGAAGTTTAAATTTAGTTAAAAAAGCATATATGAAGTCTGACATTACCTTATTTCACACTTAACATCTGTATTTCCTGTGAGGATAAAGGACGATTATAGATTCTCAAATCATCTAAAGATCCATTTAACGGATACCAGTCATCAGATTTTCCAATGCTAAAACCTTTTGCCAATGTACTAAAATCTGTAGGATTCATCGCAAAAGATTCCGATACCACTCCATTTACATAAGAAGTAGCTGTAGTCTTTGAGATGACAAAAGCAATGTGTACCCATGTGCCAGTAGGAATATGATCCGCTACAAGTCGTCCCCACCCATCGTCCTGCGTGGCATCTGGATAATACATAATCATACGACTTGGATCTGTTGCACTAGTAAACAGTCGATTATTAATCTTCCAATCACGATCCATTAAAATATCATGAGCTCCATAAGGTACTGTCTGTTTGTAACCATCCATACCCATTTTATTATTCACCTTTAAAAAATAAGCAACAGTTATTTCATCTGTAAATGTAAAGCTTGGATCGGATGCGACATTCACCTGATTCGGCGAATATACTCCCCCAAACTTGATTGCTTGATTGCCTCCTCTAGATTCATATGAAATATCAGCAGGACGCTCTATTGTTGCTGTTACATTGTTTGTTTGGTTCAGAACATTATTTTCAAAATCGAAATGAACCAGTAACTGACTTACAAGATCTACACTATTCTCGTCTTATACTACTTATCATAGCTTTCGATTCGAGCCTTCACCGTGCAGGCGGCTTTCACCGCACACGGCGATCCGTCAGCAGAGATTATTCTATTATTTCCCCTAATTGTATTATTAACTACTCAAAAGTACTATTTAGTCACAACATACTATAATGAAGAGCCACTCAACGAATATATACTACTTTAAAGTAGTTTTTGAGTAATATTGATGGTGAGCATAGTTTAATTTTCTCACCAATTCATTCGTTATTTATATCCATTACCGATCTTTATAGATGTTCTGGACAGGCATTAAATTTTGTTTTATTCTGATTAGAACCTCTTATTCATTTGGTAGCGGTTCTATTATCTTCATTCCGTATAACAACAAATTCACTATTTCATTTGCAATTATTTCAGGTTCTTTTTTTTCGGTAAGCAATTGGGTGAAAGTCAGACGTTCGATGATGCCGACTAAGCACTCTGCGGCCATTTCTGTATCAATATCTTTACGGAAATAGCCTTCGCTAACTTCAAAGTCCAGATTCCCTTTTATTTGTAATACGAGCTGGGCTTTTATTTGAGTGGCTTCCGTCGCAAGATAAAAGCCAATTCGCGTTAAATCGGGATTGACAGAAAAAAACTGCAACAAGTTAGTTAAACCGAGTGCAATTCGAGCTTGTACAGTACTTAATTCCAACGCTGATTGTAAGCGACTTTTCTTCACAAAATTGATGAGTCGAACATGAAATAAATCTACTAATTCTCGAAAAATTGATTCTTTATTTTGGAAATAAAGATAGAAAGTAGGTTGGCTCAATGATGCCCTTTTGACAATGGCACTTACTTTCGTTCCATAGTAACCATTTTGCGCGAACTCTTTCGCCGCCATTTCCAGCAATAACGCTCGACTTTCTTCTCCACTTGCCCCTTTAGGCCGACCTCTTTCTGCCATAACAACAACTCCAAACCATCAGTTAAATACTTGCAAGGTTCTTTACTCAATAACCGATAGAAGTCGCTTAAAAAGATATTTTCAACTGGTTATCGTTCAAGAACAAGATAAAAAAATAGACAACATAGACAAGTGACTTGATATCTATGTTGTCTACTTATGATTACTTATTTTGGGGAAATAAGCTGATAAAAGAATATCTACTACAGACTGAGTTCCTTCGCTCCTACATGTTTTTTCCTTCTCATATGTTACCATACAAGTCCAAGCGGCATGTGATCGTCACTACTATGAACCCGCAGCCATCTTTATAGTATCACTGGTGCTGATCCACCTATCCTATAAAGACTTCAAACGTTCCGTTATGTCCATCCCTTCTTTTGACAACTTTAGGCCTCCACTATTCAGGCATGAGAACGGCTAGTTTAACAGCCAATTATGCTCACCGCCATTCCATTATTCCAAATGGAAGGATGAATGCTGAACTCCTAGCAATCTCGCAACACTCACTACCTCACCCTGCCTACATGGATTCGTCGACCTGACCGTAGCTACCTTTTAAGGAACCCCGCCTCAATTTCATGAGTACGTCTTCACCTGACTTAGCCCTTTCTGCGTATCAGCGCATCACCGGACTCAGGAGGATTAGGCTCTTGCCAGCAGGCTGTTGAGCAAGGATAGGGAATTCTCCTATCAATTGGTACATAACAGTTAGAAAAAAGACCCTATGGAGGGCACTAATTAAAGTTATATCCATAAGGTCTAATTTCCACTTCTTTCGCTAGATAACTAGCTTATGAAGTAACGTTTCGTTTAGTTTTATTAAGGAGCAATAACGATTGATGCATCAGTTGCTGCACCTTTAGTAATAGTAATAACTACTTTACCAGCATTGGCATCTGTACCTGCTGCTGCAGTTGCAGTTACACCAGTAGGTAATGTCGCTCCATTAATTGCTGTATTCGCTGCTGCTACAGTTGTAGCAACATCAGTATCCCAAGCAATGTTTAATGCTGTAATTGCTGCTTTAGCGTCTGCTACTGCTTTAGCATCTTTAAGTTCAACAATTTTAGCTTCTGCTGCAGTTAATTTATCTAAGTTTGTTACAAGTGCTTTTTGAGATGTAGTAAGAGCATTGTATGCAGTTCTTGCAGATGTTACTGCTGTTTCATCAGTTAAAGTTACAGATGCAGGAAGTGCTGCAATTTGATTAATAACAGTTTGTGCTGCTTCTTGATCTGCTGCTTGTGCTGCTAATGCTGCACTGTATTTTACTTTACCTGCTGCTAAAGTAGTTTGTGATCCTTCTTTAGCTTTGTTACCTGCTGTATCTTGAACAGCAATTTCTTTTACTGCAGCTGATGCACCAACTTGGTCAGCTTCAGGAATAATATTAATTGTTGCTGCTTGTGATACGTTGATTGAATCTTTTAATGTTAATACTACTTTACGATCTTTATCATCACCCATTGTAGCTTGTGTTACAGCATCAACATCGTACTTAGAACCGTTAATCATTACAGAAAAGTCATTTGCAGGGTCATTTGCTGCACCAGTTGTAACGTTAACTGCTTCATTGAATGTTACTTCAATTTGATTCGTTTTAGTTGTTGTTGTTACTGTTTCAGTACCTACATAGTATAATGCAGATGCTAATTCAGGTTTAACATTATCTTTAACACCAAATACTAATTCTGCTGGTGCTTTTGTTTGTAGTGAACCTACAATCATTGATCCAGCTTCAGTTTTCACGTTTGTTGTGATACCGAATTTGTATTGTGTTGATGTTTTGAATGTACCTTTAGGGAATACAACTTTTACTGTTTGACGATCGTTAACGAAGTCAACTGTTGTACCTGCTGGTAATGCTTTACCGTCAAGTGTGTAGTTAGCTACATCACGAGCTGAATCACCCATTTTTGCTGGTAATTTAAATGTAATTGAGTTTTCATTAACAGTGTCAACAACATTAGTGTTGTTTGTTGCTGTACCTGATGTGTCGAACTTAAATTCAGTGTATTTGAAGTTAGATTGTGCTTCTTTACCTACCGTTACTGTAAATGCATCGTTCTTCACTGTATTTGCAAGGTATGTTGCTACATTATTGCGATCTTCTTGGTTTTTGAATTTACCTTCTTTGAATTCCACTGTGTATGGTGCATCTTTAAGGTCTTCAGAACCTTTTCTAAATGTTATCTCTTTACCAGATACTGCTGCTGTGAATCCAGTAACAATAATACCTTCTTTGTTACGTACTACATAATCAGTACCTTCAGTTAAAGTTAAACCAGTAGTACCATCAAGTTTTACTAATTCATTTGTGAATTTCACGATTAATGACTTTTCATCTGCCGCTACTGAAGTTGTATCTACTACTGGCTTTGTATTGTTCTTGTTTAATGTTACGTTTTGTGTTGACTTTTTACCGATCAAACCGTCAGCTGTGTATTTCTCAACAGTTACTGATAAGTTAACCGCTGCTTCACCTGAACGATATAATGGATTTTCTTCTGAAGTATTACCTTCGTTATCTGTTACTGTTACCCAAATACCAGGCTTTTTGTTATATGTGCCTGTCACTGCGTCAGTAACTGTAACAGCACTAGACTTGTTAATAGTACCATTGTATGCTGCATTATCTACTTTAAATTCATGTGTACCTTTGTTAACTTTAATCACTGAATTAGCATCTAATTCAACATCAACGTTTGTATAAACGAAGAAACGGTTAGCATTTACTGCTTCAATACCTGTTACTTCAGGAGTTGTTACTGCATCCGTTACTGTGTAAGAACCTGTTAATACGCTAGCTTTTGCAGCATAAGCAGATGCTGTATCTTCTACATCAAAGATAACAACTTCATGAGTTCCTACTTTTTTCGCTTCAGCTTTTGCTGTTGCATCAGTAATATCGATTGTATAACGGTAATCACCTGCTTCACCTAATACATCAGAACCAACTGTTTTAGGTGATACCGGCTTAAGTTCTTTAGATCCAATTTCGATACCATCAATTTTCACTAAAGTTACATCACCTGTACCTACAGCGTTTACTGGACGATCGAATGTCAATTCTAAGCTATTTCCTTTTTTCGCTACTTTAGTTAATGCTGGTGCAGCTGTTTCTGAGAATGTAGCTTCATTAGAAACGAATTTCTCTAATTTTTTACCGTCTTTAGAAACGATTGCATCATTTGTTTGGATAACATATTTGTCACCGTTTTGGAATGCTGATTTAGTAGCTGATTGATCAAGTAAGATTGTTGCTACTTTACCATCTGCAGATAATTCGATATCAGCAATACCTGATTGTGCAACTTTTACATTGTTGATTTTTAATTCGTAGTTAGCTTTATCTTCAGCAGTTTTCTCAGTTACTGGTTGAGTGAAAGTCACTTTTAATTCAGAAGCGTTAATCGCACTTACAGATTCAACTTTAGTTTCTACTACTGGTTTTGGTGTTGGGTTTTCTGCTCTAAAAACGAAGATTGCGAACTCACCACGTGTGATTGAGTAACCTGTACCAAATTGTGTTTCAGTTTTACCTTGAGTGATACCAGCAGCTACTAATTTAGCTACAGAATCAGCATAACGATCTGATACGTCAGTGAATTTCACTTCCGCTTTATCAGTTAATTTGTACGCGCGATCGATAATGATAGCCATTTCGCCACGAGTTAATGTGTCCTCTGAACCGAATTTAGTGTCAGATTTACCGCTGATGATTCCTTCTGCTTTAAGTGCATTAACATAACCTTCAGCACGCTTAGGAACATCTGTGAAACCTGAAGCTGGAGCTTTAGTAGTGTCTAATTTAAGAGCTAATGCAATCATTTTTGCTGCATCTACACGTTTAATTTTCTCTTGAACACCAAATTTTGTTTCAGTCATACCTTGAGTGATTTCGTTCTTCACCAAGTAATCAACTGCTTCTTTATAACGATCAGATACATCTGTGAAACCTGCCGCGAAAGCTGGAGTGACAGCTGTTGCTACTAGAGTAGCTGTTGCTGCAGTAGCAACGAATTTACGATAAGACTTTGGTTGGTAAGCCATGTAATAGTTCCTCCTGTTTTGTAAAGTTTTCTTTTAAAATATGAAATCAATCGGCAATAAAGCCGACTGTTCCTTAAAAAATGACAAGAGTTTTTCCGTTAAAAAAGGAAATCCGTGGGTATGTATGTAACATTCGGACAAATTAACAGATTTAAACTCAGTTACTATTCTATCAAAGTGCTATTTTTTTCAACTATTTTTTCCGTCTTTTATGTTTCTCAACCAATTTGTAACAATTGTAAGAGTCTAGTAATCAATGTTTGATCACTGGCAAAAAAATGGTTAAATGTTCCTTAAAAATAATAGCTTCCCTATTATAAACTATTAACCAAGGAAATTAAAGGATTAATTCTATAAATTTTGGTTAAAATTCTACTTTTTTTTAATAAAACTAGCACATTCGTAGGAGACCTTGCACTATGATACAAATAAAAACCCCGAGAGGTACTCTCTCGGGGTGACGTGTTCTTTCCTATATATTTGTTATTTTTGTGTATAGTTGGCGATGAGCTTCAGCTAGCTGCTGCAGGGAGAAGCGTGTGGAAGCAAAGTGATAGAGCTGGTCGCCCATTTGCTGTAATTGATCTTGGCGAGCGATCGCTTCCCGCAGTGCTTGTTCGTATGCTTTCGCGTCTTTCGTTGGGACGATCCAGCCGGTTTGTCCGTCGTCGATTAGTTCACCGACGCCGCCGACATCAGTTGTGATGATCGGCACGTGCTGATTGGCCGCTTCTAATAAAGCGAGCGGAAAGCTTTCGCTATAAGAAGCTAACAGAGCCAAGTCGGAGGCAGCATAAATGTGATCAACGTCTGAGCGGAAGCCTAAGAAATGAACGTGACGCTCAAGTTTGCGACGTTTTACTTCATTAGTAAGCTCGTCTTCAATCGGACCGTCACCGACGAGTAGCAAGTGCGGCCGCTCCTCTTCTGAAAAGGCGGTCATCGCTTCAAATACGACTGTATGCCCTTTAATTGGATGAAGGCGAGCGACCATTGCCATCACAAAGTCATCATCTGTTAAGCCCCATTCGCTGCGAGCAATTGGGGTCGCTGTTTCATTCGTAAATTGGATGCCGTTGTAGACGGTTTGAATTTTGTCATCGTTAATGCCAAGCTTGATTAAATTTTGCTTAAAGCGTTCCGATACGGCGAAGTAGCCGTCCATTTGTTTCACCGCGTACATACTTAATGAAGTGAAGATTTTTCCTTTGATCCCCGATTTGACGAAATCAAGTGATGGATCACTATGGACAGTCGTGACCCAACGGATGCCGGTTTTCTTTTTGATGTAAATACTAAAGAGATTGGCGCGCGGGCCATGGGTATGTAAGACGTCGAAGCCTTCTTGTTGAATGAAGCTGACGAGCTTGTTCAATACGGACAAGTCGTAGCGCGAGCTTTGTGGGAAACACTCGGTGCGGATGCCGCTCTCCCTCGCTTCTTGCGACAGTTGCCCTTCTTGGAAGACGGCGAGTGTCACTTCTTCTGCTCGGAATTGTTCGAGCAATGTAATCACGTGTTTGCGCGAGCCACCCTTTTCTCCGCCGCTAATTAAATGAAGCACTTTCATAGATTGCACCTCCAACATACAAGAAAGGCTTTAAAGCGCATAGCGTTTTAAAGCCCTTCAAGGTTATTTGCTTACAAGTATTTTGAGTAAGAATTTCGGCAAAGCCATTTGGCGTTTGATCCGCTGTGGTTCTTTTATGAGACGATATAGCCATTCTAAACCAAGCTTGCGGTAAAAGGCTGGCGCTCGCTTTACTTTTCCTGAATAGACATCGAAGCTACCGCCGACGCCTTGGAACACTTTCACATTTGGAAGCTTCGGCATATTTTCACGAATCCATAGCTCTTGGCGCGGGCTGCCGAGGGCAATGAACAGGAACGCTGCTTTCGATTCGTTAATTTTTTGCACGAGCGCTTCTTGGTCTTGGACATAGCCATTTTCATAGCCTGCTACATGCAGATTCGGAATCGAGGCTTCGAGCTTTTCCTTTGCCGTACGTACAACCTCTTCCTTGGCGCCGTAGAAAAAGACACCATGTCCTTCTTGTGCGGCAAATTGCAACAAGCGGCCCATCATATCGACACCGGTTACCCGCTCGCGAATGTCGCCATTTTTCAGCTTGGAGGCAATGATCATGCCGATGCCGTCGGGAATTTGGTACGTCGACTCGTTAATTAATTCTTTGACGAGCGGATCACGGCCAGCGGTGATCACTTTTTCCGGGTTAACAGCAATGACAGTTGATGGCAGGTCATCCGCCATACGTATTTTGATGTCATCAATGATTTCATCATACGTATACGGCGAGACCGATACGCCTAAATATTGTTCTTTCTCCATTTGGAACACCCTAATTATTTATTCGTTTATTCGCTTGGATCGCTTGAAGGTTCGTTAAGTCGCCGATGCGATGCACAGTAAGAGCGGCTTCTTTTTCAAGGTGCGAACAGTTCTTCGTATCAAAGATGACTGGTGTATCCATCTTGGCAATCAGCTCTTGCGGATTTAACGCTTTAAATTCATTATGATCCGTTAAGATGACAACAAGGTTCGCCGCTGTGATCGCTTCTTCAAAGGAAGAAAGTTGGAAAGGTACTTGCTCATCACGAACGTGCGGGTCATGAACACGCACATCAAAACGTGGGTTCGCTAGTACTTTCTCAACGATTTCAATCGCTGGGCTTTCACGAACGTCATCAATATTTCCTTTATATGTGAGGCCGAAAAGCGCAATTTTTGGCGTTGGTAATTCGGCCGTTAATCGAATGATTTGCTCGATCACAAACTCTGGCATTGAGTTGTTAATGTCGCGTGATAACTGAATCATTAACGCTTCTTCCGGCGCTTTTTCAACGATGAAATACGGGTCAACTGCTAAGCAGTGACCGCCGACTCCTGGTCCTGGCTGATGAATGTTAACGCGCGGGTGGCGATTGGCAAGCTCGATTACTTTATGAGAATCGACACCTAGACGAGCGGCAATTTTCGTTAATTCATTCGCTAACGCAATGTTGACGTCACGGAATGTATTTTCCATCAGCTTAGACATTTCCGCAGTGACTGCTTCTGTTTCAAGCACCTCACCTGTGACGACTTGACGATAGACATCCCCGGCTTTTGTCGCTGCTTCCTTCGTTAAACCGCCGACGATGCGCGTATTTTCCACAAGCTCGATTAAAATGCGACCAGGTAGCACACGCTCTGGGCAATGCGCAAGGTATACATCTTGTTCTGGGTCAAAGCCCGCTTCTCGAATGATCGGCGCAACGACGTCATCCATCGTCCGCGGTGGGATCGTTGATTCTACGATGATGATGTTTCCTTTTTGCAAATGAGGCACGACCGCTTTTGTGGCACTTTTGACATACTCGACATTGGCGGTGCAATCTTCATGAATCGGTGTCGGTACAGAGATGATGAATACATCCGCTGCTTCCGGCTCTAATGACGCGCGTAGTTTGCCAGCATCGACAACTTCTTTCACGACTTCCGGAAGACCTACCTCCTCAATAATGATTTCACCTTTATTTAATCTTTCAACGACTTGTTTATTTACATCTACTCCAACGATATCAAAGCCAGCGCGAGCGAAAACAGCCGCAGTTGGCAATCCAATGTATCCTAAACCAACAACACAAATCTTCTGCATGGCAAAAAATCCTTTCTAATTACAACTAGTGTGGATTGAATTTAATAACTTAACATAGTATAGCAAATTCGCTTGCACCTTGCACTAATTTCGTTGAATGTGGGTGGGTGAAATGATAAAATGAAGTTTAGCTTTTTAAGCGTATTTGACTGACGAGGAGGCTAACTTTTTGAAAGTTGTCATTTCAGGATTTTATGGATTAGGCAATACTGGGGATGAAGCGATCCTAGAAGCAATTGTAGATAATTTACGAAATGAAATCGATGATGTAGATATTACGGTATTTTCCCTATCACCAGAACAGACGGCAAAAGAGCACAACGTCGATACCGTCTACCGCGGCTGGCGCCATGAGAATAAGGAGAAAGTGAAGGCGCTCCGCCAAGCAGATGTATTAATTAGCGGCGGTGGTGGACTACTTCAAGATACATATCCGACGAAGTTCTTGTTCGGCCCACTTCCTTATTATTTATTGATTGCCTTTTTAGCGAAGCTGTGTGGCGCAAGGGTGATGTTTTTCTCTCAAGGAATTGGCCCGGTCACTTCGACTTGGGGTAAGATATTAATGAAGGTTTTCGCTAACCGTGCTGATTTTGTGACGGTGCGTGACCAATATTCAAAGGATTATTTGCACAAGCTAGGCGTCACCCGTCCACAAACGGTCGTGACCGCCGATATCGTGTTTGCTTTCCAGAAGAAGGAAGACGATTCATGCATGAAGAGCTTGTCGTTAACTGGCGAGGAGACGCTCGTCGCTGTCTCGGTACGCCCGTGGTTTGAGCATGATGATTATTATGAAAAGCTAGCGGATGCGCTCGATGAATTGATTGTGACTGATGGCATTACACCGGTGTTTGTACCGATGGAAGGCCACCATGATGTCGATGCCTCGAAACGTGTAATGAAGTTAATGAAGCAAGCCGATGCTTGCCATTTGCTTGCTGGCGACTTTACACCGAATCAGTATTTGAATTTTATCGGGGAGTGCGACATGACGATCGGCTTGCGATTACATTCGTTAATTTTCTCCGCTTTAACGGCTGTGCCTCATATCGGCATTAGCTATGATAAAAAGGTCGAAAGTTTACTGAAGCGTTCTGGCATGTGGGATTACTCGTTCCGCTTAGAGGAGTTCGATGCAGAGAAGTTGAAGGTGAACGCTCGTGAAGTGCTGTCTCGCCGTGCAGAATTGAGTGAGACGGTGGCTACGAATGCCGCTTCAATGCGCCGTGAAGCCTTAGAAAATATTGAACTATTAAAGAAAAAGTTTATGTAAGGGGAGGTTTTTTCGAATGAAGATTTTGCTTGCGACCGTGTACCATTATCCACATACAGGTGGGCTGTCGACTCATGTGGCGACGTTGAAGGCTGGATTGGAAGCGCGCGGTCATGAAGTGGATATTTTATCATTTAGTGACATTCCTGAATTACAGCAAAACATGAAAGTGCGTGGCCCTGGCTTTTTAATGAATAAATTGTCTAAAGGGAAAGGCTTCGTATATGGCTTACAGACGCGGAAGAAAATGCTACAAAAGCTAATGGAAGCAGTGAAGCATAAAAATTATGATGTCGTGAATGCACAGGAAGTGTACGCAACATTTGCCGCTCTTGATGCCGGAATGCCGGTTGTTTCTACGGTGCACGGCTACTTAACATATGAAGCGTTGAGTGCTGGAAACATTTTAAAGGATAGCGAAGAAGAAAAGTTTTTGATGGGTGAAGAAGTAAAGGCGTACCGTAGCACACGCGCGATTATTACGGTGGACACGCGTATTAAAGAATACGTGCAACGTGAAGCGGGCATTACAGGTACGGCGATCCGCAACTTCATTAACGTCGATGACTTCCGTCCGGAAAAAGAGAAAAAAGCCGAATTCCGTCAAAAGCACGGCGTCGATGTCGATGTGCCTGTGTTCTTCGTGCCCCGTCGCTTGACGAAGAAAAACGGCGTCATTTATCCGATTTTATCTATGCCAGCCGTGTTGGAGAAATATCCGAATGCTCAGTTGATTTATGCAGGTACGGGCGAAGCGATGGATGAAATGAAACGATTAATTGCCGAGCATAAGTTAGAGAAGAACGTTCGTTTGTTAGGGGCGATTCCACATGACGTCATTAAAGAGTTTTACGCATTGGCTGACGTTGTGCTCGTGCCGAGCGTGCATTCTGCCGGCGTAGAAGAAGCCACTTCGATTTCCGCATTGGAAGCGATGGGCTCTGGTTCTCCACTGATCGCTTGTGCCGTTGGTGGACTGAAAGAAATCGTCAACCACAACGTCGACGGATTGTTGACCGAAGAGAAAAATGTCGAAGAACTATCTGCGGCGATGATCGAGTTGCTCGATGACCCAGCGAAAGCTCAAGCATTTGCTGATCGTGCGCGGAAGAAAATTGAAGATGAATACTCTCACATGGCCGCAGCTGAGAAATATGAAGAAATTTATATGCAAGCTGTGAAGTGAGTGGTCGGCCACCTCGCCTTGGCGGGGTGGTTTTTTTGTGGGTGGGATGGGCGATGTCGGTGGCGATGCCTAATTCGACATGTTTCTCGCCCGATTCGACAGCCTGAGCGCCCAATTCCAGCGCTCGGGCGACTAATGCGACACGCCCCACAACCAATACGACAAAAAACAAGCCCAATCACACAAGATTGGGCTTACTTCGGTAACGGCAAATAGTATTTTCGACTTCTTTGATTGCCACTTTGTTTTAAATTCATCGCACTAAGCAATCGTTTAGCCACACTATTCGATTGCAGATGAAAGTAATGGCGAAATTGTTTGTTCGTGATGACGGGGCTATGCAAGAGAGCGTAGTCTGCGAGCGCTGGAATATGGGCGTCTACTGATTGATGATGACACCGCAGACAACGCCACGTGCCGACTGCTCGTTTCATCGGTTGGTGCTGGCACTTGTCACATTTAGCACCTGTTAATAGTTCCTCTTCTGAAATTTGCAATTGGCCGAGTACGTCGGGTTGATACGGTTGGTCATGTTTGATCAATAACTGGGACAGTTTGCTCATTTCTGTTCGGGTGAGCCGTTCGTTTGGATAGTTCTTATGAAGGTGATCAAATTTAAATGGAATGGCGCTGGCGTGGGTGACGATTTGGAGTACCGTTTTGTGGGTGTGATCATTTTTGATCATTGTGTTCGGGTTGCTAATGACGACGAATGGAACGATGGGCATAGCGGGGAATTTATACGAAGTAAGCCATGATTCGAGCTGACGATGTTGTCGCCGCACTTGTAAAATCGGATCAGCGAAAGCTTCTTCTTTTTCCTCAGTGGTGCGAATAAGCTGATGAAAGGCTTCGTCAAAGAACAGCGCGCCGGCGATGTTTTTCACTTCGAGGATGACGATGACGTTCGGACAAATAATGAGAGTATCGATTTGGAAAAAATAATCGCCGCTCGAAAGCCGCACATTGTGGAGAATGAGGTGATCATCGGGGAGAAATGATAAGTAGTAGTCGATCGATTGCTCGCCTCGGTATCCGGCTCGACTTCTAGCTAATTCGTCTTCGATTATGGCATGTTTCATGTGGTGCTCGGGCAAATTTCGCTTCAGTGCCTCTAACATCAATATCTTTAAGGGGATTGTTCTTGCTTTTACTAACACATTTTCACTCCTCTCTATAAGGAAATATTTCTACAACGTCTGACAATATTCCTTTGCAATATTTATCCCTCATTAACGGGCTGTAAGACCCCCACCTCAGAAGTGCCGACTTGTGGGTGCCCGTAAACGCCCGATTGGTTCAACTAACAATCAGTGGGGATGAAGAAAACCCCACTGATTGAAGTTTCACTTTATGTTATTATTAGTTAGATTGATATTTTGAATGAGGTGGAGTTCGTGTCGTTAAAGAAAACGGCTCTTTGGCTTGTTGTGCTTTCGCTTGTCGTGAAGCTTTCGGGCTTTTTGCGGGAAAGTATTATTGCGCGCGAGTTTGGAGCGACTAGTTATACAGATGGATATTTATTGGCATTTTCATTTATTACGTTAGTGATTGCAATTATTTCTGGCGGATTTAACAATGTGTTTTTACCGCTATATGTCAAAAAGAAGAAAGAAGCACCGGAAACGACCGAGCGAAATGCCAATGGCGTCATGAACGCAACGGTTGTTATCTTCTTGGTAATTTCCGTATTGGGATGGCTACTTAGCCCGTGGTTTGTGCCGCTCATTTATCCGAAAAGCACCGGATTAACGGCGGAAGTAACGATTGAAATTACGCAATTTTTCTTCTTATTTATGAGTGCGATTGCGTTGAATGGGATTTTGGATTCCTATTTACAGGCGCAGCGAATTTTTGTCCCGTCACAAATGTCGAAGCTGTCAGCTACGTTGATGGGGGCAGTGTTCGCGCTGTTGTTCTCTGATCAATGGGGCATTAACAGCTTAGCTTACGGGTTCATTTTCGGGACGATTGTTGGGATCGGGATTCAATTATTTTTCCTATTGAGAAAAGGGTATCAATGGCAGCCCACTCTTAAAGTAGAAGAAGAATTCCGGCGCTCCTTTCTTGTGTTGCTCGTACCTTCATTGTTAAATGCAGGGGTTGGACAAATTAATATGTTTGTCAATAAAGCCTTTGCGGTGAGTACGGTTCCGGGAGCGGTTACTTATTTGAACAATGCGAGCTTGATTACGAGCATTCCGCATACGATTTATGGGACAACGATTGCGGTCGTTATTTTTACCCTGTTATCTGAACAAGTGAACAATCAGAAGAAGTTTCAAGATACGTTTTTCATGGGGATACAAATTTCATTGTTAACGCTCGCTCCGATTGCAGCCGGCTTGTTCCTCGTTGGAGAAGAAGCAATTTCCTTTATTTTCGAGCGCGGGAAGTTCGGCGCGGATGATACGCATAATACGTATTTAGCACTAGTGTATTATTTGCCGATCGTTGTCGCGCAAGGTCTGCAGTACATCGTCTCGAAATCGATGTATGCTCAAGGAAAAACGAATATCGTGTTCCGCATTAGCGTCACGACGATTGCATTGAATTTCTTTTTGAACTGGCTGTTTGTCGAGCCGTTCGGCTACCCTGGCCTGGCACTGACAAGCTCATTTGTTTCCGTTTATTATTTAGTCGTAAGTACGATTTTCGTCTATAAAGACTTCGAGAAAAAGGAAGCGACGCGCTTGTTTGGCTTAATTGGTCGAGTGACGATCGTTACCGCAGTGATGGTCGGACCACTTTATTTGTTAAAAGCGTATACGCCGATTTCTGAGCTGTATTCGCTTTGGCAACTAATGATCATCGTGCCGCTTGGAGTTGTGCTTTATACTGCTGGTTTATTTGTCTTTTATAAAGAAGGCTTCCGCCAGCTGTTGTCGATGGTGAAACGGAAAGTGAAGTAGTAGTGGGCGGTGCTATGTCGCATGACTAATTCGACATAATTCTCGCCCAATTCGACACGATCCATGCCCAATTTAGCTCTGATTACGCCCAAAAAAGCCTTTAAAGCGACCGCTTTAAAGGCTTTTTGACTTACTTTGCAATTGGTAATGTCGTTAAGTAATGAGAATTGATGTAACCTTCACTGTATCTCAAGTCGTCTGAGATAATTTTTTGCCAAGTGCTTGGTTGACCAAGGTACGCAACTGGCATACCTTTTGACTTGTATTTATATCGAATCGAGCCGTTTGGTGTCACGCGAACATTCAAATCTGCAGCATTAGTGACACCTAGTTGATATTTAGCGAAGTCTTTACGTCCGAGCGCTTTGTCGATGCGGTACATATGTCCACCGACTTTAGCACCCCACCATGCATCAGAAGCGTATTTCACGTTGATGCCGTTCGCTTTTGTTCCCGGTGCACTACCGTAAGCACGCCACGTATTCGGCATTAAGTAGCCACCCCGCCAATCGATATTCGCATTCATATATTGATCAGCCAATGCATATACACTTTCTGCTGGTGATTTAAATTTCGCCCCTTGCCCCGGTGCGCTATCATACACGGCGATGCCAAATAAGTTGTTGATAGTTTGTGCGTGTTTACTCATGCCGTAATCACTTTCATGGTTGGCCATCGCTAAAATCATCAGCGCATTAACTCGCTTTTCCGCCTCTACTTTTTTCAATGTCGCGCCGAGGCCGATCAGCTTACTTTTCTTCGTCGCACCTTTATATTTGGACAAACCTGTTGCTTCTTTTTCGGCTAGAACTTTCTTAATATAGCTGTCTAGTTGAGCTGCTGTGTAATTTGTTTTCGTTCTAGCAGATAGAAATTGGAAATATTGATAGGCCGTACCTACCTTTTTTCCTGCTCCGTTGTAAAAAATCGCACCATCGAAGCTATAGTACTTCTGATTTTTGCTCATAAATGAAGGAGCGACACCTGCATTATACTTGATATACGTATTCTTATCGTAGCTATAAAGGTAGTGATAAAGCTCGCCATTCACATTTTCGTAGTAGTTGCGACCTTTCGCACTTTCAAACGGAACAAGCAAAGCATCGCTTAGCTTCATATAGAATTTTTCTCCACCGATATATACTTGGACGAATTGATTTGTCGATGTCACGTACTTTAACTCGGTCGTTCCATATTTAGCAGAGCTAGGTACAGACGCTTTAACCGTTTTAAATTTTGGGTCCGTATATAAATTGACCGTCGCTGCTGATTTTGACTTGGCGTACACTAATCCACTGTGCGCTTTCATATAAATGATCTTTTTGTTGAGCGTGACGATTTCTTTCTTTTGGCTTGTCATCGCCTGTTTTGCTTTTTCAAACGAGTTATAAGAGGTAGACGTGTAAGTCAACGTTCCGTTCTTATCAATATTAGCTACTTGATAAGGCTTGACTGGTTCTGGTTTGATGTCTTGTCCTGTTGCCGTTAACAAACGATAAATAAACGCCGCTGCGTGAGCACGACTTGTTCGTTCATCTGGACGAAACGTACGTTTGTCATAGCCTGAGATGATGTTCATTGCTACATTTTTATGAATCGCTTTTTTCTCATCCGCGCTTAAATGATTAATGTCGGAAAAAGAAGATTCTGTATATGTAACCTCTACTTTTAAATAATCTAAAGAGTTGCTAATCATGACAGCGGCATCTTTTCTTGTCACGAACGCTCCCGGATTGAATTTTCCATTTGAATCCCCACTCACAATATTCGCTGCAGCCGCTGCGTTGATTCCATAAGCCAGTGAAGAGCTGGATGGCACATCAGAAAAAGTGGGCTTTCCCGCTGGAAGCTTCAATGCTCTAGCGATAAAAGTCACAAACTCTCCTCGGGTTACTTTTTCCCCCGGCTTATACACGCCATTGCCATAACCGTGCATAATCCCTGCTTCAACCATCGCCCGAAGTTCTTTTTCTAACGTGATTCCTGAAATATCATCTGCCTTTGCATTTAAAGGAGATAGGAATGGAATCAACAATACTGCCGATATCATCACGGCGAAAAATTTCCTTAACATAAAAAATGATGCTCCTTTCTATTTTTTGCATACTTTTCTATTCTATCGTATCACAAATAGTAAATTAAGGGTTTAATAGAATTTTAGGGAAAATAGATGATGGAAAAGCTCGTGACTAATTATTTCCGCCCCGTGCCTAATTCGACATCATCCTCGCCCGATTCGACACGATTCACGCCCGATTTAACCTTCGCTACGCCCAATAACATGGCATAATAGAAAAAAACCTTTAAAGCGACTGCTTTAAAGGTTTTTTGACTTATTTTGCAATTGGTAATGTCGTTAAGTAACGAGAACTAGTGTAACCTTCTTGGTATTTCAAGTCGTCTGAAACGATTTTTTGCCAAGTTGTTCCTGCACTTGTAGTAGCATTGCCGATATACGCCACTGGCATGCCTTTTAGTTTGTATTGATATTGAATTGTACCGTTCGGTGTCGCTCGAACATTAAGTTCTTCAGTATTAGTTTGACCAATTTGGTATTTGTTAAAGTCTTTGCGTCCAAGCGCTTGATCGATGCGATGCATATGACCGCCTACTTTAGAGCCCCACCATGCATCAGAAGCATACTTGACATTGATACCGTTCGCTTTTGTTCCTGGTGCGCTACCGTATGAGCGCCATGTGTTCGGGATTAAGTAGCCACCCCTCCAGTCAGTGTTGGCATTCAAGTATAAATCGGCTAACGCATATACACTTTCAGCTGGTGATGCAAAAGCTGCACCTTGGCCTGGTGTACTATCGTAGACAGCAATTCCGAATAAGTTATTATTTGTTTGCGCATGTTGACTCATGCCGTAGTTGCTTTCATGATTGGCCATCGCTAAAATCATGAGCGCATTGATTCGTTTTTCTGCCTCTACTTTTTTCAATGTCGCACCGAGACCGATCAGCTTACTTTTCTTCGTCGCATCTTTATAACTCGCTGAACCTGTTGCTTCTTTTTCAGCTAGAACTTTCACAATATAGCTATCTAGTTCAGCTGCTGTGTAGTTCGATGTTGTTCTTGCAGATAGAAATTGAAAATATTGATAAGCAGTGCCTACTTTATTTCCTTGTTCATTGTAAAAGTTCGCATTATCAAAGCTGTAATATTTCTGGTTACTGCTCATAAATGAAGGAGCGACTCCTGCATTATAGGAAGCGTATTTATTTGTATCATAATTATAGAGATAGTGATACAGCGCGCCATTGACATTTTTGTAGTAGCTGCGACCTTTTGCCCCTTCAAATGGAACAAGTACAGTGTCGCTTGGCTTCATATAATAGTCTTCCCCACCAATGTTCACTTGAACGTATTGTTCAGTGGACGTCACATATTTTAACTCGGTGGTACCATATGTAGCGGAACTAGATACATACGTTTTCGCTGTTTTGAACAACGAATCAGTGTATAAGTTAACCGTTGCCGCAGATTTTGGCTTGGCATATACTAAACCGCTGTTCTCTTTCATGTAGATGACTTTTTGGTTAAATGTGACCAGTTCATTCCCTTGACTTGTCATCGCTCGCTTTGCTTCTTCAAAAGAATCATAGGAAGTCGAAGCGTACGTTAACGTTCCAGTCGAATCGATATTAGCCACTTGATAAGGTTTGACTGGCTCCGGTTCTGGATCTGGATCTGGTTTTGGCTCGGGCGGCGGTGTTCCTCCCCCATCCACATGTAGCATGCGGTAAATAAATGCGGCTGCATGTGCACGTGTTGCTTGTTCATTTGGACGGAACGTGTTATCTGGAAAGCCCGATATAATATTAAGAGCCACGCTTTTACTAATTGCATTCTTATGAGCAGAACTTAATCCTTCAAGGTCAGAGAAGCTTGATTGACTAAATGTCGTATCTACATTTAAATAATTTAATGCATTGTTGATCATTAATGCCATGTCTTTTCTTGTAATGAGGGATTGCGGATTAAATCTTCCATCTGTATACCCATTGACAATCTTTGCGGCTGCGGCTGCATTCACTCCATAAGAAAGGCTAGAGCTTGTTGGAACATCCGGAAAAACCGATGGCCCTTCTGGCAGTTTCAGTGCCCTAGAGATAAAAGTAGCAAATTCCGCTCTTGTTATTTGTTGATTTGGTTTATAGACTCCGTTGCCATAACCTTGCATAACTCCTGCTTCTATCATCGCTCGCATTTCTTTTTCCAGTGTTATTCCGGTAATATCATCCGCTTTTGCGTTTAAAGGAGATAAAAGCGGGAATAACAAAATTAGAGACATAATTACAGCAAAAAACTTTTTTTGCATAGAAGATGGTACTCCTTTCAATACCCGTTTTTTAACACTCTTTTATTCTATCTGATACAAAATGAGAAATTAAGAGTTTTTAGGATTTTTTATGTAATTTCTAAAAAAAGCCTTGGAAAGATTCCAAGACTTCACTTAAAAGTTCATAGCATTATAAAGAGCGGCAGAGAATACAGCACGAGTTGCTCGATGAGTTCCGTAGTATTTTTCTGTATTGAATACGCCCGTTTGATCAATTGCTTTCATTGCAACAACTGCTTCGTGAGCCCAGTAACTAGAAGATACGTCCTTGTAGCCATTGCTTGCTGCCGTTACATCGCCTAATTTTAAATCAAATGCTCGTTTTGCAATAACAGCCATTTCTGTGCGAGTAATATAGGCATCCGGTCGATAAGTTCCATCTGGATAACCATTAATAATACCAGACTCGCGCATCGCTGCAACGTCTTTTGCAAAACGATTAGATGATGATACATCATTGAAATAAGAAATGTTTGTTGGTTGATGCTTCAACACTCGATTAATAAGAGCCGCTGCTTGTCCACGTGTAATAGGATCATTCGGTCTAAACGTATAATCGTCAAAGCCTTGGATGATGTTTTTATCAGTTAAATCGTCAATCGCTTCATAAGCTAAATGACTTTCTGATAAATCTTTGAATTTGCCATCCACTACACGTTTAGCTCCTGCATATTTCGGTCCCCAGTAAGAGTTACTTAGAGAAACAAGAGCAATCCCTTTACTAGTCGTTGCATTTAAAACTTGATTATTTCCTGCGTAAATACCAACATGTGAAATGCCAGTCTTATATGTATTTTTAAAGAACACTAAATCTCCTGGCTTTAACTGACTCTTCGCAACAGAAGTTCCTACCCGATATTGCTCTCCTGTTGTTCGTGGAATTGACACTCCATGTTTTTTGTAAACATATTGCGTAAATCCTGAACAGTCAAACCCCTTTGGAGTGGTTCCTCCAAATACATAACGTACTCCCATAAAATTCTTACCGTAACTTACCATTGACTCCCCAATTGATGCTGCTTGCGTACGTGATGTTGGTAGGAAAAGTGTCAATAGAAGCGCAAAGGCAATAGAAAAACCCAAAAACTTCCTGTACCTATTCACTTACTAACCTCCTAAAATATCTCTCTCGTTTGATGTTGATTCTATTTTAGCAAAAATATACCTAGCTTTCATTTACGGTTGTATTACATTACTATTTCGTCATGTAAATAAAAAAAAGCCTGTTAAATCAAGCTTTTCCAACAACACATTCGAAATTTTTTTCATAATTAAACCATTTTAATATTTATTATCTATTTATATTACAAAGAAAAGTAACAATGAAATATTGTAGCTATTTTATGGAATAGAAAGGGCTTAGACCTCATCTGCAAAAAAGCTGCCCACATCGTGGACAGCTTTCGGCTATTTTGTCACTCTTAAATCTTTATTTTCAGTTCTTGCTAGAAAAACAGAGAAACTAGCACGATCAATGGTACCATACGGTCGGAATGTGCCATCAAGATAGCCACTGACAATGTTTTGAGCAGCTAACGCATTAATGTAGCCACTTCCTGTTACACCTGAACGAACATCTTTAAAAACGTTACTTGTTTCTGGAGCCACTTCATAAGCTTTAGCGATAAGAATCGCCATTTGCGCACGTGTTACTTGCTCATTTGGTCGGAATGTGCCATCAGGGTAGCCGCTGACAATATTTTGAGTAGCTAACGCTTCAATGTATGGAGCACTAACACCGGATTTTGCATCTTCAAATGTAGTCGGTGACTTCGACGTATCAAGACCTAACGCCTTACTAATTAAGATCGATGCCTCGCCACGCGTAAGCAGCTTCGTTGGTCGAATAGTCTCGTCTGGATACCCTTGCAAAATCTTTTGGTGATACAAATACGTTATGTAACGATTGTACCAAAGAGAAGACGATAAGTCCTTAAAAGCGGGTCCGGGATTATTCACTTCTAAATTAACAAAATCTAATTCTCCTGATTGATCATCAGAAGGATAAAAATGATACTCAATCGTTCCTTTTGATGCATAATCGACCACTTCAGTCGCCGTTACATTGCTAGCGATGAGTTTGCCGGCGCGATACATATTAAAGCTATTATATTTATTAATCAGTTGACTAGTATCAAACGTGATCTTTCCTTGACCATTCGTTGTGTATGGAACAGTGATCTCTCCATTCACTGATTGTTTGTCTATTTGAGCCAATCCGTAGCCATAATAGATGTCACGGCCTCTAGCACCAAGATCAATGACGTTTTTTTGTAGTAGCATTCGAATTTGACGATTCGTCATTTCCGGATATTTCTCTTTATACA
Source organism: Bacillaceae bacterium SAS-127 (assembly GCA_002261155.1). Classification (GTDB taxonomy): domain Bacteria; phylum Bacillota; class Bacilli; order Bacillales; family Domibacillaceae; genus Bacillus_CE. Next base: position 74,003 of record NKXN01000004.1, on the reverse strand, counting down.
ATGCAATAAGACCCGTCACATACGGAGCGGCCATCGAAGTGCCTGACATCATGTCATAGCCACTCGTAGATAGTGAAGTTGGAACAGTGCTGTAAATATTTTCACCTGGTGCCGCCAATTCTACTTCGCTACCGATGGAAGACAGTTCTCCAATTTGTTTCTTGTTGTCGATTGATGAGACAGCGATCACTTCATTGAACTTAGCCGGGTATTGAACAGAGGATTGATCTCCCGCCCACGGTGGTCCTTCATTTCCAGCCGCCGCGACAATAAGCATCCCTTTATCATAGGCTTGTTTCACCATTCGTTCTAATGCTTCATCATGGTTAGGTGATGTAATACTAATATTCAACACATCCAAGTTTTGTTTGATTGCCCATTCAACGCCTGCCATGACAGTTGAAATCGTCCCATCTCCGTTCTTATCCAATACTTTAACAGAGTAAAGCTGGGCCTGTGGTGCAATTCCCACGACTCCAATGCTGTTATTTTTTGCGCCAATAATACCTGCAACATGAGTTCCATGTCCAGCATCGTCATTGTAGGAATTATTACAGCCTCGTATATCAATGATTCTCATCATGCAAGCCCCACCTGCAATACTCAAGTCTGGATGCTTCGTATCAACACCTGAGTCGATAATAGCAACTTTGACCCCCTTGCCGCTTAAAGTTGATGGAACACGTTTATCAGCTCCGACCAATTTATAGCCGTAAGGGATGGTCTGGCCGCTTTTTTCTACTGGTTGATCGTATTGAATCATTTGAATATCTGGATGGCTCGAAAGCAATCTTTTCTGTTCTTCCGTCACATCCACTGCTGCGGCAGGTAACTCATCAAAAATAAAATTAATCTCTTCTGTATTTTCTTCTAATAATGCCCGATTGACTTCATTATGAAAAAACACGATCGCTCTTTTCCCTTCAATCGTGTTTGCATTGGAAATTGACGGGGTAATAGAAAAGAAGAATAACGCAATGAAAAATAGCAGATAATATTTTATGTTTTTCACAACATCCACCTCTCTTTTTGTAAAAAAATAAAAGGAAGACTATTAAAGCCTCCCTTTCATTTTAACGTGAATGCGATTATTATTCTATTTTATTTTGTTTACTATTTTGCGACAGAATATAACGAATCTACTTTATATCCTTTTGCTTTATAGTAGTCTAAAGTACCATAATAAATCGCCTTCGCTGCTGCATTTTGCCAGTAATCTGATTTCAGCTTCGCATTATCGCTCTTGTTGTCAATAAAGCCTAACTCTAATAAAGTAGCTGGCATCGTATTTTCACGAAGAACATGTAAACTCTTTGATTTGACGCCGCGATCCTGTAAGTTCCACGCAGCGATCAGACGGTTTTGAATCTTCGTTGCTAGCAATTTACTATCTGCTGTGTTCGGATTTTTTCTAGAAGCATAATAGTATGTTTCCGTTCCATTTGCTGATCCATTAAAGGCATTCGCATGAATACTAATAAATGTATTTCCTTTGACCGCTTGCGCATAACTTACGCGCCCACTAAGAGACACATATTTATCAGTTGAACGCGTCATCTTTACTTGGAAAGGTGATTTTTTGAAAATCTCGTTTGTTTTTAAACCTGTTGCTAGTACGACGTCTTTTTCTTTAACGCCATAACCAATTGCACCAGGGTCACTTCCACCGTGACCAGGGTCAAGAACGATTACTTGGTCTTTAATTCGCGGATCATAATTGCCTGTCGGTGGTTCCGGTTTCGGATCTGGGTTCGTTGCCCCTCCTGAGTCGCCTTTACCATCTAAGTAATTACCATGTACAAACCCTTGAATAGAGCCTGCTTTTATGTAATACCATGCTCCTACTGAATAACCGCCTTGTACAGCTAGTCCTTTGTTCAATGAACCGACTTTTCCGTAAGCTGTATTCGGTCCCTTTCTTACATTCAGATTATCTGTGTTCACTGTAAGTTTTTGATCGAATTTAACCGTATTTGTTTTCACACGATAGTCAGGGTTGATCGCTCTTGCTAAAAAGACGGAAAAATCAGCTCGAATAATCGATTGATTAAAGCCAAAAGACCCATCTACTAGCCCTTGAGCAATTCCTCGAGATAAAAGAGCTTGAGCAGCACCACTGCTTGTGTTGTTAAATGAATAACCGAACGCCTTGCTAATCATAATCGCCATTTCACCGCGTGTGACTACTTTGCTCGGTTTAAAACTGCCATCTCCATATCCAGAAACAATTCCTTTGTCTGCAGCTGATTGAACATAGCCAGAAGCAAACATTCCTGAACCAACATCAGTAAAGCTCGTTGATCTCTGTGTCCCATCTAGTTGAAGTGCACGTCCAATTAATGCAACGGCCTCTGCTCGGGTAACAGTTTTGCCAGGGCTAAATTGAGAACTAGATACCCCGTTGGCAATACCCCCATCAACTAAATAAGTAATCTCTTTCACTGCACGATGTGAGCTCGGCACATCTGAGAAAGCACTAGCAAATGCAGTACTTTTTACCCCTAACATAGGAATGACTAAAAGAAACGACAAAAATACTAAAAAAGCCCTTCTCTTCACACTCCTACCTCCCTTCTTATTTGCCTTCATTCTAACACATCTGTTTTAAAAGCAAATCCCCTTCTAAGAAGCGATTATTAACATTACATGGCGCAATATGATTAAATCAATAGTTTATGGGTTGTATTACCAAAAAAATTTAATAATTGTAACGGTAGTGAAATGTTTAGAAATAACTGAAATTTCCCCCTTTCTCGCCATTTAAATCGTTATCCTCAAAAAAATAGAAGGGAGATGCTGAACATCTCCCTTCTATTTATACCTATTATTCTATTTTGCAACAGAGTATAGCGAGTCTACTTTATATCCTTTTGCTTTATAGTAGTCTAGCACTCCATAATAAATCGCTTTTGCTGCTTCGTTTTGCCAGTAATCGGATTTCAACTTTTCATTTTCACTCTTATTGCTAATGAAACCTAGTTCTAATAAAGTAGATGGCATCGTAGTTTTGCGAATAACGTAGAAGTCTCCCGTTTTCACTTTGCGGTCCTTTAAATTCCAAGCCTCAAGCAGACGGTTTTGAATCTTCGTTGCTAACAATTTACTATCGTTCGTACGAGAATTCTTTCTTGAAGCATAGTAATATGTTTCTGTCCCATTCGCAGATTCCTTTGAGTGCGAGTTGGCATGAATACTAACGAATATATCCCCATTCACCTGTTGTGCATATTTGACACGATCTGAAAGTGATATGTATTTATCTGTTGAGCGAGTCATCTTTACTTGGAGAGGCGATTTCTTGAAAATTTCGTTCGCCTTTAAACCCACTCCTAGCACGACATTTTTCTCTCTAACACCATAAGCCATCGCACCAGGGTGCTTGCCACCATGACCAGGATCAAGAACAACCACTTCGTTTTTAATTCGTGGATCGTAATTGCCTGTTGGCAGTTCTGGTTCCGGTTTCGGATCTGGATTCGTTGCTCCTCCTGATTCTCCTTTTCCATCTAAGTAATCCCCATGTACAAAGCCTTGAATAGAGCCGGATTTTATGTAATACCATGCTCCTATTGAATGAGCTCCTTTAACAGCCGTTCCTTTATTTAATGAGCCAACTTTCTCGTACGCACTATTCGGCCCGGTTGTTACACTTAAATCATTTGTGTTCACTGTGTAATCTTTGTCAAAAGTAACTTCATTTGCTTTCAAACGGAAATCAGGATTAATCGCCCTCGCTAAAAATATAGAAAAGTCCGCACGAATAATCGATTGATCAAAACCGAAAGATCCATCCGTTAAGCCTTGAGCAATTCCTCGAGATAGCAGAGCTTGAGCAGCCCCACTGCTTGTATTGTTAAATGAATAACCGAGTGCCTTGCTGATCATAATTGCCATTTCGCCACGTGTGACTACTTTGCTCGGTTTAAAACTGCCATCTCCATACCCAGACACAATTTCTTTATCTACAGCTGATTGAATGTACCCCGAAGCAAATAATCCTGAACCAACATCCTTGAAACTCGTTGAACGTTGCATGCCATCTAATTGTAGCGCACGTCCAATGAGGGCAACTGCTTCTGCTCGTGTCAATACTTTGTTCGGACTGAACTGCCCATTAATCCCCCCATTAACAATACCACCTTGAGATAAATAGCTAATCTCTTTCGCTCCTCGATGCGAGCTTGGCACATCCACAAAATTACTCGCCAAAGCTGTGTGTTTAAAATTTTCTATAGGGAGGATTAAAAGAAACGACAAAAATACTAAAAAAACTCCTTTCCTCACACCCTTACCTCCTTTATCATTTTCTACCATTCTACCAGGTATATTCCAAATAAAAACCCCTCTCGACAAAGGTTTAAGCAATATTACAGCCAATAACGCAATGAAACTAACAATTCGCGAGTTATATTGACAAAAAATTTAATATTTGCAATATAAATGAAATTATTGCAACTAAATGAAATGTATTAATTGATTTAGGATTCACATTTTTTATTTAAGCGATTTGTTTTATAATGAGGGGATACGAGTAAATACGAACGGAGGCCCTATCTATGCATACAAACAGTGAAGCACTGAAGGAACAATTGGATGCTTTCGGTTCAGAATTAAAATTAGAACTTAGCCCAACGCTATCTAAGGATCGAGCTATCGTGAACAAAGGCTTCGAGTTACTGGAAAATGAAAATGCTCAAGTAAAATCAGTTAATGAAACGCTAATATCTGGTTCCGTTTGGACATATACAAAGACATATGAAGTAGGAATTGATCTTGATTTTCCCTCCTTTAGTACTTGTTCTTGCTCTCAGGAGTCTTGGTGTTCTCATCAAATCGCCCTTTTCTTTCAAACATATCAAGATATAGGTATAGCGGAAAAATGGTTGGAGGATTGGCTCTCTTCAAAAGCCGAGTTAACGGATATTCCTGGAGTCATGCGTGCGAGCGATCTATTCAATCATCGAGTAACAGCAGAAGATGGGCCGAAAGCTTGGATGACAACCGTCCATCGAACAGCTCAAAAAAATTTGGCGTTTGATGTGATTCAAGCTAATCCTTATGCGCTCGAGTTTGAAGGGCGAAAAGCACTTGAGGCATTGTTGAAGCGAAAGCCATCGAAGCGAGAGTGGCAGCCGCTATACGAGCTATATGTTAATGTTGGTCTGTTGACATATATGATCAAACTATTTAATGATTCAACTATCGCTCCAGAAATATGGCAACGGTCGGGGGCCTCCTTTTTATACTATTTAGTGGAAGAAGCTGCGGATGCTGCCGCAAGCATGAGCGTCCACGCCCTTCCTTTTGAATTTGATGATTATATCCATTATTTACAACAAGAAGCTGCTAACATCATTTCTCCTAAATGGCATGTATTTGAGGAGCAACGAATCGACCTTTATCGTTATTTATGGAATGATCTGTTCAAACGAGAAGCTTGGCGGAAAGAGGAACGGTTACGGCTAGAGCAATTATCTAGACAACCGAAAGATGTAGCCCTTTCGATCGCTTATTTGCACCAGCTCTTGCTAGCAAACCAGCTTGAATTATTTATAAAAGTAGCGAATGAGCTTGAAGAAGATGCGCTTGAATATTATATGTTTTGGCTACATGATGTTTTTTCTGTCAAGCAATACGAAAAAGCGCGTATGTTATTAACATTGATTGAACAAAAACTAGAATCCTACTTACAGCAGCTCGGGGATAGCTTTCATTGCCGCCGATTTGTCAATTGGCTGCTCACCTATTGTGATCGAGAATGGCTGATGATGAAAGAGCCTTTACTTTATCGAAGCTTACTAGAGCGAATGCTTCCGTATAGTTATTCTGATTTAAGTATGTATTTATTAAATATGAACCAAATTCAAGAATGGGTTGAGCTACAATCATGGGTTGATTATGATTTAATCGAGCTTGACCGTGTAGGTTTAAAAGAAGCGCAAAAATTGGCGCCACAAGAAGTGCTTCCACTATATCATCATGGAATTGATTTATTAGTGAGTCAACGAAACCGAGATAGCTATAAAAAAGCGGTCCGCTATTTGAAACGACTACGCACATTATACAAAAAGTTAAAGCGCACCGAGCGCTGGGAACAATATGTAACGGCACTACTAGAAGAAACGAAGCGTTTGCGCGCATTTCAAGAAGAGTGCAGAAAGGGTAAGCTGATCGATGTTTAAAACGAGAACAATGATGATCCATATGACCTTGACAGAAAACAAACAGTTCTTTCTCTATGCAGAAAATGAATCCAGTCAGAACATTCCCCCTGAACGATGGGTAAAGCAGCTATTTTTGCGACATGATGAAAGCTTCTATGGCTCGCGTTTGCCTCACGATATCCATGAAGGTAAACATGGTGTATTACTTTCACCGTGGCACTGGGTCACTTTATTTCAAAGCGAGCAATTTAATCGCTTCATTCATTGGGAGTGGAACGAACTTGGTCATTTTAGCTTAGCCGCTGCCCCTGTCTTATACGAAACAATCATTGACGGGGAATTTCTTCCTGAATTCCAAGAAGAAAAGATTAGCTGGAAAGTGCCCGATGCCGTTTGGGATGAATTCTCCGCTACCTTTTGGGATGAGCATGTGCTAGATGTGAGCAATCGTGAGCTGGTGACAACGCTATTCCAACACTGCGCCGAAGAGGTATTCGAAAGTATGACAAACCAGCACCTTCTTCATCAACTGGCAACGACTGCGTTAACAGCTGATGAATTAAATCGCTATTTTGATAAAGCTCGCTTTCGTGAATGGATCGGTACAGAAGAAAGCGATACTCCTTTTCATATTGGTCTTCGATTAATAGAACCTGCAGAGGATGGAGAAGATTGGACGCTCGAAACAGTTCTCATTCATAAAAAGAAAGAGGAAAAAATCTACTCTCTCAAAGGAAGAATGCCGAAAACGTGGACGCCCTTTTTAACAGAAGTAGATGAGGAGAAAGCTCGTTGGCTACGAGTCTTTCCTTGGCTTGAAGAACATGGAGAGTTACGAACACGGCTATCGGAGGAAGGGGCTTTTTTATTTCTGACGGAAGCAAGTGAGAAATTAATGCAGCTTGGTGTCCATATATTACTGCCTTCTTGGTGGGAATCGATTCGTAAAGCCTCGCTGTCGTTATCTGCAAAGGTGTCATCACAAAGTACAAGCCATCGCCCTTCCTTCGTTGGGCTGCAAGCTATTGTTGATTTCAACTGGCGCTTGTCAATGAATGGCGCAGAATTGTCTGAAGATGAATTCGCAAAGCTTACGGAAGAGAATCGTCGGTTGGTGAAAGTGAACGGCGAATGGATTCAGCTTGATCCAGAAATGGTACGGAAGATTCAAGGACTAATGCGGAAAGCGAAGAAGGAAGGCTTGCGCTTACAAGATTTGCTTGAACAAGAATTAGTACCCGAAGAAGAAACACCAACGGACGATTTCGTTGATCCACGTCTCTTCGCACAAATTCAAATCGATTTAAATCGTTCATTCAAAAAGATGATCGCTCAACTAAAGGACGTATCAACGATTCCGCTTGAACTAGCCCCAGCCAAGCTAAACGCCGAACTACGTCCGTACCAACAATTAGGAATGAGTTGGCTAATGTTTCTCCGCTCTTGTGGTTTCGGCGCTTGCTTAGCAGATGATATGGGACTTGGTAAAACGATTCAGTTGATTTCATATTTGCTTCACGTCAAGGATCGAGAACAAGCAGAGGCACCTGCGTTAATCATTTGTCCTACATCCGTACTCGGCAACTGGCAAAAGGAATTAGAACGATTTGCTCCTGATTTGCGTGTGATGCTGCATTACGGAAGCAATCGCGAGCAAGAAGATGTATTTCAAACGGCCGCTCGCGATGTAGACGTCGTGTTAACCTCTTACGGGCTGTCTCATCTTGATTTTGACACCCTCTCGTCAATTGAATGGAGCACCGTCGCCTTAGACGAAGCACAAAATATCAAAAATGCCCATACAAAACAGTCGAGAGCCATTCGGAAACTAAAAGGGAAGCATCATATCGCCTTAACTGGAACACCGATGGAAAATCGTTTATCAGAACTATGGACAATCTTTGACTTCACGAATCACGGCTACTTGAACAGCTTACAGCAATTTCAGAAAAACTATATTGTGCCAATTGAAAAGGATAGTAGCAAAGAGAAAGTAACGATGCTACAATCGAAAATTCGCCCATTCTTACTGCGCCGGACGAAATCGGACCCAGAGGTGGAACTGAATTTACCAGATAAGCTAGAGCAGAAGGAATATTGCCCATTAACAGTGGAACAAGCAGTGCTTTATAAGCAGCTTGTCAACGAGACGATGGAACAGATCAGCAAGCTATCAGCCTTTGAACGGCGCGGGCTAATTTTGCAGATGTTAAATAAAATTAAGCAGCTCTGTAACCATCCAGCATTATACTTAAAAGAGGAAGTGCCGAGTCATATCGTTGAGCGTTCAGAAAAAATGAATAAGCTGATGGAGCTGATCGAAAACATTATTGAACGAAAAGAAGCATGTTTAATTTTCACTCAATATATTGGGATGGGAGAAATGATTCAGCAGGAAATTGAAAAGCGCTTCGGTTTCTCTGTTCCGTTTTTAAACGGAAGTACTTCTAAAGATCAACGCGATCAGCTAGTGAGGAAATTCCAAGACGGTGAGTTCCCCGTCTTTCTGCTTTCGTTAAAAGCAGGAGGCACTGGGCTGAATTTAACAGCGGCGAATCATGTCATTCATTATGATCGTTGGTGGAATCCTGCCGTGGAAAATCAAGCGACGGACCGCGCCTATCGAATTGGGCAAAATCGCTTTGTTCACGTGCATAAAATGATTACAACAGGAACGTTAGAGGAAAAAATCGATGGGATGCTTGAAAAGAAGCAAGCGTTAAACGACGAAATCATTAGCAGCGATCAATGGATTACCGAATTATCAGACCAAGATTTACAAGCTCTATTAACATTAACGTAATAGATAGCCGGTTCTTGAGGAGAAGAACCGGCTATCTCATTTGAGGCAGCAATGGAGATTCTGTTTTGTTGCGCAGAGCTTTTCAGCTGTATATGAGGAAGTTTGTCGTTATTTATTAACATAGAATGGATTGATTTTGTGGCTGTTCTTTGAGGTATAGTTGTTCTAATTTAGCAACTCTTTCTTCTAATTCGCGGATTTTCACTAAGGCCTTACCGAGGCAATACGTCATTTCTTCCAATCTTCTCTCATCTGTCCGTTCAGATTGCGCCATCTTCTTTTCTCCCTTTATGGTATCGTCAAAATTGGTAACATCTCAGACTCTGTTGAATCATTTCGCTTTTTGTCTAAGAAACGGATCGTGTTCACTATCACTTCTGTCACATATGTTCGCTTGCCATCTTTATCGTCATATGTGCGCGTTTGAATCGTACCGAGCACGCCGACGAGCGAACCTTTCCGACAATACTTAGCCGTATTCTCAGCGGATTTATTCCAAACAGTGCAGTAAATAAAATCAGTCTGCGATAGCCCCTCTTGATTTCGGTATGGACGATTAACGGCCACCGTCATATTTAACAAAGTTCTACCATCTGCTGTAAAGCGCACCTCGGGATCCTTTGTCAATCGCCCAACAAGTGTCACCTGATTAATAATGGTTGCTCCCTCCCTTCTCCTAAGATGGCTTTATCATACTCTGAAGTCTCACATGAAGTAAACTTGGGATATTAGCTATTCACCACCGTATTTCCAGCACCTAAATGCTCTTTCGACTCATAAACGAACTGTTTCTCTATAGTAAACGTAGGAAATCATTGGTTTTTCATTTTTTAGAAATTTTCTCGTTTGTTTGGTTATTGTTAGGAACATGATATAATTTGATTAAAAGTGGAAAGGAGCTACACCTTTCATGAAAACCTTTAAAATAGCAGGATTTTTTGTAAATGAATGTGCTCAGTTACACGAAATTAAACTTGTCGACGGCTTAATCATCAACAAAGAAGATGAAAAACGCACATGGTTAATTGAATTATTTGTAAGTAAGGACTATGAAGAAACCTTCTCTGATTATCAAAAACGAGAAGATGAACTGAACGTACAAGTGCTCATTTCCCATCCGAATAACGATCCAGCGATCTTTACAGCCGAAATGAGAGACATGAAAATACTCGACAATGGAATCAATGTCCTCCTTGAAGGAAAGCTCCAAAAGATGCGAAACGAATATGCCAAACAAGTATTAGGAAAATTAGTTAAAGAGGGGCTTGAGGGCAATGCTTTGATCGAAGCTTTCAACCAATCGATTCAACGACGACACAACACTCCTACTGTGAAAGAACAGAACTAAAAATAAGAGCCACTCCGATTAATGGAGCGGCTCTTTAATGTATGTTGGAGGAGATAAGTTCATCTTTTCCAGTTTCAATCGTTTGTTGAAGCTTCTGAATAATATATTCAATATCCTGCTTACTATATGACCGGTTAGGCAGTTCTTGGTCGTAAACTTGATAGTAAAGAAGAGAGGCGATCGTTAATTCTTTTTCATCAGCTGGACTCAATTGTTCTTTTTTTTTAACTGATTGGTCAACAAGTCAATGTAGAATTTCGCTTCGGATTTGAAAGAATAATTGTAATCTGTTCCGAGTTCTTTTTGCAGTTGATTAAGTGTATCAATTTGCTCAGGCGTTGGCGTTTCTGATAATATCTTTTCGACCACTTCGTTAATCTTCACTGCCAATTCTGCATGAAACTCAGGATTTGACTTGATTTCATCGCTCACTTTGCCGTACCACGAAGAACTGATGCTAATATATTTTTGCCATTCGTGCATAAAGTCTTCAAAATTATAAGCATTTTCATCCCATAATATTTTCGCCATATATTGCTCAAATGCTGTCGTAATTGAACGTGTGATACTTATTTTAATTCCTTGTGATAAGTCGCTTAACATTTACAATAAGTACCTCCTAGAATGTCCTAGCTGAACTTCAATAAATTGATAATATCTTCTACTTTATCATACTGCCAAAGCATTGACAAAGTTTTTTTCACAAAACAAAAACAGGGGATCGTACCCCTGTTTTTTTATTCATCTTTATTATCCGCATCCTGCATATCGTTTTTATCTTCAATCGGATCCTCTACCGGTGTATTGTTATCTTTCGTCATATCACCGTCACCTGGAACATTCTTGTCTTCTGATTCTGGATAATGCTCATCGTGCATTTCCTCGTTAATATCTTCTTTGATATTGTTATTGTCTTGTTGCTCAATATTTTCGTCGACATTATCTTCATCATTGACCGGGTTGTCATTATTAGGAGGATTATTGTCATTGCCACATCCAACGAGCAACACGGCGATTAAGGCCGTTCCTCCTAGCCATTGCAAAAGTTTCTTGTACATCATGAAAGCTCCCTTCTTTTTTCAATATCTGTAAATATCCTCTCCACCTTCTTGAAAAATATTCAATAAAAAAACAAGCAGCATAGGCTACTTGTTCCTTACTTCAATGCAAATGTAATTTCTGCTTCACAAGCTAGTTCACCATTGACAGTCGCAACGGCTTTTCCTTTGCCGATCACTCCACGGAAGCGAAGCATTTCCACTTCTAGTCGAAGCTGATCGCCAGGGCGAACTTGACGTTTAAAGCGACATTGATCAATACCAGCTAAAAAGCCGAGTTTTCCACGGTTTTCTTCTTTGATTAACATCGCAATCGCTCCGACTTGAGCTAATGCTTCCACGATTAACACTCCAGGCATGACTGGGTAATCCGGGAAATGACCGTTAAAAAATTCTTCGTTTGCTGTTACATTTTTAATACCGACTGCGCGTTTTCCTTCTTCAACTTCGAGCACTTGATCAACAAGTAAAAAAGGATAGCGATGCGGAATAATTTCTTTAATTTGTTGAATATCTAACATATAATTTCCCACCTTAAAAAAAGCTATTATATAAAACTTCCACTAAATGAATCCATATTCGGGGATCGAACACTTCGAGTGGATTTCCCCCACCAATCACACTGTAGCCAATGATTGCCCCCATTGTAGCAATGGCCCACAAAAAAAACATAGTCACAATAAAACGTCCAAAAGGAGTGAATTGTGTTTTTGTTTGCGTTCTTTTCTTTTGTTCAGCCAATACACCCAATCCCCTCTAGCGTACGCCGTTAATAAGCCCCAGCATTTGATCAGCTAGCGAAATAGAGCGAGATTGGAACTGGTAGGAACGTTGGACGTTCGTCAAATCAACCATTTCCTTCCCCATATCAACATTTGATTTTTCTAATGTGCTTTGCTGTAAGGAAATAACTCCTCGATCGGCATTTGTTAAGTTTTGCAAAATTTGATCTTCCGGAACAGCTGGGTTATCGGGAAGCGTTAATAAATTCGATCCTTTTTGTTCTAGGAACTGTGGCTTGTTAATCGTAACTACCCCTAAATTAAACATTTGACCACCCGCACGAATGCGCCCATTCGCTTCTAACGTGACCGGTCCATTGTTCGGGTTAAAAGTGATAGTTTGGTTGTTTTCATCTAATACAGGTCGGCCCTCATTCGTCACGAGCATTACTTCATTGTCATTAATAGGCGTAAGTGAAAATGCCCCATCACGTGTATAATGGACCTTGCCTTGTCCATTTTCTTGTACAAGCACTTTAAAGAATTGCTTTTCTTTAGCAAATGCAAAGTCAAGTAAACGTCCTGTCGACTGTAAATTCCCTTGTGCTCCAACCATTTGAGACTGGGCAAGTTTAGCTCCTGCCCCAACTCGAATACCATTTGGTGTTAAGCGACCGATATCGTTTTGACGCATATTATTGACGTTTTGATTGATTAATTCAGTAAAAGTCGCTTCACGTCTCTTATAGCCAGTTGTATCGACGTTACTAATGTTATGGCTAACGATGTCCAATTTTTTCTGTAATTGGCTTAACGTATTAGCAGATGTAATCATCGTCTGATTCATACGGATTTCCTCCTGAGTTAGTTCACTCGGCCCACTTCATTGGCAGCCTTTTCCATACTGCGGTCGTAAGCAGTTAATATCTTTTGATTTGCTTCAAACGAACGATATGCAGACATCATTTCCGTCATCGCCCGAGCAGCGTCCGTGTTTGATGCCTCTAAAAATCCTTGTTGGAAGCGGAATTGAATATTGTTTTGTGTATACGCATTAGGAAGCGCCCCATTTTCTAAACGAAAAAGGCCATCCCCCTGTTTAATCAATAAGTTTGGATTTTCTGCGTATCCAAGTCCGATTTGACCAACCGCTTGCCCATTTTCTGTCACTTGTCCATCTTCTGAAATAACGAACTCATCAGAAGTCAGCTGGATGCGGTTGCCTTGAGGATCAAGGACGTATAAACCACTTGCTGTTGTTAAATATCCGTCAGCATCTTGCGTGAAATTTCCATTACGAGTATAGCGTACTTGTCCATCTGCCCCTTGGATCGTATAAAAAACCATACCTGATTGACCTGTCTCTTCATTGACTGGCATATTCACATCTAGTAGAGCGACATCGGTCTTCAATCCTGTTTCCCTTAAATCTCCCTGGATAAACAACGGCTTCGTTTCTTGCATATACACCCCGGTACCAAGAGCTCCAATCGGTTGGGTAGAAGTAAAGTTCGACTTGTTTTTTGTTGGTACAGATGATTGATCGATCCGCTGCAATAGCATTTCCGGAAATGCTCGCAACGATGATTGATCTGCCTTATAACCAGGTGTATTCGCATTAGACATATTATTTGTTAACATTTCCGTGCGACGTTGTTGAGCGATCATTCCAGAAGCAGCTGTATAAAAACCACGAAACATTTTTTCCACCTCAATTATCTTTACATGATTTATTTATTATATCATCATTCAAACGAAACGATAAAATAATCCACGAGAAAACCAGCTAAATTTTTACAGATAAAAGCGAGATGCGTAAGCCATCTCGCTTTTATCAATGAAGTTATATTAATTTCTTTTTAGAGATTTTATCCATATTCTCAAGCATTAAGCCTGTACCGATCGCCACACAGTCCATCGGATTATCTGCCACTAATACAGGTACCTTTAACTCTTCCGCAAGAAGAGTGTCAAGGCCGTGAAGAAGAGCCCCTCCACCTGTTAAAATAACACCACGGTCGATAATATCCGCGGATAATTCAGGAGGCGTCTGCTCTAGTACGTCTTTCGCTGCTTGTACAATGACGGCAATGGATTCTCTTAATGCCAATTCAATCTCTTTTGAATTAACGGTTAACACCCGCGGAAGCCCAGAAACCATATCACGGCCACGGATTTCCATCTCTTCATTGCGACTACCTTCATAAACAGTAGCAATATTCTTTTTAATTTCTTCCGATGTTCTTTCTCCGATTAACAACTTATATTCTTTCTTAATGTAATTAAGAATTTCCATATCAAAATTGTCACCAGCCATTTTAATAGAAGCCGATGTCACGATCGATCCCATCGATAATACGGCGACATCTGTCGTTCCTCCACCGATATCTACAACCATGTTTCCACTTGGTTGAAAAATATCCATACCAGCTCCAATCGCTGCTATTTTTGGTTCTTCTTCTAAATAGACGGTTTTACCACCACTTTTTTCTGCCGCTTCACGAATCGCTTTTTGCTCAACACTCGTAATGTTGGTCGGACAGCAAATTAAAATGCGTGGCTTGGACATAAGCCCTTTTACATTTAATTTATTCATGAAGTGCTTAAGCATCGCTTCTGTAATATCAAAATCCGCAATAACCCCATCCTTTAACGGACGGATAGCAATAATATTGCCTGGTGTTCTTCCAACCATGCGGTGCGCTTCTTCCCCTACAGCAAGTACTTTATTTGTTGATTTATCAATCGCTACGACTGATGGCTCATTTAATACAATTCCTTGACCTTTCACATGAATCAAAACATTCGCTGTTCCTAAGTCAATGCCAACATCTTTTGAAATCATTCAGGTAATCCCCTTTTCATCAAAACTTTTTTATTTATTTTGCTACATTGATATGTCAATTTTCACACGATACGAATTTTAGTTTCCCAATGTTCTATTTTAGCACATTTTGACTGAAATTGAGGGAGATTTGTAAATTTTTTTATGTCTAAAACACGATTTATCCAGCTTGGAACGTTGATTGATTGGCTTGCTCACTGCTTCGCAATATGGCACATTAAAAAATCCGCCAGTAGTGGCAGATTTATCTTTTTACACATATACGAGCGATCTCTCATTGAACCGCTTCTTCTTTGGCATACTTCCTTTTCGTTGCTTCTCCACCGCGAAGGTGCCGAATCGACTTGTGATATTCAAGAATAGATTTCACGCGTTGAGCCAACTCTGGATGAACTTCTGGCAATCGCTCGGTTAAGTCTTTATGAACTGTACTTTTCGACACACCAAACTCTTTGGCAATCACTCTTACTGTTTTTTTCGTCTCCACGATATACTCTCCGATCTTGATTGTCCTCTCCTTGATGTAATCGTGCACACCGCTCGCCTCCCTCATTGGATGTGAGACATGTGAAATGAGACTCGCTTTCGCTTGAATGTAATCATATTGATCCGTATGTGGCACCTCACACGGAGCTTTGTTCGGCAACTAGTCTGCTCTGATTGCTAATAGGTATTTTTTCGTCTAACGATCCCTCACCTCAAACAATCCCTTTTTCTTTGTACAGGTATTATTAACACTATATGATATGTTTGCCAAAATATTCTTAGTAAAATGATTTAGGTTTTGGTCAGTGGGAACGATTCCTCTTAAACTTCACACATACAAAAAAACAGCCCATTATGAGCTGCTTTTGTCTTCCGATGATTGTTTTTGTTCGTCTGCATTATCCGGCGTTTCTGCATCGCTTGTTTCATCTGTGGCTTCTGTGTTGTCCGTTTCCGATGTTGTTTCTTTATTTGGCATATCTGCTTCTTCGATAGCTGACAGTCGTTTACCGAAGAAGTGATCTGGATTTAAAGCCATTTGGTCTTTTCGCACTTCGAAGTGGACGTGAATGCCTGCCTGTTCGTTAAACAAGCTTTTTCCTGCTTTAGCGATGACGTCGCCTTGAGAAACAGTGTCACCTTCTGCTACTTTTATATCTTTCACGGATTGATAAGTTGTAACAATTCCATCGGCATGCTCAATTTCAATGACATTACCAAGCAAGGAATCTTCCATTACTTTTGTTACTTTTCCACTGAGGGCTGCAACGACGTGGAATGTTTTGTCTTCTTTCATACCAAATGCAATGCCTGTATTTGGCTGATACGTATTATTGTAGATCACTAAAGAAGCTTCTTGTTCTTTTTCAGATGCGCTTTCTTCGTAAAAGCCCGTCTTGATAACTACTTCGTCCGCGTTCTTCACTGGCTTAATCATTTCTTCTACAGTAGAGTTAACTTCTTCCGCCGGCTCATCAAATGCTCCTTCATTGAACATACCTTCTTGCGGCTCAAACCCTTGCTCCTTGTCTACTCCAGCCATTTGGTACCAGATAATCCCTGAAATTAATAGTGCGGCACTCATTAAGTAGACAGCTGGAAATACCCAACGTTTCTTGAAAAATTGCTGAATTTTTTGGGGGATTGGTTTCTTTTCTCCCTTTCTCATGTTCATCACCTCAGCAACCAGTGTGAACAGATTCCTACAAAACTATACATCACCATTTGGAAATTTTTTATTTTTCCTCAAAACGTAGAAAAAATGCCACAAAACTTAAAAAAGTTGAAAATAAAACATGATAAAATTGTTAAAAAAGGGGGTGATACGTATGAAAATATTCGCAAGAGGCTTGTCCACAATAGCCCCTTTCGTTTATATAGTCGCTATTTGGGTCCTGTCTAGTTTACCTCATGATGCTATCCTTTCACTTCCACAAAACGAAATAGACCTGTTGTTTAAAGAATCTCTACATTTAATTGAGTTTGCCGTGTTGTATGGATTGATCGTCAACGCCTTGTTAGCGAACGGTCGATTTTCAAGTGCGACAAATTTAGCAGCTGCTCTCATCGCTTGCTTTTACGGGTTCATTGATGAAATTCACCAAGCCTTTATTCCTTATCGCTCTGCTTCCATCATTGACGCGATTAAAGATGTAACTGGAGTATTTATTTGCTACTTACTCGTCAACTATAAGTATTTTCAGCGACCCTCTAGCCGAATTCATCAATGGATGCACAAATTCAGCCATTGGGTTAGCTCTTAACACTCCTTGTTGTTAGCTAGGCAATAAGGAGTTACTTTTTGGCGGTCATCATTTCGTCCACATATCGATCCGCTTTGTCGATCTTTATTTGCTGATAGTAATGATGAATAATTTGTTGATGATCCTTTCCTTCCTTCGCCATCCCATTGGCTCCATACTGACTCATACCCACACCATGACCGTAACCTTTCGTTGAAACAATCACCTCATCACCTTTCACGACCCAACTAAAGTCAGAGGAAGGCAATTGAAGCTTTTCCCGCACTTCTCGTCCAGAAAACTCCTTATTGCCAATTTTCACTTTTGCAATTCGTTGTCCTGGCGTTCGTTTCGTAATCGTCCCTGCTTCCTGCCCTCCGTTAATAGAAACACCAAGCTTCTGTTCAAACTCACTAAGAGGCAATCGCAGTTGGTCGCGATATTTAGGTGATTGCTCATCCCACGGACTAGCTACACTTTTTAAATAAGGAAGTGGCTGCCCCCAATAATCTTCAGAGTTCTCAGTATAGCCGTTGCTCGTCGAAAAAAAAGAAGCGGTAATAGGGGTGCCATCATACGTGATAATTTCCCCCTTTGTTTCTTGCACAGCTTCGTTAATCTTTTTCCATTTCCACGAGAAATCGTTGCCCCATGTCTTTTCCAGCTCACCTTTCGTTTTAAACACTTGATGCTTCACTGTGTCGGTAACGTGTGCTTGGCCGTTGCTCACTGTTTTTCCGTTCATCATATGTTGAATAATAAATGTTCTTGCGGTAAGTGCTTGCGCCTTAAGCGCCTCTTTCTCAAACTCCGCAGGCATTTCAGCCGCAACGACACCTGCTACATATTGTTCTAGTGGGAAGTTCTCTATTTGTTCGCTTCCTGAACGAAATACGGCCACTTCTACTGCAGGTTCTTCAGCAGGAGCATTAGGTGTTGTCTTGTTCGTCTCTTTCATCGCAACCTCCTCTTCTTCCTTAGGAGAAAAAGTAAGCACTAGCAACGAAGGGATGACGAGTGCTGTAAAAAATAGAGCAGCAATAATAAGAAATAAAGAGTGACGTTGTTTTTCCATAAATTCCATGCCTCCATCGATAGATTGAGCAAAATACTTAATAGTATAAATATGGTGAGCGATAGAGGTTTATCACGAAAAAATGTTGCTTTTTTATGAATAAAAACGAGGCGTTACGTATAAGAATATAAATAGTAAAAATATAAAAGAGCCTGACTGTAAGTAGTCAGGCCCTTCATCATTATTAAGCGTTAATATCCGTTATTACTTTTTCAGTAACTGTTTCTTCGCTAACGCGTGTAATATCCGCACCAAGTGCTGCTAGTTTGCCATGGAAGTCCACATATCCACGATCTAAATGCTTCAGTTCTGTTACGCGAGTATAGCCGTCTCCGATTAATCCAGCAACGATTAACGCCGCTGCCGCACGAAGGTCCGTTGCCGCTACTTCTGCGCCTTGAATCGTTGAAGGTCCATCGATCACAACCGAACGTCCTTCAATTTTAATATTAGCATTCATGCGACGGAATTCCTCTACATGCATAAAACGATTTTCAAATACTGTTTCTGTAATCATGCTTGTGCCTTCCGCTTTCAATGCTAACGCCATCATTTGCGATTGCATATCTGTCGGAAAACCTGGGTGAGGCATCGTTTTAATATCGACAGCTTTTAACTTTTCAGGTCCGATAATACGAAGACCTTCCTCTTCTTCGATCACCTGCACACCCATTTCTTTCATCTTAGCAATTAAAGAAGACATATGTTCAGGTACAGCGTTTTGGATAAGCACATTTCCGCCTGTAATCGCTGCTGCTGTCATAAATGTGCCTGCTTCAATACGGTCAGGAATGATACTGTGATCCGCCCCATGAAGCTCTTCTACACCTTCAATACGAATCGTTCCTGTGCCGGCACCGACGACTTTAGCACCCATCGCATTTAACAAGTTCGCTAAATCAACAATTTCTGGTTCCTTTGCACAGTTTTCAAGTATAGTCGTACCTTCTGCCAATGTAGCAGCCATCAAAATATTTTCTGTTGCACCTACACTTGGGAAGTCTAAATAAATTTTCGCACCTTTTAATCGTTTGCTAACTTCCGCTTCAATGAAACCATTTTCCACGCGAACGACAGCACCCATTGCTTCAAACCCTTTTAGATGCTGATCAATTGGACGTGAGCCAATTGCACAGCCTCCAGGAAGCGCTACACGAGCTTTTCCAGTGCGCGCTAACAATGAACCCATGACAAGTACAGACGCTCTCATCTTGCGTACATATTCGAAAGGAGCTTCAACGAATAATTCATCAGATGCATCAACAGTTACGATATTGTTTTCAAATGCTACATGACAATTTAAATGGCGTAACACTTCATTAATTGTATATACATCAGAGAGAGTCGGCACATCCCGAATCACACTCTTTCCTTTACTAGCTAACAAAGTAGCGGCGATTACTGGCAGAACTGAATTTTTTGCTCCTTCTACTTTCACAGTTCCACTTAACTTTTGTCCGCCGCGGACGATAATTTTATCCAAGGTATTCCCCTCCGCGTCCAATTTATATATTAATATTCAATCGTGATGATCGGCGTGCCTATCACAAAGTTTGTCTTAGCACCCGATCCATTTTTTCTTAACCCAATTTGCACATTCATTTGGTGCGATGGCAACGGAAGGCCTTGATTGAACTGCTCTGAATACGCTGATACAGAATAAAAACTCTCTTCAGAAACAACTTCCAATTCATTTGCTTTCCAGCCATTCATTAATCCAGAAAACTGATTTGACAAAACTTCTTCAATTTTACCATCAAAACTTCCTTTAACACAAGTAAAAACCTGAGTAGATTCATGGAAAAATTGTGAATTAATTTTCACAAATTCCCTTTTCATAAATGTTCTTATTCGATCCTCATCTGTAGAAATAACTGTATAGAGAAGAAAGTAATGACTATCCTGTTGACCTGTAGATATAATCTGGATTTTTTGACTCAGTTTCCCTGTTGAATGACTAGCGACAACTGCTTTTTCATCTTTCCAGTCCACTGTAAATGTCCACTCGGATAAGTATTCTTGAAGTTTCAAAGCTACTTGCTTCATTTCCTGCTCATTTAAACGTTCGCGCATATGTACGGTCCATTCTTCAACATGTCCATTCTCCTTTTGCACGTCTTCTGTTAGCCGTACTAAGTGATTAGAAGTTGACTTCGCAATAGTGCTATTCCCGTAAACAATGATAATGAAACAAATTAGTAAAAAGCATTTAATCACTATACTCATTTTCATTCTACTCATCTCCTTATCTGCTAGTATGACCTAGTAGATAAGAAACATACGAGAATTCAAACGACAAATGATCGAAGAAATCGACTTCACCTTGTTCAATGGTTCACTTAAGTAGAAGCAGAAAACCTCTCTAAAAAAATCATATACAAAATCCAAAAAAATTCAACGTGAAAGAAGTACTATCTATTATGCTTCGAAAAAAAATTATTGAAATAACAGTGGCAATTGGCGGGACCATAAGAAGTAATCAAGGAAGAAGTTGCTGACCGCAGATCCGATCGCAATTGATAACAAGATAAATAACAACCTTGCTTGAAACACATGATTTGCCTTGATTATTTGTTCATATCGAACAGCTTGTAGTGCCCAAAAAGACAAACCTATGAATACAATATGAGACAAGATACTGATCAATGCCTCTTGCCCAAAATCAGAAACCATCTCATACACCTCCGGCTTTCACAAAGTTTATTAACGATACATCAAAAACCTTCCGGGTACGGAAGTTTTTGACTATTACATTTTGCCTTCATAGATTTCAATGCGGTTTATCGCACGTTTTAATGCTAATTCGGCACGTTTAAAATCTATATTTTCTTTCTTATCGCTAAGCAGGCGTTCAGCGCGCATTTTCGCTTCTTTTGCCCGGGCAATATCAATATTTTCCGCTAGTTCAGCAGCTTGTGCTAAAATCGTCACTTGGTCTGGACGAACTTCTAAAAAGCCGCCGCTAATTGCTACCAAATCTGGTTTGCCAGCGCCTTTATTTAAACGGACAGCGCCAATTTGTAAAGGAGCGACCATCGGAATATGACCTGGTAAAATACCTAACTCACCGCTTTGAGCTTTTGCACTAACCATTTCCACATCCGATTCATACGCTGGGCCGTCAGGAGTGACGATACTGACTTTAACTGTCTTCATTGCTTAACCCCCTGGTCCCTTATTATGCCTCTACACCCATCTCTTTAGCTTTAGCAACAACTTCTTCAATGCCACCTACTAGACGGAAAGCATCTTCTGGAAGATTATCGTATTTGCCGTCAAGAATTTCTTTAAATCCACGAACTGTATCTTTAACTGGTACATAAGAACCTGCTTGACCTGTAAACTGTTCAGCTACGTGGAAGTTTTGTGATAAGAAGAACTGGATACGACGCGCACGTTGTACAACAAGCTTGTCATCTTCTGAAAGCTCATCCATACCAAGGATTGCGATGATATCTTGAAGTTCTTTATAACGTTGTAATGTTTGCTGTACTTGACGAGCAATACTGTAATGCTCTTCGCCTACGATTTCTGGAGAAAGGGCACGTGAAGTAGATGCCAATGGATCTACCGCAGGATAAATACCCATCTCAGAAAGCTTACGCTCAAGGTTTGTTGTTGCATCTAAGTGAGCAAATGTTGTTGCTGGAGCCGGATCTGTGTAGTCATCGGCTGGTACATAGATCGCTTGGATCGATGTAACAGAACCAACATTTGTAGACGTGATACGCTCTTGTAATTGACCCATCTCTGTTGCAAGTGTCGGCTGGTAACCAACGGCAGAAGGCATACGACCTAATAGGGCAGAAACCTCAGAACCTGCTTGTGTGAAACGGAAAATGTTGTCAATGAAGAATAATACGTCTTGGCCTTGCTCATCACGGAAGTATTCCGCCATTGTTAATCCTGTTAAAGCTACACGCATACGCGCACCAGGAGGCTCGTTCATTTGTCCGAAAACCATCGCTGTTTTGCTAATAACTCCAGAATCACTCATCTCGTGATAAAGGTCATTACCTTCACGAGTACGCTCACCTACACCGGCGAATACAGAAATACCACCATGCTCTTGAGCGATGTTATTGATTAATTCTTGGATTAATACGGTTTTACCTACACCGGCACCACCGAATAGACCGATCTTACCACCTTTAATGTATGGAGCAAGTAAATCTACTACTTTAATTCCTGTTTCAAGAATTTCAACTTCTGTAGAAAGTTGTTCAAAAGTAGGAGCTTGACGGTGAATCCCATCACGACGTGCATCAGCCGAAATTTCTTCGTTTAAGTCGATTGTTTCACCTAGTACGTTAAATACACGTCCTAAAGTAATGTCTCCAACTGGTACAGAGATCGCATGACCCATGTCTAATACTTCTGTGTTACGTTGCAATCCATCAGTGGAAGCCATTGCGATTGTACGTACCGTATCATCACCTAAATGAACCGCTACTTCCAAAGTTAACTCGGAAGCTTCTTTACCCGCTTGTGCAGGAATTTGCACTTTTAACGCGTTATAGATGTCAGGAAGTTGACCACTTTCGAACTTAACGTCAACGACTGGACCCATAACTTGAAGAACGCGTCCTTTGTTCATTTCTTTCCCTCCTAACTAGCTTTTCACTACTCTAAAGCCGCTACGCCGCCGGCAATCTCAGTGATTTCCTGTGTGATTGCTGCTTGACGTGCACGGTTGTATGAAAGCGATAAAGAATCGATTAATTCTTTCGCATTGTCTGTTGCTGATTTCATTGCTGACATACGGGCCGCATGTTCACTTGCTTTACCGTCAAGTAAAGCTCCGTAAATTAAGCTTTCCGCGTATTGAGGAAGCAATACTTCCAAAATCTCTTCAGCAGATGGTTCAAATTCATAAGAAATTAATTTATTAGACGCTGCAATATCCGTCAATGGCAATACTTTTTTCTCTGTTGCGTCTTGTTGAATAGGACTGACAAAGTGATTGTAGTACATATACAATTCGTCATACGTACCATCAGCAAACATGCCGACTGTTTTGTTCACAATCGCTTTAATATCAGAGAAAGAAGGTTGATCAGGAAGTCCTGCAATATCTAGCACAACATTCATCCCGCGATTTTTGAAGAAATCACGGCCCATACGACCAATCGCAATGATGACATACTCATCTGTTGATTTATGACGCTCTTGAATCAAGTTATGAACAAGGCGAAGAATGCTGCTGTTGTATGCTCCCGCCAAACCACGGTCTGAGGTAATAACCAAATACCCGGTTTTCTTAACGGGGCGGGAGGTTAGCATCGGATGTGTTACATCTTTGCTTCCAAGAGCAATGGATGAGACTACTTCTTGAATTTTCTCCATGTAAGGAACAAATTTCTTAGCATTTGTTTCTGCACGGTTTAATTTAGAAGCGGAAACCATTTCCATCGCTTTTGTGATTTGGCTCGTCTTTTTAGTAGAATTAATCCGAGTCTTTATATCGCGTAACGATG
Source organism: Bacillaceae bacterium SAS-127 (assembly GCA_002261155.1). Classification (GTDB taxonomy): domain Bacteria; phylum Bacillota; class Bacilli; order Bacillales; family Domibacillaceae; genus Bacillus_CE. The sequence goes on along the minus strand of NKXN01000004.1, from coordinate 50,283 downwards.
CCACTGGTTCTCACCACCCTTTTTAATGTTAGAAGTAATGAAAGGGGAGGACCATTAACGATCCTTTCCCACTTTCAATGATTCTGAAAAATTATTCAGATTTCGCAAACGTCTTTTTGAACTCGTTGATTGCTGCTTTCATTTCGTCATCAGAAGCAAGCTCTTTCGTTGTACGAATATGTTCTAACACATTTGTGTGGTTGTGATCTAACCAGCTTAATAACTCGTCTTCAAAACGACGGATGTCCGTTACTGGAATATCATCTAAATGGCCACGAGTTAATGCATAAAGGATAACAACTTGTTTTTCAACCTTAAGCGGTTTGTTCAAGTCTTGCTTTAATACTTCAACTGTACGCGCACCACGATTTAATTTTGCTTGAGTTGCTTTATCAAGGTCAGAACCGAACTGAGCAAATGCTTCTAGTTCGCGGTATGCTGCTAAGTCTAGACGAAGTGTACCAGCAACCTTCTTCATCGCTTTAATTTGAGCGGATCCACCTACACGAGATACAGAAAGGCCAGCATTGATCGCAGGACGTACACCTGAGAAGAATAAGTCAGACTGTAAGAAGATTTGTCCGTCAGTGATTGAAATAACGTTCGTTGGAATGTAAGCTGAGATATCGCCCGCTTGTGTTTCAACGAATGGAAGAGCAGTGATTGAACCTGCACCTAATGTATCATTTAATTTCGCTGCACGCTCTAGTAAACGAGAATGCAAGTAGAAAACGTCACCAGGGTAAGCTTCACGACCTGGAGGACGGCGTAGTAATAGTGAAAGTTCACGGTATGCTGCTGCTTGTTTTGATAAATCATCATATACAATCAGAACATGTTTGCCGTTAAACATGAATTCTTCACCCATTGTTACCCCAGCGTAAGGCGCAAGGAATAACATTGGAGCTGGTTGTGATGCAGATGCTGTAACTACGATTGTGTAATCTAATGCACCATGTTTACGAAGAGTTTCTACTGCATTACGAACTGTAGATTCTTTTTGTCCGATGGCTACATAGATACAAACCATATCTTGATCTTTTTGGTTAAGAATTGTATCGATCGCTACAGATGTTTTACCTGTTTGGCGGTCACCGATGATCAATTCACGTTGTCCACGACCAATTGGTACAAGAGCGTCAATCGCTTTAATACCTGTTTGTAATGGTTCATGAACTGATTTACGATCCATAACCCCTGTTGCTGGGCTTTCGATTGGACGTGTTTTTGTTGTGTTAATTGGGCCAAGACCGTCAACTGGCTGTCCTAGAGAGTTAACAACGCGTCCGATTAATTCTTCCCCTACTGGAACTTCCATGATGCGTCCAGTACGACGAACTTCATCACCTTCACGAATATCTTTGTAAGGTCCAAGGATAACGATACCTACGTTGTTTTCTTCCAAGTTTTGTGCCATACCCATGACACCCGTTGAGAACTCTAGAAGTTCTCCAGCCATGACGTTGTCGAGGCCATGAGCACGAGCGATACCGTCACCAATTTGGATAACTGTACCAACATCGCTTACTTTCATATCGGACTGGAAGTTTTCAATCTGCTTTTTAATCAGCGCACTGATTTCTTCAGCTTTGATGCTCATGAATTTCACCCCTCATATATTTAGTGGTCAAAGAGAAATTAATAGTCTTTATTAATTCACTCAGTTTCTTTTAATTCAATACTTATCACTTATTAATTAACAACTAATTGCTTTTCTAGACGATCTAGTTTACCGCGAAGGCTACCGTCATAAATACGGTTACCGATGCGTACTTTCACGCCACCTAACAAATTAGCATCTACTTCATTTGTGATTTTCAATGACTGCTTACCAACTTTTTTAGCGAACTGAGCAGAAATCGCTGCTTCTTCTGTCTCCGTTAATGGACGAACAGATACCACTGTTGCTTCTGCCATTCCGCGCTCTTCGTTTGCTAATTGTATGTAAGCATCTACTACATCAATAACGTACATTTCACGATGACGCTCAGTTAAAAGCATCAACAGATTGACAGTATATGATGAAGCATTAGTGAATGCTGACTGCAAAAGAGCTTTCTTTTGTTGGATCGTCATTTTTGGTGATTGTAACAAAGGAAGAAGTTCTTTGTTGTCCGTAAATACGGCTTTCACTACACGAAGTTCTTCTTCAATTGCATCTAGTTGCTTTTGTTCTTTGGCGATTTGGAAAAGAGCTAACGCATAGCGCTTAGCGACTACAGAGTTACTCATCGCTCTTCCCCTGCCTCTTTAATGTACTCATTGATTAATTTTTCTTGATCCGCTGCGCTCAATTCTTTTTCAATTACTTTAGAAGCAATTAAAACAGAAAGTGATGCGACTTGTTCGCGAACCGCTGCCAACGCTTGCTCTTTCTGCTGATCGATTTCCATCTTCGCAGATTCTTTCAAACGTTCTGCTTCTGCACGAGCAGCCGCAATAATTTCGTTCTTTTGATCGTCGCCGACTTTCTTCGCATTTTCAATGATTGATTGTGCTTCTTGGCGAGATGCTTTTAATTCTGCACGTGTTTCATCTAATAATTTCTTAGCTTCTACACGGCTTTTTTCAGCTTCTTCGATCTCTGAGGAAATATGTTCTTCACGCTGTTGCATGATTCCCATAAGTGGACCCCAGGCGAACTTTTTGATCAACGCAAGTAAAACGATAAACATTACTAATTGGAACAAAATGTCTCCGAAGTTGACACCGGTAGATGCTCCAAGTACAAATGCGTTTGCTAACACGCCTACTTCACTCCCTTCAAGAGTCTACATCTCCTCTTAAGTAGAGAAGATTCTATTAAACGAAATGCTTTTTTAAAGATTGAACATAAAGGAATGGCGAAGGTTCGCTTGGAATGATCTTCGCCATTTGGAACAAAACCCCGAAATATAATTTGGCTTCTAGTGTTCAAAATAAACACCTTTAGCTGTTTTTATGATCGAGCTTTGACGACCAAACTACTGAACATATACAAAGCTTGCTATGTAGCAATCTTGCTTATGACAATATCTAAGTAGTCGTTTCTTGAAGTTATTATTGACCTTGAACCATGAATGCGATAACTACCGCGATGATAGGAATCGCCTCAACTAATGCAACCCCGATAAACATTGTTGTTTGAAGCATACCGCGAGCTTCTGGTTGACGAGCGATACCCTCAACTGTTTTTGAAACGATTAAACCGTTACCAATACCTGCACCAAGTGCTGCTAAACCAATTGCAATTGCTGCTGCTAATAGACCAATTGAACCTGTCATTGTAAAATTTCCTCCTTTTAATGTATGAATAAAATATTTTTTACATAGTTCTGTTCATATAAATGAACGAATTATAATTAATGGTCTTGACTCACTTTGTGGGCCAGATAAACCATTGTTAACATAGTAAAGATAAACGCCTGGATTCCGCCAATAAATAATGAGAACCCTTGCCAAGCAAGTGTTGGAATGACTGCGGCGATATGACCGCCCCATCCTTGTGCCAAGCTTCCTGCTAGTAAAGCTAGTAAGATCTCACCTGCGAAAATGTTTCCGTAAAGCCGGAGACCAAGAGTGAGCGTGTTGGCAAACTCCTCAACGATTTTCAATGGGAATAAGAAACCCATCGGACGGAAGAAATCCTTCCCGTACTCGCTGAAGCCTTTCATTTTAATTCCATAATAATGTGATAAACCAACAACCATTGCAGCAAGTGTTAATGTAATGACTGGATCTGCTGTTGGTGATTTCCACCAAAGCGTGTCATTGTATACGACTGAGAATGGAAGTCCCAAGAAGTTAGAAATCGCAATGTAAAGGAATAAGGTTAAACCAAGGGCATGAAAGCGTCCCCCTGTTTTCCAGTCCATATTGCTTTGGATAATCCCTTTTACGAAGTCCATGATCCACTCAAAAAAGTTTTGCAATCCTGTAGGCTTCATTGCTAACTTTCTTGTAGAGATGACTGCAATAAGAAAGACAATTGCACTAGCCACTGTGATCATTAACATGTTGGCTAAGTTAAATGTCAGTGAAAAGCCATCAAAAACTTCCCATGTAAACGTTGGATTTTTATGATGCAACTTTTTTCACCTCTCTTCCCCGGTTTTATTTATTAAAAAATGAATGAAAAAATCTATCATAATGACAAGATAGGATGTCATTAATCCCAAAACTGTGAAAATAAGATGGATATGCTCAGGATAGCGTAAAGCAATGAGCGCAGCTAATCCCGCTGAAGCCATTCTAGATAAAGTACCGAGCGATTTCACTTTTTCGCCTTTATCGATCGCATTGCTAAAACGGTTCATTCGATTGACCATTAACCAATGGTTGAAAAAACTTATGCTTGTCCCAAGGATGAGGCCTGCGAATACAGGCTTATAGGGCGTAATTCCCCAGCAGAAGACGAAAATGGAGAGCAAGTAGATTATGTACTTTCGGTGCCTTGAAAATGTGTGCTGGAGTTCCGGCATAACAAATTAATCTCCCGAATTAAAATAGCGGACTGATTGTAACATTAAAAAAATGCCAATGGTTAAACCAAATAGCAGTCCAATAATTAAACAAAGTGGGTCAGTGTTCCACCTTCCGTCAAGCCAGCGCCCAGCAAATATCCCAATAAGGATCGAGCCTGTTAACTGTGCTAGAATGGAACTGTACAAGGCCATTGCTCGAAAGGGGCTTTTTCGACTTTTCATGCGAAAACACCTCAATTCTAGAACGGTTTACTTGACATGACAAAAACGGTTACAATTGTTTGTTCCTTACCCTTTGTTAGCATACAATAGGGGTTTTTCAATGTCAATGCGTTTAGAGTGAAAAAGATCACAATTTGTAACGAATCTTTCACAAAATGATCAAAAATTAGGGATCATTATAAGTTTTTCTTATAATATAGAAAAAACTCGACTTTTTACCAAAGGCTTGATTGAAAGATTCTATAGATAGGATAGGAACTTTCTATTATAAAAGCCAGCTACGTAGTGCGCAGCTGGCTTTTTTTCAAATTTAGAATCGTTCTGGCTTTTCGTCCGTTGCTTTGAAGTAGTAGCGAATCGCTTCGCAAATGCGACGAGATGCTTCTCCATCGCCGTACGGGTTGGAGGCTTTCGCCATTTTTTCGTATTCGACTTCGTTTGTTAATAGTTCTGTCGCCAATTGGTAAATTGTTTCTTCTTCCACACCTGCGAGCTTTAATGTTCCCGCTTCGATTCCTTCTGGTCGCTCCGTTGTGTCACGCAACACTAGAACCGGTACGCCAAGCGATGGTGCTTCTTCTTGCACCCCACCGGAATCGGTTAAAATCAAGTGCGCTCTTGATGCGAAATTGTGGAAATCAATGACATCAAGTGGCTCAATTAAGTGAATGCGCGGGTCATTGCCAAGAATTTCGTCAGCAATTTCACGAACCGCTGGATTTAAATGCACCGGATACACAACTTGGATATCACTATTTTCTTGAACAAGGCGCTTAATGGCTGAGAACATGTTACGCATCGGTTGTCCAAGGTTTTCACGGCGGTGAGCCGTCATTAATACTAGACGGTCATTGCCGATACGATCAAGCACTTCGTGGCTGTATTCTTCTTTCACCGTTGTTTTCAACGCATCGATCGCTGTGTTTCCTGTAACGAAAATCGCTTCTTCTTTTTTATCTTCATTTAACAGATTGCGTTCCGCTTGATCCGTCGGTGAGAAGTGAAGATCCGCGATCACACCTGTTAGCTGGCGATTCATCTCCTCTGGGAACGGTGAATATTTATTCCATGTACGCAACCCTGCTTCAACATGACCAACCGCAATTTGATTATAAAAAGCAGCCAAACTCGCAATAAACGTCGTCGTCGTATCACCGTGAACGAGCACGATATCCGGCTTAACTTCTTTCATTACGCGATCTAGGCCCTCTAGCCCACGAGTTGTCACGTCAATGAGGGTTTGGCGGTCTTTCATAATATTTAAGTCGTAGTCAGGCTGCACGTTGAAAATTTCAAGAACTTGGTCAAGCATTTGACGATGTTGAGCAGTCACGGTCACAATCGACTCAAAACGATCTGGATGTTTTTGTAATTCGAGAACAAGTGGTGCCATCTTAATTGCTTCCGGACGTGTACCGAAAATCGTCATCACTTTAATTGGGCGATTCATTTTACATGTACCTACCTTTTAATTATTTTGTTCCGAACAGACGGTCTCCTGCATCTCCTAGACCTGGTACGATATAACCTTTTTCATTTAATTTCTCATCTAAAGCGGCGATATAAATATCTACATCAGGGTGTGCTTCCTTCATCGCCTCTACTCCTTCAGGGGCAGCAACTAAGCACATAAACTTCACGTTTTTCGCTCCACGCTTCTTCAAAGAGTTGATCGCTTCAACTGCAGAGCCACCAGTCGCAAGCATCGGATCAACAACGATAAAGTCACGCTCTTCTACATCCGAAGGGAGCTTCACATAATATTCCACCGGCGTTAACGTTTGCGGATCACGGTATAAGCCAACATGCCCTACTTTCGCCGCAGGAATTAGCTTTAACACTCCTTCAACCATTCCAATACCAGCACGTAAAATCGGCACAATTCCTAATTTTTTACCTGCTAGTATTTTCGTGTTAGTTTCACACACAGGTGTCTCGACGCTTACTTCCTCTAACGGTAAGTCGCGTGTAATTTCAAATGCCATCAATGTTGCAATTTCGTCCACAAGCTCACGAAATTCTTTTGTTCCTGTATTTTTATCACGAATCATTGTTAATTTGTGTTGAATTAATGGATGGTCAAACACATATACTTTTGCCAAAGTAATCGCTCCCTTATCTTTATGTACAAAAAATGCTTCAGTAGTAGCTATCACGCAAACGGCAAAAAAAAACCGCATAAGCAGCAGACAGCGTTTATACACTTTTCATTATTATAGTACAAAAAAACACCCGAGTACAACCGGGTGCTTGAAGTGTTTAATTATATAATGGATATTTCGCTGTTAAGTCTGCTACACGTTGGCTAGATTTTTGTAATGTCGCTTCGTCTTCATGATTTTTCAACGTGTCAGCGATAATAGAAGCTACTTCGTCCATTGCTTCTAAATCGAAACCACGAGAAGTGACAGCTGCTGTTCCGATACGAATTCCACTTGTTATAAACGGGCTTTGTGGATCGAACGGGATCGTATTTTTATTGGCTGTGATCCCCACTTCATCAAGTACATGTTCCGCTACTTTTCCTGTTAAGCCAAGAGATTGAAGGTCGATTAATAGCAAGTGGTTATCTGTACCGCCTGATACAAGATTGATCCCTTCTTTTGTTAACCCTTCGCCTAAACGTTTCGCATTGTCGATAATGTTTTGTGCATATTCTTTAAAGCTTGGCTCTAAAGCTTCACCGAAAGCTACAGCTTTTGCCGAGATGACATGCATTAATGGACCACCTTGGATACCAGGGAAAATCGCTTTATCAATTTTCTTCGCAAACTCTTCTTTACAAAGAATCATACCACCACGAGGGCCACGGAGTGTTTTATGCGTCGTTGTTGTAACGAAATCAGCATATGGCACTGGGTTTTGGTGAAGACCAGCTGCCACAAGACCTGCAATATGAGCCATATCGACCATTAAGTACGCGCCTACTTCATCAGCGATTTCACGGAATTTCGCGAAATCGATCGCACGTGGATATGCACTTGCACCCGCTACGATTAATTTCGGTTTGTTGTCGATCGCTTTTTGACGTACATCTTCATAATCGATCATTTGTGTTTCTTTATCGACACCATACTCGATGAAATTGTATTGTACTCCACTGAAGTTAACTGGGCTACCGTGCGTTAAATGACCACCATGAGAAAGATTCATCCCAAGAACCGTGTCGCCCTGCTCTAAAATTGTAAAGTAAACAGCCATGTTTGCTTGTGCACCCGAGTGAGGTTGCACGTTTGCATGCTCTGCACCGAAAATTTCTTTCGCACGATCGCGAGCTAAATCTTCTACAACATCCACATGCTCACAACCACCGTAATAACGCTTAGCAGGATAACCTTCTGCATATTTATTCGTTAATACTGAACCTTGTGCTTCCATTACTGCTTCACTAACAAAGTTTTCAGAGGCAATTAACTCAATTTTCGTTTGTTGACGTTTTAATTCATCCTGGATCGCTGCAAAAACTGCTGAATCTTGAACTTGAAGTTTGCTCATTTTCAATCCCCTTCCAATTTATAGTGCTTATTTTCAACTTTTATCCCGCATTAACGGGCTGTAAGACTCCCACCTCAACACTGCAGAAGAAGCGCAGACATATGTGGGAGATCAACAGCCCGTAAACGCCCGATCCGTTCAACTAACAATCAGTGGGGGATGAAAAGAACCCCTACTGATTGAAGTTTCACTTTATGTAGTGCCAATTTTATAAATTCTTTTACATTCTACCACGTTTCTGCAATCTTTCAAATGAATTAACGAATTTTTTATAAAAAAAAACCGACTTTCACAAAAAAAGCCGGTTATATCTTAACATTAACTAGTGCATTTTTCGTTTATATTCGTTTTTTCATAAACCGCCCGAACACCACCGATTAATTTCGGTCGCGTTTTTGCCATCGTCGCATGAGCATGTCCTACTTGTTTCACACTCGTACGTAGCGGAACTGCAACATGCTTCAGGTGCATTCCAATCAATGTATCACCGAGATCGATCCCGGCGTCAGCTTTGATATATTCAACGACCGCGCTGTTCGAGTTTTGCCCATAAGCATAGGTAGCCATTGAACCGCCGGCTTGCCGAACAGGGATGACCGCAACTTCTTCAAGTTGCAAGCGCCCAATCAGCTCACGATCAACTACTAGCGCCCGATTTAAATGTTCACAACATTGAAAAGCCAAATGAACACCGTGTTCATCCGCCCATGCTTTCACTTGACGATACACCATTTCGGCAATATCTAACGTGCCCGCTGTACCAATTTTTTCGCCAGCAATTTCAGAAGTCGAGCAGCCAATGACGACCGTTTGATCTGGTTGAAGATTAGCCTGTTGCTGAAACTCTTGTAAAAGTCGGCGTAAGTCTTGTTCCCACTCTTTTAATAACACAGGGCTTCACCTCGCCTTATTATTGTTCGTATGCTTTAATCTTACTCACACGATTTTCGTGGCGGCCACCTTCGTAATCCGTCGTTAACCAAACTTTCGCGATTTCACGAGCTAATCCAGGGCCAATGACGCGCTCTCCCATCGCCAGCATATTGCTATCATTATGTTCTCTCGTTGCTTTAGCACTAAACAAATCATGAACAAGTGCACAACGAATGCCTTGGACTTTATTAGCAGCAATGCTCATGCCAATTCCTGTTCCGCAAATTAAAATCCCACGGTCAAACTCACCGTTTGCTACTTTTTCCGCCACTGGAAGCGCGTAATCTGGATAATCAACAGACGTCCCACATTCACAGCCAAAATCCTCAAATTCAATGCCAAGCTCTTCTAATAAACTCTTTATTTCCTCACGGATGTTCACTCCACCGTGGTCCGAAGCAATTGCTACTTTCATTTGTACAATCCCCTTTCAAATTGGATACTTATTTTCATTTTGTCTTGAATTACCCCCAGTTACTCACTACGCTCGTTGAACATGAGGCATTCCTAAGTACAGAAACCTTTCGATCTCTAATTTATTAGGCTACGCCCGTCATTCCGACGGTTGGCAGTCCAAGCGACTTTGTAGCAAGTCTCCTGCATGTTGAATCAGTTTGCGATGGCTAAATCTCTTATATTCTTGGAAGCATTTATATCCGCATGATCCTCATGACCGCAGGATACACACTTAAATACGGCTTGTGTTTTGCGGTTCTCCTTTGCTATATGACCGCACACATTACATGTTTGTGACGTACAGTGTGGATTCACGGCTATGATTTTCTTACCGTACCATTTCGCTTTATATTCGAGCATCTCTCGAAATTGTGACCATGATACTTCACTGATTGCTTTTGCAAGATGGCCATTTTTGAGCATATTGGCTACCTGTAAATCTTCAATTGCTACAACATCGTGGTTTTTGATGATGTGCGTTGAAATTTTATCCAAGTAATCCTTTCTCGCATGGGCAATTCGTTCATGAATACGTGCTACTTTGATACGTTGTTTATTCCAGTTGGACGACCTTTTTTTACGTCTGGACAAAATTCGTTGTGCGTGAGCCAACTTTTCTTCTAATGTGCGAAACCATTTCGGATTAGCAAACACTTCACCCGTAGAAAGTATGGCGAAATTTTTCAGACCAACGTCCATTCCTACACTGGAGTGAGTTTTAGGAAGTTCCTTTACTTCTTTCTCAACCAACAGGGATACAAAATATTTGCCTGAGGGGGTCCGTCTAATAGTAGCGTTCAGGATACGCCCCTGCACTTGTCGACTGTTCGCAAAACGAATCCAACCCAACTTAGGTAATTTCATACGCTTCCCTACTATACTTACTTCTGGACGTTGGTTCTTCTTTTCAATATTTGTTGTGTAGGATTGCACCTTGTTTTTCTTGCTTTTAAATCGTGGTGCATCATTTTGCTTATTGAAGAAACGGTCAAAAGAATCTGCAAGGTGCTTCAAAGATGATTGTAGGGAATGTGAATCAACTTCTTGTAACCAAGTAATTTCTTTCTTTAATTGCGTAAGTTGAGAAGAACAGGCACTATATGACAAGCCTTTACCTGTCGCTTCATACGTTTCATTCCATTGAGAAAGGAAACGGTTAAAAACAAAACGAGAACAGCCAATGGTTTTTGCAATCAGCACTTCCTGTTGCTTATTTGGATACAAACGAAACTTATACGCTTTGTTGATTAACATTTTTCCACCTCATTTCATTCCTTGATTTTCAATATATTCGCGTACAATATCAATTGGTGTACCACCTGTTGTGAGCAAGCAGAAACTTCTCGACCAAAAGTATTCTTTCCACAGTTTTTGTCTGATTTGTGGAAATTATTTCCTTATCGTTTATAAGACTGATTATACCAAGCGCAAAATTAAAAAACAAAGCCTTTTGCGCCGCAAAGCCGAAATTCACCCTCTACTTATTTCTGGGCTACACCCTTCACAAAATTGAAGTAGGGGCGCTCTTTGGGCAAAATCTGATAGAACGATATCTCAAGCAAGCAACCGATATTTTACTATAAACGAAAGCGGGTGATCGTTGATTTTAGCTCATCCGCTTTCGTTTTCAGCTGGATGATGTCTTGTTCAATATGGTTCATGACTTTCGTTTGATCTTTTGTCACACGCGTCACTTCTAATGCGCCTGCTGATGTTTCCTCGGCAATCGCAGCGACTTCTTGCGACTGTCTAGACGTCAGTTCAATGCTGTCCATTTGCTTATTCACTAAATCAGAAATCATATGGACATCATCTGCCACGACAAGGATTTTATCTGTCATCAGTTCAATCGCCGCGTTCGCTTTTGACCCCTTCTGTACTTCGGTGTTTACGCTTTCAACTTGAGAAGAAATTTGCTGCACAACTTGATCAACTTCCCGCTGCATTTGTTGAATCAGTTCAGAAATCCCTTGAACTGCTGTGCCACTCTCATCTGCCAGCTTGCGAACTTCCTCTGCGACGACCGCAAAGCCTTTGCCATGCTCTCCCGCCCGCGCTGCTTCAATCGAAGCATTTAATGCCAGCAAGTTCGTTTGCGCCGCAATCGCTCCTACTAGTTGAATAATATCGCCCACTTTACGAGCATTTTCTTCTAACCCTCGCACAGCTCGTAAAGAATATTTGTTTTCAGAAGATAACCGCTCCATGCCTGAAATCAGCGACTGAAACACCTCTTTGCTTTCTTCAAGATCGCGAACCATTTCTTCCGCCTGAACAGCTGAAGTTTTCGCTTTTCGTTGCACTTCACCCGCTAGATGAGTCACATCCTCTACCGACTCCGCTGTGGACTGGATCGCAACAGCAGAATTTTCGGCTCCCGCTGAAATCTCATCGACCGTGCGGAAAATGTCCTCTGCCTTCTGTGAAGCTGCCGCTGCTTCATTTGAAATTCGTTGTACACTTTCGTTCGTCAACGAAAAATTATTCTCAATACTATGAACCATCTCTCTCAAATTAGCGAGCATTTTATTAAAAGCTTGAGCTAATGATCGGATCTCATCTTGACCATTTGGCAATTCCACATCTTTTTCAATATTTCCGGTAGCCGCCTCTAAAGCGGCTGCTTCTAATTGTTGCAACGGCTTAACGAAATAGCCTCCCACAATATAAGCTAAAATACCAGACCACATAATCCCCATTAATAACGTCATAGTCGTAAATAACGTTTCATTCATCCCAGAAAAAAACATCGGATATAAGTAATAAATAAAAAAAGCGCTAGTTGAATACGTAATGATCGCCAAAACAGTCACGAGCACGACAAGTTTCTTCCCTATTCCAAATGAGCTCTTAGTATACTTTTTCATCTTTTCCCTCTTTCTGCATGAATACTACTCTAGCTCGCTGGGTACTCCTTCAATGAACTGATCAATCAATTTCTCTAACTCATTATATGTATCACGATAGTCTTCAAGCGAACCGCCGAATGGATCACGAACATCCGCTAAGCTTCCAGTCACATATCGCTTCAATACATAAGTTTTTGCTCTTAATTCTGGAAATTGAGAGACAAGCATCTGTTCATGAGAAGTTGTCATTGTTAAAATAATATCCGCCCAATGAACTAATTCTTTAGATATTGCTCGGGAAATATGATTGATCGGAACCTTCCCTTCCGCTAACACACGCCTAGCCTGTTCAGAGGCTGGACTGCCATCCGCCGCAAAGATCCCGGCTGATTTCACTTCCCATTGCGGACACTTATGCTTCAACAACGCTTCAGCCATCGGGCTTCTACACGTGTTCCCTGTGCATATAAATAAAACCTTCAACTTCTCATCCCTCCTCGTGTGAATATCTTTTCTACTATTATATAAGATTTTTTATTAATAGGGAAAAAAGATATAAGTTTTATTTATCAAATCGGAAATAGTAATTTAATACCAAATATTAATAACACACATCCACCAAATGCTTCACTATACGGCCCAAGCAACCCTCTTGTTTTTTTGCCGAGTAAGAGACCACTCCAAGTTAGCATAGCTGCTATTCCTCCAAAAAGAGATAATACGATGACCGCTCTCGCACCGTAAATACCGAGAGTCAAACCGACTGAAAAGCTATCGAGACTCACGACAATCGCAAATAAAAATAAACTCCATCCGGAAGGAATCGATCGTCCCGATTCTTCCTCTTTCAAGACCGATACAATCATTTGCACACCAGCTATCATTAATAAAATACCCCCGATGATATTAGCAACTTCCCCGAACGTATTCGATAACGCCCTTCCCGCTACCATTCCTACAAGCGGCAACCCAACATGTAATCCCCCAACGATTAGCCCTATATAAAAGATCCGCTTTAGTCTAATCGGTACCATACCTAAGCTTAAACTAGCCGAAAATGCATCCATCCCTAAAGCCAATGCCATCATTGTTAATGTGAGAATTTCACCCATTCTCTCCTTCACTTCCTTCTCTTTTGGACGTGCCTTTTTTCAAACATATGCAAGCCCAAAAGAGAATTGCACGATCCGTTGTTTTTTCATATAAAAAAGGGGCTGACACCGAAACACCATATTGTTATATGATGTGAAGTGCCAGCCCCTTAATAGGTCAGTTTTCTTTTTGCTTGCGCCACTCGTGAGAAGCAGCTTTTTCTAATCGATTCATAACGGCCAGTCCTACTCCTTCGTATGGAAAAGCCTCTGAAAAAATAATATCGACATCGACTTCATTAAACGCACGAAGGACATCGTAAAGAGAATGAGCCACAGTCGTTAAATCCGTTCGATTTCCACATGGCAAAATCACATCGGCCTCGTATAAAGCTGTCGCTTCCTCCGTCGTTAACAGCCCGACCTTTTTGCCTTCCGCTCGCTCCTGATCGATCTGTTGCTGGATCCATTCACGGCTGCCATCAACTAAAATCATCGGTGCATTCGGAGCGTAATGCTTATATTTCATCCCCGGAGACTTCGGTTGCTCGTTAGCATTTTTTAAAGCTGGATCAAGCGACACTTCTCCAACGACGGCTTCAAGGTCTTCCTTTGTAATTCCACCGGGTCGCAAAATGACCGGAATATCAGTTGTACAATCAACAACTGTGGATTCGACGCCAACGCCTGTTTCACCACCATCCAAAACACCAGCTACTTGACCATCGAGATCATCTAACACATGCTTCGCTGACGTCGGGCTTGGTTTCCCAGAGCGATTGGCACTCGGAGCCGCTAATGGCAATTGCGATTCACGAATCAACTGCAACGCCAGCGGATGATCCGGCATCCGAATCGCCACAGTGTCTAGTCCTGCGGTTACATTATCAGCAAACACGCCTTGCTTTTTCTTAAAAATGATCGTCAACGGCCCCGGCCAAAAAGCCGTCATCAGCTTTTCCGCTTGCCTTGGTATTTCCTCAACTAACTGCTTTAATTGCTGCGGATCGGCAATGTGGACAATAAGTGGGTTATCACTCGGTCTGCCCTTTGCTGCAAAAATTTTCGCAGTGGCTTCGTCCGAACAGGCGTTAGCCCCTAGGCCATAGACTGTTTCTGTTGGAAAAGCCACAACTTCATTGTTTGTTAATAACTCGGCCGCTTCCTTCACTTGTGGATAACTATTAACACAATCCACATTTTTATCCACAAACCAATAAGTTGTTTTCATTTCACTCACCTTTTTCATTTCTCCATTTTCCGCTATATTTCTCGTATTCTATTCACAAATTCACGGAAGTTACCCACAAACTGTGTGTAATTTTTCATGAAATGTTGATAAGTCTGTGGACAAATGTGGATAGTTTTCTGAAAAATAATAAAATTATGTTCTCTGCTATCCACATGTGAATAGTTTTCCTCATCACTCGCCGCCTTTAAATAGTTCGACAAGCATAAATTTTATTTGCGGTGTTTCTTCTTCACCCTCGGCATACACAGGCTCGACTTCTTCAATTTCTTCCGTTTCTTCCGTTGCAGAAGGTTCGCCCTCTTCTTCTAGCTCTACCGATTCTTCTACCCCAGGACTAACGGCCATCCCACTAGAAAAGTCCACAAAGCACAGCGGTGGATACAGCACACACCACCAGTTCGCTCCCTGTCCTTCTCCGATCGTAATAATAATGGCTTCGTATTCTCCTGCTGGGTATAGAAAATTGCCATATAACTTCGTCGGAAACTTCGCTTGACCGAATTCCACTTTGATCGCTTCGGTTGCCCCTTCTTTTTGCGCTCGTTTTAACGCAATCTTTTGGATTTCAGGAAGCTTTTCTTTCAACAATTGACGTGCTTTCGGAAGCGACTCTAGATCCGCTACCCATTTCGTAATCTCTTTATTTACATCGTCTCTAATCTTTCTTTTCAACTGCTGGTCTTTTGTCTCATCGCTATTCGCTAAAATTCTAAGTCGAATCGCTTCCTTTGGAATAACGATCGTTTCATCCGCTTGAGCAGCTTGTTCGGGTATATATAAACTAACAATCGTGGCAATGGATAATGTGAATAAATAAAGTCCGGCTAATAATTTGTTCATCGTTTTCCCCTCCCATCCATCATTCTATCCAGGTTAGGAAAAACTTAAACAATGTATCTATCACATTTGCAAAAATACCATCCGATCTTTGCCATTGATGTCATATTCGATTCGAACCGACGCTTGCGGAAAGGCTTGCTGCAATAGCTGTTGTACCACTTCCCCTTGTCCAACTCCCACTTCAAAGCCAACGATCGCTTTTTCTTTTAACACTTTAGGTAGCTGCTCGCAAAAGCGACGATATAAATCCAGTCCGTCTTCTCCGCCAAACAGAGCGAGATGAGGCTCATGATCTATAACGACTGTGGATAACTCTTTTTTATCTGACAGCGGAATATACGGTGGATTAGATAATAACATATCTAATTGGATGCCAGCTTCAATGAGCGGCTGCAATAAATCACCTTGCAACCACTTTACATCAGCATGCAATGATTCACCGTTTGCCTTCGCTGTTTCTAATGCTTCTTCAGATAAATCCACTGCGTAAACAGTAAGATTCGGCTGTTCTAACTTCATTGTGATGGCAATAATACCACTACCTGTCCCGATATCCGCCATCGTCAATCGTTCGTTTTTCGAGAAATATTGTTTGATCCCATTCAACGCGTGCCACACAAGTTCTTCTGTTTCTGGTCGTGGGATTAATACATTCGGATTGACACGAAAGCTTCTGCCGTAAAACTCCTCCGTTCCAATCATATGCTGAATAGGAATTCCTCGTGCATGCTTCTTTACTTTTTCTATCCACTGCCCCTGCTGCTGCTCCGTTAATGATAAATGCAAGTTTGCCAAAAGCTCTGACCGACTCATCTTTAACACATGCTGTAGGAGAATTTCACCCGCGTTCGCATCCCGCTCATGCTCCGTTAAAAAAGAAGAAGCCCAATTGAGGGCTTCGTATACTTTTTTCGCCAAGGGGTCTATTCCTCTAAACTTTCAAGCTTTGACGATTGCTCTTCCATAATTAATGCATTGAGCACTTCGTCTAGCTTGCCTTCTAAAATTTGATCTAGCTTTTGAATCGTTAAGCCAATTCGATGATCCGTCACACGATTTTGCGGGAAATTATACGTGCGAATACGTTCAGAACGATCACCGGAACCAACCGCGGATTTACGCTGCGCATCATATTCTGCTTGAGCTTCCTGTTGGAACTTATCATACACACGAGCGCGAAGAACTTTCATCGCCTTCTCTTTATTTTTAATTTGAGATTTTTCATCCTGACAAGACACAACCGTCCCCGTCGGAAGATGCGTTAAGCGAACCGCAGACATCGTTGTATTAACACTTTGTCCTCCTGGTCCACTCGATGCAAACGTATCGACACGAATATCTTTTTCATGAATATCGATTTCCACATCTTCCGCTTCTGGCAAACAAGCAACCGTTGCTGTCGATGTATGAATACGTCCACCTGATTCCGTCTCCGGTACACGCTGCACACGATGAGCACCATTTTCAAACTTCATTTTCGAAAAAGCGCCCTTTCCGTTAATCATAAAAATAATTTCTTTATAGCCACCCAATCCAGTCGGGCTCGCTTCGATTATTTCCGTTTTCCAGCCTTGTACTTCGGCATAACGGCTGTACATCCGATAAAGATTCCCAGCAAACAACGCCGCTTCATCTCCACCAGCTGCTCCACGAATCTCCATAATAACGTTTTTATCGTCATTCGGATCTTTCGGGATGAGTAAAACTTTCAATCTTTCCTCATATGTTTCAAGGCTGCTCTCTAGCTCATGCAACTCCTCTTTTACCATCTCGCGCATCTCAGCGTCTAACTTCTCCTCAAGCATCGCCTTCGCATCTTGGTGCTGCGATTTCGCTTCCTTATACTCACGATACACTTCTACCGTCTCTTGAATATCCGATTGTTCCTTCGAATAATCTCTTAGCTTCTTCGGATCATTCACAATCTCTGGATCACTCAAAAGCTCATTTAATTTGTCATAGCGGTCTTCAACCGCCTGCAACCGATCAAACATAACGTCACCTCAACTATTCGTCCATAATGTTACTATTATATAATACCAAAAAAGCAGGACAACATCGAAAAGCGGAAGGCGCTGTTCAGCGACGTATGGGCACATCATCGAAAAAACCTTTTTCAGCCAAGCTGAAAAAGGCAAGTATCTATTTGATTCGCATTTCGATTTCATACCTTGGCAGAGCGGCCACCAGACTTTCATACGCAGCTTTCATTTCGGCTTCTGTATAATTATGGCCTTGTTTTTCATGGACAGTGACTCGCATTTTACCACCGTTGATCCATACAGAGCCTGGTTTGTATGGAGTGAAACGCTCGATGACATCTCTCGCATGGTCAATATCTGTTCCACGAGTTGGTTGCTGCGGTGACAAGTCTAGAAAATTAGGGTTTTGATTGGTGTTGACTGGGTCATCTTGCTTCGCTTCATCTGCACGTGTTTTCGTTATATTATCAGGAGCGAAATCTTTTCCATGCTGATTTTCGTTCCAACTTTCATTAGAAGCTTCTTTGTCTCCACACGCTCCTAAGGCAAATGCTAACAAGGTCGCCATTAGAAAAAAACGCATAAAAAAACCTCCTTTACACGTAGGTTGACCTGTTTAAAGGAGGTTTATCCGACTTCTAATTATTTTTTCTCTAAGTGATGGACAACTTTAGGTACTTCATGATGATGACGGCAACGCGGTTCATAACTTTCAGATGCACCCACTAAAATGATCGGGTCATCATATTTAGCAGGTTGTCCATTAATTAAACGCTGCGTTCGGCTAGCAGGTGAACCACAAACAGCACAAACAGCTTGTAATTTCGTCACAAGCTCGGCAGCAGACATTAAAGCAGGCATCGGCCCAAAAGGTTCACCACGAAAATCTTGATCTAATCCAGCCAAGATCACTCGATGCCCTCGATCAGCCAACGTTTGCGCCACATTTGTAATGTCATCATCAAAAAACTGGGCTTCATCTATTGCTACTATGTCTACATCAGATGTCACTTCTGCCAAAATAGCCGCACTGCTTTGAATCGGTTTCGCAATGACAGAAGATCCATTGTGAGAAACGACAGATTCTTCACTATAACGATTATCAATCGCTGGCTTGAACACCATAATCGTTTGTTTAGCAAATTGAGCGCGACGAACACGACGAATAAGCTCCTCTGATTTCCCTGAGAACATACTGCCGCAAACCACTTCTAACCATCCAGTTTGTTTCATTACATACACGAAAGAAAAACCTCACTTTCATCACTTAAAAAAAACAAAAAAGGCAAGCAGTTAATTGTTAACTCCTTGCCTGTCTTTTTCATTTCATTAGTTTTTGATGCCGTATTTTTTGTTGAAACGGTCAACACGTCCGCCAGCATCAGCGAATTTTTGACGACCAGTGTAGAATGGATGGCACTCAGAGCAAACCTCAACTTTGATTTCCTCGTTTACAGAACCAGTTTCAAACTCGTTTCCGCATGCGCACTTTACCATTACTTTTTTGTAACCTGGATGAATTCCTGCTTTCATTCTTGTCATCTCCTTCCGCCCTGAATCATTTCGAAACAGAGTAAGTATATACGAAGTACGGCTAAAAAACACCGAACTTAATTACTAAACACACCTCAACATTATAACAAGCCTCTAAATAAAAATCAATTAAGAATTATAAAATTCGTTTCGATGGTCCATTTGTTTTAATTTCAGCGATCAGTTGCTCAATGAAATCAGCATTTGACTTCGTTTGTCGTAATCGACGAAGGAATTTCTCAGCAAGATCCGGTGAGTCTGACATCGTTTTTCGAATCGACCAAATCATTTCAAGCTGTCCTTTTTCAATGAGCAATTCTTCTTTACGAGTACCCGAGCGCTTAATATCAATCGCTGGGAAAATACGACGTTCAGCAAGCGAACGATCGAGGTGAAGTTCCATATTTCCCGTTCCTTTAAACTCTTCATAAATAACATCATCCATACGGGAGCCTGTATCAACAAGAGCTGTTGCTAAAATTGTTAAGCTACCGCCTTCTTCAATGTTACGAGCCGCACCGAAAAAGCGTTTCGGACGATGGAAAGCAGCGGGGTCAATCCCTCCAGATAACGTTCGTCCACTTGGCGGAATGACAAGGTTATATGCTCTAGCAAGTCTTGTAATACTATCCATTAAAATAATAACGTCACGCTTATGCTCGACTAGTCGCATCGCACGCTCTAGTACAAGCTCAGCGACTTTAATATGATTTTCTGGCACTTCGTCAAACGTGGAACTAACGACTTCTGCTTGAACAGAACGCTCAATATCCGTCACCTCTTCTGGCCGCTCGTCAATTAAAAGCACGATCAGTTCGGATTCTGGATGATTGGTTGTAATGGAATTGGCAATTTCTTTTAACAACATCGTTTTCCCCGCTTTCGGCGGAGCAACGATTAATCCACGCTGACCAAAGCCAACAGGCGAAATTAAATCCATAATACGAGTAGAAAGATTTTTAGGGTTCGTTTCGAGTAAGATTTGACGGTCCGGATATAAAGGAGTCAATGCTGGGAAGTGGACACGCTCTTTTGCTGTTTCCGGGTCATCACCATTAACGGCTTCTACATGAAGAAGGCCATAATAGCGCTCATTTTCTTTCGGAGGTCGTACCTTTCCAGATACTTTATCACCATTTCTTAAATCAAAACGGCGAATTTGCGAAGCAGAGATGTAAATATCTTCGGAGCTAGGTGAATAATTGATTGGGCGCAAGAAGCCGAAACCTTCTGACTGAATAATTTCTAAAACGCCTTCCATGAAGAAAAAGCCTTGTTCTTCTGCGCGCGCCTTTAAAATCGCAAAAATTAATTCTTTTTTCGTTAATTTACTATAATAGGAAATTTTGTATGTACGCGCAAGTTCATAAAGCTCTTTCAGCTTTAAATTCTCTAAATACGATATTGTTAACTCTTCCATTTTGGCACCACACTTTAGTTTAATTCTCCCCTATGATCATAGAGAGCCGTTCTTATCAAAACATACCTATTTTAACTGTTAGGGACGATTGAATCAATCATTAAATAAGCTGTAAAGGAAGGAAAAAGTTTTTGTAGTAATGGTCGTGGATTACAAAAATGAAACAGCAGAAACGGGCGAATTCACCCGTTCCTACTGTTCTTTTGCTATTAAGGCTTGATTACTAAATTTGGTTTTTTATTCAAGCTGTGACGGCCGTCAACGAAGCGAACCGTACCAGATTTTGCTCTCATAACAATTGAATGAGTCTCACCGTAAGAGCCTTTGAATTGAACTCCTCGCATTAACTCTCCATCCGTTACTCCTGTTGCAGCAAAGATCGCATCGTCACCACGAACAAGGTCTTCCATGCGAAGTACTTTATTCACATCAAGGCCCATACCTTCGCAACGCTTAATTTCCGCTTCATCTTGTGGAAGTAAACGTCCTTGGATTTCTCCTCCAAGACATTTTAAAGCGACAGCGGCAATGACACCTTCTGGAGCGCCACCAGAACCGAATAAAATATCTACACCTGTTTGATCAAATGCTGTATTAATCGCACCTGCTACGTCACCATCATTAATCAATTTAATACGAGCACCTGCTTCGCGTAATTGAGCAATAATTTCTTCGTGACGCGGACGATTTAATACAGTAGCTACAACATCTTGAATATCTTTATTTTTTGCTTTAGCGACAGCTTTTAAATTATCTAGCACTGACGCATTAATATCAATTTGGCCAACCGCTTCAGGTCCAACAGCGATTTTGTCCATATACATATCCGGTGCATGCAGAAGATTGCCATGATCAGCTACAGCTAGTACAGCTAAAGCATTCCAACCACCTGATGCCACAATGTTTGTTCCTTCCAGGGGATCCACAGCTATATCCACTCTCGGACCGTAGCCAGTACCAAGTTTTTCTCCAATGTATAGCATTGGAGCCTCGTCCATCTCACCTTCACCGATGACTACTGTTCCTTTCATCGGAATCGTATCGAACACATCACGCATTGCAGAAGTTGCCGCGTCATCCGCCTCATTTTTCTTTCCTCGTCCCATCCAGCGAGCGGAAGCTAAAGCTGCGGCCTCCGTTACACGGACAAGCTCCATTGATAAACTTCTTTCCATTTTGGTTTTCCTCCTGTATTACAACTGCAAATTTTAATCCGTATATCACATTAACATATATATTGTAACACATACATAGGAAATTGCGGGAAACAATTGTTTAGCTTTTTATCTGTTCTAGCTCTTCTTCGGATAAATTCTCACGCCAAAGCTCCGCACCGATATCACTAAGCTTTTCAACGAGCTGACTATATCCTCGATCGATATGTTCTAACCCTGTAATTTCTGTAACTCCTTCCGCCATCAATCCTGCGATAACGAGAGCTGCTCCAGCGCGCAAATCGCTCGCTTTCACCTTTGCTCCGTGGAGTTGTACGGGGCCATTAACAACCGCTGAACGCCCTTCCACTTTCATGTTAGCATTCATCCTGCGTAGTTCATCCACATGTTTAAATCGAGCAGAATAGATCGTATCCGTGACTACAGCCGATCCTTCCGCTTTAGTTAATAGAGAGGTAAAAGGTTGTTGGAGATCTGTTGGAAAACCTGGATAAACAAGTGTTTTAATATCCACTGCTTTTAATCGATCCGCTTTTCCAACAAAAATTTTATCGTCGGCCGTTTCAATCGGGATGTTCATTTCTCGTAGCTTGGCTGTTAAAGATTCTAAATGAAGAGGAATGACATTATCTATGACAAGTCCATCGCCGACGGCTGCGGCAAGAATCATAAAAGTACCGGCTTCAATACGATCGGGGATAATCGTATGACGGCACCCATTTAAGTGTTCAACTCCGTCAATCCGAATAATATCTGTGCCTGCTCCTTTAATCCTTGCACCCATATTGTTTAGCAATGTAGCTACATCAATAATTTCTGGCTCTTTTGCCGCATTTTCAATAACCGTTTGTCCCTTTGCTTTGACAGCAGCCAGCATAATATTAATCGTAGCACCTACACTGACTACATCTAAATAAATTCTCGCACCGCGGAGCTCTTTCGCTCGCAAGTAAATGGCCCCTTGCTCGTTTGTCACTTCCGCTCCAAGCGCTTCAAACCCTTTAATATGCTGATCAATCGGGCGAGGACCTAAATGACAACCTCCTGGGAGGCCAATGACCGCTTTCTTAAACTTCCCAAGCATGGCACCCATCAAATAGTAAGAAGCTCTTAGCTTTTTGACACGACCATTCGGAAGCGGCATCGCAATCATATTGGTAGGATCAACCTGCATTTCGCCATCCTTAAAAGTGACTTCACCACCAATTTCCTCAAGTAGCCCTTTTAGCATATGAATATCGGATATATCCGGCAGCCCTTCAATTGTGACTAGAGATTCCGCCAAAATAGTGGCAGGGACAAGAGCAACCGCACTATTCTTCGCTCCGTCTACCTTAATCGTTCCTCTTAATGGACGGCCTCCTACAATTTTCAGCTTTTCCATGTTTGACTCCCTTCTTTCACGCACTGACTAAGCATCGAAAAGGAATAGTACCTAGATGTTTGAACAGCAAATTTAATAGTTAATAGTTTATCCCATTGTAGGTAAATCATGTAATAAATATTGATTATTTTGCTTTACGTTGTTCCCAATCAGCAAGGAAGGCATCGATTCCTTTATCTGTTAACGGATGTTTGAACATTTGTTGTAGAACTTTAAATGGAATCGTAGAAATATGTGCGCCACGAAGAGCCGCTTGTGTGACGTGCTGCGGATGACGAATGGATGCAGCAATAATTTCAGTTTCAATTTCATGAATCGCGAAGATACCCGCAATCTCTTCAATCAAAGCTAGTCCATCAGTACCGATATCATCAACACGACCTAAAAACGGTGATACATATGTAGCACCCGCACGAGCAGCTAATAATGCTTGATTCGCACTGAAGATTAACGTTACATTCGTTTTAATGCCTTCTTTAGCAAAAATCGCTACAGCTTTCAATCCTTCTGGTGTCATCGGTACTTTCACCGTAATATTCGGAGCGATTTTCGCTAGTTCACGACCTTCTGCAACCATCCCCTCTGCATCAAGGGCAATCACTTCAGCGCTGACAGAATCGCTAACTAAATCAGTAATTTCACGAAGGCGGTCATGAAACGGAACATCTTCCTTTGCAACTAAAGAGGGGTTCGTTGTTACTCCTGATAAAATCCCCCATGAATGAGCTTCTCTAATCTCTTCCATATTAGCCGTATCGATAAATAATTTCATAAATCAACTCTCCTTTATAATAAATATTAATTGTTAAAAAATATGCACGGAAACCGCCTTACTAACTAAGGCGGTTTCAATGGTACTTTTGATTTATTTTTTACGCTTTACCTGAAGAACCAAACTCACGCATTTTGCCTTTAACCGTTTCTTTAATCGTTTCGCGTGCAGGTCCTAAGTATTTACGTGGATCGTATAAGTCTGGCTTTTCAGCTAACACTTCGCGAACAGTCTTCGCAGAAGCAATTTGATTTTCCGTATTCACGTTAATTTTCGCTGTTCCTAAAGAGATAGCTCTTTGAATATCTTTTGTTGGAATTCCTGTACCACCATGAAGAACTAACGGTACTCCTGTTAAGTTCATAACTTCTTCCATACGATCAAAACCAAGGTTCGGTTCACCTTTGTAAGGTCCATGAACAGAGCCTAATGCAGGTGCAAAGCAGTCTACACCCGTTTCACGAACTAATTGATCACACTCAGAAGGAATCGCGTACATCGCTTCTGCATCATCAACAATAAGGTCATCTTCCTGACCGCCAATGCGTCCAAGCTCAGCCTCTACAGATACACCATGAATATGAGCAAGCTCAACTACTTTTTTCGTTAATTCGATGTTTTCCTCTAACGGATGGTGAGATCCATCGATCATAACAGAAGTGAACCCTGCATGAATCGCTTTCGCACACATTTCAAAGCTTGAGCCATGGTCTAAATGAATAGCCACTGGCACAGTTACATCGTACTCTTCCATTAAGGCTTCCACCATAGCAACGACCAATTTAAAACCACCCATGTAACGAGCAGCGCCTTCAGAAACCCCAAGAATTACAGGTGATTTTTCTTCTTCTGCTGCTTGTAAAATCGCTTGCGTGAACTCAAGGTTGTTTAAGTTAAATTGTCCTACAGCGTATTTTTCTTCCTTTGCTTTGTTAAGCATGTCCGTCATGGAAACTAAAGGCATAAATATTTTCCTCCTTGATCATCTGTTGTCAGCACTCTGACCTATTCATTTCTCACTTTGTATCATATCAAAATAACTTGGAAAACAAAAGTGGAAGACGCCCGTTTATCGGCGACAAGCAAAACTCAGTAAGCGATGTACTCCTTCACCGTTTGACGGATATCATCAATATCAAATGGTTTAGCAAAATGAGTGAGGGCTCCGAGGTTTTTTGCCTCTTGAATCATATCAAGTTCTCCGTAAGCAGTCATAATAATGACCCGGATATCACTATTTTTTTGTTTCATCCTTTTTAAAATTTCGATTCCATCCATCCCTGGAATCTTCATATCTAATAGAACTAAATCCGGTTTATGCTCATCCGCAATCTCTAATGCTTGGACGCCGTTTGCCGCTTGAAAAGTTTCATATCCTTCTTTCTGCAATACCTCATTTAATAAAATGCGGATCCCAAATTGATCGTCGACAATTAATATTTTCTCACTCATGTTTATTCCTCCTACTATGTACGCACTTCTTACCTTGTATTTCTTTTCCTACCATGAAAATTCCTGCTTTTCCTGCTAATTAATTTACAATATCAACCTGTTTTGCTCCCAATATGAAACAACTGTATAATAGTTAGCGAAAAGGAGGAATCATTGTGCTGAAAATGTTCTCTACCCAATTAAACGGACTTCTCCAGCGAATCGCTGATAAAGAAGCGGAACAAATCGAAGACGGCGCTCGTTTACTTGCACAAGCAGCCATCGGCGACGGAACTATTTTTATAAAAGGATTCAATGAAATGAAGGCAGTAGAAGCGGAAGCGGCATTCGGTGCAGAGCCTCTCATCCACGCTACACCACTTTCGTCGATCAATGAAGTGACAGAGATCGATCGCCTCCTCCTCATTAGTCGCTTTGCCGATGACGAAGAAGCTTTAATGCTCGCTAAGGAACTGCAAGGGAAAAACCTCCCGTTTATCGCTATTGCTGGTGCTAGATCTACAGAGAATCAATCATTGGAAAATTTAGCAGATGTCTTTATCGATACTAAGTTGTTGAAAGGCTTACTCCCGAATGAACAAGGTGAGCGGACCGCCTTTCCATCTAGTATCGCTGCTCTTTATATTTACTTTTTATTAAAATTAACGATTGATGAAATTTTACTAGACAATGATTAAGCTACCGTTTAATGACGGTAGCTTCTTTCATCTTAAGAACGACTAAACCTACGCAAAAAAAGCCGCTAAAACGCATATTTGCGCTTTAACGGCTTCTATATCACCATTATTTTCCTTGCAATGATGCTTCAATGAAGGCACGGAACAATGGTTGTGGACGAGTTGGTCGAGAAATGAATTCTGGGTGGAATTGAGCCGCTACAAACCAAGGATGATCTTTTAACTCAATCACTTCTACTAAGCGCCCATCTGGACTTGTACCTGAGAAGATGAATCCTTTCTTCTCCATTTGTTCACGGAACTCATTGTTGAACTCGTAACGATGACGGTGACGCTCATACACCACTTCATCATTATAAGCATCAAACGCTTTCGTTCCTTTTTGAAGCTTACATGGATATAAGCCTAGACGCAATGTACCACCAAGATCTTCTACGTCTTTTTGTTCTGGTAAAAGATCGATAATTGGGTACTTAGTTGTCGGATCGATCTCTGAAGAATGCGCCCCTTCAAGGTTTAACACATTTTGTGCAAATTCGATCGAAGCTAACTGCATACCTAGGCAAATACCGAAGAATGGCACTTTATTTTCACGAGCATATTGAATTGCCGCTAGTTTCCCGTCAATACCACGGTCACCAAATCCACCTGGAACTAAAATACCGTCTGCCTCTTTTAAGTGATCAGCTACGTTTTCTGCTGTTACTTCGGCTGCGTTGACCCAATCAATCTCAATATCAGCATCGAATGTGTAACCCGCATGCTTTAATGATTCAGCAACAGAAATGTAAGCATCTTGAAGTTCAACATATTTACCAACAAGAGCAATTCTTGTTTTACGTGATAAGTTGCGGACCTTATCAACAAGTGCTGTCCACTCTGTCATTTCTGCATCGTGGCATTGAAGTTTTAAATGATTGCACACTAAATCATCCATTTTTTGATCTTGTAACGCTAATGGAACTGCATACAAAGTATCAGCATCCATTGCTTCAATAACAGCTTCTGGCGCAATGTCACAGAATAGAGCTAGCTTGTCTTTCATATCTTGAGAAATAGGCATTTCTGTACGAACGACGATAATGTTTGGCTGAATACCAAGGCTACGAAGCTCTTTTACGCTGTGTTGTGTTGGCTTTGTCTTCATTTCGCCAGCCGCTTTTAAGTAAGGAATTAACGTACAATGAATATACATGACGTTATCTGAACCGATGTCACTCTTAATTTGACGAATCGCTTCAAGGAAAGGAAGTGATTCAATATCCCCTACCGTTCCGCCGATTTCTGTGATTACGACATCTGCATTCGTTTCTTTACCAGCACGCATCACACGCTCTTTAATTTCATTCGTAATATGCGGAATGACTTGAACTGTTCCACCTAAGTACTCACCGCGACGTTCTTTACGAAGTACAGTCGAATAGATTTTTCCTGTTGTCACGTTGCTATATTTAGACAAATTAATGTCGATGAAACGCTCGTAGTGACCTAAGTCTAAATCTGTTTCCGCACCATCATCAGTTACGAATACTTCCCCGTGTTGATAAGGACTCATTGTTCCTGGATCTACGTTAATGTACGGGTCAAACTTTTGAATTGTTACCTTTAATCCTCGATTCTTTAACAAACGGCCAAGAGATGCAGCTGTGATTCCTTTACCTAAGGAAGAAACAACCCCACCTGTTACAAAAATATATTTAGTCAACTGAAAAGCCCCCTTCAATCTATTGTTCCCTATAATAAAAGTATTGAATAAACCATTTTTTCTCAGGGCTAAAAACACAAAAACGCCCCGCTTACTTAAAAAGTAAAGGGAGCGTTATAAACATAAAACATATCTCTTAAAGAGCCCAAATAAAATACTACAATTTGGGCCAAGATAAGTCAAGAAAAGATTAAAAATCTTTATTTTTGATCGTCGTCTTCGTCATCATCGAGATCATATTCATCTTCAGCAACTAGCTCGCCATCGAAGTCTTCATCATCGTCTTCATCATCGTCTTCGTCATCTAAATCATTTAAGTCATCAAGCTCTTCGATTTCGTCTTCGTCATCTAGATCTTCAATGTCTTCTTCATCAAAGTCGAAATCTTCATCGGCCTCATCAAGATCTTCAACCTCTTCTTCTTCAAGCTCCTCTTCTTTAGCAGCTTTTTTCGTCTTTTTCTTTCTCGTTTTGACCGCTGTAGTTACTTCTTCTTCCAATTGGTCAACCGGGTACCACGCACGTAATCCCCAACGATTCTCGCCCAATGTCATGAATCGGCCATCGAAATTTAGATCCGTGTAAAACTGGACCATACGCTGTCTTACCTCTTCATCACTTAGCTCTAAATGCTGTTGAATTTGGTTTAAAATTTCTTGAAATGTAATCGGTTGTTTACTTTCCTCAAGAATAATAAATGCCACTTCAATAAAGGACATTTCTTTTCGTTCTTCTTTTGACAATTGCTTTAAATTCACATCCGCACTTCCCTTCTCTATTTACACACCCTGCAAAAGTGGTGGAGCTTCACTCACACCTTCTTCATTAACATTCGTTTGGCAACATACCATTGCTTTCGAACAATTTTCAGAGCAAAAAAGGCCATATTTTTCATTATAAACATAACCACTTTCAATATGCTATAAGTTTATGTCAAGATTCATACTTTTTTTCTCCATTTACTTCATACTTTCAATTAATGATGTCTTTTGGGATTTTTTAATTCCATAAAAGCTTTGTAGAATAAGAATAAGGAGAGGAAAATAAAAGGAATAGCACCTAATTGTTTATTATATAACCATATAAATACAAACGTACTGATACCTATGATGATATAACCTAATAATTGTTTCACCTTTTCACATCCCGTCATTGTCCTTCTTCTCATTGTATACTCACAACTGGCATTTATAAAACAAAAATAATGTTAAGAAATTGCAAAGGCTTCACCTGTTATCATTTATACCCAAAACAATCAAAAATCATAAGTAAAAAACTGACCGCAAAAGGAATATCGCTTGCTCCTTTTACAGTCAGCTCAATTTACATATTTCTTCTATATTGGCCGCCCACTTCGTAAAGGGCTTTCGTAATTTGACCTAGACTAGCTACTCTCACACAGTTCATTAACTCCGCAAATATATTGCCTCCGCTAATTGCTGTTTCTTTTAGCTGCTTCAAAGCCGCTTCCGTTTCATCTTGATGCTTTTGTTGGAAGTAACGTAAATTGGTAATTTGCAGCTCTTTTTCTTCCATTGTTGCTCGGGCGATTTCCATATTATCAATGTCCTCTTCAGACGGAGGATTCGGATTTAAGTATGTGTTCACACCGATAATTGGCAGCTCGCCTGTATGCTTGAGCATCTCGTAATGCATGGATTCTTCCTGAATTTTTCCGCGCTGATATTGCGTTTCCATTGCACCGAGCACGCCGCCACGATCGTTAATGCGCTCAAACTCTTGTAACACAGCTTCTTCGACTAAATCTGTCAACTCTTCCACAATAAATGAACCTTGTAGCGGGTTTTCATTTTTAGACAAGCCATGCTCATTAGTAATAATTAATTGAATCGCCATCGCCCGACGAACCGATTCTTCTGTCGGTGTCGTGATCGCTTCATCGTAAGCATTCGTATGAAGCGAGTTACAGTTGTCTTGCAGTGCCATTAATGCTTGTAAAGTCGTACGAATATCATTAAAGTCAATTTCCTGCGCATGCAAGGAACGACCAGACGTTTGTACGTGATACTTTAATTTTTGCGAGCGTTCATTTGCACCATATTTGTCGCGCATCGTCGTCGCCCAAATGCGGCGTGATACTCGCCCAATCACTGTATACTCTGGGTCCAATCCATTCGAGAAGAAGAACGATAAGTTAGGTGCAAAATCATCAATATTCATACCGCGACTTAAATAATATTCCACATACGTAAAACCATTAGCGAGCGTAAAAGCTAGCTGAGAAATCGGATTCGCTCCCGCTTCGGCAATATGATAGCCAGAAATTGAAACAGAGTAATAGTTACGCACTGACTGATCGATGAAATATTGTTGAATATCTCCCATTAAGCGCAAAGCAAATTCCGTAGAGAAAATACAAGTATTTTGTCCTTGGTCTTCTTTTAAAATATCTGCCTGTACCGTCCCACGCACCGTCTTCAATGTCTGTGAACGAACGTCCGCAAATTCCTCTACCGTCAGCACTCGGCCAAGTTCTTCTTCCTTCACCTTCACTTGCTGATCAATCGCTGTATTCATAAACATCGCCAAAATAATCGGTGCCGGTCCGTTAATTGTCATCGATACAGATGTCGATGGATGACAAAGATCAAAACCTTGATATAGCTTTTTCATATCATCTAGCGTACAAACGTTGACACCACTTTCCCCGATTTTCCCGAAAATATCTGGGCGATGATCCGGGTCTTCCCCATACAAGGTCACGGAATCAAAAGCAGTACTTAGACGCTTCGCTGTATCATCCTTTGATAAATAATGAAAGCGGCGATTCGTTCTTTCTGGCGTTCCTTCTCCAGCAAACTGACGCTTCGGATCTTCCCCTTTTCGTTTAAACGGAAACACTCCAGCTGTATAAGGAAAAGAACCTGGTACATTTTCACGGTATACCCAGCGAAGAATTTCACCATAATCAGCATATTTCGGCAAAGCCACTTTTGGAATAGGAAGTCCTGATAAGCTCGTCGTCGTCAATTCCGTGACGATCTCTTTATCTCGTACTTTCGTAACAAATTTTTCGCCGGCATATTTTTCACGTAATTCCTGCCAGCCACGAAGAATATTTTTTGACTCAGCCGTTAATTGGTCTTCTAGTCCTGCTTTTAACGCTTCTAGTGAACGAAGAACCTCTTCATTTTTTCCCTTCGTCTTTACTTCTTCAATCGCTCCTTCTAACTGGAACAACCGGCGAGCAATGTTCATTTGTTCGTCAGATCGTTTATGATAACCGCGTACTGTTTCTGTAATTTCACGTAAATAATAACGACGATCATTTGGAATAATCACGTTTTGCTTCTCGACATTCGCTTTTTTGCTAAAAGAAGCGGCCCAGCCAGTGCCTGTTTTTTCATTGATCGTTTCGACTAGAGCTGCAAATAATGCATTCGTCCCTTGGTCATTAAACTGGCTTGCAATCGTTCCATACACCGGCATCTCATCTAGCGGCTGATCAAATAAATTACGGCTACGCTGATATTGCTTTTGTACTTGGCGTCTCGCATCTTCAGACCCTTTTCTTTCAAATTTATTGATGACAATTAAGTCCGCAAAGTCGATCATATCGATTTTCTCAAGCTGAGATGGCGCCCCAAATTCGCTCGTCATCACATACATAGATACATCAGAAATATCAGCGATCTCGGCATCCCCTTGACCGATTCCGCTCGTTTCAACGATGATTAAATCATATTGTGCCGCTTGCACGACTTTAATCGCATCTTTAATTGCAAGCGATAACTCTGTACGAGAATTTCTTGTCGCTAAGCTACGCATAAATACACGCTGGTTAAAAATAGCATTCATACGAATACGGTCACCGAGCAACGCTCCGCCCGTTTTTTGCTTCGTTGGATCAATCGACAAAACCGCTACTTTTTTATCTGGAATTTCATTTAAGAAGCGGCGAATTAACTCATCAGTAAGCGAGCTTTTTCCGGCTCCACCTGTTCCCGTGATCCCGATGACAGGCGCACGTCCCTCCATCGATTCAATTCGTTCAAAAATTTCTCGTGCAGCTGCTTGTTGCCCTGCATCCGCATCAATTTGATCTTCAGCGAGTGAAATTAATTTTGAAACAAACGGAATGTCTCCATTTAGAAGCTGATCAATCTCCTCTTTCATAGAGTCCGTTACAGTGGAATAATCACATTCTTCAAGCATACGATTAATCATGCCTTGTAAGCCTTGTTGACGACCATCTTCCGGAGAAAAAATACGGGCAATTCCGTAATCATGCAGCTCCTTAATTTCCTTAGGAATAATGACGCCGCCCCCGCCTCCATAAATACGAATATGAGAACAGCCTCTTTCCTTCAACAAGTCATAAATGTATTTAAAATACTCAACATGTCCCCCTTGATAAGAAGAGATCGCAATCCCCTGAACATCCTCTTGAATGGCAGCGTTTACAATCTCTTCCACAGAACGATTATGACCTAGATGAATCACTTCCGCTCCACTCGATTGCAAAATCCGACGCATAATATTAATGGATGCATCATGACCATCAAAAAGGCTAGAAGCTGTCACAAAGCGAATATGATGCTTAGGTTTATAAATCTCCACTGTTTGACTCATGTTATTTCCCCCTTAGCTTTTCGTTTTGTACCCGTTAATACCGGAAAAAAGCAAATCCGTCTGTAGCTGAATATAGTCATCAATCGTGAATGACTTTCTTAAAGTCCAGCGACGGAACCCCCACATTTGCCCTTGAACAAAAATATTTTGTGCGAGCATATGGATCGTTCGCTCATCCATCTCCAATTCCTTTGTCTCAACACAACGACGAATCAAAGTTTCAAACATGCTTACCATGTCCATTTCCTTTTGCAATACATACGGTAGCGCATCCTTTGAAAGCGATTTTGCTTCCTGGTACATTACAAGCACTTCATCCTGCATATCGTCCATGACTTTAAAATAATAACCAACACCTAGCTTTAAGCTATCAAGTGTCCCTGCCTCTAAATCGATTCTTTGCAGTCGATCTTTTACTTGGTCATAAATGCTATCACATACAAGATAAAGAACATCCTCTTTTGTTCGGATATATTCATATAAAGTACCGATGCTGAACCCCGATGCTTTCGCAATCTCTCTCGTTGTTGTCCGATGAAAGCCTTTTTGCTTAAAAAGTTGGACCGCCCCTTTGATCATTTCGGACCGCCTTTTTTGTATTAACTGTTCATCTTTGACAGATGCATGTACTTTTCGCTTATTTGCATCCATTTTTTATCAACCGCCTTTATTTGAACATACAGAAAGCAAGGAGGAAGAACAGACGAGAGGGTTGAATGCCCCTCCTCTGTTCTTGTCTTAGTATGAAATTTTTTGGTTCTTTGGCGCTTCTTCGACTTTCTGGTCGGTTCCAGTCCATACGTCGCTGAACAGCGCCTTGCGCTTTTCTTATTTAGTCACCATTCTTGAGATAACTAGACGTTGGATTTCTTGTGTTCCTTCGTAAATTTGAGTGATTTTTGCGTCACGCATATAGCGTTCTACTGGGTAATCTTTTGTATAGCCATATCCGCCGAAGATTTGAACGGCTTCTGTTGTAACTTTCATCGCTGTGTCACCAGCCATTAGTTTAGACATAGCGGATTCTTTTCCGTATGGTAGTCCTTTAGATTCTAACCAAGCCGCTTGGTATGTCAACAAACGAGATGCTTCTACAGCTGTTGCCATATCGGCAATTTTGAATGAGATTCCTTGATTTGCGACGATTGGTTTGCCAAATTGTTTACGCTCTTTCGCGTATTCAATCGAAGCATCTAACGCACCTTGTGCGATTCCGACTGCTTGAGCCGCAATTCCGTTACGACCGCCATCTAATGTCATCATTGCCACTTTAAAGCCGTCGCCCACCTCGCCTAAAATGTTCTCTTTCGGCACACGGCAATCTTCAAAGATAATTTCCGTTGTCGGTGACGAACGAATACCGAGTTTCTTTTCCTTTTTACCGACGGAGAAGCCTGCGAAATCTTTTTCAACGATAAATGCTGTTGTGCCACGTTGCTTCGATTCAGGATCAGTTAAAGCGAACACGATATAAATGTCAGCAATGCCACCGTTAGTGATAAAGATTTTTGAACCATTTAAAATGTAGTCGTCACCATCTAAGCGAGCTGTCGTTTTCATTCCACCTGCATCAGACCCTGATCCCGGCTCCGTTAAACCATATGCCCCAATTTTTTCCCCTTGTGCCATCGGCTTTAAATATTTTTGCTTTTGTTCTTCTGTACCGAACTTATAAACAGGCCAGCCTGCTAAAGACGTATGAGCGGATAGCGTTACGCCCACTGAAGCACAGACACGTGATAGTTCTTCCACCGCGATACAATAAGCTAAATAATCGCTACCGATACCGCCGTACTCTTCAGGCCACGGAATACCCGTTAAGCCAAGCTCCGCCATCTTGTGGAAAAGCTCCATATCAAAGCGCTCTTCTTCATCGCGCTCAGCTGCTGTTGGTTCCACTTCATTTTTAGCAAAGTCTCGTACCATTTTGCGAATCATTTCATGTTCTTCTGTTAATTGGAAGTTCATCTCATTTCCCCATCCTTTGTCTATTTAATGAGCTGCTTACTAATAACAAGCCTTTGAATTTCGCTAGTACCTTCATAAATTTCTGTGACTTTCGCATCTCTGAAATAACGTTCAACGGCATACTCTTTCGTGTACCCGTAACCGCCGTGTACTTGAACGGCTTCGATGGACACATCGACCGCTGTTTTTGAAGCAAATAATTTAGCCATTGAAGCTTCTTTTCCACATGGAAGACCTTGAGCACGTAAATTTGCTGCACGATACACAAGTAGTTTCGCTGCTTCTACGCTTGTGGCCATATCTGCTAATTTAAAAGCAAGTCCTTGCTGTGCGGCAATTGGCTTACCAAATTGCTTGCGTTCCTTCGAATAATTAGTCGCTTCTTGTAAAGCTGCTTCAGCGATCCCCAACGACTGAGCAGCAATCCCAATTCGACCGACATCGAGGTTTGCCATCGCAATTTTAAAACCTTCTCCTTCTTGACCGAGAAGATTCTCAGCTGGCACTTGCATATCTTCAAATGTCAACTGCACTGTACGTGAGCCATGAAGACCCATTTTATGTTCGTCCTTGCCGATCACAAGACCCGGCGTATCTTTTTCAACGATAAACGCTGAAACCCCTTTGCTTCCCAATTCAGGATTGGTAGAAGCAAAGACAATATATGTATCTGCTTCTCCCCCATTTGTGATAAACACCTTTGAGCCATTAATAATATATTGATCCCCTTGTTTGACCGCTCTTGTTTTTAAGCTTGCTGCATCTGAACCAGCGCTAGGCTCTGTTAAACAAAACGCTCCCAAATATTCCCCCGCCGCTAATTTCGGCACATATTTCCGCTTTTGGTCTTCTGTTCCGAAGTAAAGAATAGGGTTCGTTCCGACAGATGTATGAACAGATAAAATAACGCCCATTGTCGCACTCACTTTCGATAGTTCGTTAATAGCGATAATGTATGACGTAAAATCCATTTCACTGCCACCATACTCTTCTGGAATCGTAATCCCCATTAACCCTAATTCAGCCATTTTCTTAAGGATTTCGCGCGGGAATTCCCCCTCTTCCATACGCTCAATCCACGGAGCAATTTCAGACTCCGCAAAATCTCTCACCATTTTCCTCATCATTTCTTGCTCTTCTGTAAAACGCAATTCCATGATTGATTCCCCCTGTTGTTAATGAGTGTTATTCGTAGCTGTAAAATCCACGACCTGACTTTTTGCCAAGCCAGCCTGCTTTTACGTACTTTCTCAATAGTGGGCATGGTCGATATTTATCGTCGCCAAAGCCATCATGTAAGATTTCCATAATATAAAGACAAGTATCGAGACCGATAAAATCGGCTAAAGTCAGCGGCCCCATCGGATGGTTCATGCCGAGCTTCATTACTTCATCAATCGCTTCTTTCGTTGCTACTCCTTCATATAACGTATAAATCGCTTCATTGATCATCGGCATAAGGATACGGTTAGAGACGAATCCCGGAAAATCATTCACTTCTACCGGTACTTTACCTAGCGTATGTGTCATGTTTTCAATCGTTTTATACACTTCATCCGCTGTCGCTAAGCCACGAATGATTTCGACTAGCTTCATCACAGGCACTGGATTCATAAAGTGCATGCCGATTACTTTTTCAGGACGATCTGTTGCAGCCGCAATTTCAGTAATAGGCAAAGAAGATGTGTTTGAAGCAAGAATCGTATGGTCTGGAGTAATTTCATCTAGCTGAGCAAAAATTTTACGTTTAATCTCCATGTTTTCAACCGCTGCTTCAATTACTAAATCGACGCTTTTGGCATCCTGTAGGTCCGTAGATTTCACGAGACGACTTAACACTTCATCTTTTTCCCCTGCCGTCATTCGCTCTTTTTCCACTTGACGAGAAAGGTTTTTATTGATGACTGCTAAGCCACGCTCTAAATATTCTTCTTTTAAATCATTTAAAACGACTTCATAGCCTGCCTGTGCACAAACTTGTGCAATTCCTGAACCCATTTGACCTGCACCGATGACCATTAACTTTTTGACCTTCATCATTTCCCCTCCGCATTTTCCTCAATTGTTCGCAATGAAAAGTTACCCTTGCACTTCAATCATAACCGCATCACCTTGACCGCCACCGCTACAAATAGATGCAATCCCGATACCGCCACCTCTGCGCTTCAACTCATATGCAAGTGTTAAAATAATTCTCGCACCGCTTGCACCAATCGGATGACCGAGAGCAACTGCACCACCATTGACGTTCACTTTCTCAGGATCTAAGTTAGCAATTTTCCCGCTAGCTAAAGCAACTGCTGCAAAAGCTTCGTTAATTTCAAATAGATCGATTTCTTCTAAAGAACGACCCGTCTTTTTCAGCAGTTTATTAATAACAAGGCCAGGCGTTTGCGGAAAATCTTTCGCTTCTACCGCTACTTCTGCATGACCAATTACTGTAGCAAGTGGTGCTTTTCCTTCTTGCTTTGCTCGTTCATCGCTCATTAATACTAGAGCAGCTGCTCCGTCATTAATGCCAGGTGCGTTTCCTGCTGTGATCGTTCCTTCTTTCCCGAAAGCTGGACGCAACCTAGCTAATGTTTCTTTCGTTGTCTCTTTACGTGGTGCTTCATCTTGAGAAACCGTGATTGGATCTCCTTTTCTTTGTGGCACTTGAACGGCAACGATTTCTTCTGCTAACTTGCCAGATTCAATCGCTACAATCGCTTTTTCATGGCTTCCTACCGCCCATTCATCCTGCTCTTCACGAGAAAGATCGAACTCTTCAGCTGTACTGTTTCCGTATGTTCCCATATGTACACCGGTAAAACTACAAGATAACCCGTCAGATATCATTAAATCGACTAACGGTGCATCGCCCATACGAAGGCCCCAACGCCCCTTTGGTAACGCATACGGCGCATTAGACATCGACTCCATCCCACCAGCAACAATGATATCCTCATCGCCAGCACGAATAATTTGATCCGCCAATGTAACACTTCGAAGTCCAGATGCACAGACTTTGTTAATTGTTTCTGTCTTCACTTCCCAAGGAATCCCTGCTTCTCTCGCTGCCTGTCTAGATGGAATTTGACCTTGTCCCGCTTGAAGAACATTTCCAAAAATCACTTCATCTACTTGATCAGGCTGAACACCTGCTCGATTCAACGCTTCTTTAATTGCAATGCCACCAAGCTGAGAAGCAGTCAGTGAGCTTAACCCTCCACCGAATTTCCCAAAAGGCGTTCGCGCCCCATCAATAATTACTGTTTTTGTCATGCTTTTTTCCTCCTTCAAGTTAGGAATAAGTAACCGTTTTCACCATTTGACTGAACGCTCGCTCGAAACAATATCAAAAGGAAAGAGACACAAATACCCCTTCGCCTCTCTGCCACTCTCTTACCCTTATTTTAAATCCAAAATTTGATAAAATCAAACAACAATAAAGAAAATTCAAAAAAATTTTACAAAAGAAAAACTGAAGCTCCTTGTCCAGCCGCGACAAGCAAAAGACGAGCCGACTGAAAGGTTGTTGTTTAACCTTTTGGGCGGATTGGCTTTTGACCTCAAGTGGCTAGTTGATGGCGCTAGACAACACGATGAACATAGTGAATCGATGTTGACTTATCGCAAGGAGGAAGGCACTGTCACATAAGAGGCACTCCTATGTGACAGAACCCTTATCCTGTTATTTTTGCTCTTCTTCTGTCGAAGCTGTTTCTGCGATCACAGCCGCTTTTTGCTCTTCTGGTTGTTCTACTTCTACTGGTGCTTCTGTTGTTTCTTCCGGCTCTTCTTCAGGCGTGATTGCGGCTTTTTGCGGACCGAAAACAGCTTTTTCTAACAGCTCAGCCACGTCATAAGTCGCTACCTTGTCCTCGACTTCCTTCGCTTTCGTTCCATCAGATAGCATCGTCAAGCAGTATGGACAACCTGAGCTAATGACTGAAGGATTGCAAGCTAGCGCTTGTTCTGTACGGGCAACGTTAATGCGGTGTCCAGTATCTTCTTCCATCCACATTAATCCTCCGCCGGCTCCACAACACATACCTGTTTCACGACGCCGCTCCATTTCCACAAGCTTTACACCAGGAATCGTTTTTAAGATTTCACGCGGTGGGTCATACACTTCGTTGTAACGTCCTAAGTAACAAGAATCGTGGAAGGTAATCGTCTCGTTCACTTCATACTGTGGCTTGAGTCGTCCTTCTTTTACGAGCTGATCAAGCAATTCTGTATGGTGATAAACTTCCGCAGTCAATCCTAAATCCGGATACTCATTTTTGAAAATATTGTACGCATGCGGATCGATCGTCACAATCTTCTTCACTTCGTTTTTCTCAAATTCAGCGATGTTTGCTGTTGCGAGCTCTTGGAATAAAAACTCATTTCCAAGTCGTCTTGGTGTATCTCCCGAGTTTTTCTCTTTATTCCCTAAAATCGCGAATTTAACATCAGCTTCATTTAATAATTTCGCAAAAGCAAGAGTGATTTTTTGACTGCGATTATCGAATGCTCCCATGGAACCAACCCAAAGCAAGTATTCGAAGTCCTCACCTGCTTTTTTCATTTCTCTCACCGTTGGCACATGAACATCATCGCGCAGATCACGCCAACTTTCTTTTTCTTTACGATTTAAGCCCCATGGATTCCCTTGACGTTCAATACTTTGCATCGCACGCTGAGCTTCTGGGTCCATTTTTCCTTCTGTTAATACAAGATAGCGACGCAAATCGATAATTTTATCGACATGCTCATTCATTACTGGACATTGATCTTCACAGTTACGACATGTTGTACAAGCCCAGATTTCCTCTTCGGTGATGACATCGCCAATTAAACTCGGGTTGTAAAGGTCCGCTGCTACTTCCGCTCCGCCGCCCTTAGCCGCACTGGCCATCGCTAGCTGATTGCCTTTCGTACCAGAGAAAGAAAAAGTTGGTACCCATGGCTGCTTCGATGTCACAGCGGCACCTGTCATCGTCAAATGATCACGCATTTTGACGATTAAATCCATTGGTGAAAGCATTTTTCCTGTACCTGTCGCCGGACACATATTTGTACAGCGCCCGCACTCTACACAAGCGTAAAAATCAATCATTTGTCGTTGATTGAAGTCTTGAATTTTCCCCACACCGAATGACTCTTGAGATTCATCTTCAAAATCAATCGGTCGAAGCGTGCCAGCCTTCTCTAAACGGTGAAAATAGACGTTAACGGGTCCCGCAATTAAGTGGGCGTGCTTCGATTGTGGCACATAGACTAAGAAAGTAAGTAAAACGAATAAATGAATCCACCACATCACATAGAAAATGGAAATGGCAACTGTTTCTCCGATGCCAGCCATCGCTACAGCAACAGCTGAGGCGATCGGCTCAATGCCCGTCCAATGAACATTTGCTCCCTCATGCCAAATTAAATCCATTCCGTTTCCAACAAGAACAGAAAGCATAAGCGACCCGATGAAGATTAACACGAGTCCATTTTTCCAGCCGCGCTTTAAGCGGACCAGCTTTTCAATATATCGACGATGGAAAGCCCAAACAACTGCCACAAGAATGACTAATGTGACAATTTCCTGGAAAAATTTAAAGCCATCATATAGTGGTCCGAGCGGCAAGTGAGCCCCTGGAAAAATTCCTTTAATAATAAAATCAATGGCACCGAGCTGTACGAGCAAGAAGCCATAGAAAAACATGACGTGAATCGCACCGCTCTTCTTATCTTTGAGCAGCTTCTTCTGACCAAATACATTGATCCAAATGTTATTTAAACGCTCTTTCACATCTTTATTGAATTCTTCTTTTTTCCCCAATTGAATGTACTCGTAACGCGTTTTCAATAAATAAACGAATAAATAGCCAGCGTAAGCGATTACAGCGATTGATGCAATTAAGTTGATCCACAGTAAACCGTTCATTCTCCCCCACGCACTCCCTTCCAAGATGTCAAATCTTTTTCCCCCTTTTTTAAACAAAAGCAAACATAAAAAATTTTCAGAATGTTTATACCTCTATTATATTATGAATGAGCATTCAGTCAACCAATTATTTTACTTTTTTTAAAAAAGAGATTACGGCAACAACTTTTCCTCCATTTTGGAGATACTACGAAGAAAAGGAGGTGGGTGGCTCGTGTCGTTTGTTTTCTGTCTTTTTTTCCTATTGATCCTCGTCTTAGCCGACTTTTATTTTGGGCGAAAAAAAATGATGAACACTCCTTCTCAAAAGAAGTATCCACATAGAAAAGGGGAAATTCAGTTTTTTGGAAGTGGGCCGGAATTTTTTGATCAATTATTTACGGATATAAAGGAGGCTCAACACCGAGTAAGCTGCCTTTTTTATATTGTGAAGGATGATGAATGCAGCCAAAATTTTTTCTCGCTGTTAAAGGAAGCCGCCAAACGTGGAGTTGAGGTTTATTTATTAATGGATTGGCTCGGCAGTTATAAAGTTAAAAAATCCATCGTGAACGATTTGAAGCAAGCCGGTGTTCATGTAGATTTCTCCTGCAAACCTCGGATTCCATATTTCTTTTTTTCGCTACAGCGGCGCAATCATCGTAAAATTACGGTGATCGATGATCAAATTGCGTTTCTAGGTGGCTTTAATGTTGGTCGTGAGTATATAAACGAAAGTAAGAAGCCTGAACTATCTCCGTGGCGTGATTATCATTTGCGTTTTACAGGAGAAGTGATTCAAGATTTGGAGGCGGAGTTTTTAGCCGATTGGAATCAGGAGAAACGACCTTTTTTGAATGGTATCTGTCAAGAAAAGACTTGTGAGCACGGGATTAAACACGCGATTTTACCTTCTAAAAACGGGGAACTTGAAGATCAAATGATCTCCATGATTGCAGCGACTAAACAGTCTTTATTTATCGGTTCTCCCTATTTTATTCCTTCTCAACCGGTGTTTCAGCAATTAATAGCGGCGCTTGAGCGAGGAGTGTCGATCACGATCCTGCTACCTGCCCATGCCGATCATCCACTCGTTAAACAAGCAGCCTATCCCTATTTGCGGAAGCTACTTCAATATAAAAATGCGAGTATTCATCTATTTAATAACGGCTTCTACCATGCGAAAATTGTCATATTTGACAACCGTCTTTGTGATATTGGTACCGCCAACTTCGATGAGCGTAGTCAGCTGATTAATTGGGAATGTAACTGTTTGATTGATAGCTCGGTATTTATCGCCAACATCCAACCTGTTATTGAAACAGATATTGCTAATTCAGAAACATTAACGTTAGATGGACTGAACCACTTGTCCACGGGTGAGCGTGTGAAGGAGCGAATCGCCAAAGTACTTCGTGGGTATTTGTAGCACTAAAAAAGCTTGCAGAGCCAATGTCTGCAAGCTTTTTGAATTACATTTTTTCTGGTGCGGATACACCGATTAGTTGTAGCGCGTTTTTCAATGTGATTTGTACCGCTTTGATCAGTGCTAGGCGTGCTTCTGATAGCGCCTTATTGTTTGGATCGAGCACTTTTTCCGCATTGTAGAAGCTATGGAACGCAGCTGCTAACTCTTGCGTGTAATTAGCGATACGGTGCGGAATACGTTTTTCCGCTGCTTCTGCCACTACTTGTGGGAAGTCGCCAATTTTTTTCAATAAGTCGATTTCTTTCTCAGCCACTAGCAGCGATAGGTCCGCTTCTAGGTTGATGTTTATATTTTGCTCTGTACCTTGGCGGAGGATACTGTTAATACGCGCATGAGCGTATTGAGCATAATAAACAGGGTTTTCGTTCGATTGTGAAACGGCTAAGTCTAAGTCGAAGTCCATATGCGTATCGCCGCTTCTCATCGCGAAGAAATAACGAACAGCGTCTAATCCTACTTCTTCAACTAGTTCACGCATCGTCACCGCTTTTCCTGTCCGTTTACTCATTTTCATTTTTTCGCCGTCTTTATATAAGTGAACAAGTTGGATGACTTCCACTTCTAAGCTCTCTTTATTATAACCAAGTGCCTCAACCGCTGCTTTCATACGGGGAATATAGCCATGGTGATCGGCTCCCCAAATGTTGATTACTTTTTCGTGACCGCGCTCAAATTTATCTTTATGGTACGCAATATCTGGTGTTAAGTATGTGTATGTGCCATCGTTTTTCACGAGCACACGATCTTTATCGTCACCAAATGTCGTTGAACGGAACCAAACCGCTCCCTCTTCTTCAAAGATATGTCCTTTTTCACGAAGAGCCGCCAATGCCTCGTCGATTTTTCCGTTTTCATAAAGCGATGTTTCCGAATACCAAACGTCAAAATCTACGCGGAAGTTTGCTAAATCTTTTTTCAACTTTTCCATCTCGTATTTTAAACCGTATTCTCTAAACGTTTGGTAGCGCTCTTCTTGTGGCATTGACACGAACTTGTCGCCGAATTCTTCTGCTAGCTTTTGGCCGATTCCGACGATATCCTTGCCGTGGTAACCGTCCTCTGGCATCTCTTTTTCTTGACCTAACGCTTGGAAGTAACGTGCTTCGACGGATAAAGCTAAGTTATGAATTTGGTTACCAGCATCGTTAATGTAATATTCTCTCGTCACATCATAGCCGGCTTTTTCAAGTACATTACTTAAAGAATCACCAACGGCCGCCCCACGAGCATGTCCTAAATGAAGATCGCCTGTTGGGTTCGCAGACACAAATTCCACTTGAATCTTTTGGTTGCCTCCAGCATTCGTCTGACCGTATTTGTCCCCTTCTTGTAGCACAACTGGCACTAAGTCCGTTAAATATTGATTGTTCATGTAAAAGTTGATAAAGCCCGGGCCAGCAATTTCGATTTTTTCGATCGATGCTTTCGTTTGATCAAAATGAGCAATGAGGCCTTCCGCAATCGCGCGCGGAGCTTTCTTTGCTATGCGAGCTAGTTGCATCGCCATATTCGTTGAATAATCCCCGTGTGCCTTCTCTTTTGGCGTTTCTAAAATCACTGCCGGAATTTCTTCCTCCTGTGCTAAGCCTGCCTTTACAACGGCCGCTTTCACTTCTGCTTTTAATTCTTCTTGTACCTTTTCTGCAATGTTCATTGTGAAAATTCCTCCTTTTCGGGTCAGGCCCCTTGAAATGTAATATTCATTCTGTATGTTCCAACTGGTGATTCCTGCATGAGCAAGTTGTAGTTTAGTTTGAGCATGCCTTGTACGGTTTGTTCGTTGTATGTACATTCATGAACTAATGTGTTTGTTTGTGTACTTAACAGCAGTGCGCCATATGGGCTATCATATGAGCCATTCTGCTGTTCATCTACATGGAAAGGTAGTCGCATTTTGACGGCCCCACTACGTAAAATTAACGCCTCGTTTTGAGAAAATTTCACAATCGTATGAATCGTTCCTTCTTCTTGTACCTCATCGTACTTTAAAAAGAAGCCGCTACTTTTTTCGTAAAACTGTCCCGAAAGCTTGAGCTCGTAGGATTCCTTTTCCCCATTCATTTCAATGTTTGTCGTTAAACAAATATTCACAGGAATATGTGCTTGCTGATTGGTCGTCAAGCGATTCACACCCTTTATTTTTTCACTGTTATAACTTATTAAGTATAAAAATCTTTGACGGAAAATGCAATGTTTGAAAAAGCAAAACCCCCTGGCTCTTTTCACCAGGGGGAAACTTTTATTTCTTATTTGCTACAGCCCAACCAAGCATCATTTCACGAATCAGCTTAGAAGCGGTATTCGCTGTTTGCTCAGAAGAATCATAAATTG
This sequence comes from Bacillaceae bacterium SAS-127, assembly GCA_002261155.1. GTDB lineage: Bacteria > Bacillota > Bacilli > Bacillales > Domibacillaceae > Bacillus_CE. The sequence continues at coordinate 6,317 of NKXN01000004.1, read as the reverse complement.
GTGCGACTTCCACTAAATCTCCGCCCACAACGTTTACTTCAGAGCGTGCGATCGCATGAATGGAAGCAAGCAATTCTTTTGATGTAATCCCGCCGCAGTCGACTGTGCCTGTGCCTGGCGCATGAGCCGGGTCTAACACATCAATATCAATCGTCACATATACTGGACGACCAGCGAGCGTTGGTAAAACTTCTTTCAATGGCTCAAGCACTTCAAACTTCGAAATGTGCATACCATTTTCTTTCGCCCACTGGAACTCTTCCTTCATACCAGAACGAATTCCGAATGAGTACACATTCGATGGACCGATTAACTCAGCAATTTTGCGAATCGGCGTCGAGTGAGAAAGCGACTCACCTTCATACTCTGTGCGTAAATCCGTATGAGCATCCATATGAATGATCGCTAAATCCGGATATTTTTTCGCGACAGCCTTCATTACTGGCCACGACACTAAATGCTCGCCGCCCATACCAAGCGGGAACTTGCCATCTTTTAATAGACCATCAATGTAGTCCTCAATTAAATTTAAGCTTTTTTGAGCATTTCCAAACGGTAATGGAATGTCGCCAGCATCGAAATATTTTAGTTCCTCCATCTCGATATCTAAATATGGACTATACTCTTCTAAACCGATCGACACTTCGCGAATGCGCGTTGGGCCAAAGCGAGAACCCGGACGATAACTAACCGTCCAATCCATCGGCATCCCGTATAACACGACGCTACTTTCTTCATAGTTCGGATGACTTCCGATAAATACATTTCCTGAATAAGCTTCATCAAAACGCATAACAATCCCACCTTTTATGTAAAAGATTTTTAGCTATTAGTATTTCTGTTGATCGGAAAGTCGGTTCTTTGGCTTTGCGATGGTTTCATTGGTTTCTTCGACGTTATGAAGCTTTTCTTCGACTTTCTTGCCGCTTCTTCAACCTTACGAAGCTTTTCTTCGACCTTCTTGTCGCTTCTTCAACCTTACGAAGCTTTTCTTCGACTTTCCTGCGGCTTCTTTAACGAAGAGGTCCTGCCAGCAGGACCTCTTTCTATCTTACTCTGTCATATCTTTTACGAATTTTGGTAATACGAAAGCAGCTTTATGCAATTCTTTCGTGTAATATTTTGTTTCGATTTCGTGGAAGCGGTCTTCACTTACTTCAAGCGGATCGTGTTTTTTCGAACCGATTGTGAATGTCCACATGCCGCTTGGATACGTTGGAATGTTCGCTGTGTACAGACGGGTGATTGGGAAAATTTCTTTCACGTCGCGTTGTACTTCACGAATTAAGTCCGCTTTGAACCATGGGTTGTCTGTTTGCGCAACGAAAATACCATCTTCTTTTAACGCTTTCGCAATCCCTGCGTAGAAGCCTTTTGTGAAAAGGTTCGCAGCTGGGCCGACTGGCTCTGTAGAATCAACCATGATGACATCATATTCATTTTCGCTGTTCGCGATATGCATAAAGCCATCATCTACTTGAACATCGACGCGCTCATTATCAAGCTCGCCTGCGATTTCTGGTAAGAATTTCTTCGAGAATTCGATGACTTTGCCGTCAATATCAACAAGCGTCGCTTTTTTCACGCTTGGGTGCTTTAACACTTCGCGGATCACTCCGCCGTCTCCACCACCAACAACAAGAACGTTCTCTGGATTTGGATGCGTAAATAAAGGCACGTGTGCCACCATTTCATGATAAACGAATTCATCTTTTTGCGAAGTCATAACCATACCATCTAAAAATAGCATGTTGCCCCATTCTTCTGTTTCAGCCATTTCAAGATATTGAAAATCCGTTTGCTCCGTGTGAAGCGTCTTCTTAATTTTCATTGTAATCCCAAAGTTTTCTGTTTGCTTTTCTGTATACCAAAGTCCAGCCATTCAATCCTCTTCCTTTCTATTAAAGAGTGGTCTATTTATTATCTGTAAAGCGCGGACAAGCAGGCCGCCCTCGCTAAATCAGTTTTAGTCAAAGCGTCATTTCGCCTTTTTTCCACAAAGAAAGTATAGTGGAATCTTGCAAAAATTCAAGAGAATTTTATGTTTAAAAACTAGTTTTTTTTTCATACTGAAAGATACCTATTCTAAATAAGGCAGGTGATTATATGAAAATCACGACCCTGTCACGATTTCATCAAACAGTCAAGTGGGTACGGGCTAGCTTGTTTCTTAGTTTTTTTGCCGTAATCATTTTAACATTATTGTTTAGTGCTGGTTATATGTACTTCAAAATTTTAGGCGAACCAGAAATTGTCGTGCCACAGTCTACTTTATATTTTGCTGCTAATGGCGAGGTGATCGGCGAGAGCCACGCGGGTGAAAAAAGATATTGGGTGCCTCTTGATGAAGTATCCCCTTTTCTACTGCAATCTACTCTAGCCATTGAAGATAAAAAATTTTATAAGCATAACGGATTCGATTTCAAACGAATTGGCGGAGCCGTTGTTGCTGACTTGAAGGCGATGTCGAAAGTGCAAGGGGCAAGCACGATTACCCAGCAATATGCACGTAACCTATACCTTTCTCATGAGAAAACATGGAAACGAAAACTATCGGAAGCTGCCTATACGATTCGGCTCGAACTGAATTTTCCTAAAGAGAAAATTTTAGAGGGCTATGTGAACACGATTTATTATGGTCATGGCGCCTATGGCATTGAGTCTGCTAGCCAATTTTATTTCGGAAAAAAAGCGAGCAACTTAACGCTCGCAGAAGCTAGTATGCTCGCAGGAATTCCGAAAGGTCCGTCTGTTTATTCACCAGTTAAATCGATGGACAAGGCTAAAGAGAGGCAAAGCATCATTTTACAGGAACTCTCAAAGGATGGCATCATTACTGAAAAGGAAAAGAAACGTGCCGAAAGCGAACCACTTCGACTAGTGGCGAAGCATCCCCACACCGATGTCGAACAAGCCCCTTATTTTCGCGATGCCGTTCAAAGAGTGTTAGCTTCTGAGCTGAACATTGATGAGCAGACGATCGCTCTCGGTGGTTTACGAGTTTATACGACGCTCAATCCGACACATCAAAAAATCGCTGAACAAACAGTTCGAGAAGTGATTCCTGACGATTCAAACATTCAACCAGCGCTCGTGTCAATCGCACCGAAAACCCATTATGTGACTGCTCTCGCTGGAGGAAAAGATTTCGAGCAAAGCTCATACAACCGAGCCGTTCAAGCGATTCGACAGCCCGGTTCAACGTTTAAGCCATTTTTATATTATGCCGCTTTAAAAAATGGCTTCACACAAGCGACGATGTTAACGAGTGAACCGACCTCCTTTCAGTTTGACGAAGGTCGCAACGTCTACGCACCGAGCAATTTCAACCATCAATACGCCGATAAAGAAATGACGATGGCTCAGGCAATAGCCGTATCCGATAATATTTACGCCGTGAAAACCCATCTTTTTCTCAAGCCAGAAACACTCATTAAAACAGCGAAGGAATTCGGCATTTTAACCCCTTTGAAGCCCGTACCCTCCCTCGCTCTCGGAACTTCTGGCGTGCGCGTGCTCGATATGGTTAATGCTTATGCGACGATCGCCAATGGCGGACAATATGAGAAGCCTGTTTTCATTACACGAGTCGAAAATGCTCACGGAGAAGTTATTTATGAACATCAACCAAGTCATACCGAGAAACTTGATCATAAGAAAACAGCGGTCTTAACACAGATGATGACAGGAATGTTTGATGAAAAATTAAATAGTCAGGCTCATGTGACCGGTGAATCGATGGCACCGAAAATGACGAGACCTTACGCTGGAAAATCTGGTTCTACCAATACAGACTACTGGATGATTGGCTTCACTCCGCAGCTCACAGCGGGCGTATGGACAGGTTACGATGATGGGAGAAAAATTACCGTAGGAGCCGATCGGTCATTGGCCAAAAAAATATGGATTGAATTTATGGAAAAAGCTCATAAAGGGAAAAAAGCGAAAAAATTTTCCAAGCCTGATGGGGTCATTGCTGTCAACGTGAACCCTGAAAACGGAAAAATCGCCAGTAAATATTGTCCAATTACACGCGAAATGTATTTTATGAAAGGGACTGAACCTGAAGAATATTGTACGGAGCATTTACCAAAGAAAAAGAAACAACAAGAGAAAAAAGACAGCTGGTTCGATCAACTTTTTCCTTTTTAATCTATTCAAAAAGCCTCGGGTGTGCGGCCCGAGGCTTTTTATTGTCCTAGCTTATGCAATTTATGCATCAGCTTTATTGTACTTTTTTTGCTAATATTCGGCAAGATGTGAATAGTGAATCTACGAAAAAAAATTCATATTTTAGACACAAAAATGGATGGTCAGTCAGCTAAACCTTCCTTCAATTGAGGTGAAGATAATTCCCACATGTCTGCATTATGATCCTGTAAAAATTGTTTCAGCACTTTTTTTGAACGAGCATCCATATGATCAACAATGATATGACTTTTTAACGATTTATCCATACGGTTCACATGCTCAGGAAGAGATTTGTAACCACGGCGAGCTTCGCGGTTCACCGTCATCTCACAGGCAGTCACTCCCGCATAAAATGGACCTTCCTCTCGGCGATCAATCGTTACCCAAACGAGCCAAAACGGCTTAGCGCCTTCAGGTACCTCCTCTTTATTCGGCAAAAACTTAATCCCTTTCTCAACGGCACTACGAGCATGCATCGCACCGACATCGATAAAAGCATCATCTTCTTCGACATCAATAAAAACAGGCGACACATTTTCTAGACTAAGCGCCCCTTTACCGAAGCCTTTATGACCGTCCATTGGGTCATTTTTGATAATATTAAAGCCTACTTTTTTCTTTTTTTCCACGTTAAAATCTCCTTTCTATCAAACGAAAATTGAAAAGATCATTGCAAACCCTTGTAAGAGCGCAGGTAAAACCGTATTAAAAATAGGTTGAATCACCCATTGGTTAAGGGGTGTGATCACGATGATCAAGAAAATTAACACACCGTATTGCTCGTATTGCGTTAATTTCACTCTTGTTGCTGGCGGAGCTAAATCTTCAATGATTCGATAACCATCAAGCGGTGGAAATGGCAGTAGGTTGAACACGAACAACACTAAATTCAGCCACACCATCATTTGTAGTAAATCGACAAAAAAAGGTGGAATCCCAGCTGGCACTAAGAAAAACATCAATCCAAAAGCAATTAAAGCGATGATAAAATTGCTGAGCGGTCCAGCAAAGGACACTAAAATACTAGCGAGCCGAGGGTTTTTGAAATTACGACGATTTACAGGCACCGGGCGCGCCCAACCAAACCCTGCAATTAAAATAAAAATCGTACCAATCGGATCAAGATGCGAAACTGGATTCAACGTCAGTCGCCCTTGCTCCTTTGCCGTATCATCTCCAAACTTGTACGCAACAAACGCATGAGCAAACTCGTGAAACGTAAACGCTACCACAAGAGCAATGACAACAAACGGCATTTCTTCTAATGAAAAAGCTAAAAAACGCTCCAAATAACAAACCCCTTTTTTATTTAATAATTATTATTGTAACTGATATCGCACATCTATTTCTATTATTTCCTTTTCTGCAATGTTGCTTAATCATATAAAAAAAGATTACAATTTGATTGAACCTACATAGTTCATTATAGAAAAGGAGCGAAACATTATGCCATACGTAACAGTTAAAATGCTTGAAGGTCGCACAGAAGACCAGAAAAAAGCGTTAGCAGAAAAAGTAACAGCTGCTGTCAGCGAAACAACAGGTGCCCCAGCAGAAAAAATCGTCGTCTTCATTGAAGAAATGACAAAAAACCACTACGCCGTAGCCGGAAAAAGACTAAGCGACGAAGAATAGATTAGAAAAGCGGAAGGCGCTGTTTAGCGACGTATGGACTGGAACGACCCGCACGAGATAAAGGAAACACGATGAACGTCAGTGAATCGATGTTGACTTATCGCAAGGAGGAGCGTGGAAGTTCACTAGTCGCTAGCGCCTGCAGCTGGACAACATAGAAATGCGGAAGGCGCTGTCCAGCGACGTATGGACTGGAATGATCCGATCGAGATAAAGGAAACACGATGAACGTCAGTGAATCGATGTTGACTTATCGCAAGGAGGAGCATGGAAGTACACTAGTCGCTAGCGCCTGCAGCTGGACAAACAGAAAAGCGGAGCCGACTGTTCAGACACGACAAGCAAATGACAGAATGACGGAATGGCGTTCTTTGCCATACAGTCAGGCTGGCATTTGACTCGAGTGTCTAGGAGGCGGAGCTAGACAACGAAAAGCGGAAAGCGCTGACCAGCGGCGGATGGACTGGAGCCAACCGCGATATAGATAAAAA
>NKXN01000039.1 GCA_002261155.1 Bacillaceae bacterium SAS-127 | reverse complement strand
TAATAACACTAACTTCTCCTCCAAAACCCTAACCTCCAGTAAAATAGCGTTAACATCTATTTTACTAAAGTAATAGATTGATAGAGCAAAAGTGTAAAATCCTATCAAGCGAAAACTGTCAACTTTATGGCTCTTACGCTTTTTTGGTGATAACTTCACTACTATCCTTCTAACAATCGGTTTTATTTTTTTAATATAACTTATAATCCCGATAAGACTCGAATTCTTAAAAGAGAAAACTTTGCTCGGCCATACATCATTCGTTTGATGGTTTTTAAGCGGTTCACATGTCCTTCGGCCACGCCATTGCTCCAAGGTTCCTGAATACTGTTTGAAACAGCCGAAAGGTCTTTCTTCAGTCCCTCGATGAAAGAGCAGATCAATGGAAACTTGCTTTTTTCATGTTGATGGATCCATTCTATCAAGCATTGTGGGTCCTTAGAGTAGAAAAGCTGACGAAAAGAAGAAACGATTTTATTCAAAAGCAGAATGTCTGGAAAAGCCGATAATAATTTCGAATGAATGTGTTTAAAGCAGTCTTCATGGGGAGGACCATGAAAGTTCCATATTATGCTAAGTAGCCTTTGACGGAGAAACAACGGCTTGTTCCCATTATTTTTGCTGTTTCTTCGTTCCCTGGCAATCATCGTGTTCAATGTAGAAACCGAGCCGTCATATCCCCTTTCACGGCAGACCTCTTCAATCTGTTTCGCCGTCTGCTGTTTTTGAACCAGAGAGCGAATTAGCGAACGATAGTCATCAAAACGCGACTCTCGTTTATGACATGGTTTCCGAGTGATCTTCAGGTCTTTGTAGATCGTGACACGAGAAAGGTTCATTTTCCTAGCAATCGACGCAATGGAATAACCTTCCGCTGCCAATTGCTGTGCACGCTGAATTCGCGCCCAGTGCTTTTCCTCGTTTTGGATTCGAACTTGATCTGTTTTTCTAAGGCATTCAGTTGGATTCGTTTCTGTTTCGGAAGAAACCTCCCCGATCACTGGAGGTATCCATTTTGATGGGACATACGCATACAAGGTTTTCTTAATGGCACAAAATAGTTGTTGGAGAATATGCCATCGGTCACCTACCTGTTTAATGTCAGAAGAAGCCGCTTCAATGGCTTTAGCGTAAGATTTAGAGCCGTCTCTGCTGACTACCTGAATCTCCGGATGTTGTTTCAGCCATGCCGTCACGTCTTCTGATTCTCTCGTGGGCAGTACTTCTAAAGGCTGGTGTGTCTTTAAGTCAACGATTATGGTGCCGTAAGCAGATCGCTTTTTGAAGGCAAAGTCATCGATTCCTACAAAAGGGAGAAGGCTTTCTTTCAGGTAAATCCATGCTTTTCACAAGCCGAAGCAGCGTGTCATGGCTGACCCGAATATGAAGTGCTTTGCATGATCTTTCTGCGGCCAAGCAATTTGTAGAAAGGGTCAATTCCGTTAATATCTTTTCTAAACGGGTCGTTTTCCGTCTATATGAATGCGCCCACGAAAGCCTCTCGGTAAAAATCTTTCTTGAACAGGAGGGCTCGTCACAAAACCATTTGCGCAGTCGGATTTGAAGAGTTACATGTCGTCCGGATATCGGGAGATCATCGATTTTGCGGGTATAATGGCTATGCGCCCGGCTGGAAAGTACATCACATGAAGGGCATCGGGCCGAAGAGGAAGATATATTCATTACGCAAAAGAGTTCATTATCTGACACATGTTCATGGATCATATCAATCGGACTGTTAAACTGAAAAAGTAGTTGTGTCCTGTCCATCATATTGGACCACTCCTGTTCGCTTTTACATTTCCTATACCCCAAAAACTTCTAAAAGATGCATTCACCAAAAAAGCGTAAGAGCCACTTTATTCTAGCGTTTACACGTTAATGGTTCACCTGTGTAGGGAGGTGATAGAACATAGGTATTTGATTG
>NKXN01000038.1 GCA_002261155.1 Bacillaceae bacterium SAS-127 | reverse complement strand
TTTTGTCTACAAACTGAAAGGAAAGCGAGATGCTTCCTTTTCTTTTTATTGAAAAAATTTTTGGAGAAAAGAAGGAGTTAAAAGATTGTTGTCGAAATGAGTTGAGGAGTCAAAGTGAAAGGTGGTGAAATTTGTGCATGATAGTTGAAAAGGTGGTCGAAGAGATATTGAGTGAAGCGTTAGTCCTCGATTCTACTGATATCCACTTTATCCCTCGTCAACATGGCTATGTCGTTCAGTTCCGTTCCTCAGGTCAGTTAGTTCCTCATACCGAATTTTCCTTGCGTGAAGGAGAGCGATTAATTTCACATGTGAAGTTTATGGCTTCAATGGACATTGGCGAGAAACGAAAGCCTCAAAGTGGTTCTTTTCAGTTAGAATTGTCTGGCTTTGTTGTCTCTTTACGTATTTCTACTCTTCCTACAGCCCTCTCGAAAGAAAGCCTCGTTATTCGATTATTGCCTCAGCAAGCAGTCCTTGATATGTTTCAATTATCCCTATTTCCTAACTCAGCTCAAAAATTACTCGCGTTGTTATCTCATTCTCATGGCTTAATCATTTTTACTGGGCCAACCGGGAGCGGCAAAACGACAACTCTTTATTCGCTTATTCAACATAGTGCTAATCAACATCAGCGTAATGTGATTACGTTAGAAGATCCCGTTGAAAAACAAAATGACCGCTGGCTTCAAGTGCAAGTGAATGAAAAAGCAGGTGTTACGTATTCGACAGGATTGAAAGCAATTTTGCGTCATGACCCAGATGTGATTATGGTGGGAGAGGTTCGCGATGAAGAAACGGCTAGAATTGCGATACGAGCGGCACTAACGGGTCATTTAGTTTTGACGACGTTGCATACAAAGGATGCGAAAGGAGCCGTGTTTCGTTTGTTGGAGTTTGGGTTAAAGTGGCATGAAATTCAGCAAACGCTTGTGGCTGTGACCGCTCAACGACTAGTGAATTTAACGTGTCCTCAATGCGGTGCGGTTTGCTCTCCAGATTGTCGCTCAGGAAATAGACGCAAGCAAGCGACCGTTTATGAAATTTTAAGTGGAACCAATTTGCAAGAGGTGCTGAAGGAAGCGAAAGGAGAAGGTGGAGATTATCAATATCCATTATTAAAAGATGTATTAAGAAAGGGGATTGCCCTTGGATATCTCTCTCAAAAAGAATATCATCGTTGGGTATTTGAAGAAGAGGCAGGCGACGAAGTACCAAGGTGAATTTATTTTTCGTCTCGGGGAAATGCTTCAACAAGGTTTTTCCATCGGTAGTGCTTTGGAATTTTTATTATTAAACTTCGATCGAAATCATCATGAATCCATTCGTTTAATTCGATCAGAATTAAATGCTGGCACCCCATTGAATGAAATTCTTCAACTGCTTCAATTTCCCTCAACGATTTGCTTACAAGTGTTTTTTGCTGAAAAACATGGACATCTTCCCGCTACGTTAAAGTACGCTGGAGACCAATGGAAAAAAACAGAAGAAGCGAAAGAAAAACTAACGAAATTACTTCAATATCCATTGTTTTTACTTTTTCTATTATTTATGTTGTTGTTTCTATTAAATCATTTTTTAATGCCTCGCTTTGAAGAGCTTTATGCTGCACTTGGTTTTACCCCACAAGGAGGAACCTTTGCGTTAATTGCCTTTTTGCAAGTGGCACCTCCATTGATTATGACGGTTACCTTCCTGTTTTTTATCATTTTCACAATGCTCTTTCTCTATTACCAAAAACAAACTCCGCAAAAAAGGATCTCTCTTCTAATGAAAATCCCCGTTGTTTCTTCGTATTTTTCATTATTTTTTACCCGTTTGTTTTCTAAGGAAGTATCTTATTTGCTAAAAAGCGGTTTTGCTGTGAATGAAGTGTTGCTCATTTTACAACAGCAAACGATGCATCCGATCTTAAAGCATATTGCTGCTGAAATGAATGCCACTTTATTACTCGGTCATTCATTTGCAGAAGCGGCTGAACAAATTGCTTGTTTTGAACAACAATTAGCGAAGCTTCTTCGTCATGGGGAAGCGAACGGTAGATTAGCAGAAGAGCTATTTATTTTTAGTGAGTTTTGTGAAGTCGTAATTGAAAAAAGGGTAAAGAAAATGCTAGCCATCTTGCAACCATCTGTTTTTCTATTTGTTGGTATCGTCGTTGTCGCAATCTATTTATCTGTCATGTTACCGATGTTTCAAATGGTCGGATCTGTCTAAATTGGAGGGAACACAATGAGAAAAATACTCAAGAATAATCAAGGCTTCACACTAATTGAAATGATGATTGTACTGTTAGTGATCTCTGTGCTGTTGTTTATCGCCATTCCTAACGTCGCTAAGCAAAGTAAAAATATTAATGATAAAGGCTGTCATGCTTTTAAACGTATGGTAGAAGGACAAGTGCAGGCGTTTCGGATCGAGGAAAAGAAATATCCAGCCACTGTTCAAGAAATGGTGGATAAAGAATATTTAAAGGATGATGAAACGAGCTGTCCAAATGGAGATAAGTTAATGATTAGTGCAGATGGAGAAGTAACTGTTGCTAAGTAAAGGGAGAGAGCATATTCGTAATCAACAAGGTGTTTCGATGTTAGAGATGCTGATGGTTTTATCTGTTTTTCTTATCATCTTGTCAGCTGCGATGATTCCCTTTCCGAAAATGTTAGATCGCATGGAGAAAGAGAAGTTTATCGACCAATTACAGGCAGACCTTTACCTTGCTCAATCTTATGCGATATCAAAACAAGAGATTGTCAATATTCAATTTTTGACGACGAGAGATTCCTATCGAGTGAAAACAGTGAACATTCCTACTGAGATGTTGGCTCAAAGAGAATTGCCTGATTCCATTCGACATATGGATGGTTCTTTACAGGAGATTTGGTTTTTGCCAAATGGTAATACAAATCGTTTTGGTACGATGCTTTTTAAATATAAAGATCGATATATAAAAGTCGTGTTTCAAATTGGCAAGGGGAGATTCTATGTGGAGGAACAATGAAAAAGGTTTTTCTTTAGCTGAGAGCTTGCTGTCGCTTTCAGCTGTGCTGATCTTGACGGTATTGATTTTGCCTTTGCTATTGCAAATGATTGGTCAATCGAAATCGTTATGGGAAAGAGAACAAGCGATGAGAGTGCTATTTGAAGAGGGAGAAAAACGGCTTCATGAGGGGACGAGTTTTACTTATGTTTATATAGAAGAGGGTGAAGAATATCACATATCATGGGAAGCTAAAGCGGCTGCGTGCGTGGAAGTGTCTAGGAAGGAATTTTGTATTCGGCAGCAATAAAGGTTTTACTCTAGTGGAATCCTTGCTTATCCTTATCGTATTTATGATGCTTGCAGCTCTGTTTCCGATGATTTATGGAACAGTATATCGTGTCAATGAGCAACTAGAGCCTGGGAGAAAGTCAGAGTGGGAGCTATTTGTCATTCAGCTACGAAAAGAAATGTATCATTCCCAATCATGGACGCCAGCTAATGATAAGCTTTTTTATCATCAGGCAGGACAGAAAATCTCAATTGAACAATATCAACAAGGCGTAAGAAGGAGGGTCAATGGTATGGGGCATGAAATGATGCTGAAAGAGGTGGAATCGATCCAGTTTTATTGGGCGGATGAAACGCTATGTACCAAAGTGGTCTTTACTAATGGAGAAGAGGAACAAGCGCAATTTTACTCATTGCTTGAGGAGCCGTTATGAAAAGATTGATTTTCAATGAACGTGGTGTGTTGTTTCCTTATGTATTAGTACTTTTTATCGTCGTTTCATCAACAGCAATTTTAGGTGTGGAGGTTTTCATAAGTAAGCAAAAGACAGCAATGAATTTAACAGAATACTATGAAATAAAAGTCATGGAGCTGTTGACCCTGCAGTATTTGGGTCCACAGCTTGATGAAGGAGGAGCGCTATCAGGGGCATTTGTCACGAATAAGGGAGAGGTCGCTTATTCGGCTTCTCCAGAAGTAGATCAAGATCAATATGTGATTTATTTGAGAACGAAGAAAGAGGGGTCTAATTTTCATTCAAAGGTGATTTATGACCAAACGACCAAACAAATTGTTAAACGTATAGATTAACAACAAAACTGTCGATATAATAAAAATATTAGGTAGGGGGAGATGCAAGATGACGACGATTTTCATTACGGGATTCATGGGGGCTGGTAAAACAACCATTGGTCAATTACTAGCCAGTCAGTTACAAATTCCTGTTATTGATACAGATGTTTATATTGAACAACGAGAGGGAGTAGCTATTTCTGAGATATTTCGCGATAAAGGAGAAGCGTATTTTCGAGAAGCGGAAACAGCGGCTCTTCAACAGCTCTGTACAAGTGAACAAAAAATCGTTACAACTGGCGGCGGTATTATTATGAAAGAACAAAACCGTCAGTTCATGAAGCAACATGGGTTTGTCATTTTTTTAGAAGTAGATTTAGCGGTCATATTCGATCGGTTGAAAGGTGATACGAGTCGACCGCTCATTCAAAATCAAGAAAAAGCCCGTATTCAAGAGTTATATGAAAGTCGATTGCCGCTGTATAGGGAAGCGGCAAATTTGATTATTCATACGACTGATCAAACAGCCGAGCAAGTAGCGGATGAAGTGATTCAACGTTTAAAACTTGAAGAAAACGGAGAAACTAACACCGTCTAATAGGAGGTGTTGTCCGTTTGTCTATCTATGAAGTTATTCGTTATTGTACGCAAAGCACGCTATCTTACTTAAATGAACCAAAACAAGAGAGAAAACAAAAGCGGCAGCGTAGGAAAACAGAGCGACCAGCCTTTTCATCTAGATGGTTCGGAATTTTGCCTTGGGCGGTGCGCCAATTGTTTCGGAAAAGTTCATAATTAACCAAATGGCGGGGTCAAATAAATGATTCCGCCATTTACAATGTCTACTTTAATTTTCGGCTCATATCGTTTTTTTAAGGCGGCTTTTTCGAGGAAGAAAGCTTCTGGCTTTTCCTCTTCTTCCTCGTAAAATGAATTCAACAAGGAAAGATCTTCTTCCCACCTATTGATCGCTTCCTTTGCCCATTGCTGATCCTCATTTTTTAAGTGATCGTTTAAAAACTGGTGAATTCGTCGAACCCCGCTTAGCGGTTTGATTAAAGGAGCAATGGTAAAGGAGAAATCAGGAATCTTCCCTGAGAGAGATTTTCGCTCCAGTATGTTCATGAACTGCTCTTGAATTTGCCCGTTGATTAAATTGAGCCCGAATGAATGGAACTGTTCTTTCTTCCGGTCTGCCTCATAACATACTTTCACATTTATTAATAGCCAAGGGTGAAGCGCTTGTTGGCAATGGTTTGTTTGTTGTTCATAAAGGCGGACAAATCCAGCCCGTTGTTTAGCTGATTGAAAAATTTGCTGCAGGCGTGGTGCTCCGAAATGAACGACTTCTCCTTTTAATTCGTTTAGAACCTCTTTTTGATTAGTAATGAGTGTTAAGGAAAGTGGTTCGCCGACTAAGCCCATTTTCTCAATATAATGCCAATAAAAAGGACGATTCATTAGTTCCTTATCCATTTCAGGCGTCAGCTTGACCGTCAGCGAACAAGCGGTTTTTTCCAAGATCGAACATTCTCCCACTGTAAAATATTGCTCAAGAAATTGATGAATTTCGTTCGTTTGCATGGAAGTCTTCCTCCTTCTTCCACTCGTTAGCAAGTTCAAAGGCTGCTTCAAAATTTCTCATTTTAATCTGCAGTTCTCCTTCTGTTTTGGAGTGTTGGAAAATATCTGTTAAATGCTCTTGCATATTAGGGATCTCCATTTTTGTTAAAATATCATCGAGTTCCCCGATCGCTTGTTCAAATAAATGGATTTTCTCATATAATAGCTGCATAATGCGGTCTTCAATCGTATCTTGAATCGAAAAATTGTATATGTGGACATCCTTTGTTTGACCAAAGCGATGAATACGTCCAATTCGTTGTTCCAGTCTCATAGGATTCCATGGAAGGTCAAAATTAATTAAGTGATGGCAAAACTGAAGGTTGAGTCCTTCGCCACCAGCCTCTGTTGCAATTAATACTTGAGCATGGTTTTGGAATAACTCCTTCATCCAATCTTTTTTTCCACGTTTGAATCCGCCGCGAAAAGGGACTGAACTAATGCCATGCTGTTTGAAAAACCACTGCAAATACAGTTGGGTCGCTCGATATTCGGTGAAAATAATCACTTTATCATCGATCGATTGAACGAGCTCCAATGCTTTTGCTGCTTTGGAATTTTGAGAGACAGTTTCAATAGCCGATAGTATTTTGTGAAAGCTTTCAGGTAGTTGTTCTCCCCATTGCTTAGCCATATTTTTTAATGTATAGAATACGGCTTCTTTACTGCTGCAAGCTTCTCGCTGTAAAGTGAGCAAGGAAAACGCGCTTCCTATCTGTTCTGGATGTTCGCGGACAAAATGCTCAAGGGATTCATAAAGAGCACGCTCCTGTTGAGTAAATTCGACTTGAATGTTCTCGACCTTTCTTGCGGTCCATTCGACTCCTGTATCTTGCCGGCGGTGACGAACCATTACTTTATCCATCAATTTCATTAACTGTTGATGATTCTGTACTTGGCGATCCCCTTTTTTAAATTGTTCACTAAACTGTGTTTCACTTCCTAAATGGCCTGGCTTTAATAGCGACACAAGATGAAACATTTCATCTAGCCGGTTTTGAATCGGCGTAGCCGTTAATAATAAACAAAACTTCTTTTTTAAATGCCGCACAAATTGATAGTTTTTCGTTTTATGATTTTTTAGTTTATGGGCTTCGTCAATAATGACTAAATCATATTCTTGCTCATAAATTTTTTCTTGGTGAGGACTTCTTTTCGCCATATCAATTGAGGAAATGACAATATCGTATTGATCCCAAGCATAGGATTTTTTTTGAGCAATGGCCGGGATATAAAACTTATAGTTCATTTCATTTGCCCATTGAGAGACGAGAGAAGCCGGAGTTAAGATCAATACTTTCTTTACTAATCCGCGAATTAAATATTCTTTAAGAATCAGTCCAGCTTCAATTGTTTTTCCAAGCCCAACCTCATCTGCTAAAATCGCTTTCCCATTCATTTCCTCAATCACCTTTCTAGCCGTTTCTAGCTGATGAGGCAAAGCGGTGAGGTTTGGTAAAAAGTCAGGGGCTAACAATCCTTCGAAATTGTTGATTAACATTCGTGTTTCCATTTTGAACGCTGATTGGAAGAGTGGCCAGCTCCCCCATGGTCCATCTTGATTGAATCTTTTCTCAAGCTCCTCGCCCCAAGCGTCATCAAACAATATATCTACACTCATCTACAAAACTCCTTTATAAAAATGATTGCGAAAACCTCACCGTTAATGGTAGGATGTAAGGGAACAAAATATTATGTCATTTCGAAAAAGACGAACGATAGTCGTTTTTTATATGCGAGTGTTCATAGTATGCCCATTTTTTTAATTTAATATTGCGAATGAAAGCAAGGGGAGAGACCGGATGCGCGGCGCCGAAGGAGCAAACAAGTTATTTGTGAATCTCTCAGGCAAAAGAACTCTTGCTGGACGCACCTCTGGAGAGTGTTTCGTTAACGAAACCACCAAAGAAGACAGCCTGTTCATTCAGGGTAAACTTTCAGGTTCAAGGACAGAGAACAACTTTTATAAGCTGTTCTCTGTCTTTTTTTATGGAAATCCCTAAATGAAGATGGAAACAGCGTTAGGTGTCACACGAAAATCAATAATCAAGGAGGAAGGTTAATGGGAGACTTAAAACGTACGCCACTGTTTGAAGCATACAAGCAATACGGTGGTAAAACGATCGATTTTGGTGGATGGGAACTTCCGGTTCAGTTTTCAAGTATTAAGGAAGAGCATGAAGCTGTCCGAACAAAAGCGGGGTTATTTGATGTGTCGCATATGGGTGAGATCACAGTCAAAGGAAAAGATGCCCTCACCTATCTTCAAAAAATGATGACGAACGACCTTTCCAAATTGAAGCCTAATGGTGCGATCTACACAGCGATGTGCTATGAAGACGGCGGAACAATAGATGACTTGCTAGTCTATATGCTAGCTGAAGAGGATTATTTACTTGTTGTTAACGCTGCCAATGCAGAAAAAGATTTTGAGTGGCTGAAGCAGCACGAAGAAGGAGAAGTGGAGCTTAAAAACGTGTCTAACGATTGGGCGCAGCTTGCTCTGCAAGGGCCTTTAGCAGAAAAAGTACTTCAAACGCTTGTAAAAGAAATCGATTTAAGCGAAATTAAATTTTTCAAATTCCATCAAGCCGTTAATATTTCAGGAGTATCGGCCCTCATTTCTCGCACAGGCTATACAGGAGAAGACGGTTTTGAAATTTATTGCGAAAGTGATCATGCCGTTAAACTATGGCAGGACATTCTTGAAGTAGGGAAAGAAGAGGGCGTTGTCCCTTGTGGGTTAGGTGCTCGCGACACGCTTCGTTTTGAAGCAAACCTTGCTTTATACGGGCAGGAGTTATCGAAAGACATTTCACCGATTGAAGCGAACCTTGGCTTTGCGGTGAAAACAAATAAAGACTTTTTTATCGGAATCGAAGCATTAACAGTTCAAAAAGAAAATGGTCCTGCACGTAAGCTTGTCGGACTTGAAATGATGGACCGTGGGATTCCACGCCATGGTTATGCAGTGTACTCCGCTAATGGCGAAGAACTTGGCTTTGTCACAACAGGTACACAATCACCAACATTAAAGAAAAATATCGGACTCGCTTTATTAAAAGCAGAGTATACGTCTATCGATACAGAAGTGTTTGTGGAAATTCGCGGCAAAAAGCTAGCGGCAAAAACTATGAAGACACCATTTTATAAACGTTCGAACTAACAGGATAGGAGAGGGGATGAAATAATGAAGCATCGTTACTTACCAATGACAGAGGCGGATCAAAAGGAAATGCTTTCAACGATTGGCGTTGATAAGATTGATGAATTATTTGAAGATATTCCAGAGAAGGTGCGCTTTCAAGGATTATATAAGATTAAAGAGGCGAAAGCTGAACCTGCATTGAAAAAAGAGCTGAGCACACTCGCTGCAAAAAACGCTCACGCCAAACAATACACTTCCTTTTTAGGAGCAGGCGTGTATGATCACTATGCACCGTCCATTGTTGATCATGTCATTTCACGTTCAGAGTTTTACACAGCCTACACACCATATCAGCCGGAAATTTCTCAAGGGGAGTTACAGGCGATCTTTGAATTTCAAACGATGATTTGCGAATTAACAGGTATGGATGTGGCCAATTCTTCGATGTACGACGGCGGTACTGCGTTAGCAGAAGCGGCGATGCTTAGTGCTGGACAGACGAAACGGAAGAAAGTCCTTGTATCGGAAACGGTTCATCCAGAATCTCGCGACGTGTTGAAAACGTATGCGAAAGGTCAGAACATTGAAGTGGTAGAGATTCCTCATAAAGATGGAGTGACAGACTTAGATCAACTACAAGCGCTTGTTGATGATGAAACCGCAGCTGTGATCGTTCAATATCCGAACTTTTTCGGGGCGATTGAGTCATTACCTGACGTAGAGAAAGTGACTCATGAACATCAAGCATTGTTTGTCGTTTCAGCTAATCCGCTTTCACTCGGTGCATTAACACCTCCAGGAAAGTTTGGGGCTGATATTGTCATTGGTGATGCGCAACCATTCGGTATCCCTGCAAGCTTTGGGGGACCTCACTGTGGTTATTTTGCTGTAACAAAAAAATTGATGCGTAAAGTACCAGGCCGTCTTGTCGGGCAAACACAGGATGACGAAGGGCGCCGTGGATTCGTATTGACGTTACAAGCGCGTGAACAGCATATCCGCCGCGATAAAGCAACGTCTAATATTTGTTCAAATCAGGCATTAAATGCGTTGGCAGCAAGCGTAGCGATGACCGCTTTAGGGAAAAAGGGGATCAAAGAAATCGCGATCCAAAATTTACAAAAAGCCAATTTTGCAAAAGAAACGTTAAAACAGTATGGAGTAGAAATTGTGTCTTCTGCACCAATTTTTAACGAGTTTGTTGTTCGTTTGCCTCAACCGATCAAAGAAGTGAATGAGCGGTTATTTGCAAAAGGCATCATTGGTGGCTATGACCTTGGTTTAACGTATCCAGGGCTTGAAAATTGCATGCTGATTGCGGTGACAGAATTGCGTACGAGAGAAGAAATTGAATTACTTGCGAAAGAATTGGGGGATAGCCATGAATAACAACGATCAATTGCTTATTTTTGAAATGTCTCAACCGGGCCGAATCGGCTACAGTTTGCCTGAATTAGATGTACCTGAACAAGATCTATCCCACCTTTTACCTGCTGGATATGTGCGTGAGGAAGAGCCGGAGCTTCCTGAAGTGTCTGAGCTTGATATTATGCGTCATTACACAGCGTTATCGAAAAGAAACCATGGAGTGGATTCTGGATTTTACCCACTTGGTTCTTGTACGATGAAATACAATCCGAAAATTAATGAAGATGTTGCACGTTTTGATGGCTTTGCTCATATTCACCCGCTTCAGGCAGAAGAGACGGTACAAGGTGCGCTTGAATTAATGTATGATCTTCAAGAGCATTTGAAAGAAATTACGGGAATGGATGAAGTGACGTTACAACCAGCGGCAGGAGCACAAGGGGAATGGACGGGTCTAATGCTTATTCGTGCGTTTCACGAAGCAAACGGTGACTTCCAGCGGACGAAAGTAATTGTTCCGGATTCGGCTCACGGAACGAACCCGGCATCTGCGACCGTAGCTGGTTATGAAACGGTAACCGTAAAATCTGGCGACGATGGTTTAGTGGACATTGAAGATTTAAAGCGTGTTGTCGATGAAACAACAGCTGCGTTAATGTTAACAAATCCAAATACGCTCGGATTATTTGAAGAGAATATTGTAGAAATGGCTGAAATTATTCATAGTGTAGGCGGGAAAGTTTATTATGATGGAGCCAATTTAAATGCCGTTTTATCGAAGGCGCGTCCTGGAGATATGGGCTTTGATGTCGTCCATTTAAACCTTCATAAAACATTCACTGGCCCTCACGGTGGCGGTGGCCCAGGTTCAGGTCCTGTTGG
Organism: Bacillaceae bacterium SAS-127; assembly: GCA_002261155.1. Classification (GTDB taxonomy): domain Bacteria; phylum Bacillota; class Bacilli; order Bacillales; family Domibacillaceae; genus Bacillus_CE. The sequence continues at coordinate 50,819 of NKXN01000038.1, read as the reverse complement.
AGTGAAGGAGGATTTAATTCCATTCTTGCCAAAGCCTGTGCTTGTGAAAGAAGGCGAGACATTCAAGTTTGATTACGATCGTCCGCAAGCCATTGGTCGTGTGAAGCCTTATTATGGAAACTTTGGTATTAACGTTCGGGCGTATACGTATATCCGTTCAATGGGGCCTGATGGATTAAAAGCAGTAACAGAATATGCGGTATTAAATGCGAACTATATGATGCGTCGTTTAGCTCCATATTTTGACCTGCCGTTTGATCGTCATTGCAAGCATGAGTTTGTATTAAGCGGAAAACACCAGAAAAAACTCGGTGTAAGAACGCTTGATATTGCGAAACGCCTGCTTGATTTCGGCTATCATCCACCAACGATCTATTTCCCATTAAATGTAGAAGAATGTATTATGATCGAACCGACGGAAACGGAATCGAAGGAAACGTTAGATGCCTTTATTGATGCGATGATTCAAATTGCGAAAGAAGCAGAAGAAAATCCGGAAATTGTACAAGAAGCGCCTCATACGACTGTCGTTGGTCGTTTAGATGAAACAATGGCGGCACGCAAACCGATTCTTCGCTATGAAAAACCGTTGCAAAACGCTTAAGTATAATAAAAAATGCCTCGGGTAGGCAGTTTTTTTATTTGCTCTTTACTTTTCCAGTCCATTTCTTGAAGCCGCCTTCAAGATGGCTAATATTTTTGTATCCTTTTTTGTGTAATGTCATGGCCGCACGTCCACTTCTCATTCCGCTTTGGCAATAAAGATAAACTGGTTTGTCAGAACGAATTTCATTCTCCATGCGCGTCTTTAATTGGCTCATTGGAATATTACGAGCGCCTAAAATATGGCCAGCTTCAAACTCGTTCGGCTCACGGACATCAATCAACTGAGCTTTACGGTAGCCTTTAATGAACTCTTCCTGCGAAAGTGGTGTAACCGCTTTTTTCTGGGAAAAATACATATATAAAGTGTACAAAATAATGGCGCCTAAAATGGCAGCAATGGTATACAGCAACGTATACACTCCTTTCAAGTAAAATTGCACCATCATCTATTATAAACTTGCCTTCATTAAGAATCAAAAGAAATTAAACCAACGATTTCATTTTTGAATAGGTCTTTGTTTTTTGCTCGGTATTTGATAGACTGTATGAGGGAATTTACAAACGAAAAAGGCGTGCATGGATAATGAAAAAAGAAGTGTGGAAGTTTATTGATTCTGGCCGTCGCTCTGCTAGTTATAATATGGCGATGGATGAAGCGTTATTAGATTGGCATAGTCAAGGAAAGATCCCACCAGTGATCCGTTTTTACGGTTGGGAGCCAGCGGCATTATCGATTGGTTATTTCCAAAAAGCGGAGAAAGAAATCAATATGGAAGCAGTCAAGGCACATGGTCTTGGATTTGTGCGCCGTCCAACAGGCGGTAGAGGCGTTCTTCACGAGCACGAATTAACGTATAGTGTGATTGTCTCTGAAGAGCATCCAAACATGCCTACAGGTGTGACAGAGGCCTATCGTGTCATTTCTGAAGGAATATTAAAAGGGTTCCATCAACTTGGGTTGGAAGCTTATTTTTCTGTGCCCAAAACGGAAGAGGAGAAAAACGGCTTGAAAAACCCGCGTTCTTCTGTGTGTTTTGATGCACCGAGTTGGTATGAGCTCGTAGTAGAAGGGCGGAAGATTGCTGGAAGCGCCCAAACAAGGCAAAAAGGTGTCATTTTACAGCATGGTTCGATTTTGTTAGATCTTGATGAAGACAAGCTGTTTAGTCTGTTTAACTACCCGAACGACCGTGTTAAAGAAAGAATGCAAACAACATTTAAAAATAAAGCGGTAGCGATTAACAGCATTAGTCCAAAAAGCATTACATTGGATATGGCTCGTGTTGCATTTAAACAAGGCTTTGAAGACGGGTTAGGCATTGAGTTAGAGCCGCTCGAATTGACAGAGGAACAGTCTGCTTCTATCGAAAAAGTCGCGCAAGAGCGTTATGAGTCAGATGAGTGGAATTTCAGGCGATAAGTAACGGTGTCGAGTTTCTTTAATGCGAACAAAAGTTTTGTTTTTGTGCAACCATTAAAATTATTCTTTTCATCCGATTATCGCTTGTTTTTCTGATGATCTCTTATTTTTTTCAGCGAATACAGCCGTTTTGTCGCTTGACAAAAAAGTGTTTTTAAATCAATATGTAGTAATGAAAACAACGGAACAAACACAATATATTGTGTTTGTTCTAGTTTTTTATCAAAATATATGGGTATACATTTAAGAACTACTAAGAACTACCAAGAAAAAAGTATAGAAAAGGAGTTGTAGATATGTCAGTTACGTCTGTAAAGAATATGTCTATCAACATTGACAGATTAAACAAAGACATTAGTGTTTTTCCACAGGTTCATCCTGTAACTTCTGACATGAACATTACACATAAAGGGGTTTCACGCCTCGTGATGATTGATCGCTATTCGTTTAAAGATACAGAAAAGGTTACTTTAACAGAAGGCGATTTTGTTGTGTTAACGGTTAAGGCAGATCCAAAATTTCCCGCTCGAGGTGTTGGTTTCATCGTAAGCATTGACTGGGAAGAAAAGAAAGCGGAAGTGCTAGTTGATGAGGAATTCCGTAGCGCACTTGATGATCCACAAGAACAAGAAACGGGTATTGTTCGCCGCTCCCTCGATGTGATCGAAAAACCGTTGGAAATTTTCTACGAGCAGATTGCTAAACGTAACGCGACAGGTTTGGCTTCCGTTGAAAAAACAGAAGAAAAGCGCAAAGAGTGGTTTGAGAAGTTTTACCATGAATTGGTTCATTTGAACTTCATTCCAGCGGGACGAGTACTATATGGAGCGGGTGCGGCGACAGATGTAACGTACTTTAACTGTTATGTCATGCCGTTCGTTCAAGATTCACGTGAAGGTATTTCCGAGCATCGTAAGCAAGTGATGGAAATCATGAGCCGCGGTGGCGGAGTAGGAACAAACGGTTCTACACTACGCCCACGCAACACACTAGCTAAAGGAGTCAACGGAAAATCTTCCGGATCAGTCTCTTGGCTAGATGATATCGCTAAGCTTACACACCTTGTGGAGCAAGGTGGGTCGCGCCGTGGAGCACAGATGATTATGTTGGCGGATTGGCACCCTGATATTGTTGAATTCATTATTTCAAAAATGCAAAATCCGCGTATTTTACGCTTCTTAATTGAAAATACAGAAGACGAACAAATTAAAAAAGCAGCGCAAGAAAAGCTGAACTTTAAGCCCTTGTCTGAGCGTGAATCAGCGATGTACCAAGGAGTGGTCAATTACAAAAGCATTCCTGGTTATGGCGGTTTCAGCCCTGAAATCATTTCAGATGCTGAGGAGAAATTACGTACAGGTGGGACATATACGGTACACCACTCAGAGTTTTTAACAGGAGCGAACATCTCAATCTGCTTAACGAATGACTTTATGGAAGCAGTGGAACAAGATGCAGAATACGAATTGCGCTTCCCAGCTGTAGAAGCGTACAATAAAGAGGAAATGCAATATTATAACGAAAACTGGCATAAAGTCGGTGATGTGCGCGAGTGGAAAAAACAAGGACATGCGGTTCGAACTTACCGAAAGATCAAAGCGCGTGAGCTTTGGAACTTGATTAATATTTGTGCCACATACTCGGCTGAACCAGGTATTTTCTTTATCGATAATGCGAACGAAATGACGAATGCGAAAGCATATGGGCAACAAGTTGTTGCGACAAACCCGTGTGGTGAATAGTTTGCCTCACGTAAAACATTGCGGGATAAAGCGGGAAGGCTGAGAAGCTGATCCGAACCGAAGGCTAAAGGTAAAATTTTAGTCAGGGGCAACGCATAGCAAGTGAACCTGCGAAAGCAGAATATAATCTTGCCAAGAGACCGCAACATTACACAAAACTTTAATACCTAAGTCAATATTAGTCCTAATAACCACATTGGAAAGGGAGTCTAAGATGAACAGAGGGTACGCTGGTTTCTATAAAAATTTTTATTTAAGGAGCTCTTACGAATATGCGTATGCAGTGTATCTTGACTATTTTTCGATTGCGTGGGGTTATGAAGATAACATATATGATTTAGGGTATAAAAAATACAAGCCAGATTTCTTTTTTTACGATAACAGCGGCAAGGTTGAAAAAATTGTAGAAGTTAAATCTAGAGATTTACAAGCAAAAAATAATGCACTAAAGATATTAAAAACTATTGAAGAAAAATATAACATTGAATGTGAATTGATTTCTTACGAAGAGTTACTTGTAATGTATAAAGAGCTTCCGTTCTCTTTAAATTTTGTTCTCCAAAAATGGATTAACTCCAAAAACACGACTATTAATAAGTCAGCAAAAGGAGAACTGAATTCTCATTTTCAAATGAAACATAGTGAAGAAACTAAAGAGAAAATCGGGAGGAACACAAAGAGGCTCTGGACATCAAATTCAGCATCTAAAAACCGGATGATTGAGGGATTAAGAAAATCTGGTTTATCTCAAAAAGGTAAAATTAAAACCTCTAGGGAAATTAGAAGTTGTAATAAATGCCAAAAAGAATTTGCTGTTTTAGTGACATCTACTAAAATTTATTGTGGCCAGGAATGTGCAGGAAAAGATGCTATAGAAATAGCTACAAGAGCTTATATTCGTAAGAGAAAGAACATTCATGCTGAAATACGAAGTTTCATTATTCAATGGTCTAAAGCAAATAAAGAATTAGTATCTAAAGCGCATTTTAATAAGATAAAATCAACCATTAAGCCGATGACAGATGAGATCTTTAACAAATTCGGAGTTAAGGATTTTAGAGTCATATCAAAAGCTGTGTTCGGAAAAGATTTAGGAAGAAAAAAATTGCTTGTATTTATGAAAAAAGTGTGTGATGAAAATGTATGCTGAGCTTACAGGAAGATGAACTGTAAGAGCTAGAGGATAAAAAGCCTTTAGGATAACAAACTACTGGAACAACCACTTGCACCGTTTTCTGTTTGTAATCTAGCTGCTGTGAACTTAGCGGAAATGGCAGATAAGGAAACAAAAACGGTGAACTTTGAAAAGTTAAAACAAACGGTAGCTGTGGGCGTACGCATGCAAGATAATGTCATTGATGCGACACCATACTTCCTTGATGAGAATAAAAAGCAGGCCTTAGGTGAGCGTCGTGTCGGCCTAGGAGTTATGGGACTTGCCGACTTATTAATCTATTGTGAAAAAGAATACGGTTCACCAGAAGGTAATGAACTAGTGGATCAAGTATTCGAAGCAATTGCTGTTACTGCTTATAAAGAATCCGTTGAATTAGCGAAAGAAAAAGGAAGTTTCCCATTCCTTCAAGGAGAAACAGAAGAAGAAACAACTCGTTTAAGACAAGCCTTTATTGAAACAGGCTATATGAAAAAAATGCCTGAAGATGTGCGTGCAGCGATCCATGAACATGGAATCCGCAACTCGCACTTACTGACTGTTGCTCCAACGGGCAGTACTGGAACAATGGTTGGCGTTTCCACAGGTTTAGAGCCATATTTCTCTTTCACTTACTACCGAAGCGGTCGCTTAGGGAAGTTTATTGAAGTGAAGGCGGATATTGTTAAAGAATATTTAGATCGTCATCCAGAGGCAGACCCTAATCAGTTGCCTGAATGGTTTGTGACGGCGATGAGCTTGTCTCCGGAAGCACATGCGGATGTACAATGTGTGATTCAGCGTTGGATCGATAGCTCGATCTCGAAAACAGTGAACGCACCACGTGGCTACACGGTAGAACAAGTCGAGCAAGTGTATGAGCGTCTTTATAAAGGCGGAGCAAAGGGTGGTACGGTATATGTTGATGGAAGCCGTGATTCCCAAGTGCTTACACTAAAAGCAGAAGAAAATGATTTCGAGGAAACAGAAACGAAAACAAAAGAACATGAAAATCATGTTGTTCTCGTTGACACAATCCAAGAAATTCGTTCAACAAATGTGACGATCGGTAGTGAAGTGGGTAACACTTGTCCCGTTTGTCGCAAAGGAACAGTAGAAGAAATGGGTGGCTGTAATACGTGTACAAATTGCGGCGCTCAGCTGAAATGTGGTTTGTAAAGTGAAACTTCAATCAGTAGGGGGCTTCATCCCCGCTGATTGTTAGTTGAACTGATCGGGCGTTTACGGGCTGTTGATCCCCCACCTCCATGCCTGCGTTTCTTTCTACCATGTTGAGGTGGGGATCTTACAGCCCGTTAATGCGGGGTAAAATAGATAAGAAGGCGGCTATCAATCTTTAGATTGATGGCCGCTTTTTGCGTAATGATTGATCCAATCAAATTTCCACTTCTAGGACAACTTTTTCTTGCTTACACATATAACAATCGGGCGTAAGTGGGAGAGGTGAAGGAATGATGAAGATCGATGGGGTGTTTTCGGGTGGGGGAATTAAAGGGTTTGCGCTAGTCGGTGCATTTGAAGAGATTGAGCAAAGAGGCTTAACCTTTGTCCGCTTAGCCGGTACGAGTGCAGGAGCGATTATTGCCGCTTTTATCGCGGCTGGGTACTCTAGTGAAGAGTTGAAGCGAATGGTGATGGAAGTAAACGAAAAGCAGTTATTGGATGATGTTATGTTTGACTTCCCCTTTTTGAGGTGGATGAAGCTTTATTTTCAGCTCGGTTTATATAAAGGGAAGAAACTTGAACAATGGTTAGAAACGAGGCTTGAACAAAAAGGAATACGAACGTTTGGGGATCTTCCACCAGAAGCGTTACGTGTTGTCACATCCGATATTACCAATGGTCGCTTGCTCGTCATTCCAGATGATTTGCCTTCTTACAATAAAGATCCGCTTGCATTTTCAGTGGCACGAGCCGTCCGAATGAGTTGCACGATTCCATATTTTTTTCAGCCGGTGAAACTAAATGGCCGAGCGTTAACGGTCGATGGTGGCGTGTTGAGCAACTTTCCCATTTGGCTGTTTGATGAGGCAGACAAAAAGTTGATGCGGCCTGTTCTTGGCGTGAAATTGATGACGAAAACAACAGGCGTCTCGCGGCAAGTGAAAACAGGGATCGATTTATTTAGTGCTTTATTTCATACGATGAAAGATGCCCACGATGCTCGCTATATTTCGAGAAGGCATGAAAGTAATGTTCTCTTTATTCCGGTGCAAGAAACAGCGATTACCGATTTTAACTTAACAGACGAAAAAAAAGACGCCCTTATTCAAACAGGACGTGATCATGCTAAGGCGTTTTTTAAGCGCTGGAGTTATTAATAGCCGGGTTTTACGAAGAAGCCCGGTTATTTTTTTTGCCTTTCTTTCCTTCGATAACCCTTAAATGAGCAGACGATTTTCTTCTTAAAGGTTTCTTTTTTGTAGCTGGAGTGGAGGGCTGAGTTGTCTTTCGACGGCTTTTCAATCGTTTTTTCGATTGTTTAGCCGCCTTTGCAAACGCTCGATCTTCACCATTGCCACCTAACCGCTTTCTCATGACGAGGCGATAGATTAAAACAATAATAGCTACAGTTACTGCTGCAATAATCAGCTGCCGAGCTAAAGCTCCAGGAGCATTAAACAACATAGAAACGAGCCCGATAGCAGCGAGTGCAATTAATGAAAAGGTAATGACTGTACGAGTTGTCAATAAAGCCACCTCCTAACAAGCTGTTAATTACATATTAGACAATTTCCTCAGCGTTTAATCCTTTTTGTGTGTTTTCTTCAAAATTTATTAATTTTTCAAACGAGGCGATCGCTACTTCTACTTGATCATCTGTCGGTTCTTTCGTTGTTAATAGTTGTAGCCACAAGCCAGGATAGCCGAGAAAACGTAGTACCGGGACGTCACGCAGTTTATTCGTAAATTGAAGTACTTCAAAAGAGATGCCGAGAACGACGGGAATGAGAGCAATTCGATTTAACACTCTCACATATAATGGTTCAGTTGGCACTAACGTATACACAAACATACCTACAATGACTGTAAATAAAATAAAGCTTGAACCACAACGGTAATGGAGGCGGGAAGCCGCTTGTACATTTTTGACTGTTAATGTTTGGTTGTTCTCATACGCATTAATCACTTTATGCTCAGCCCCATGATATTGAAATACTCTTTTAATCATCGGCGTTAAAGAGATTAAATAAATGTAAACTAACAGCAGAATAAGCTTGAATACACTTTCGATTATAATTTGTTCCATATCACTCGAAAAGATTGACCGAGTAGATTCCGCTAAAAAGACAGGGACTAAAGTGAAGACGAATTTCCCGAATAAAAAAGAGAGGATTCCGATGGCGGCTACTCCTAGAACCATCGCCAGTTTAGATGGCTCTGTACTTTTCTTAGTTTCTACTTCATCCTCGTCTAAATCATATTGTTCTTGAGAGAAATTTAAATGCTTCGATCCGTTCGCTGCCGCATCTAAAATCGCAAAGATCCCTCGAATGAACGGGATTTTCTTGAATATTTGCAACGACGACTTTGTTTTTCTTGGTAAATGGTAATAGGCGATCGATTGATCCTTTTTACGGACTGCGGTGACGGTATGGTGCTTTCCACCAAACATGACGCCTTCTACAACTGCCTGACCGCCATAAACTGGCTTTTGTTCACTCATGGAATACCCTCTTTCATTGAATTAAAGATAAAGCTTATATACATATTTTAGCCGTTATTCAGGAAAAATAAAAGCTGAATCACTCAACAAAAATGCTTTCTGAAAGTTTGTTATTCGTGAAGGTGGAGGTGCAAGATGGAAAAAGGTGTGAAACGAGAAAAAGAAATTCATTTTCCGCTGAAAAATGTTGTTCTAATCGGTTTCTATGGAGGGTTATTTTGGGGAGGACTCGCTCAATTTGTTGCCTATTTTGATTTTATCAGTTTCAACCCGAACGCCGTATTGAAATATATGCATATCACAGAATTTAAAAAGACGTATTTCAATGTAGCGATGAGCATTTTATTTTATACCATTTGCTCGCTCATTCTAGCTTTCATTTATTACGCCCTATTCCGAAAAAAGAAGTCGATGTGGGTCGGAGTAATATACGGTGCTAGTTTATGGATCGTCTTCTTTATCGTTCTTCGTTCGATTTATCCTGCAATTCCTTGGTGGAGAACGATGAATAACGATACATTAGTCACGACGATTTGCCTTCTTCTTTTATATGGTTTGTTTATCGGTTATTCCATCTCCTATGGCTATGAACATCATAAACGGATGAATGTTCAAGCAGAAGAGACCGAGTAAGTAGTTATTAGTAAAAAAAATATGTTAGAATGTTCTTGTAACTATATTCGGGGGCAGGAGAAGGTATGAAGAACATTCTATTATTAAACGGGCCGAATTTAAACCGACTCGGAAAGAGAGAGCCGGATATTTATGGAGCGGTTACTTTAGAAGAGCTTGAAAGTCATTTGACTTCTAAAGCGAAGGAAGCGGGTGTGACGCTTTCCGCTTTTCAATCGAACCATGAAGGAGAGCTGATCGATCGTCTTTACTTAGCTGCGGATGAAGAAATGGACGGGATTATTTTTAACCCAGGAGCATTCACGCACTATAGCTATGCACTGCGAGATGCGGTAGCGTCCATTTCGATTCCAACCATTGAAGTGCATATTAGTAACATTCATGCAAGAGAGTCATTCCGTCATCAATCGGTCATTGCTCCAGTCGCTAGTGGGCAAATTGCAGGGTTAGGGCTGATCGGGTATGAACTGGCTTTACAAGCGTTAATACATAGAACGGGAGAGAGTGAAAAATGATCAAATTAAATCAGCTTCGTACTATGATGCAAACAGAGGGGATTGATGGCTTACTTGTGATGAGCCCATACAATCGCCGTTATTTAACGAACTTTACCGGTTCTTCTGGCGCAGCGTTAGTCACAATGGACAAAGCGGTGTTTGTTACCGATTTCCGCTATGTGGAACAAGCGCAAAAACAGGCAGACGGCTTTCATATTGTGAAGCATGAAGGAACCATTTACGAAGAAATCGCCAATCAAGCGAAAGTATTAGGGGTTAATCGACTCGGTTTTGAAAAAGCCTATACGACGTTTCAATCTTATGAGCTCCTTCAAGGACTCGTCAAAACAGAGATTGTTCCCGTTAGTCAATTAGTTGAAAAGTTGCGCTTGATTAAGAGCGAATCAGAGATTAAGATATTAAAGGAAGCTGCCGTTATTGCCGATGCGGCATTCAAGCATATTCTTGAATTTATTCAACCAGGGAAGACAGAGCTTGAGGTTTCCAATGAACTCGAGTTCTTTATGAGAAAGTGTGGCGCGACATCTTCATCTTTTGATACAATAGTAGCCTCAGGTAAACGTTCCGCTCTACCTCATGGAGTAGCGAGCGATAAGGTAATTGAAAAAGGCGATATGGTCACGCTTGACTATGGTGCCTATTATCAAGGCTATGTTTCGGATATTACTCGCACCATTGCAGTGGGTGAACCATCTGATCAGATGAAAGATATTTATCATATTGTGTTAGAAGCGCAGTTGAAAGGCATGGATGAAATCAAGGCGGGCATGACGGGGAAAGCAGCGGATGCGATTACGCGTGATCATATAACGAAAGCTGGATATGGCCAATATTTTGGTCACTCAACTGGTCATGGGATCGGCCTGGAAGTACACGAAGGACCTAATCTTTCTTCCCGTTCAGAAATGGTATTAGCCCCGGGCATGGCTGTGACAGTCGAGCCGGGAATTTATTTGCCGGGAGTAGGCGGTGTGCGCATTGAAGATGATACGATCATCACAGAAAATGGAAATGAAACGCTCACACATTCTACTAAAGACTTAATCATTCTTTAATGATAATGGAGGATTTACAAAATGATTTCAGTAAATGATTTTCGCACAGGATTAACAATTGAAGTGGATGGAAGCATTTGGCGCGTCGTTGACTTCCAACATGTAAAACCAGGAAAAGGAGCAGCGTTTGTTCGCTCTAAGCTTCGTAACCTTCGTAACGGTGCCATTCAAGAAAAAACATTCCGTGCGGGTGAAAAAGTAGCGAAAGCTCAAATTGACAATCGTAGAATGCAGTACTTATATGCAAACGGTGATCAACATGTATTCATGGACAATGAATCATATGAGCAAATCGAGCTACCAGCTGACCAAATCGAATACGAATTAAAATTCTTGAAAGAAAACATGGAAGTTTCCATCATGATGTATCACACAGAAACACTTGGTGTAGAATTACCGAATACAGTTGAGCTAAAAGTAACTGAAACAGAGCCAGGTATTAAAGGCGACACTGCTTCAGGTGGTACAAAACCGGCAACTGTAGAAACAGGCTTAGTTGTTCAAGTTCCTTTCTTTGTGAATGAAGGAGACGTATTAATCGTTAATACGGATGAAGGAAGCTACGTTTCACGTGCATAAGTTTCAAAAAGGCTGTTCCTCTATGTAGGGACAGCCTTTTTGTAGTGTAATAGGGAGTCACATTAGCGGAAAAGGTGTTAAACAAGTGAATAAGTACGAATGAAGGAGACTGGCTTTGGCCGGTCTTTTTTGTCTTTTTACCTAGAATGAACGGCATAACTTGAGCAGAAAAACATACATTGAATAAAAAGGGAGGGGAAGGAGGAAGTCATGATCGATACGATTCTCTCTTATTTGCCGCCGACATTAAAGAAAGTTATTCAATGCTTGCCGTCCCAAGTAAAAGATGAAATGGAAGAGATCAGAATTCGAATGAATCAGCCGTTAGAAATCATTGCTCGACAAGTGTTCTTTTTGCCTCATATTGTTACACCCGAGGAAGGACAAGTATTAATGAATAAGCTGAGTCAGCACTCTTTTTATGCTCTAGATGAAGAGTTAAGGTGCGGATATTTAACGATCGAAGGCGGTCACCGAGTGGGGCTTGCAGGAAAGGTCATTTTAGAACAAGGGAAAGTGAAAGCGATTCGCCATCTCTCATCTTTCAATTTGCGGATCGCTCGCCAAAAAATTGGAGTGGCTAAGCCGTTTATTTCGGCTCTTTATAAGGAACGGTGGAAAAGTACATTGATCATTGGTGCACCGCAATCGGGGAAAACAACGTTACTACGAGATATCGCAAGAGTCGCCGCTAGTGGTGATTCAGCAATGAATTTATCTCCAGTGAAAGTAGGAATCGTGGACGAACGTTCAGAAATCGCTGGCTGCGTCAAAGGTATTCCTCAGCTAGATGTGGGGACTCGTACAGACGTTTTGGATGCTTGTCCGAAAGCAGAGGGAATGATGATGATGATTCGCTCACTAAGTCCGGATGTATTGATTGCTGACGAAATTGGGAGAGAAGAAGATGGACAAGCCGTTGCAGAAGCGGTAAACGCCGGTATTACCTTAATGGCGACGGTTCACGGTACGAGCTTAAAAGAGGCTTCCCAAAGACCAATGATCGAAAAAATCATTCAGATGGGCGTTTTTGAACGATTTATTGAGCTAACATTTCACGATGGGGAGCGAGTGTTTCACATTCTCGATCAACAGGGGGAAAAGTTAGCGGTGAAAGTAGGGGAGGCCCAGTGAAATGGATCGGAGCACTCTTTATTTTACTAGGCTCTTGTTGGCTAGGAATGGAGCAAGGGCGGAAGCTAAGTGAGCGACCGCGACAGATTCGGTTGTTAAAATCGGCTTTGCAATCGTTAGAAGCAGAAATTGTGTATGGACATACGCCTTTACATGAATCTGCACGAAAATTATCTGAGCGACTGCCACAGCCAATCGCCTCTCTTTTTTCTTCTTTTGCTCAGTTGTTGACAACAACTGAAATGGATGCGCAAGCTGCTTGGAGAAAAAGCCTACAGGATATTTGGTCACAGACGGAATTAAAGGAGGAAGAACGATCGATTTTATTGGAGTTTGGAGAGACGGTGGGCCGGCACGATCGACTAACCGAGCAAAAGCAAATTTTGCTGACGCTTACTCATTTAGAACGTCAAGAGCAAGAGGCAGCTGAAAAGTATAAGCGCTATGGAACACTGTATCGAAATTTAAGTATTATCGGTGGCTTATTTATCGTTCTGCTACTTTTATAGCAGAGAAGGAGGAGAACAATTGGGCATTGAAGTGGAAGTGATATTCAAAATCGCCGGCGTCGGTTTGATCGTGGCCTTCCTCCATACGATTTTAGAACAAGTAGGGAAAAAAGAGTACGCTCAATGGGTTACTTTATTTGGGTTTATTTACGTTCTGTTTTTAGTGGCGACGGTCGTGGAGGATTTGTTTAACAAAATTAAAGATGTTTTTTTATTTCAATGACGGGAGAGGGATACGATTGAAATTATCCAAGTAGCCGCAATTGTTCTTGTCGCCGTGTTTTTTGCTTTGTTACTTGAAGAGCATCAGCCAGCTTTTACTTTTTTGCTCGTGCTATTTGTCGGCAGTAGCTTATTTTTGTTTTTAGCGGATCAAATCGCTGAGGTGATTTTAATGATTAAGAAGCTAGCTGCTCGTGCGGAAGTAGAGCTTGTATATGTCGAAACGATGCTGAAAATCATTGGCGTCGCTTATATTGCTGAATTTGCCGCCCAAATGACAAAGGATGCTGGGCAAGAAGGATTAGCAACAAAAATGGAACTAGCCGGTAAAGTCATTATTTTATCGATGGCTGTTCCGATTTTAACTCTGTTAATTGAAACGATTTTATCGATGCTACCGAATTAACAAAAGCATGAGTAATGGTGGTGGATGTGTATGAAGCAACGGTTAAAGTTCGCTCTTTTGTTATTCATTTTGATTGCATCAGCCTCTTATAGTGTACAAGCAGCGAGTGAGGAGGAACAGCTTGATTTAGGTGGAATGGCGAAAGAGCAGTTGCAGCATTTAGGACTAGAGGATTTGTCCGCTCAATGGGATCACATTGTGAGAACGTACGGGCAGTATTTGCCGGAAGCAAAGCGGGGGCCATTACCGAGTTTATTAGAAAATGGGCAATCCGTTTCGTTAAGTGAATGGGTAAAGGGCTTAGCTTCTTTCTTCTTTCATGAATTGACGGCGAATGGCAAACTGCTTGGAACTTTGATTTTGTTAACGGTGTTTTCTGTCTTTCTGCAAATTCTCCAAAATGCCTTTGAACAAGGAGTGGTCAGCAAAACAGCTTATGGCATCGTGTTAATGGTGCTGATGATTATCGCTTTAAATAGTTTTCGGTTAACGATGGATTATGCCATTGAAGCGGTCGATGGAATGATTCAATTTTTACTCGCGCTTGTCCCGATCCTGCTTGCTCTATTAGCTACAACTGGGGGAGTGGTTTCAGCTACGTTATTTCATCCGTTTTTACTTTTTTTAATGAATATTAGCGCGATATTGATTCAAAAAGTCGTTTTACCGCTACTATTTTTTGCCACGCTTATTAGCTTAGTAAGTCTTTTTTCTGAATATTATCAAGCGACCAAGCTTGCTGATCTACTTCGACGCTTTAGTATCGGGTTGCTCAGTGTGTTTATGGCGATTTATTTAGCGGTTGTGTCCATTCAGGGAACGGCGGCCGCTGTGTCTGATGGACTAGCGATTCGAGCCGCAAAATTTCTTGCTGGCAACTTTATTCCTGTCGTAGGCAGGATGTTTACAGAAGCAGCGGATACGGTGATGAGTGCCTCCTTATTATTGAAAAACACGCTCGGTCTTGCGGGAGCAGGGATGCTGTTGTTAATTATTGTTTTTCCAGCTTTAAAGATCTTTGTACTAATTATGATCTATAAAATCTCAGCAGCGATGCTACAGCCACTTGGAGACAAAATGGTCGTCGATTGTCTCGACATCATCAGTAAAAACATGACCTATGTACTAGCCGCTCTCGTAATTGTCTCCTTCATGTTCTTTTTATCGATTGTCATTCTCGTATCTGCAAGCAATTTATCTATGATGATTCGTTAAGGAAGGGACCGAGAAGAATGGCTTATATAACGGACTGGCTAAGTAAAGTATTAGCTTTTATTCTCCTTGCTGCAGTGGTGGACATGCTCTTACCGACCTCTTCATTTCAGAAATACGCGAGGGTTGTGATGGGCTTACTGCTATTGTTAGTGATGCTTCGCCCGATGTGGACGTTGTTTTCTATCGATATGGAGAAAGAGCTGTATGACTGGATTGCTCAGCAAACAAAAGATGAAAAGTTAGAACAGGAGCTGACGGTCAAACAAGATCATTTAGAGTCTACAAAGCAACTTTATATATTGAAAAATGCGGAACAGCAATTACGCACTCAAGTGGAACACGAATTAAAGAATCAATTTCAAAAGAAAATAATAGATTTAAACATTGAGGTTCACAACTGGGGAGAATATGCCCCTGAAGACATTGCGCAAGTAGATGTGTATATCGCCCCTGTAGATGAGAAGGGATCTACCACGACAGTAGAGGAAGTTGTGATTGATTCGTTTTCTAGATTACAAATGGGTCGGAAGGAAGACCAACCGCTTATCGATTTTCTCTCGAAAAAGTGGAATATTCCGACCGAGCAATTGAATATTCATATGGTAGAGGAGGGGGACAGCCTTGAGTGATCGAAAAAATCTGCTAGAACGGCTACAGTCCTTAATTCCATCTAAAAAAAGTGGAGAGGAGAAAACGGCAAACAGGGCAAAATGGATGGTGATTGTGGCTATCCTAGGCATGGGCATGATGCTGTTCAGTGATTTGAAGGAAAGAGGAGACATACCTGTAATCAATCAAGAGCATCAAGCTAACAGTGAAGAAGCATCTGGCCAAAAGAATTCGCCGATTCAACCCTCAACAAGCGACTACGAGCAAGAATATGAAAAAAAACTACAATCTGCGCTTGAGGAAATGGCTGGTGTCAGTAATGTGACAGTTGTAGTCAATATAGAAGCCAGTGAACAAAAAGTGCTAGAGAAAAACACAGCTGTCAAATCACAAGAAACGAAAGAAGTTGATAAAAAGGGTGGAGAGCGGACGGTCATTGATCAAATGAGAGAAGAGGAATTAGTGATGATGAAAGAAGAACATGGAGATGCTCCGGTTATATTAGAAATGAAGAAGCCAGAAATACGTGGAGTGCTAGTTGTAGCGGAGGGAGTAGAAAATATTCAAGTGAAAAAATGGGTAATTGAATCGGTCACAAGGGTACTGCATGTGCCGAGCCATCGCGTAGCTGTCATGCCGAAAAAACAAAAGGAGGAAGCTTAAAATGTTATTGAAAAAACAAACCGTTTGGTTGTTAACAATGATTAGTCTAGTTGTCGTATTATCTGTCTACTACATTACTTCTCCAGAGCAGCTTTCACCTGACGTCGCCTCAACGAAAAATCAAGCAGGAGAGATCAATGAGTCAGCCGAACAAATGCCTCAAGAAACAAATGGAGTAGCGAATGATCAACAAGTCGAAGTTGTGACAGAAGCGGCAGGAGATGAGGCATTTGACCTTCTTCGCTTAGAAATGGAAGACCAAAGAAATAAGCTGAAAGAGGATTTGACAACGAAAGTAGCTTCATCTGATCTTTCCGTTGAAGATAAAAATCAAGCTTATGAAGAAATGGAAAAATTAACAGAACTGGCAACGAAAGAAAGTGTGTTAGAAACACTCATTAAATCAAAAGGATATAAAGATGCTCTCGTTCGTGCAGATGGAACGAATATTAAAATCACCGTCAAAGCCGAAAAACATTCCGCTGCCGCAGCTAATGAAATCATTCGCTTGGCACGGGACGAGCTAGGAAAGCAACCAGTTGCAGTGGAATTTCAAACAGTGAAGTAACATAAAAATGAAAAGTTGGGAGTTGTTTTGAAAAAGGTGAATTTTATATAGGTTATACAACATCTGGTGGTTTTTAGTTTAATTGATCACTAGAGGTAGTTTATGTTGGAGGGTTCCTTTTATTTTAAGAACGCTCTTTTTTTTGTTTATAGATGAATGGAGGGAATTGAAAAAATATTTTCAAAATTTCCATTTATCATATCATATTTAATAGAAAAGCGATAAAATATATGGATAGAGTTCTCTTTCTTAATTAAAAGTTGAATTCTTACTAGATGTTATCGTAAGATGTTATTATCTAGTCATAATTTTTCAAGGGGTGTCAGAGATGAAAGTACAGGAAATAAGAGAATTGATTAAACTTGTCGATCAATCCAATATTGAAGAGTTTGTATTTGAATCAGATGGTAGTAAAGTCAAAATGAAAAAGAACACAGGCGTGACATACTCTGTAGTGAAAGATGTACCACAGGAAGCGTCGAAAGTAGAAGCTGCTCCGGTACAAGCGCAACAACCGGAAGTAAAGCCTGTCGTTCAAGAAGTACCAGCGCCAGAAGCGCCAAAAGCAGTGGAAAGTACGGAAAATTTACATAAAATCACGTCTCCGATGGTTGGAACATTCTATCAATCTCCATCTCCAGATGCGGAGTCATACGTGAAGCCGGGATCTAAAGTGTCTGGTGAAACCGTTGTTTGTATCGTGGAAGCAATGAAATTGTTTAACGAAATCGAAGCGGAAGTGGAAGGCGAGATCGTCGAAATTCTTGTGAAAGATGGGCAATTAGTTGAGTACGGTCAACCGTTATTTTCAGTAAAGCCTTTATAAGGAGAGATCGGAATGATTAAAAAATTATTGATCGCCAACCGTGGGGAAATTGCTGTGCGTATTATTCGTGCCTGCAAAGAACTAGATGTGGAAACGGTAGCTGTCTATTCCGAAGCAGATAAAGAAGCTCTCCATGTGCAATTAGCAGATGAAGCTTTCTGTATTGGACCTACTGCTTCCAAAGATAGCTATTTAAATTTCACGAATATTATTAGTGTGGCTAAATTGACGAATTGTGATGCGATCCATCCGGGCTATGGATTTTTAGCAGAAAATGCAGACTTCGCGGAGCTTTGTCGCGAGTGCAATATTATCTTTGTCGGTCCATCTCCAGAAGCCATTACTCAAATGGGAACGAAAGATGTAGCACGTGATACGATGGAAAAAGCAGGTGTGCCAATCGTACCGGGCTCTGATGGTATTATTCCATCGATCGAAAAAGGAATGGCGATTGCCGAGGGAATTGGATATCCGGTCATTATTAAAGCTACAGCTGGAGGTGGCGGAAAAGGGATTCGTGTCGCTCGCGATGAAGAAGAGTTAGTCAAAGGCATTAACATGACCCAGCAAGAAGCAGCTACAGCATTTGGTAATCCAGGCGTCTATTTGGAAAAATTCATTGAAGATTTTCGTCATGTTGAAATTCAAGTACTTGCAGATACGCATGGAAATGTGATTCACTTAGGTGAGCGTGATTGTACTATTCAACGACGTATGCAAAAGTTGCTTGAAGAAACCCCTTCACCGGCTCTTGATGCCAAAGTTCGTGAAGAAATGGGTAATGCAGCAGTGAAAGCAGCGAAAGCGGTTGATTATACAGGTGCAGGAACGGTAGAATTTATTTATGATTATAATCATAAACAGTTTTATTTCATGGAAATGAACACAAGAATTCAAGTGGAACATCCTGTAACGGAAATGGTAACAGGTGTGGATTTGATTAAAGAGCAGATTCGCGTAGCATCTGGTGAGGAATTGACTCTTACACAACAAGAGGTAGAGTTCAATGGCTGGTCGATTGAATGCCGGATTAATGCAGAGAATCCAGAAAAGAACTTTATGCCGTCTCCTGGTCGCATTACAGTGTATATGCCACCTGGAGGTTTTGGAGTTCGTGTAGATTCTGCTGCTTATCCAGGTTATATGATTCCACCATTTTATGATTCCATGATCGCTAAACTTATCACGTTTGGATCGACTCGTGAGGAAGCGATTGCTCGAATGAAGCGTGCATTAAGTGAGTTTGTCATCGAAGGAGTTCACACAACTATTCCTTTCCACTTACAGTTGCTTGATCATGAAAA
Source organism: Bacillaceae bacterium SAS-127 (assembly GCA_002261155.1). Lineage (GTDB taxonomy): Bacteria > Bacillota > Bacilli > Bacillales > Domibacillaceae > Bacillus_CE. The sequence goes on along the minus strand of NKXN01000038.1, from coordinate 31,969 downwards.
GTTCGTTGATGGAGAATTCAACACGAAATTCCTTGAAATGTACGAAGTGATGAAGTCATAAACCATTTAATACGGGGGTGTTGATTGATGGCAGAAAATAGCCAAGGAAATCAAGTTTTAGAAATGAGTAATGGAGAGAATGGCATGGGTCGGATTGAAATTGCTCCTGAAGTAATTGAAGTCATTGCAGGAATCGCTGCATCTGAAGTTGATGGCGTTGAAAAAATGCGCGGTAGCTTTGCATCAGGTGTTGTTGAGCGCCTAGGTAAGAAAAACCACGGCAAAGGCGTTCGTGTTGATTTAACAGAAGATGGAATTAAAGTCGATGTGTATTGTGTGATCGCATTTGGCGTATCCATTCCTGCTGTCGCTCAAAAAATTCAAGATAATATCCGACAAGCGTTATTAAATATGACGGCACTTCAAGTGGATGAAGTGAATATTCATGTCGTTGGTATTCAATTTGAAACAAAAAACACTGAAGGCGATTTAGTACCAGAAGTGTAAAACGAAAGGCTGACCTAAGCAAAATTGGTAAGGCGTATCCTTACCTAACGGGTCAGCTTTTTTCATTGTTTGGAGATAATTATTTATAAGGTCGTGACATCATGATTATAATTGCTAGTATTGTATTCTTTGGCTTGTTGTGGCTGATTTCTTACTGGTGGAACAGGAGCTCTATTTGGAATGGCCTGTGGTTTTTGGTTTTGGCTTTCTTTTCAGCAATGGGACTGGCACAATTACTATTTAAACAAAGTGAACAAGTGACGTTAGTAGTTTTAGCGATTCTTATCGTTGTCCTTGTCTTGTTGTTACCGCTACATGTGCTAATCGCGTCAATGTTATTGTTTCGATCGGCGCGAAAATTATGGCGTCGTGAGGGGAGGAGGTTCGCGAATTATCTGTCAGCTTTATTAGGTCTTGTTTTAATTGGTGCGGTCATCTTACCGTTTGTTAATAATATAGAACAGCTTCCAGACTGGCTATCGCTCATACTATCGATGCTTTATGTTGGTTTATTTTATTTTCTTGTTGGATTTATGGTACTTCTAGTATCAAACTGGACGTATCGTCTCATTCCGCCGAGGAAGAAACAGGATTATATTATTGTACTTGGAAGCGGATTAATCGATGGATATAAAGTATCCCCGTTGCTCGCTAGTCGAATTGAAAAAGGGATTGAATTTCAGCAAAAACAATTTGCGAAAAACGGAAAACGAGCAAAGCTGATTTTTTCAGGTGGACAAGGGGCGGATGAGTTGTTGCCAGAGGGAGAAGCAATGCAGCAATACGCGCTGTCGAAAGGTGTAAGAGAAGAAGATACGCTTGTTGAGCGTGAATCAGTCAATACATACGAAAATATGTTGTTTTCTAAAAAGATAATGGATGAATGTTCACCAGACGGTTATTCGGCGATTTTTGTCACGAATAATTATCATGTGCTGCGCGCGGGAATGTGGGCACGTAAAGTTGGACTTCGTGCGATTGGATTAGGTTCGAAAACGATTGGTTATTTTTGGATTAACGCACTTATACGTGAATATATTGGCATATTAGTTATGCACAAGTGGCGACACATTTCTGTTATTCTGTTTGTCTTTCTGATGATGCTTGGGCTATTTTGGTTTAGTCAGCACTTGGACAACAATGGGATATTTTCGTTTTAAACAGACGATGTTGAAGTGGTATGTTGATTTTTGGCAAAGATTTTAAAAAACACAGCTTTTTTGCAAGAACATGTGTATTTTTTTTATTTTATGCTATTATCATTTTATGATGAAAAAGCAAAAGGAGTTAAATGAATGAAAAGACGTACAGCACGTGAGAAAAGCTTGCAGGCACTTTATCAAATCGATATGAGTGGAGCAAATCCTGAAGAAGCGATCCAAAATGTATTAGAGGGTGCTCCAGTTGATGAATATTTACAAAACAGTGTGATGGGTACGACTGCTCACTTAGAAGAGATTGACCAAGTCGTTAAGGACAATCTTGAGAATTGGTCATTTGATCGTTTGGCAAAAGTGGATCGAAATATTTTACGATTAGCAGTATATGAAATGAAATATGTGGAAGATGTGCCTGATAAAGTGGCAATCAATGAAGCAGTAGAGCTAGCTAAGCATTTTAGCGATGAGCGCTCAAGCAAGTTTATTAATGGTGTATTATCACGAATTAAAGATTCGATATAATAACGAATGATTAACAAGGGGGAAACAATCATGACAGCAACAATCATCGATGGTAAACAAATTGCGAAAGATATTCGTCAAGAATTAAAGGGAGAAATTGAAGCGTTAAAGCAAAAAGGAGTCACTCCGGGCTTAGCGGTTATTTTAGTTGGGGAAGATCAAGCTTCACAAACATATGTCAGAAATAAAGACAAAGGTTGTGCAGAGGTAGGGATCCATTCAGAAATCTATCGCTATCCAGCCGACCTTACAGAAGCGGAATTGCTTGAAAAAGTGCAAGAGTTGAACGAGGATGAACATATTCACGGCATTCTTGTTCAATTGCCATTACCTTCTCATATTTCAGAAGACAAAGTGATCGATGCGATTGCTCCTGAAAAGGATGTAGATGGTTTTCATCCAGTCAATGTAGGGAAAATGTCGATCGGGAAAGAAGCTTTCTATTCTTGCACGCCTTATGGCATTATGAAAATGCTTGAAAAAGAAAATATTTCTTTAGAAGGCAAGCATGTCGTCGTTGTCGGTCGCAGCAACATCGTTGGTAAACCAGCCGCGTTACTTTCTTTAAAAGAGAGTGCGACAGTGACGGTTTGTCATTCGAGAACGAAAGACCTTTCTTCTTTTACAAAGCAGGCAGATGTAGTGGTCGCCGCTGTTGGTAAAGCGAAATTTTTAAAGGCAGAAGATTTCAAGCCAGGAGCGATTGTGATCGACGTCGGAATGAACCGCGATGAGAATGGCAAACTTTGTGGCGATGTTGATTTCGAAAGTGCCAAAGAAGTGGCAAGTGCGATTACACCAGTTCCAGGTGGTGTAGGTCCAATGACGATTACGATGTTATTATTTAATACTGTGCAATCTGCGAAACAAAAAGCAGCGATGGTGGTATCTAAATAAGCAGTTTGAAATGCCGAAGCTGCCTCCCGAACATGTTATAATGGGGAGGCAGCTTTTTAGCTTGACCAAAAAAAGGTGGAATGGAAGATGGATGTTCAACGCTATTTAACAGTTAAAGCGTTAACGAAATACATAAAACGAAAATTCGATGCCGATCCGCATTTGACCAATGTGCTTGTTAAAGGAGAGATTTCTAACTTTAAAATGCACTCTAGCGGACATATGTACTTTACTTTAAAAGATGATCAAGCTCGGATGTTGGCGGTTATGTTTTCCTCCGCCAATCGATCGTTAAAGTTTAAGCCGGAAAACGGGATGCAAGTGTTAATCAAGGGAGATATCACCGTTTATGAAGCAGGCGGTCAATACCAAATGTATGTGAAGGCGATGCAACCGGATGGAATCGGCGATCTTTATCTTGCGTTTGAACAGCTAAAGAACCGATTGGAAAAAGAAGGATTGTTTGATGTTGATAAAAAACGTCCATTGCCTGTCTATCCTAAAGTGATTGGGATTATTACCTCACCAACAGGAGCAGCGGTGAGAGATATTATTACAACGATTAAAAGGCGTTATCCAGTTGCCCAAATGCTCGTCTACCCAGCCCTTGTTCAAGGAGAGAACGCTGCTCCTTCGATTGTATCAGCGATTGAAAGAGCTAATCATGATGGTCGGGCAGAGGTGTTAATTGTCGGACGTGGAGGCGGCTCAATTGAGGAGCTTTGGGCCTTTAACGAAGAGCAAGTAGCTTTAGCAATTAGTGCTTCACAAATACCGATCATCTCAGCTGTCGGCCATGAAACAGATGTCACGATTGCTGATTTTGTTGCGGATATGAGAGCACCGACACCAACGGGTGGAGCAGAGCTTGCTGTACCGCATATCGAAGAAGTTGTCGAAAAAGTAGCCACAAGAAAAACACGCTTAATTCGAGCGATGTCAGAAAAGATTCGGCGGGAAAGAAAACGATATGAAACTGTCAAAGGCTCTTATATTATGCGCAATCCAGAGACGTTGTATCGTCAACAAGCGGAACGACTTGATCGATTAACTGAAAAGTTGGTTAGAGAACAGGCTCTTTACTTGAAACAGACTCATATTCGAATCAATGAGCTGACCAATCGGTTACGAAGAAGTCACCCTGGGAAAAAAATTCATGAGTCTGGGGTCGAGGTGGATCGATTAAAAATGAGCCTAATTCGACAGATGCAAGCTGTATTTAGCCGTAAAGAAGATGAATTCAAACGAAAGGTATCTTTGCTTCATGCATTAAGTCCGTTAAAAGTGATGGAAAGAGGATATAGTCTCACTTATACCGCTGACAATCAATTAGTAAAATCAACGACAGATGCTAAAGTGGGCGAAGAACTGAGAGTACGGTTGTCCGATGGGAGTTTGTATTGTCAAATTCAATCGATGGAGGAGGATAAAAATGGAGAATAAAAAACTTAGTTTTGAAGAAGCGATGGATCAGCTAGAGTCGATTGTGACAAAATTGGAAGAAGGCGACGTTCCGTTAGAAGAAGCATTGAGTTATTATCAAAAAGGAATGGAGTTATCCGCTTTTTGTCATGAAAAGTTAGTCAATGCAGAAGATCAACTAGCAAAATTAATGACGGAAGATGGAGAACAGGATTTCGTTGTTCATGAGGGGGAATAATATAGTGACCCAATTATCAGGATTTATAGATGCACATAAAACAGAACTTGAAACAAAATTACACACAATCATTTCTACAATCACAGCTCCGGACATATTAATACAAGCAATGGATTATTCTCTTCAAGCAGGCGGAAAAAGACTTCGCCCGATGTTATTGTTTGCGACCGTCGCTGCTTTTCGAAAAGAAACATTGATCGGAATGGAAGCCGCCGCCGCTTTAGAAATGATTCATACGTATTCCTTAATTCATGATGACTTACCGAGCATGGATGACGATGATCTACGTCGGGGCAAGCCAACTAACCATAAAGTGTTCGGTGAAGCGACGGCTATATTAGCGGGAGACGCCTTATTAACTCATGCTTTTAAAGTGATCGCTCAATCAAAAGTATATTCCAATGACCAAAAAGTGTGGTTGATGGATTGGTTGTCTCAAGCGGCTGGTCCTGCCGGTATGGTTGGAGGCCAAATGGCCGATATGGAAGGAGAAAAGAAACAACTGACTTTAGAGGAGCTTGAATATATCCATAAGCATAAAACGGGACGACTGTTAGAGTTTAGTGTGATGGCAGGGGCCTTTTTGTCAGGAGCAACAGAAGCACAATTGCAGCACTTTCAAACATATGCCAATCATGTTGGGCTTGCTTTTCAAATTCAAGACGATATATTAGACGTGGAAGGCTCAGAAGAAAAGATTGGCAAACGAATCGGTAGCGATGTGAATAAACAGAAGAGCACATACCCATCTTTACTGACGCTTGAAGGTGCGAAAGAGAAGCTTCAAGAACATTTAACAGAAGCGCTTCAAGCGATAGAAAAAACGAATACGGATGCTGAACTTTTGAAAGAGCTAGCTCATTTAATTGCTCATCGAGATCAGTGAAAAGTGACTAAAATTGTTGTAATTTGCGACATATGGTATAATATTAGTACTATTTTTATTAACTTGCCGTTATCACGCCATAGTGTTAGCGGCTATTTTTTCAAAGTCACTTAAAGTAAAAAGTTGTAGAAAAAATCGAGCACGTTATAATAAAGTCAAAGTGACAAATGACACAGTAATGAAAGTGAGTGATCCTATTGGATCTATTATCAATTAAAGACCCTACTTTTTTGAAAAACATGTCCATAGATGAATTAAATGAGTTAAGTGCAGATATTCGTCAATTTTTAATCGAAAATTTATCGAAAACGGGAGGTCATATCGGACCGAACCTTGGCGTGGTAGAGTTAACGATTGCATTGCATCGTTGCTTTCAAAGTCCTGTCGATAAAATTTTATGGGATGTTGGACATCAGTCGTATGTTCATAAAATATTAACAGGACGTGCAGGACAATTCGATACTCTTCGTCAGTACAAAGGATTGTGCGGTTTTCCTAAATGCTCGGAAAGTGAGCACGATGTATGGGAAACTGGACATAGCTCAACATCTTTATCAGCAGCAATGGGAATGGCGATTGCGAGAGATTTGAAGAAAGAACAATCTCATGTTATTCCAGTTATTGGTGATGGTGCATTAACCGGAGGAATGGCTCTTGAAGCGTTGAATCATATCGGACACGAAAAAACGAATATGATTGTGATTTTAAACGATAATGAGATGTCCATCGCTCCCAACGTTGGAGCGCTTCATCAAATGCTAGGACGTTTGCGAACAGCTGGTAAGTATAACTGGGTGAAAGATGAACTTGAAAGCTTACTGAAAAAGATTCCAGCTGTTGGTGGAAAGATGGCTCACACAGCCGAACGGTTAAAAGATAGCTTAAAGTATTTATTTGTATCAGGTATGTTTTTTGAAGAAATGGGCTTTACGTATCTTGGCCCAATTGATGGTCATAATTTTGAAGATTTGTTAGAACAGTTACAATATGCCAAAAAAGTAGAAGGACCTGTCATTCTTCATGTGTTGACGAAGAAAGGAAAAGGTTATCGTCCAGCCGAGTTAGATACGAAAGGAACATGGCATGGAACCGGTCCATATAAAATGGAAACGGGTACGATTATAAAACCTGTGAATCAGCCTCCTGCTTGGAGTGCACTTGTAAGCGAAACGGCTCGAAAAATTGCTCGTACCGATGATCGGGTTGTCGCTATTACACCGGCCATGCCTGTTGGTTCTAAGCTATTGGGATTTGCCGAGGAATTTCCTGATCGGATGCATGATGTAGGGATTGCAGAGCAGCATGCCGCGACAGTAGCAGCAGGGCTTGCGACGCAAGGGATGAAACCGTTTCTCGCCATTTATTCGACGTTTTTACAGCGAGCTTACGATCAAGTGGTTCATGATATTTGTCGACCGAATTTAAATGTATTTATCGGTATTGATCGAGCAGGTCTTGTAGGTGCAGATGGTGAAACGCATCAAGGAGTATTCGATATTGCCTTTTTACGTCACCTGCCTAATATGGTATTGATGATGCCAAAAGATGAGAATGAGGGACAGCACCTCGTATACACAGCTTTTCAATACAACGACGGTCCGATTGCGATGCGCTTTCCGCGAGGCAATGGACTTGGTGTGCCGATGGACGAACAATTGAAGGAAATTCCGATTGGTTCTTGGGAAGTGTTGAAAGAAGGTCAGGATATAGCTATTTTAACATTCGGTACAACGATTCCGATGGCAATGAAAGCAGCAGAGCAAGCGGAAAAACAAGGAATTTCCGTGAAGGTCGTCAATGCTCGTTTTATTAAACCAATGGATGAAGAGATGCTATTAAGTATCTTAAATGCTGATATGCCAATCTTAACGATTGAAGAAGCCGTGCTTGAAGGAGGCTTCGGAAGCGGAGTTCTTGAATTTGCCCATGACCACGGATACCATGATCATGTCATTGATCGCATGGGAATTCCTGATCGTTTCATTGAGCATGGAAGCGTCGATTTATTGTTAGAAGAAATTGAATTAACGGAAGAAGCAGCCGTTGCTAAGTTATGTGCGATGATTCCAAAAAAACAGAAAAGAGCTTGAGCATGAAGATAAAGAAAGAACGAATAGATGTACTTCTTGTAGAAAGAGGATTAATAGAAACGAGAGAAAAAGCGAAGCGGGCTGTGATGGCTGGTCTTGTTTACTCCAATGAAGAGCGCCTAGATAAACCGGGAGAGAAAATTGCTGCTGACGCTCCTTTACAAATTAAAGGAAATACGTTGCGTTATGTGAGTCGTGGTGGATTAAAGCTTGAAAAAGCATTGCAAGAATTTCAGGTTGATGTGAAAGATAAAACGATGCTTGATATTGGCTCTTCAACAGGTGGATTCACTGATTGTGCACTACAAAACGGGGCAAAGCTTTCCTATGCACTAGATGTTGGCTATAATCAACTTGCTTGGAAGCTTCGTCAAGATGAGCGAGTCGTCGTTATGGAGCGAACGAATTTCCGTTACGTCACACCAGTCGATTTACAAGAAGGAATGCCTAATTTCGCGACGATCGATGTCTCATTCATTTCGTTATCTTTAATTTTACCGGTGTTAAAAACATTACTTGTTCCAGAAAGTGATGTCGTTGCCTTAATTAAACCGCAATTTGAAGCGGGAAAAGAACAAGTCGGTAAAAAAGGGATTGTGAGAGAAGCGAAAATTCATAAAGAAGTCATCGTTAAAATCATTGAGCTAGCATTAGGGCTTGGATATGATGTGAAGGACTTGTCGTACTCTCCGATTACCGGAGGAGACGGGAATATTGAATTTTTAATTCACTTACATTGGCCTAAGCAGCCGCAAGAAGCAGGAGAGAATCAACTATTAACAACGGTTGATGCTGTTGTCAATGATGCTCACGAACAATTAAAGAAAAAAACGAATAAATAGTGGGTTCGATTTAAAGGATAACAAGAAGAGACTGTTTCAAAGACAAATGATCTTGAAAACAGTCTCTTTTTGCATGCTTTATGTGACATAGTGACTATACATCAGGATTGAATTAAGATAAAATGTGAATACTACAGCATATTTATACGCTTTTTGAGGTGATAAGATGAACAAAGGACAACGTCATATAAAAATTAGAGAAATTATTGCTAACCATGAAATTGAAACACAAGATGATCTTGTCGATCGTTTAAAAACTTTAGGTTATAACGTGACGCAAGCAACGGTATCAAGAGATATTAAGGAGCTTCATTTAGTGAAAGTGCCATTGATGGATGGGCGCTATAAATATAGTCTTCCTGCTGATCAGCGTTTCAATCCGCTACAAAAGCTGAAACGTTCTTTAGTGGATGCATTTGTCAGCATTGATGCAGCTGGTCATTTTGTCGTTATGAAAACTTTGCCAGGAAATGCTCAAGCTGTCGGTGCGTTAATCGACAACCTCGATTGGGACGAAATTATGGGAACGATTTGCGGAGATGACACTTGTTTAATTATTTGTCGTGCCCCTGAGCATACATCGGTTATTTCAGAACGCTTTTTAGAAATGCTTTAATTTGAGGTGAATAGACATTGCTACAGGAATTGTCCATACGCAATTTTGCCATCATTGAAGAATTAAACCTGTCATTAGAAAAAGGTTTGACTGTGTTAACTGGAGAAACGGGAGCCGGTAAATCGATTATTATTGATGCCGTCCATTTGTTGGCAGGTGGACGCGGCTCGTCAGAATTTGTTCGCCATGGAGAGAAAAAAGCTGAAATCGAAGGGATGTTTAGTATAGAGGGACCCAATCATCCGTCTGTCCAAAAAGCTCAGCAATTTGGCATTGAGATAGAGGATGAGATGGTGATCATTCGCAGGGAAATCTCTGCCAATGGCAAAAGTGTCTGTCGAATCAACGGCAAACTTGTGACGATTGCTATCCTTCGCGAAATTGGTTCGACGCTCGTTGATATTCACGGTCAGCACGAGCATCAAGAACTGATGGATACGAATCAGCATTTGCACTTGCTCGACCAGTTTGGTGGAAGTAAAGTTTTAGCAACGAAAGCTAATTATACAGACATTTTCAAACGCTATGAACAAACGATGAAAGCGATTCGCCAGTTAAGCGAAAACGAACAGCAAATGGCTCATCGTCTCGACTTAATTCAATTTCAACTAAATGAAATTCAAAAAGCGGATCTGAAGTTACGGGAAGATGAAGAGCTAACAGAAGAAAAAAGAAGACTGAGCAATTTCGAGAAATTGTATGAATCGTCTCAGACGAGTTATAATGCTCTGCAAGGAGAAGGAAAAGGGCTCGATTGGATCGGTTTGGCGATGAATCAGCTAGAAACAGCTGCCGAAATTGATGAACAATATCGTTCTCTTTATGAAGCGATGTCTGAAAGCTTTTATGCGATCGAGGATGTATCACGCCAAATTAGCTCCGCGCTAGATGGGTTAGAGTTTGATCCTAATCGCTTAAATGAGATTGAAACAAGACTTAATGAAATTAATGTCTTGAAAAGGAAATATGGTAGCACGATTGAAGAGATCATGGAGTACGGTGGAAAGATTGAAGAGGAAATTGAAACGTTAACGAATCGAGAAACGCATATTGAAAAGCTGCAAAACGATCGATTGGCGCATGAAAAAGATTTGTTGCTTGAAGGGAAGCAGCTCAGCTATTTGCGCAAACAAGTAGCTGGAAAATTAGAGGATGCGATTCATCATGAGTTAAAGCAGTTGTACATGGATAAAACCGTATTCAAGATTCAATTTCTTATCGATGGTGAAGATGGAATGAAGCAAGCCCCGTCTTTTAAAAAAGATGGGTTAGATGAAGTCGAATTTTATATTTCCACGAATCCGGGTGAACCGTTAAAGCCGCTGTCTAAAGTCGCTTCTGGAGGAGAATTATCGCGAATGATGCTAGCGATGAAGACAATCTTCTCGAAGCATCAAGGAGTGACCTCCATTATTTTTGATGAAGTGGATACAGGGGTGAGCGGTCGAGTCGCTCAAGCGATCGGAGAGAAAATTCATCAAGTAGCCATTCATTCGCAAGTCCTTTGTATTTCCCATTTGCCACAAGTGGCTGCGATGGCGGATGTACATCTATACATATCTAAAGTAATGACTGGTGGACGAACAAAAACATTTGTGGAGCCGCTTGAGAATGAGGAAAAAATTAAAGAAATCGGACGAATGATTTCTGGAGTCGAAATGACAGACTTAACGAAACAACATGCAAAAGAACTGCTTGAATTAGCAGCTTCTTTAAAAAACGGCTAAAAACTATGGTTGTCTCTCTAAACAAGGAGGGACAGCCATTTTTTTGTGAACGGCAAGCTATCCAATGATGGGAGTATTTTTCCGTAATAATTGATTCGTTCTAAGGAAAAAGTAAATGTACAGCCAGCAAAGCGGCTCATTCAGAAGCGAGGAGAGTGAAGGAGTTGAACAACAAACGATGTAACAACACCACTGGTGGAATTCTCCTTGTTTCCGTTTTATTTTGTTTATTGAATTGGTTTATTATTCAGCCGGTCAATGCAAAAGAACTACATGATCGAAAGGAAGAAAGCATTTCGGCGGTTTCGGGTACAAACATCGGCCAAAAGGAAGAGTTGCTCGAATCAGCAGGATTTCCATTAACTAACAAGAGAGCGACAGCGATAAAAGAAATAAAAGTCATTCCAGGTGGACAGTCCATTGGTATTAAAATGAATACAATTGGCGTGCTAGTAGTTGGTCATCATTTAGTCGATACCGCTCAAGGAAAAAAGTCACCAGGAGAGCAGGCTGGCATTCAAGTGGGTGACTTAATCACGAAGATCAACGGCAAGAAAATAGAAAAAATGCAAGATGTAGGAACATTTCTTCAAGGGATCGATCGAAATCAACCGATGAGTGTTGTGATTCAAAGAAACCACAAACAGCTGGAAACGAAGCTAAAACCGCTTAAAGATCAAAAGGAACAATCGTATAAGCTAGGTCTTTATATACGTGATTCAGCAGCTGGAATTGGTACATTAACGTTTTATGAACCGAAATCCAAAAAATATGGGGCGCTAGGTCATGTAATTACAGATGTAGACACAAAAAAGCCGATTATCGTTCAAGATGGACAAATTGTTCAATCAACAGTCATGTCCATTCAAAAAGGGCGCTATGGGAACCCAGGTGAAAAACTTGCTCGATTTTCTAACAGTCAAGATCGATTAGGGAATATTACGAATAATAGTCCATATGGCGTTTTTGGACAATTAAAAAAGCCGATGCATCATCCACTCATTAATAAAGCGTACCCAGTTGCCTTATCTCATGAAGTGAAGGAAGGTCCCGCCAAAATTTTAACTGTTGTAAGCGGAAATAAAGTGGAGTGGTACGACATCGAAATTGTCAGTACGATCCCGCAAAAACATCCAGCTACAAAAGGAATGGTTATCAAAATTACCGACCCGAAACTGCTTGATCGCACAGGGGGGATTGTTCAAGGGATGAGTGGTAGTCCGATTATTCAAAATAATAAAATAATAGGAGCGGTGACTCACGTCTTTGTCAATGATCCGACATCAGGATATGGCGTTCATATTGAATGGATGCTCAACGAAGCTGGCATCTCATTAACGGAAGAAAAGGTCAGTTAAACAAGCGAAGCTTTCGCTTGTTTTTTACATAAAAAAATCGTCGAAAACAAAAGAAAAATAAGGGAAAAAATATATATTATAAAAAAAGAGGAAAAATTAAAGGATTTCATTTCTCTTTGTCGAAAAAACCATTAGAATATACTGTAGGAGTAAAAAAGTGTGAGGGGGAGCGTTTTTGAAAAAAATTAAAGTAGCTATTGTTGATGATAATCGTGAGCTAGTGAAGTTATTAGAAGAATATATTTCTTCTCAAAATGATATGGAAGTAGTGGCAAAGGCGAATAACGGACAAGAGTGTTTAGATTTATTGCCAGAGGTAAAAGCCAATGTGTTGATCCTCGACATTATTATGCCGCATGTCGACGGCTTAGCAGTTCTTGAAAAAATGAGAGACCTTCATTTATCTCCAATGCCCAATGTGATTATGTTAACAGCATTTGGTCAAGAAGATGTGACAAAGAAAGCGGTTGATCTTGGCGCTTCCTATTTCATGCTCAAGCCGTTTGATATGGAAAGTCTCGTTAGCCATATTCGTCAAGTAAGCGGTGCAGAAAATCCAGCGTCTCAGCGTTCATTAAATTCAGTCATCAAACAAGCGGAGAAAAAGCCGGTCAATCTTGATGCAAGTATTACAAGCATTATTCATGAAATCGGAGTACCTGCTCACATTAAAGGTTATCTGTATTTACGCGAAGCGATTTCAATGGTGTACAACGATATTGAATTGCTTGGCTCGATTACGAAAGTATTATATCCTGACATCGCCAAAAAATACAACACAACAGCTAGTCGAGTGGAACGAGCGATTCGTCATGCGATTGAAGTGGCTTGGAGCCGTGGAAATATCGATTCCATTTCTACTTTATTCGGCTATACGGTCTCTATGACGAAAGCAAAGCCGACTAATTCAGAGTTTATTGCGATGGTCGCAGATAAATTAAGACTAGAACATAAGGCTTCTTGAAAGAGTTAGGAGTATTAAAATATGGTATAAGTGTATAAAGAGGGGCGGAAATCATCGTTACCTCTTGTTTTTTGTTTGCTGCAGACAAGCAGGAAAGGGAGATCGTATATTATGACATTCATTTTTGCTCATCGAGGCTATTCAGCTATAGCACCAGAAAATACAATGATGGCGTTTCAAGCGGCTCAAGACGCTGGAGCGGATGGAATTGAGTTAGATGTTCAAATGACAAAGGATGGCTGCTTAGTTGTCATTCATGATGAGAAGCTAGACCGCACAACGAATGGCAAAGGTTATGTGAAGGATTGGACTTGGAGTGAGATGAAGCATTTGCACGCATCGTACAAATATTCAAACATTCAACCTCCACCGACGATTCCTTTGCTTATCGATGTATTTAATTGGATGAAAACTAATCATTTACTATGTAATATCGAGTTGAAAAATAACGAATTTCTATATCAAGGAATGGAGGAAAAGGTTCTTCAACTTATCCGACAATACCAATATGAAGATCGAGTGATTATTTCCTCATTCAATCATTATTCCTTAGCTCATTTTCATCGCCTCGCTCCCGATATTCAAACGGCTATTTTATATTCCTCTCATTTATATATGCCATGGAAATATGCGGCAGCCATTGGTGCTAGTGCCATTCATCCTAATATTCGCACAGTGAATAGCGCCATCATCCAATCTTCGATTGAACATGGTGTGGCCGTTCGTCCTTACACCGTTAATAAAGAGAAACAAATGGAATGGCTCATGAAACAAGGTTGTTCCGCTATGTTCACGGATGATCCCCAAAAAGCGATTACCATTCGACAATCAGTCCTTGGACAGTAAAAAATAAAAGGCTTTGCTAGAAATGTTTGTGTGAACATTTCTAGCAAAGCCTTTTTTTACGATTTTTTGAAGCGATCTTGTACTTTGTTATTTTTGCGATCACGACGAAGGATAAAGCCGGCAATAAAGCTTAATCCACCAATAAATAAAAGTAAACCGACGATAAATTGTAGCCATAGAAACGGAAATAGAGGATGTGAAATGCCGAACAACATATCCCTCATTAATTTAATACCTAATCCTGCAAGAAAACCTGGAATGACTAATATTAATAATGCGATAAATCGAACCATTCGTATGCTCCTTTAATTATTCCTCAAAAAAATCATATCCTACTAGGTTAATTTGTCAAGCCGCAGTTGCTACGCTTACAATAGAAGTATGCAAAAATCTGCAGGTGGGGGTGGGTTCATGCAATATGATCTTATTTTTGAATCGATTGATGAAGGGATGATTGTTGTCGATCATTCTGAGAAAATTATTTTGTACAACAAAAGTGCGGAACGAATCGTTGGGATAGATAAACAGCAAGCGATTGGTCAGCATATTAGAACGGTCATTCCAACTAGTCGACTTCCAGAAGTGATGAAGGAAAAGAAGGCGGAAATTAATCAAGAGCACCAGCTTTCAACGAATTCAAAAATTATCACTTCACGAATTCCGATGATTACTGATGAAGGCGAAGTGATTGGCGCTTTTTCCGTGTTTAAGGATATTACCGAAGTGATGAATTTAGCTAAGGAAATTACCAATTTAAAAGAAGTACAAACGATGCTTGAAGCAATTATTTATTCGAGCGACGATGCTATTTCTGTCGTGGATGAACAGGGGAGAGGATTGTTAATAAATCCAGCCTACACAAGATTAACGGGATTAAGTAAAGAAGAAGTGATCGGTCAGCCGGCTACAGCGGATATATCGGAAGGAGAAAGCGTTCATCTTCAAGTGCTGGAAACGAAACAACCGATGCGAGGAGTAAAAATGCATGTGGGCGCCAAAAAACGAGAAGTCGTTGTCAATGTCGCTCCCATCATCGTTGATGGACAATTAAAGGGAAGTGTAGGCGTCATTCATGATTTGACAGAAATTCAGTCATTGACGAAACAATTAAATAGAGCGAGACAAATTATTCGAACGCTAGAAGCAAAATATACGTTTGAAGATATTGTCGGCAGCTCGGAAGAAATGACGATAGCGATTGAACAAGCGAAAATAGGCGCGAGTACGCCGGCTACTGTTCTTTTAAGGGGAGAGTCTGGAACAGGAAAAGAGTTGTTTGCTCATGCGATTCATAATGCAAGTGACCGTCGTTACAACAAGTTTATTCGGGTCAACTGCGCGGCTCTTTCTGAATCTTTGTTAGAAAGTGAACTGTTTGGCTATGAAGAAGGGGCTTTTTCTGGGGCCCGTCGTGGTGGTAAAAGGGGACTTTTTGAAGAAGCGAATAACGGAAGCATTTTTCTTGATGAAATTGGTGAATTAAGCGCGAACACTCAGGCGAAACTGTTACGGGTGCTACAAGAACAAGAAATTATTCGTGTAGGTGGGACGAAATCGATTTCAATAAATGTTCGCATTATTTCAGCGACGAATGTCCATTTAGAAAAAGCGATGATTGATGGCAGTTTTCGTGAGGACCTGTATTATCGCCTGAATCGAATGCCGATACATATTCCCCCACTCAGAAATAGGAAAGCCGACATTCCATTATTATGTGACCGTTTAATTATTAAGTTAAATCAAGATTACGGACGAAATGTTAAGGGGCTAACGCCAGCTGCTTTGAAGAAATTAACAAATTATCATTGGCCGGGAAATGTCCGTGAGCTAGAAAATATTTTAGGTAGAGCGATGATTTTTTCGACTTATACGGAGACCTTCATTGATGCGGACACATTACATGTCATTGAAGGACAGCAGAGCAAAGTGGTTCATGAACCGAGAGTGTTAAATGATCATGAATCTTATGAGACTCTTCAGGACATGATGGACAACTATGAAAAAACAGTCATTCAAGAGGCGCTAGAACAAAATAATGGAAACAAAACCGCCACAGCCAAAAAACTAGATATATCGATTCGAAGTCTGTATTATAAATTAGAAAAGTATAACTTGAATTAAATTGCACGCAAAAAAATGCGCTATTTGCAATTATTTGCACACATTCATCTGGGAATTAAAGCGTTTTCAACGATGAAAGGAATTGGCATAGTAATTGCATTATGAACAATGGAGATATAAAATTATTTATTTTAAACGAGGGGGATTTACAATGGAAATTTTTAAATATATGGAAACGTATGATTACGAGCAACTTGTTTTTTGTCAAGATCAAACGTCGGGTTTAAAAGCCATCATTGCAATTCATGATACGACGCTTGGACCAGCACTTGGTGGAACGAGAATGTGGACATATGCATCCGAAGAAGCAGCCATTGAAGATGCTCTTCGTTTAGCTAAAGGGATGACATATAAAAACGCAGCGGCAGGGCTTAATCTTGGTGGAGGAAAAACGGTCATTATCGGTGATCCTAGAAAAGATAAAAATGAAGAAATGTTCCGAGCATTCGGCCGTTTCATTCAAGGGTTAAATGGTCGCTATATTACGGCTGAAGATGTGGGAACAACGGTGGAAGATATGGATTTAATTCATGAAGAAACGGACTATGTAACAGGTATTTCGCCAGCCTTTGGATCTTCAGGAAATCCATCTCCAGTAACGGCTTACGGCTGCTTTGTCGGTATGAAAGCAGCGGCAAAAGAAGCATTTGGTACTGATTCATTAGAAGGGCTGACTGTGTCTGTTCAAGGTGTGGGAAATGTTTCTTATCATCTTTGCCGTCATCTTCATGAAGCAGGAGCAAAACTGATCGTTACAGACATTAATAAAGAAGCTGTTCAGCGTGCAGTCGCTGATTTTGGGGCTCAAGCAGTGAATCCAGACGAAATTTATGGAGTGGAAGCGGATATTTTCGCGCCATGTGCCCTTGGAGCAATCATTAATTCAGATACCATTCCTCAATTGAAAGTGAAAGTAGTTGCAGGCTCAGCCAATAACCAATTAAAAGAAAATCGTCATGGAGATGAGTTACATGAGCGCGGCATCATTTATGCACCAGATTATGTAATTAATGCGGGTGGTGTAATTAATGTGGCGGACGAGCTTCACGGATATAACCGTGAGCGGGCGATGAGAAAAGTAGAACAAATATACAACAATATTGAAAAGGCGATTGAGATTTCTAAGCGTGACGGAATTCCAACGTATCAAGCGGCGGATCGTATGGCTGAAGAAAGAATTGCGAAGATGCGCGGATCTCGTAGTCAATTTTTATTAAATGGTCACCATATTTTATCAAGACGTTAAACGATCGTTTGGTTATTTAATGAGGTGAATGGAGGTGCGGCTATGCAGATGAAATCATATCGAATGCTTGTGATGTATGTAGACAACCATTCGGTCAATACAGGGATGTTTGATAATGAAATAGCTGTATTTGAACGAACTCTGCCTTTTGAAAATGAGCCGCCATCTGTTCAAGTTATTCACACGTATTCAGAAAAACTATTAGCTTCTCTTGATGAGGAAGGCATGAATATGTCAAAGGTGCAAGCGATTTGTGGCCCAAAGGTTGTAAATGAGCTGGCTGAACCTAATGTGTTGGTCGGGATGAAGATCGCTGCTGCTATCGCTGAACGGTTACATATTCCTGTTTTCTTCGTGTACACAAACGTATGGAGGCAAGAAAGTAGCAAACAGGTGGCTTATGATGGAGATCCATTGCTGCTTTTACTTGCTCAACAAGCATTATTACAAAGATCATCAACGAAAGAGTAAGAAGAATAGAGGAGGAGAATCAATGGCTGAAGAATATGATGTAGTCATTCTCGGTGGAGGAACAGGTGGATATGTAGCGGCTATTCGTGCATCGCAGCTCGGATTAAAGACGGCGATCGTTGAAAAGAGTAAGCTAGGTGGCACTTGCTTACATAAAGGCTGTATTCCAAGTAAAGCGTTACTTCGAAGTGCAGAAGTATTTAAAACTGCTCAAAAGAGTGAGGAGTTCGGGGTAGTAACAGGGGACGTCTCGTTGAACTTCCAAAAGGTGCAAGAGCGAAAGCAAAACATCGTAAACGGTCTTCACAATGGCGTCGTTGGGTTGATGAAAAAAGGGAAAATCGATGTGTTTGAAGGCATCGGCCGCATACTAGGTCCATCGATTTTTTCACCACTTCCGGGAACGATCTCTGTTGAAATGAATAACGGAAGTGAAAATGAAATGCTCATTCCTAAAAATGTTATTGTTGCGACAGGATCACGTCCAAGAACGTTGCCGGGGTTAGACTTTGATGGTGAGTACATTCTTTCTTCTGATGAAGCGCTTGAATTAAAAGAAGTACCTCAGTCGATTGTGATCGTCGGCGGAGGTGTCATCGGGATTGAATGGGCATCGATGTTAGCTGATTTCGGAGCAAAAGTGACGGTTTTAGAATATGCAAATCGAATCATTCCGACAGAGGATGCTGACATTTCTAAAGAAATGGAGCGTTTATTGAAAAAGCGTGGCATTGAGATCGTCACGAATGCGAAAGTACTAGCAGAAACGGTAGAAAAGCAAGAGGGACAAGTGACGATTCAAGCTGAAGTGAACGATGAAAAGCGTTCGTTTGCAGCAGAGAAATTACTCGTATCGGTTGGACGACAAGCAAATGTGGAAGGGATCGGCCTTGAAAATACGGATATCGTGGTGGAAAAAGGGTTTGTTGCTACGAACGAATTTTATCAAACGAAAGAATCCCATATTTATGCGATTGGTGATGTCATTGGCGGTCTTCAACTTGCGCATGTTGCTTCACATGAAGGGTTAACAGCTGTAGAACATATAGCAGGTGAAGAAGCAGACCCGATTGATTATACAACGGTTTCTAAATGTATTTACTCTAACCCAGAAGCAGCGAGTGTCGGTTTAACAGAGCAAGAAGCGAAAGAGAAAGGCTATGACGTGAAAACGGGTAAATTTTCTTTCCGAGCGATCGGAAAAGCGCTCGTTTATGGAGAAAGCGATGGTTTTGTCAAAATCGTAGCTGACAAAAAAACAGATGATTTGCTAGGTGTTCATATGATTGGCCCTCATGTGACCGATATGATTTCAGAAGCAGGATTGGCTCGCGTGCTAGATGCTGCTTCATGGGAAGTGGCTCATACGATTCATCCACACCCAACATTGAGTGAGGCAATTGGTGAAGCCGCTCTAGCTGTTGATGGTAAAGCAATTCATTCTTAATATAGGTGAACGAAGGAGGAATAACTATGGCTGAAAATCGTCACGCAGCATTAGGATTAAGTGATGAAAAAGTATTAGAAATGTATGAAATGATGTTGCTTGCCCGCCGTTTAGATGAACGGATGTGGTTATTAAACCGCTCCGGGAAAATTCCGTTTGTAATTTCCTGTCAAGGTCAGGAGGCAGCACAAGTAGGAGCAGCGTTCGCTCTAGATCAAGAGAAGGATTACGTTCTCCCTTACTATCGTGACCTAGGTGTTGTGTTGACGTTTGGGATGACAGCGAAGGAAATTATGCTTTCTGGCTTTGCTAAAGCAGAAGACCCGAACTCTGGTGGTCGCCAAATGCCTGGACATTTCGGACAAAAGAAAAATCATATCGTCACAGGCTCTTCTCCAGTAACGACACAAGTGCCACATGCGGTGGGAATTGCGTTAGCAGGAAAAATGGAGCAGCAAGACTTAGTCACGTTTGTGACATTTGGGGAAGGCTCATCGAACCAAGGAGACTTCCATGAAGGAGCGAACTTTGCAGGTGTTCATAAACTTCCAGTCATCTTTATGTGTGAAAACAATAAATATGCGATTTCCGTTCCAGTAGAAAAGCAATTAGCTTGTGCAAATGTATCAGATCGAGCTATTGGATACGGTATGCCAGGCTTCACAATCGATGGAAATGATCCGATTGAAGTATATAAATACGTGAAAGAAGCAGCTGAACGTGGCCGTCGTGGTGAAGGCCCAACGTTAATTGAAACAATCTCTTACCGTTTAACCCCGCACTCTTCGGATGACGATGATCGCAGTTATCGTTCGCCAGATGAGGTGCAAAAAGCGAAAACAAATGATCCGATCATTACATTTGGTACGTATTTGAAAGAAGCGGGTGTTCTAACAGATGCACTCGAAAAAGAAATCAATGACCGCATTATGATTCAAGTAAATGAAGCGACAGATTATGCGGAAAATGCACCTTATCCAAATCCAGAAGATGCATTGACATTTGTCTATGCACAAAAGTAATAAGGGGGGAGACAATCATGCCAGTAATTTCTTATATTGATGCGGTAACAATGGCGATTCGCGAAGAAATGGAGCGCGATCCGAAAGTGTTTGTGTTAGGAGAAGACGTTGGGAAAAAAGGCGGCGTATTTAAAGCGACCCAAGGGCTGTATGATCAATTTGGTGAGGATCGAGTGATTGATACGCCGCTTGCGGAATCAGCTATTGCTGGAGTCGGAATTGGTGCGGCGATGTATGGAATGCGACCAATTGCCGAAATGCAGTTTGCTGACTTTATTATGCCCGCTGTGAACCAAATTATTTCAGAAGCGGCTCGCATTCGCTATCGTTCCAACAATGATTGGAGCTGTCCGATGGTCATTCGTGCGCCTTACGGTGGCGGTGTTCACGGAGCTTTGTATCATTCACAATCCGTTGAAGCGGTGTTTGCTAATCAGCCGGGATTGAAAATCGTCATGCCTTCCACTCCGTATGATGTGAAAGGATTATTAAAAGCAGCGATTCGTGATGAAGATCCGGTATTATTTTTCGAGCATAAACGAGCGTACCGCTTAATTAAAGGGGAAGTACCGACAGACGATTACGTGTTACCGATTGGAAAAGCGGATATTAAGCGTAAAGGTGAAGATTTAACGGTTATTACGTACGGATTATGCGTTCATTTTGCGATGCAAGCAGCGGAGAAACTATCTAAAGACGGAATTGAAGCAGAAATTGTTGATTTACGTACCGTTTATCCATTAGATAAAGAAGCGATCATTGAAGCGGCGAGCAAAACGGGGAAAGTACTGCTATTAACGGAAGACAATAAAGAAGGCAGTATTATGAGTGAAGTATCAGCGATTATTGCGGAAAATTGCTTATTTGACCTCGATGCTCCAATTAAACGATTGGCGGGGCCTGATGTTCCAGCGATGCCGTATGCGCCAACGATGGAAAAATATTTCATGGTGAACCCGGATAAAGTTGAAAAAGCGATGAGAGAACTAGCAGAGTTTTAATCATAAAGGAAGGAGGAGTTTGAATGGGTGTAGAAAAGGTAACGATGCCTCAACTTGGAGAAAGTGTCACGGAAGGAACAATTAGTAAATGGCTGGTGAGCGCAGGGGATCACGTGAATAAATACGATCCGATTGCGGAAGTAATGACGGATAAAGTCAATGCGGAGGTGCCATCTTCTTTTACCGGTGTCATGAAAGAATTAACGGCTGCGGAAGGCGATACGCTAGAAGTAGGCGAAGTGATCTGTTTAATGGACGTACAAGGAGCAGGTGGAACTACAGAAGCAGAAGCGCCGAAGCAAGAGCAGACTGAGTCACCGACCGAACAAACAACAGCAGGAAGCGAAAACAAAGCTCGTTATTCGCCTGCTGTATTGAAATTATCGCAAGAGCATGGCATCAATTTAACGCAAGTGAATGGTTCTGGAAAAGGCGGCCGAATTACTCGTAAAGATATTTTGAAAATCGTCGAATCGGGCGTCATTCCACAGGAAAATGAACCGTCTGCAAGTCAAGCGCGTGAGCAACAAGCACCAATTCAAGCCCCTGTATATGAAGAGAAAGCGGCTCCGAAGACGGCTAAGCCAAGTGTGACTCCTCTTCCAGGTGATGTGAGCATTCCTGTGAATGGTGTTCGAAAAGCAATTGCTGCTAATATGGTGCGCAGCAAGCAAGAAGTACCTCATGCTTGGACGATGATGGAAGTCGATGTAACGAATCTCGTTGCTTATCGCGATTCCATTAAGAAAGAGTTTAAACAAAAAGAAGGCTTTAACTTAACGTACTTTGCGTTCTTCGTCAAAGCGGTTGCTCAAGCACTGAAAGAATTCCCACAAATTAATTCTATGTGGGCAGGCGACCAAATCATTCAAAAGAAAGATATTAATTTATCGATTGCTGTGGCAACGGATGATGCATTATTTGTTCCGGTTATTAAACAAGCCGACGAAAAAACAATCAAAGGCATTGGCCGTGAAATTTACGAACTAGCGGGCAAAGTTCGTACAGGCACATTAAAAGCAGACGATATGCAAGGTGGCACATTCACAATCAACAATACGGGATCATTTGGTTCTGTCCAGTCGATGGGAATTATTAATTACCCACAAGCAGCGATCTTGCAAGTGGAATCGATTGTGAAACGGCCAGTTGTCATGGACAATGGAATGATTGCTGTTCGTGACATGGTCAACCTATGCCTATCACTTGATCATCGCGTGCTTGATGGGCTCGTTTGTGGCCGCTTCTTAAAGCGTGTGAAAGAAATCTTAGAAAACGTATCTGAGCAAACATCTGTTTATTAATAAGAAAAGAGACTGATCCCTTAAGTCAGTCTCTTTCTATTTTTTTCTCCAGTAATCGTGTAACTGAAACTACCCAAAAATATAATAATAAAAATGAAGAGAGAGCCCTTTGAAAATAAAGATCTTCTACCCGTTTCAAATAAAAGATGTGCACCATATTGAAGGAGCATATTAATTCCTAAAATGAGCAGAGCGGTGATAGTGCTAATGATCATAGCTCGAACATATAAGGAGAATTTATTCATCAGTGAGCACGTCCTCTTCAAACGATAAGTTGATCGGTTCATCCAAAAATTCTTGTAAAATCTCTATATGAGTGACTGGTACACTTTGATCGACCTCTTCAAACTTAACCCCATCCATCCACACATGACCAGTTCCAGATAGCAATACACCGAAAGAAATGATTGAGCTATCATTGGGGATGTCTAACACGATTGAATAGAGGTTCCAGTTAGTATCATTTTGAATCGGTCGATTGTACATATTATCAAATTGCAAAACATCCCCCGCTGTATTATCAACTCGCATCCACATACTGCAAAACGGTTGTACCTGTTCTGTCTTAATAAAAGCGGATAATTTTATTCGTTTTCCAATAAATTTCTCTGCTTTAAATTGTTGCATCAACGTCGCAAATTCGCCTTCTTCTTGTACGGTTACAGATTTTAAATAACCGGAGTGGTATCCTTGATGAATCACTTTTTGATCTCTTCCCATTTGATAATTGTGAGGATGACTGCCGCTTAAAAACCAGCCTTTAACGTTTTGTTGATTGTCCATTTGATTCCCTCCATTTGAGTGTATAATCGGGCTCATGATTTTTCGATATTGTCCTGGTGGCATTTGATATACTTTTTTAAACGCTCTCGTAAATGATTCCTGTGTGTTGAAATGAAAGTGATAAGCAATTTGAATAATCGTTTCATTTGTATACAGCAGCATCAATGCCGCGTTCGTTAGACGTCTGCGGCGAATATAATCTGCGACTGTCATGCTGAGCTCTTTTTGGAAAATTCGGTGAAAGTGATACATCGAGAAGCCAGCTTGTGCCGCTACTTTTTCTGGAGTCAATGTGTCATGTAGATGATTTTCGATATAATCGATCGTTTTTTGTAAAATAGATTGATGATTTATGCTAAGCCCTCCCTTCAATTACAGAATACTAAAGAGTAAGTAGAGATTCTTGACTTTTCTTGCTATTTTTACGTTCAGTACAAAAAAACTGCCAGGAAGCTCCCAGCAGTTTTTCTATTATTTAAAGAGACCGGCAATCCAGTCTATGATGGATTGGAAGAAGTCGATAATGGATTGAAAGAAGCCTTGCCCTTCTTCAGAGTTTTTGAACTCATTCCAACGCTCTTTCGCTTGATCTAGCTGATTTGTTACTTGATCCCAGTTAATGTTCAAGTCTTTCATCCGGTCGAAAAGAGCAGCAAGCTGATCGATTTGTTCTTGTGTTAGTTGAATGTTTAGCTCATTTGATACGTTATTAATGATAATTTGAATATCTTGAATCGTTTGTGGATTTTGTTTGGCAATTTCTTCTTTAATTCCTTGCATTAAATCCGTTGCTTCTTGTTGTCCAATTTGATCGCCAAGCTTAGCCGTTGTAACCATTTCTTCATTCGCTACTTGCTTTTGATCTTCTGGAATCTTCTCACCTGTTGATACTTCATACGCTTTAATGAGTCCAGTTAAGCCTGCTGTTCCGGACACTTCAAACGGAGCAGTGACAAAGACATCCGCATCTTTAATTCCAGCTGTCGATAAAGCATTGGCATACATTTCTTTTGATACCCATGAAATGTTATTTGTTTGGACATTAATGCCATAGCCTTTTTCTTTCATCGTAATTTTACTTGATGAAATCGCTCTTGATCCGATTTGCGCTTTCGGAATATAGTTTCCTAAATATTTATGTTCTTCTTCATTTGATACCGTTACGGTCGTGACGTCTTTAGGAACGTCCATTTGTTCAAGCACCTGTTCTTTTTGGGCAGGTGTTAAGTTCTCGCCAAGAGTAACAATCACATCTCCGACGACGCTATCTGCTTGAGCGATCGTCCCAAAGCTTAGGAATAATACTCCTAACCATGCGATAATTCGTTTCATTCTGTTCTCCCCTAACTTTGATTTCCTCTTTTGTATAAGAGGGTACTAATAGAATAGCATGTTCTCCAATTTTTTTCACGAAATGCCTTCTAGCTATACCTAAAAAAGGAAGTGAAGATTGTTGTTTTTTCCGTTTCCCTCATTGCTTGATACGAAAGCTTCATATAAAATAAAAATAGGTATAATATTTAGAATTTTTGTACCTCGGATTGTAATCGATTACAAGGCAAAGGGGGAGAAAGAGATGAAGATGGAAGAGATGAAAGCTCAAAGTTTTGATCAAGTGTCTTTAGGGGAGTGGAAAAAGACGGCGGAAGCTTCATTGAAAGGGAAGTCGTTGGATAAATTACATACCGAAACATACGAACAATTGACATTACAACCTCTTTATTTAAAAGCAGACCTAGAACATGTGGAAGAAGAACAGTTTCCGGGGGTCCCTGCTTATACTCGTGGGTTTTATAAAGGTGGATATGTAGAACAGCCATTAAAAACGGCTCATCGCTTAAAAGCCTATTCAGCTACTGATCTTCAAGCGAAGTTATCAGCGGCGATAGAAGCTGGACAAGATGCGCTCTCTTTTTCTATTGAGGAACAAGCGAGAATGACTTTCCTTGAATGTTCTGAGTTGTTAGCAAGCCCATATCCGTTATACATAAACACAAAAGCTCATTTTTTAGCGCTCTCAGCCTTTCTTTTAAAAGCGGATGTCGCTGAATTGCAAGGCGTCGTGGGAACGGATCTGTTATCTCATTTCGCGACAAAGGGATTAGTTCCGGATGAGCAAGCGCTCGCTCTTCATGTTGAGGCATTAACAGAAATGAAGCAGCGTTATCCGAAAGTGAAAACGATTGTAATCGATACAGTCCCTTATCATTTAGCAGGGGCAAACGCCATTCAAGAAATTGCTATTGCCTTGTCTGAGGCTGTTTTCTATATAGAATATCTTAAAGGGAAAGGGTGGACGCCGTTAGAGGCAGTTCAATTATTTAGCTTTCACTTCGCCATCGGCTCACAATTTTTTATGGAAGTGGCTAAACTCCGCGCTTTTCGTAAACTATGGACAGCGTTATGTGAGTCTTATGAAATAGAAGGAGAAGCAGTGAAAGTCACGATTGGGGCGGAAACATCTGAATTTACTCTTTCTAAGCTAGACCGTCATGTTAATATTTTGCGAACAGGTAGCGAAGCATTTGCCGCTATGCTTGGGGGAGTCGAATATTTACAAGTGACACCTTTTGATCAATTTAATGGCACGACATCTGCTTTAGCAGAACGTGTCGCTAAAAATATCCCATTGATTTTACAAAGTGAATCTCATCTGACGAAAGTAGTAGACCCTGCAGGTGGTTCTTATTTCATTGAGTTTTTAACGAATGAACTTGCTCAAGCTGCGTGGGAGAAGTTTTTACAAATAGAAGAAAGCGGCGGCTTGTTATCCGTGTTGAAAGCAGGAACGTTACAACAGGAGTTAGCTAAAGTGCTAGAGCAGCGAATTGTTGATTTAGCCGTTCGTAAAAAATCAATGATTGGCACAAATATTTATGCTGATTTGAATGAAACATTCTTTAGTGAGTATGAGGGAATGGAAGTGTTATTAGCGGATAGACCAGTTTCTTCTCATAAGGAACTACTTAATCAAGTAAGTGAAGAGCGGACGTTAGCTGAGCTTCATGTAAGAGATAGTGGGGAACCGGTCATACCGGTAAAATCTCAACGGTTAGCTGAGCCTTTTGAACAATTAAGAGAACGTGCAGTCGGCATTCAAGCGAGTGGGAAAACGATCCAAGCAGGTCTTATTTGCTTAGGTAAGCTAAAGGACTTTAAACCGCGAGCAGATTATGTAACAGGCGTACTTTCTACTGGTGGGATTTCGGTTAAAGTAAGCGATGAATGTCATTCGGTAGAAGAAGCGTTGCAGTTCGTCCAGAAGACTCAATTCCCTTATTACTGTATTTGTGGAAAAGATGAAGCTTACACAGAGTTCGGACCAAATCTAATGGCTGAGCTGAAGCAAGGTCAACTAGCGATTCAAGTAGACCTTGCTGGCAAGCTTCCAGAAAGAGAGCAAGCGGAATGGTTGGCGGCAGGACTAGATGGCTATGTGTTTGCTGGTCAAAACCTATTAGATAAGCTGTCATCTTTGTTAGCATTATGGGAAGGGGGAGCTACTCATGAGTAAACCTAATTTTACAAAGGTCGATCCATTCGTTGCAGAGAAAGAGCGTTCGTTAGCAGAATGGAAGCAGTCATTAGAGAAGGAAGTCAAGCAATCATTTGAAGAGCTTTCTTTTGAAACGAACGAGTTTATCTCTTTGCATCCTCTTTATACGCAGGAAGACACGGAAGAACTGTTGCATACAGATGATATGCCAGGAGTGGTTCCGTACACGAGAGGCCCTTATCCGACGATGTATGTCAACAGACCATGGACGGTTCGCCAATATGCCGGATTCTCGACAGCTGAAGAAAGTAATGCCTTTTATCGCCGTAACTTAGCTATGGGACAAAAAGGGTTATCGGTTGCATTTGATTTGCCGACCCACCGCGGGTATGATTCCGATCACTCACGAGTCGTAGGGGATGTTGGAAAAGCAGGTGTGGCGATCGACTCGGTTGAGGATATGAAGATTTTATTTTCAGGTATTCCCCTTGACCAAATGTCTGTTTCCATGACGATGAATGGAGCGGTGTTGCCGATTATGGCTTTTTACATCGTCACGGCAGAAGAGCAAGGCGTCTCTCAAGAAAAATTATCAGGAACGATCCAGAATGACATTTTAAAAGAGTACATGGTGCGTAATACGTATATTTATCCTCCAGAGGCATCGATGCGGATCATTGCGGATATTTTTGAATATACGTCTAAACATATGCCGAAGTTTAACAGCATTAGTATTTCTGGCTATCATATGCAAGAAGCGGGCGCACCAGCAGATATTGAGCTCGCTTATACGTTAGCGGATGGCCTTGAATACGTTCGCACAGGCTTAAAAGCAGGAATTGATATCGATTCTTTTGCGCCGCGTTTATCTTTCTTCTGGGCGATTGGGATGAACTATTTTATGGAAGTGGCAAAAATGCGGGCAGCTCGCCGTATTTGGGCTCAGCTGATGAAGCCGTTTGACCCAAAAAACAGCAAATCGATGGCACTGAGAACACACTCGCAAACATCTGGCTGGAGCTTAACGGAGCAAGATCCATTCAACAATGTCACAAGAACGTTAATTGAAGCACACGCGGCCACAATGGGTCATACGCAATCTCTTCATACGAATGCACTTGATGAGGCGATCGCATTGCCGACGGACTTCTCTGCTCGAATTGCTCGTAATACGCAGCTGTACTTACAAGAAGAAACAGGCATTACAAATGTGATCGATCCGTGGGGTGGTTCGTATTATGTGGAAGCATTGACGAACGAATTAATGGAACGAGCATGGAAGCATATTGAGGAAATTGAAGAGCTGGGTGGAATGACGAAAGCGATTGAAACGGGTCTTCCGAAAATGAGGATTGAAGAAGCATCCGCTAGACGTCAAGCCCAAATCGATTCGGGAACGGAAACGATTATCGGGGTGAACCGTTATCGTTTGGAGCAAGAAGATCCGATCGATATTTTAGATATTGATAATACAGCTGTTCGCTTAAAGCAAATTGAACGGATTCAACAAATGAAGGAAGCACGCGATGAAGAAAAAGTGGCTGATGCACTTCAAGCGATTACAGAAGCGGCAAAAACCGGAGAAGGCAATTTGCTAGCATTAGCGGTAGAGGCAGCAAGAGCAAGAGCGACATTAGGTGAAATTTCCGATGCGATTGAAATTATTAGTGGCAGACATAAGGCGGTGATTCGCTCTGTGAGTGGTGTGTATAGTTCGAACTTCTCGGATGAAGAGCAAATCGAAGAAGTGAAACGAATGACAGATGAGTTTAATGAACAGGAAGGACGTAGACCACGGATTTTGATTGCGAAAATGGGGCAGGATGGTCATGACCGTGGAGCAAAAGTGATCGCGACTGCTTATGCGGATTTAGGATTTGACGTCGATATCGGTCCATTGTTCCAAACACCAGAAGAAACCGCTTTACAAGCAGTGGAAAATGATGTTCATGCGGTTGGTTTTAGTTCACTAGCTGCTGGTCATAAAACATTGCTTCCGGCTTTAATCACTGAATTGAAAAAGCTTGGTCGTGAAGACATTATCGTGTTCATTGGTGGAGTCATTCCGGCGCAAGATTATGATTTCTTACGTGCGAATGGAGCAGCCGCTATTTTTGGACCTGGAACAGTTATTCCAGTATCGGCCCAAAAAATTTTAGAAGAAATTTATAAGAGCCTCGGTTACGAGGAAGTGAGTGAATAATGGATGAAAAACAAGATCCGAAGCTAAAAGAGAGCGGAAATTCCGCTCTTCATGTGATGAAAGGGATTACGTCGACACATGATGGTTTCACGTCTTCGAAAAAGAAAAGATTTCAAAAAAAAGTGAAGAGCTTGCCGAACATCGAGGAGCTTGTGGCTGGGGTGCGTTCTGGGTCAAGAAAAGATTTAGCGAAAGCCATTACCTTCATTGAAAGCAACGCACTCGAACATTATCAGTTTGGACAAGAATTGTTACAGCGCTTATTGCCACAAACAGGGAAGTCGATTCGCATCGGTATTACGGGTGTACCGGGAGCGGGAAAAAGTACTTTTATTGAAGCGTTCGGCAAAATGTTATGTGATCGTGGCTTTAAAACAGCGGTACTAGCGATTGACCCGAGTTCTTCCATTAGCGGAGGTAGTATTCTTGGAGATAAAACTAGGATGGAATTGTTATCGAAACATCCAAACGCCTTTATCCGGCCCTCGCCTTCTAGCGGAACACTTGGGGGTGTGCATCGTAAAACACGTGAGACGATGCTGCTTTGTGAAGCGGCTGGATTTGACATCGTGTTAGTGGAAACGGTCGGTGTTGGTCAAAGTGAATTTCTTGTTCGTGGTATGGTTGATATCTTTCTCTTGCTTGCCTTAACAGGAGCTGGCGACGAGCTTCAAGGCATGAAAAAAGGCATTATGGAGCTGGCTGATGCCATTGTGGTGAATAAAGCTGACGGAGAAAACGAGCCTTTAGCTAAAAAGACGCAACGAGAGTTTAATCAAATTCTTCACATGCTACAACCATCTACAAAAGGGTGGCAATCGAAAGCGTACTCATGCTCATCGATCGAACAGCGAGGAATCGTCGAGGTTTGGGAGATGATTCAATCGTTTGAGAAAGCGACGAAAGAAAGCGGTGTGTTTGTAGAACGTCGCAGTAGCCAGACGAAAGAATGGATGCATACATTAATTCTTGAACAGCTGAAAGCAAGCTTTTATCAGCATTCCTATGTGAAAGAGCATATAAAAGAGATGGAGAGAAAGGCGATGAAGGGGGAAATGACTCCTTCGCAAGCAGTTGAGGATTTATTTGCTCATGTGTATCCAAAAACGAATGAATAAAACAGCGGGGGCGCTCCCGTTGTTTTTTTATACAAAAAATCAACTTGTAGTATTTGAAAACGGTCGTCAATTAGCTTATCATAGTAGTACACTATGAAGGAAAAAGGAGAAGAGTCAATGAACATCGATTTTAATTTTTTAATGAATGACGTCGTTCGTCAAGCTCGTGAAGAAATTACGGGGGCAGGATATACACAGCTTCAAACAGTAGAGGAAGTAGAAGCGGCGTTTGCTAAAGAAGGAACAACACTTGTGATGATCAACTCCGTTTGTGGTTGTGCAGGGGGAATTGCTCGTCCAGCGGCGGCTCATTCCGTTCACTATGACAAGCGTCCAGATCAATTAGTGACAGTATTTGCTGGTCAAGATAAGGAAGCGACAGCGAAAGCTCGTAGTTATTTTGAAGGCTATCCGCCATCTTCTCCATCATTTGCTTTATTAAAGGATGGCAAAATTTGTACAATGGTCGAGCGTCATGAAATTGAAGGCCATGATCCAATGTCAGTCGTTCAAAAGCTACAAGAAGCATTTGATCAATATTGTGAAGAAATATAATTTTTGAT
Source organism: Bacillaceae bacterium SAS-127 (assembly GCA_002261155.1). Classification (GTDB taxonomy): domain Bacteria; phylum Bacillota; class Bacilli; order Bacillales; family Domibacillaceae; genus Bacillus_CE. The sequence goes on along the minus strand of NKXN01000038.1, from coordinate 1,119 downwards.
GAAAGAGGTTGACTTTACTGATCCCCAATATAAAAGTAACTGCTACTATGTACAGTGGGTGCTTAAAAAAGGGGCTGAGAGGTTAGCCTCTTTCTTTTCATTATCAATTTTGAGGAGTGCATTATGTTTAAAATTGGTTATCGCACCATTAAGACAGCGATCGGAACCTCTTTAGCGATTATTATTGCTCAATGGGTGGGTCTTGAAAACTTTGTTTCTGCTGGAATTATTACGATTTTATGTATTCAAAACACGAAGAAAAAGTCTCTTCAAGCGGCTTGGAGTCGCTTTCTTGCTTGTACGATTGCTATGTTTTTTTGTTGGGTGTTTTTTGAAGGAATTGCTTATCATCCACTTATGATCGGTCTATTGTTGTTGTTCTTTATTCCGACTACCGTGTCTCTAGGGTTGAAGGAAGGGATCGTGACTAGTAGCGTAATTATTTTACATATTTTCTCGGATGGATATATTTCCACCACTAACATTCTCAATGAGTTTGGTATTATTTCGATCGGTATTGGCGTGGCCTTATTTATGAATTTGTATATGCCAAGTTTAGAAGAGAAACTGTATCAGTTGCAAGAACAAATAGAGGAAAATTTTTATAAGATTTTTTATGAAATTACGCTTTATTTACGCGACAATGATCATATTTGGGACGGGAAAGAAATTACAGAGACGGCGAACTTGTTGAAAGAAGGAAAGAGACTCGCTTATCAAGATATTGAAAATCATTTTTTAAGAGAAGAGAAATTATTTTATACTTATTTCAGTATGAGAGAAAAGCAATTTGAAAAGATTGAACATATTTTATGGATTGTCACTTCACTTTCTCATCAAGTGCAGCAAGCTCATATTATTGCTGATTTTATGGAAGATTTAAGTACGAATATTCACCCGGGTAATACAGCGAAGCTTTCGTTGCAAAAGCTGAAAAAAATGAAGAATGAGTTTGAGCAGATGGATTTGCCGACCACACGGGAAGAATTTGAAACGAGAGCAGCACTGTTTCAATTCGTACAAGAAATGGAGCAGTATTTATTGATTAAAAGCTCTTTTAAAGGGCTGAAAAAAAGAAAAAGGACCGTCTATACAAGAAAAGCCAGAGCCTGAATCGAT
>NKXN01000037.1 GCA_002261155.1 Bacillaceae bacterium SAS-127 | reverse complement strand
ATCGATTCAGGCTCTGGCTTTGTATTAGACAGCTTTTTTAGATAAACATGGATAACCCCACGAACAAAGTGGAAACTAACATCGTAATGAGCATGACATAAATAACGGCTTTTTGTACGTTTTTGTTTCTCATAGAAAGAATAGACACTCCTTTAATACTATACGTTTTTCTTTTTAATGATAGCTGTTTTTTCTAGATACGACAAGTTGATTTATTTTAGATTCTCCTAATGAATAGGCAGGAATTTAGCGGATTATATCGAATATTTTAAATGTTGTAGATTTTTGGGGACAGGGGGGAAAGGGAATGATTCAGAATATCAACCATATCGGGATTGCGGTCCGTTCACTCGATGAAACCGTACCATTCTATACAGAGCAACTCGGATTGCCACTGCAAAAAATAGAAGAAGTAGACTCAGAGAAAGTGAGGGTCGCTTTTATTAATGCCGGCAATGTAAAGCTGGAATTGCTTGAACCAACGAATGAGGATAGCCCAATTGCTAAATTTATTGAAAAGCGTGGGCAAGGGATTCATCATGTGGCGTTTGGCGTTATTGAGATTGAAGACCGAATTCGTGAAATAAAAGAACGCGGTATTCAAATGATTCATGACACATCTAAGCCGGGAGCGGGAGGGGCACAGGTGGCATTTATGCATCCAAAATCCACTTATGGTGTATTATTCGAGCTTTGTGATAAAAGCAAGGCGAAAGGGGAATGACGAAACGATGACAACTCATCAAGATATTTTCGCAAGCATTAATGAATTGTATGATAAACGTCGTGAAGTGGAGCTTGGCGGTGGGGATGCTCGAATTGAAAAGCAACATGAAAAAGGAAAATTAACGGCGAGAGAGCGCATTGAGTTATTAGTAGATCCAGGTACATTTGTGGAAATCAATCCATTTATTGAACATCGTTGTAATGACTTTGGACTAGATGGCGTAAAGGGACCTGGAGACGGTGTTGTAACGGGCTATGGGAAAGTACATGGTCGTCCGATTTATTTATTTTCCCAAGACTTTACGGTGTTTGGTGGAGCGCTTGGTGAAATGCACGCGAAGAAAATTGCTAATGTGATGGATTTGGCTGCGAAAAACGGAGCGCCATTTGTTGGGTTAAATGATTCAGGTGGTGCGCGTATTCAAGAAGGGGTCGTGTCACTTGATGGGTACGGTCACATCTTTTATCGAAACGCGGTTTATTCAGGGGTCATTCCACAAATTTCTGTGATCATGGGGCCATGTGCGGGTGGAGCGGTTTATTCTCCAGCGATTACAGACTTTGTATTTATGGTCGATCAAACGAGTCAAATGTTTATTACAGGTCCAAAAGTTATTGAAACGGTTACAGGTGAGAAAATTTCTTCCGAGGATCTCGGTGGTTCAAAAGTACATAACACGATTAGTGGAAACGCACATTTTCGTGGAAGCTCAGAAGAAGAAGTGCTAGAAATGGTCCGCGCGTTATTAAGCTATCTTCCGCAAAATAATGAAGAGAAGGTAGCCATCAATGAATGTTCCGAAGAGGATGATTATCGTGAGGATATTACCGACGTCGTTCCATTTGATGGATTGCGCCCGTACGATGTGAGAAAAGTGTTGGAGCACGTTGTCGATTCTGATTCTTTTATGGAAGTTCAAAAAGAATTTGCGAAAAATATTGTAATTGGTTTTGCTCGTATTAAAGGAGAAGTCGTTGGACTTGTTTGTAATCAGCCGAAATTTATGGCAGGTGGTTTAGATATCGATTCTTCGGATAAAGCGGCTCGCTTCATTCGTTTTTGTGATTCTTTTAATATTCCAATTATCACGTTTGAGGATGTGTCTGGTTTCTTCCCAGGCGTTAAGCAGGAGCTAGGTGGAATTATTCGTCATGGGGCGAAAATTTTGTACGCGTATTCTGAGGCGACGGTGCCGAAGATTACGGTGATTTTGCGTAAAGCCTATGGTGGGGCGTATGTCGCTTTAAATAGTAAATCGATCGGAGCGGATCTCGTTTATTCATGGCCAAATGCCGAGATCGCGGTGATGGGGCCTCAAGGAGCCGCCAATATTATTTTTGCCAAAGAAATTGCTAACAGTGAGAATCCAGAAGAGACGCGTGCGAAGAAGATTGAGGAGTATCGTGAAAAGTTTGCGAATCCATATGTAGCGGCTGCACGCGGGATGGTCGATGATGTCATTGACCCACGCGAAACGAGAATCAAATTAATTCAAGGACTAGAAATGATGCGGACGAAGAAAGAAACGCGACCGCATAAAAAACACGGAAATATCCCTCTATAATTATTTTTTGCGAGGGAATGTCTTATAAGGGGTCTGACACCGAGGTCAGACCCTTTTAATTATTTGGCTTCATTGCTTTATAAGAGTATACTTGGAAATAGAACCATTTTTATTTGGAGGTAATTGACGAATGATTAATCAAGAACGTTTATTAAATGAATTTTTAGAGCTTGTTCAAATTGATTCAGAAACGAAAAATGAAGCGACGATTGCGAAAGTGTTGAAGAATAAATTTGAAGAGCTCGGTGTGCATGTATATGAAGATGATACTACTGCTCAAACGGGACATGGTGCAGGTAACTTAATTTGTACACTTGAAGCAACAAAGGACGGAGTAGACCCGATTTATTTTACATCCCACATGGATACAGTCGTTCCAGGTGTAGGAGTGAAGCCTAGCATTGAAGACGGCTATGTTGTCACAGATGGCACGACGATTCTTGGAGCGGATGACAAAGCAGGTTTGGCGGCGATGCTCGAATTAGTGAGAGTATTAAAGGAGCAAAACTATCACCACGGAATGATTCAATTTATTATTACTGTAGGGGAAGAGTCGGGCCTTGTCGGAGCAAAAGCGTTAGATCGATCTTTAGTGAAAGCAAAATTTGGTTATGCGTTAGATAGTGATGGTCAAGTTGGGAATATTATCGTAGCAGCACCGACACAAGCCAAAATCAAAGCTGAAATTTATGGGAAGACAGCTCATGCAGGAGTCGCACCTGAAAAAGGTGTATCGGCGATCAACATCGCTGCAAAAGCGATTTCCAACATGCCGCTCGGTCGAATCGATGATGAAACGACAGCGAATATCGGTCGCTTTGAAGGAGGACGTGCAACGAACATCGTCTGTGATTATGTTCATATTTTAGCCGAGGCTCGCTCACTTGTTTCGGAAAAAATGGAAGCACAAGTAAAGAAAATGCAGGAAGCGTTTGAAAAGACGGCAGAAGAAATGAATGGGCGTGCGAAAGTTGATGTGGAAGTGATGTACCCTGGCTTTAAATACGGAGAAGACGATCATGTAGTGGAAATGGCCAAACAAGCGGCTGCACGTATCGGACGTCCGAGTCAATTGTTAACGAGCGGAGGCGGAAGTGATGCCAATGTGATTGCAGGCTTTGGAATTCCAACCGTTAACTTAGCTGTTGGCTATGAAGAAATTCATACAACGAGCGAAAGAATGCCGATTGAAGAGCTAGTGAAGCTAGCTGAAATGGCAGTAGCGATCGTGGCGGTTGTTTCGGAAAATTAATAGGGATTTTGTTCTCATGTGAAATAATTTTTTGTCATTCTTTCTATCTATTTTTCTTTTTAATATGGTACATTAAGAGGAGAAAATGAAGGAGGAAAGTTATGCAATCGATCAATAAAGCAGTTATTTTTGAGTCTGGAAATGAAGAATATGCGGTTCCGATTCAAGCGGTTATCTCTATTGAAAAGGTAAATTTTATTAATCCGATTCCTCACTTACCTCTTTATTTAAAAGGGGTAACGAAGATTAGGGAAGAGCTTTTGCCTGTGATTGATTTTGAGTACGTGTTATATAAGCGGATGTTGCCTAGTTTAGAAGAGGCTCGACTCCTAATTGTTCAGACTAACTCGTTACCAGTAGGATTATTGGTCAAGGAAGCGAAAGAAATCATTGAGTTTCCTGAAGAGAGCGTTCGACAAGTAAATTTAATATCTTATGAAAGTACAAGATTTTTCTCCGGTGTAGCGACGATTGGAGATCGGCTAATTACAATTATTGATATGGATGTGTTAGTTTCTTCATTAGAAGGAATAGATGCAGTGAAAGACTTTATGACAGAAGCGAAGGATGATCAATAAAGGCTAAAAAGAAAACAGCACCTATTTTTTAACGGTGCTGTTTTCTTTTTAAAGTTTCACTTTATTTTGCTTTTTTTACTGTGGTATTTTGTACCGTGGTTACTCCCTTTGAGCGTGAAGCCATTTTAAATAGGAAGAGGAATCCAAGGACCCACCAAGCGAGAGTAATTGCCCACTCGTATGGCCAGATTAACGCAGATGGCATACCAGGCATGTATAAAATGATAAAGCCAAATGTTAAAACAAGAGACATCCAACCAATGAATGAGCTTTTTCCTGCACGGAACGGTCTTTCAAGATCTGGTTGGTTTTTACGTAGAACAAGAAATGCCCAAGAAACCATAAAGTAAGCGATTACGATTGCTAAACCACCAGCGTCTACAAACCACACAAGTGCTGGACGACCTAGTAAAGGACTTAAAGTAGATAAAGTACCAATGAATAAAATGGCATTCGCAGGTGTTTTATACTTTGGATGAATCTTTCCAAACCAAGCAGGTAACACACCATCTTGCGCCATAGCGTACATAATACGACTACCACCGATGATAAAGGCATTCCAGCTTGTTAAAATACCGGCGATTCCACCGAGGATTAAAATTTTAGCAAAGATCGGAGAACCAAAAGCAGCTCCCATTGCGTCTGCTGTAGCTAAACTACTATTTGCTAACTCTTCTGGTACAAGACTTAATGAAACACCAAAGATAATAAGTATATACCATAAAACCGCAAAGCTTACAGATAGAAGTAAAATTCTTCCGATTGCTTTCATTGGAATATTCATTTCTTCTGCTACTTGAGGGATGACGTCAAATCCAACGAATAAGAATGGAGTCATAATCATGACTGCCATCATTCCGCCCATACCACCAACGAAAAGAGGCTCCATGTTTTTCATTTCTCCGCCGCCAAAAATCGAACCGAATACTAGCATTAATCCAATAACTGTTAATAATGAGGTTAATACGATTTGAAGAAAGGCTGCCTGTTTAACACCTTTCCAGTTGATAATAGTGACAATAATTGAACCAACCATCCCAATCGCTGCCCACGAAGCATACACTTCATAATCAGCTAATGTCCACAAATAACCCGTTTTATAATTAGGGAAAATATATTCAATAACAGTTGGAAGCGCTACCGCTTCAAAGGCAACTACGGTAATATATCCTAATAATAAGGCCCAAGAGACGATAAAGGCTGCTTTCACACCGAGGGTTTCTTTAACAAAGTGATAGGCACCACCTGTTTTTGGAAAGACTGTCGTAAGCTCAGCGTATGTTAAACCTACAAAAATAACTAAAATACCACCGAGTAAAAAGGCAATGATGGAACCAAGAGATCCTGCTTCTAAAATCCAGTTTCCTGAAAGGACAACCCATCCCCAACCAATCATAGCTCCAAAGGCTAAAACTAATACATCGACACGTGACAATACTTTGTTAAAATCTTGTTGTTTTTTCATTATGACCTCCAATATTTCAGATGGAACCGCTATCATTCCAAATTATTTTTAAGATTAAGAATATTGCATCTCTGTTGGCCGTTCACTTTTCAACTTTGCTATACTTATAACAAATGGGTGATAAAAGCCGGCTCATGTTATTAAGAACTTAGTTTGTTGTTTATGCCGGTTGCTTCCACACTCCTTTCAAACAATAAAAAAACCAGCCTATTTCGGCCCACAGTGAAAACTGAGGGATGAAATAAACTGGCTTCACGTCTACTGAAACTAATCTGGCTGGAAAAGCGAGTAGACTTAACAGTTACCTAATATTGGATGGATAGTTTGTTGCTAAATTGTAAAGAAAAAATTAAAACTAGATGGTTTGATTTAATGATAGTTTACAATATTGCGAAAACTTTGTAAACAAAAATTAATTTTTTTACAGGCTTATTGCAATAAAATACAATAAAAAGTACGTCTAAAGGCTGTTTTGATGGTCAGAGATTGTTATAATATAAAAGTAAATTTTATAGTTGAGAGGATGTGAAATCATGCCACAACAAATTGGTGTGATTGGATTAGCGGTAATGGGCAAAAATCTTGCTTGGAATATTGAAAGTCGAGGATATACGGTTTCTGTCTATAATCGCTCACGAGAAAAAACGGACGAAATGCTTCTTCAAAGCGAGGGAAAGCAAATTGTTGGTACATATAGTGTAGAGGAATTTATTCAGTCGTTAGAGACACCGCGAAAAATTTTGTTAATGGTGAAAGCGGGCGCAGCGACAGATGCTACGATTGAGCAGTTGAAGCCATTTCTAGCACCTGGTGATATTTTAATTGATGGTGGAAATACGTTCTTTAAAGATACGCAACGCCGCAATAAGGAGTTAAGTAGCAGTGGTATTCATTTCATTGGTACAGGCGTTTCTGGTGGAGAAGAAGGTGCCTTGACAGGGCCATCGATCATGCCGGGTGGACAGAAAGAAGCGTACGAGCTTGTGGCTCCAATTTTTAAGGATATTTCTGCGAAAGTGGATGGAGAAGCTTGTTGTACTTATATCGGTCCAGATGGTGCTGGTCATTATGTGAAAATGGTTCATAACGGCATTGAGTATGGGGATATGCAGCTGATCTCAGAAGCGTACTTTTTATTAAAGCATGTTGTCGGTTTGACAGCGACTGAGCTTCATGAAGTGTTCTCTGAGTGGAATAAGGGAGAGCTAGATAGTTATTTAATTGAAATCACGGCAGACATCTTTACGAAAGTCGATGAAGAAACAGGAAAGCCGCTTGTTGATGTCATTTTAGATAAAGCAGGTCAAAAAGGAACGGGTAAATGGACGAGCCAAAGCGCATTAGATCTTGGAGTTCCACTTCCATTGATTACGGAATCTGTATTCGCTCGTTTCATTTCTGCTTTAAAAGAAGAGCGTGTACACGCGAGTAAATTGTTAAAAGGTCCAGAATCAAAAGAATTCGCTGGCAACCGTGAAGAATTTATCGAAGCGGTACGTAAAGCATTATACATGAGTAAAATTTGCTCATATGCCCAAGGGTTTGCGCAAATGAAAGCAGCATCTGAAGAGCATGGCTGGGATCTTCGTTACGGAGATATTGCGATGATCTTCCGTGGTGGTTGTATTATTCGTGCTCAATTTTTACAAAAAATTAAAGAAGCGTATGATCGTGAGCCTGGCTTAATGAACTTGCTTCTTGACCCATATTTCAAAGATATCGTTGAAAACTATCAAGAAGCGCTACGTGACGTGTTAGCGACAGCGGTGAAGGCTGGTATTCCAGTACCGACATTATCAGCAGCACTATCTTATTATGATAGCTACCGCACAGCTTCTTTGCCAGCGAATTTAATTCAGGCACAACGAGATTACTTCGGGGCTCATACGTATGAGCGCGTCGATAAAGAAGGTATTTTCCACACAGAGTGGATGAAATAAAAAAAAGCGGGCGATGAGCCCGCTTTTTTTTATTTCAGGTTGTCTAATAGTAGCACACGTGCTGGTGAAGCGTCTGTTCCAGAAATTTTGAGCGGAGCGGCCATCATGAAATAGCTTCCTGCCTCTACATCTTTCAGCGCTAACCCTTCGATGATGATCACACCTTGCCCCATTAACGTGCGGTGGGTTGGATGACCTTCTTGTGCTCGTTCAATGCCTAGTGCATCAATACCGACGCCGGCGATGCCGATTGTCGCTAAGTATTCAGCTGCATCCTCAGCTACATAAATAAAGTCAAAATTAAACTCTGTGTCAAATGAATTTTTCGTTTTTAATAAAATAAAATCGTCTTTCTCAATCGACATCGATTCAAGATCTGCTTTTGTCACTTTTTCAGTGGCACTCGTCACATCGATTACTTTACAAGGACGGACAAGCTGTTCAATTGCGATCGTTTCAATTGTTGCTCCTTCGTTCATCATATGAAGCGGGGCATCGACATGAGTACCTGTATGAACATCCATCGAAATACGCGATTCCGTTACATGTCCGTTCGTTTTTGTGTCAATCGTTGGTTGCTTTTCCGGTTTGTTTTTATAAACAGGCATACCAGGAAAAATAGGAGCAGTAATATCATAAATTTTCAATTTGGACACATCCTTTCTTAATTACAAACATCGACTTCAAGTGTAGATACTGGCCACCAGAAGAAGCCGTCTTTTTCCAACAATTCATCCGCTGCTTTAGGCCCTGTAGATCCAGCTTCATAGTTAGGGAAGGCAGCCTTCTTCTCTTCCCAATAATCTGAAATGACATCGACAAAGCGCCAAGAGAGCGCGACTTCATCCCAGTGGGTAAAGTTCGTAGCATCTCCACGTAAAGCGTCATGTAAGAGTTTTTCATACGCTTCTGGTGTATTCATACCGTCGATGCTGTTATTGGCATAGCTAAGCTTTACAGGTTGTGTTAACAATTGCTGGCCTGACCGTTTTGCATTTAGATGAAGCGTAATCCCTTCTTCCGGCTGGATATGGATGACAAGTAAGTTTGGTGCGAGCGGTTGGTCTGGCTGATAATATAAGTTCATTGGAATATCTTTAAACTGAACAACAATTTTCGTTGATTTTGTTGGCATTCTTTTTCCTGTTCTTATGTAAAAAGGAACACCTGCCCAGCGGAAATTATCAATCATTAACTTTCCAGCAACGTATGTTTCTGTATTAGAGTCAGGATTGACATTCATTTCTTCGCGATACCCTTGTAATTGTTCTTCGTCTAGTTCTCCTGGTCCATATTGACCACGTACGAAATAGTCATCCGCATTTTCCTTTGTAATTGGGCGTAATGCACGTAAAACTTTTACTTTCTCGCTACGAATTTCATCGGTTGATAGTTTAATCGGTGGCTCCATTGCAAGTAGGGCAACCATTTGCATTAAGTGGTTTTGAACCATATCTTTTAAGGCACCACTTGTTTCATAGTAGCGTCCACGTTCTTCCACGCCAAGCGTTTCACTAGACGTTACTTGGATGTTGGAGATGTAGCGGTTATTCCAAAGCGGCTCAAATAGGGCGTTCGCAAAACGAATCGCTTCAATATTTTGCACCATTTCTTTTCCAAGGTAATGATCGATTCGATAAATTTCATTTTCCTCAAAGGATTGGCGAATTTGCTCGTTAAGCTTTTCCGCTGAAGGCAAGTCATGACCGAATGGTTTTTCAATGACGAGACGATGATAGCCTTTCGTGTCTGTCAATCCATCGGCTTTGACGTGATCGGCAATCGTGCCAAAAAATTCAGGAGCCATCGCTAAATAAAATAAGCGGTTTCCTTGTAGGTGATACTTTTCATCTAATTGATCGGCAAGCGTTTTTAACGTGCGATAAGAGCTTGAATCTGAGACGTCATGAGCTTGATAGTAGAAATGGGAAACAAACTCATCTAGCTTCTCACATTGGTTAGTAGAGGCCATAACGGATTCTTTCACATGCTGTTGAAATGTCTCGTTTGTCCAATCTCGACGAGCGGTTCCAATTACCGCAAATTGCTCGTTTAAGCTACCTTTTTTATAGAGTCGATATAGAGAAGGAAATAGCTTTCTCTTCGCTAAATCGCCGGTTGCTCCGAATAATAAAATTAATGCTGAAGTGGTTTCTGTTGAATTCACACTGTAAGACCTCACTTTATAATGTATAGAACTGTTCTCTATAGCATTTTTCCATAAAAACCGTTTCCATACAAGTACTATTTGTCATTAGAAAGGTAGCATCTTTGAATAGAATATGACAAAATATAAGGATAGCTAAAAAAGGGAATAGTTGACTCACAAGGAAGTGGATATATTGGAATTATTATTTTTAGGAACGGGTGCTGGCATGCCGGCAAAAATGCGAAATGTCAGTTCGGTGGCATTGAAGATGTTAAATGAACGGGGCGCGGTCTGGTTATTCGATTGTGGTGAAGCGACTCAGCATCAAATTTTGCACACTTCACTGAAACCAAGACGGGTAGAAAAAATATTTATTACTCATTTGCATGGTGACCACATCTTTGGGTTGCCGGGCTTTTTAGGGAGCCGTTCTTTTCAAGGTGGAGATCTGCCACTGACCGTGTACGGTCCGCCTGGAATTAAAGAATTTATTGATGTTAGTCTGCGCGTGAGCTGTACGAGACTACAGTATGAGTTAAATGTTGTCGAGATCGAAGAAGGCATCATTTTTGAAGATGAAACGATGAGAGTAGATGTTCGACTGCTAGACCATGGAATTGCATCCTACGGGTATCGTGTAAGTGAGAAAGAGAAGCCAGGGGTATTGTTAGTTGATCGGTTACAAGCAGATGGTATTCCACCTGGTCCGTATTATAAAGAGCTTAAAGCAGGGCGTACGATTCAATTAGCGGATGGACGATACATCGCCCCAGATTCGTATGTAGGGCCGCCACAAAAAGGAAAAGTGCTCGCTATTTTAGGGGATACCCGGCCATGCGAAGCGGCGGTGAGGCTAGCGAAAGAGGCAGATTTACTTGTACATGAAGCTACATTTGCGGCGGATCAACCACAAATGGCTCGTGATTATTTTCATTCAACAACGCAGCAAGCAGCGGAAATTGCGCGTGAGGCAGGAGTGAAAGCTCTTTGTTTAACGCATATTAGCTCACGTTATACGAAGGAAGAGGCAAAAGGGTTACAAGCGGAGGTTACGTCTGTATTTTCACCGGTAACGATCGCGTACGATTTCCTTGAACTATCGATATAAAATAAAAACAAAAAGAAATGGGGCTGTAGAATTCAGCCCCGTTTATATGGTATGTAGCTTTAATTAATTCCAGCCTCTTTTATACTGTACAGGGGCTTCTATTGCTACATTTAATTGTTTCGCTGCTGTCCGTGGCCAGTAAGGATCGCGCAGCAGTTCACGTCCTACGAAAATTAAATCGGCGCGGTCGTTTTGTAAGATTTCCTCCGCTTGTAGACCGGACATGATCATACCAACGGCTCCAGTAGGGATATGTGCATTATGCTTTATCGTTTCTGCTAGCTTGACTTGATAGCCAGGAAAGACATTGATTCGTGCCGGAACAACCGCTCCGGAGCTTACATCCACTAAATCGACTCCTAAATCCTTCAATCTTTTCGTCAAATCAACATAATCTTCTACATTTAATCCCTGTTCATGATAATCAGTAGCTGAAATACGAACGAATAAAGGGCCATCCCATTCTTTTTGAACAGCTTCAATGACTCTCTGTAAAAAACGAAAGCGATTGTCAACGCTACCACCATATTCATCTTCTCGGTGGTTCGTTAATGGAGATAAAAATTCATTCATTAAATACCCGTGTGCTCCGTGGAGTTCAATGATATCAAAGCCAGCGACTTTGGCACGTTTGGCACCTTCAGCAAAAGCTTTGATCGTCTCGTCAATCTCTTCGCTCGTCATTTCGTTCGGTGTTTTCATGTTTTCATCAAATGGAAGCGGAGAAGGAGCAATAATTTCACCGTTGACTGTTGACTTACGTCCGGCGTGAGCGAGTTGAATCGCTGTTTTTGCTCCGTGTACGTTGATCATAGACACAAGCTTTGAAAGCCCGTCAATATGATCATCGCTCCAAATTCCAAGGTCTCGTTCGGAAATGCGCCCCTCAGGTGTAACAGCCGTTGCTTCGACCATAATTAAGCCGACCTGCCCGATCGCGCGTGTTGGATAGTGAACGAAATGCCAATCGGTCACTTTTCCGTCGCTTTCGGCGGAATACATGCACATTGGAGACATGACGATACGATTATTTAACGTGATATTTTTAATCTTGTATGGTTCAAACAATTTAGCTGCCATGATTTCTCCCCCTTATAATTGTTCTTTTTCATTATAACAAGATTCATCAGGCAGCCAAAACGATAGCTGTTACAGGTGATTTTGTGTTTGGTAGGGCAAACCAAGTCGTTTGGACTGGGCCGTTGCTTCTTTAATACAGGTCACAAACGCTTCTTTGACTTGTTGATTTTCTAATAGGCGAATGCCAGCTTCGGTCGTTCCTCCTGGACTTGTGACGGCTTTTCTAAGTTGTTCCGCTTTGCCGTCAGAGACAGATAGCATTTCGGCGGCTCCAAGCAAAGTTTGAATAATTAGCGGTTTAGAAATTTCTTTTTCTAAACCAATCGTTTCAGCTGCTTGCTCCATCGCTTCAACGACATAATAAATGTACGCAGGGCCGCTTCCAGAAAGCCCAGTGACAGCATCGAGCTGCTCTTCTTTTACAATTTTAGTCATGCCAATTGAAGAAAAGAGGCTAAGTGCTTTCTGTTTCTGCTCTTCTGATACATGTTGGTTTAAGGCGATCGCCGTTGCGGATTTTCCTACAGCTGCTGAAGTGTTAGGCATCGCGCGGATGACACCACAAGGTTCGTTCAGTTCTCTTTCGATAAAGTCGATCGCGACACCCGCCATTAACGTAATAATCAATGAAGTAGGGGAAATAAAAGGTTTGATCGTTTCTAAAGCCGCTTTCGCATCTTTCGGTTTCATTGCTAGGACGATGATTTTGCTGTCCTTGAACATTTCGTCTATTTGATAACTAGTGTGAATGTTATATTGGTCTTTTAGTTCCTTCAGTCTCGCTTCATTCGCTCGATTCGTGGCATAAATATCTGTATGTTTTAACGCTCCGCTTGAAATTGCACCAGAAATCATTGCTTCTGCCATGGACCCAGCCCCAATAAATACGGTTTTCATAGGAAAGCCCTCCTTTTGTTTTTTAACATAAAAAAACACCCTTTCATCCTCTTAAAAAAGGACGAAAGGGTGTTAGCTTCCGTGGTACCACCTTTATTTGCGAGCCGAACAACGGCCGCACACTTCTCTTCCCGTTAACGCTGGGGGGGCGTTTAGGTTTTCCTAACAGCTCATAAGGTAGGTTCGATAAAAAAGTGGGTGATGAAGCCTTTCAGCCGACGAGCTTCACTCTCTTGCACCTTTTTTTATTTACTGGCCTTTGTCATCGCTTTTATTTTTAGAATTTTCTATCAAATGCTCACTGATTTATATGTGATTATGCAGAAACATATGCCATTTTGTCAAGATGTAAATTGAAAAATAATCGATTTTTTCATGGGTCGTGTAAAGAAAATAATGACTTTTCCAATAGGAACATATAAAATTAATGAATGGTGCTTCAATATTTAATCGAATATTTATGAGGTGGTGTGCGGAAATGATGAATGTAGAGCGGTTTGGAGATATTGCGAAAATTACATTGCCAACCCCTTTTCCTATCGGAGACGTAAATGTCTATGTCGTGAAGGGAGATCGTTTGACGCTAGTGGATGCTGGAGTGAAAACGAAGGCTTCCTGGGAGGCTTTCGTTTATGGTTTATCTCAACTTGGATATACCCCTGAAGATTTAGAACAAGTTGTCTTAACGCACCATCATCCGGATCATGTCGGCTTGTTAGATTTTCTTCCGGATGAAATCGATGTGGTCGGGCATCGCTATTGTGCCAAATGGCTATCGAGGGATGAAGCACTTATGAAGGAATATGTTGACTTTTTGCAGGCGTTATATGTTCAATTGGGCTTACCGAAAGAGTTAGAATTTCGCCCGGAGCAAATAGGTGCTCCGTTGAAATTCGCTTGTGATCATGGGAAGTTGACACGAGAGATGCGAGAAGGTGAGCGCTTGTTCGGTATGCCTGAGTGGCTCGTGTATGAAACGCCGGGACATTCACAAAGTCACTTAGTCTTTTTCCGAGAGAAGGATGGGGCTTTATTAGCGGGAGATCATCTGTTAGCAAAGGTATCCTCTAACCCTTTATTGGAACCATCTTTAGTAATGACAGAAGAACGTCCGAAACCGCAAGTGCAATACAATCACTCATTGAGAAAAATGCTCGAGCTACCGATTCATATTGCTTATACGGGTCACGGAACGGAAGTGAAAAATAGTCATGAGCTTATTGCTCGTCGTCTACAACGCCAACATGAGCGGGCGATGTCCGTATACGAGATGGTAAAAGAAAAACCGATGACCGCTTTTCAAGTCTGTCAACAATTGTTTCCAGCTATTTATCTAAAAGAAACCGCACTCACATTATCAGAAACGGTTGGTCAGCTTGATTATTTGCAGAATAACGGACAGGTAGAAGTTCAAATGAATGATGAAGGGATTTTGTATTATTTCCCTGTGTGAAAAGGAGTTGGGGATTTGCGTCTGAAAGGGAAAACGATGGTGATTACAGGAGCCTCTAGCGGCCTTGGCTATGAAATGGCAAGGTTAGCGGCGAAGGAAGGTGCTCAGCTCATTTTGTTGGCACGTCGTCTCGATCGCTTAGAACTACTGAAACAGAAAATAGAACAGGATTTTGCTACAAAGAATGTCTTTGTTTATTCGATGGATGTAAGCAAACGGACGGATGTTGAACAAGTGTTTGCGGAGATATTTACTCGTTTTGGTTCCATTGATGTGTTAATCAATAACGCTGGTTTTGGTGTGTTTGATTATGCGCATGAGGCGAAATGGGAGGACACTGAGGCGATGTTTCAAGTCAACGTTTTCGGATTGATCGCTTGTACGGAAATGGTGATGAAGGATATGCAGACAAGAAAAAGCGGCCATATTATTAATATTGCTTCGCAAGCGGGGAAAATGGCTACCCCGAAATCGAGTGTATATGCAGCGACGAAACATGCGGTGCTTGGTTATACGAACAGCTTGCGAATGGAATTAGCTCGTGATAACGTGCATGTGACGGCTGTCAATCCGGGACCGATTGCGACCGATTTTTTCACCACTGCCGACCCATCAGGTGCTTACGTTGAAAATGTAGGGCGATGGATGTTGCAGCCGGAAAAAGTAGCGAAGGCGATTATTGAAGCAATTGGCACGAATAAAAGAGAAATTAATCTGCCGAAATGGATGAGTGCAGGTAGTATCTTTTATACATTATTTCCCCGTGTCGTTGAGCGATTAGGGAGAAAAGCGTTTTTTAAAAAATAACCAGTTACTAAAGAGCTAGGCTTCGCTACCATAATTATGTGGAGATGCCTAGCTTTTTCTTTATTCGTTGTTCCCAGTAACAAATGAATAGATTTCATCTTCAATGACTTCATAAAGATCTTCGCCTTCATTGGCACAGCGCTTCTCTATACGGTTAATGAGATGGAGTAATAGCTCTTTCTCTTCCTGCCAATCAGGCTCATAGTCATATTTGGCTAAGCTTTGCTCGATTCTCTTTTGAATAAATGGTTGTTGCAATCTTATTTCCCCCAGATAGTTTGTTTCCTTATGAATAACGGACAGCCATATCGACTGTCCGTTCCATTTTACTCTTCGTCTAATACTTTTTCTGCACGTACGCAAGATTCAAACTTTCCTTTATGCCCAGCATCGCAAAATGGCATGTTTTGTGACAAACCACAGCGGCATAAAGAAAAAGTTGGTTTTGTTTCGAATACATTTCCGTCCATATCGATTAATTCTACATCGCCAGATACTTTAAAAGACCCGTTATCCATGACTTTAATTTGTGCTTTTGACATCATAATTCCCCCTCTTAATGATTGACACATTTTGATCTTATAAAGAAAAGGGGGAAAAAGCAATACGATGAGGGAAGACCTTTAGCATTAGTGTAGATCAAAATGCTTGAGAAAATGATCAATGACTTGTTCGTATTGCTCTGGATTTTCATTGAATGATTGAGCGTGTGCGCCATTTGGTGCTAAATACAGCTCCTTTGGTCCTTTTTTTCGGCGGAAGAGCTCTTTTGTCATATTAGGGAGAATAAATTCATCTTCTTCACTATGGATGAAAAGAGTCGGTTTTTTTATGTTTTCGACGGCTGTAAGAGGGGAGACCTCTGATAGACGAAAACGATCTCGCCAGGCGACCATCCATTCGGCTAAGTGAACAAGAGCTTGTGGCGCAACTTTGATTTCTCGCTTCATTTGATGAATCATTTGTTCTCTAAAATCGGAGAACGGACAATCAGCAATATAAAAATTAGCTCGATCTTCAACCGTTCCTGCATATAACAGTAAAGTGGCAGCACCCATCGATTCTCCGTGGATACCGAAAGAGACGTGTTCTCCTTCGCGACGAATTAATTCATTGACGACTGCTTGTAAATCGTATTTCTCGTAATGTCCGTAACTAGTCGTTATTCCTTCTGATTCTCCGTGGCGACGATGATCGTAAATAATGCCATTAAAGCCTCGTTTAATAAATAAATTCATATATTTAATCGAATTCGTTTTGTTTTCAGTGACACCATGGCAGAAAATCACATACGGACGACCTGGGTAAGGGGTAACAAAGACGGCTTTCAATCGGTAGCCGAAAGGAGATTGAATCCATACGTCTTCTTTCGGTAGCTGTTCGTACGCTTCAATATCTAGTCGTTTCGCTTCGACCTCTCGTTTGTAAATGAGCTGTTCATCTTTTTTCTTCATGTACAACACTCGGTTAGATACATACACACCAACAGCAGCGGTCAGCGCGGCTGTCGTCCCGAGAACGGTCCACCACTTTTTCATATTCTCACCTCAAATTAGTCACATTCTACATTAAGTGTACCATTTCAAATAAGAAAGATCATGTGGTTCACCTTACGTTCATTCTGAGGTAAAATATACGATACGCATGAAAAGGGAGGGGCAGAACGATGGCCAAGAGAAAACAGCCAAAGAAACAGCAATCAACATCAGCTAAGGAAGATGTATTAACGTTAAAAGATACATTAAATGCCGGTGTGCTTGAACAGTTAAAAATAAAGCAGAAAGAACTAAAGGAACAGGAGCAACAGCAAAAAGAAGCAGAGGAAAAGCGAAAAAAAGAGGAAAGACGCCAACGAGAGAAAAATAAAAGTTTTGAAGAGCTGTTAAATGATAGCTCTATGGATTGGACGAAATTTAAATAAAACGAAAAAGGCTGTTCGTAAGTACGGGATGCGTAACTTATGAACAGCTTTTTTCACCTTAAAAGGTAGTGTAGGTAAAAGTAGCCTCAACAGCAGCTGAAAAGGTGAGTTCTCCTGGTTCGATTGGAACGGATTCGGTTGAGGCGGATAATACCATTTTCTCCATTGGTCTGGATTGAATGTGCGCACTTCTTTCCACTAGCTTCATCGGTGTTTGATTGAGTTGAACATGGAGCGTTTTTGCTAATTCTTTTGCTTTGCCAACTGCATCTAAAGTAGCGAGCTGTAACGCTTTACGGTAAGCGGCATGAGGGGTAGACGTCTTGAAGGTGATGTCTTCGATGATATTAGCTCCGTTTTCCGTAGTGATCGTTAAGATCGTCCCGATTTGTTGTAATTGATTGACTTGCACTTCTAATAAATGTCGAACCTCGTACCCAGTTAAGATCGATTTTCCTTCCGTATATTGATATACCGGTCGAATGGAATATTGCTTTGTTTTAATATCATTTGAAGGAATCCCACTTTTATTTAAGGCTTGAATGATTTGATTGGAAACAGAGCTGTTTTGCTGTTGAGCATCGATCACCTGTTTCGCTTCACTTACGATTCCAATGGTGATAACCGCTTGATCTGGTGCGGTCGTGACGGTTGCTTTCCCTTCAACGATCATTGTAGGTGAACTGGACTCATCGTATCTCATTTTTCTCCCTCCTTGGTTTTTATATATGTCTCCAAAAGGGGAGTTACCACCTGTTCAACGATGTTGGTTATAGTGCGCTGCTTTTGTGAGTGTTTGCAATACCTCATATTCTTGTGTTGACAGTGAAGCTTCCTTTACGGCACGAACATTCTCCTTTAACTGTTGAGCAGAGCTTGCGCCAGTGACGACCGAAGCGACAGACTCATGGTGTAAAAGGTAGCGAAGTGCAAGACCGTTTAATGAGTGTTCGTTTGTTGTTAGTTGTTCTAGTTTTTCGAGCAGCTCTTTTAATTCGTGTGCTGAATAATCCAGATACCCTTGATCCTTTATTTTCTCTCTCCAATGATCACTTAATAACCCTTTAGCGATCGGTCCGCGTGCAACGACGCTAACTCCATGTTTTCGGAGTAGCGGCAACACCGCTTCTTCAGAACGGCGGTCGAGTAAGCTGTATTGCATCATGACACTATCGATTGCCGAGTGTTTCACGAATTCACGAATGACATTTGGACGAATCGAAGAGATTCCATAAGTACGGATGAAGCCTTCTTTTTTCAACTCTTCAAACGCTTCAATCGTTTCCTCGATCGGGTCATCGATCGTTCCGCCATGAAGTTGATATAAGTCGATATAATCAAGCTGTAAGCGTTGCAAGCTATCTTTAACAGCCTCCTTAATGTAGGTTTTTGATGGGTCCCACATCCAGCCGTCTTTTCCTTCTTGCCAACGATTCCCTACTTTTGTGGCGATAACCACTTTCTCCCGAACCGGTTTTAACGCTTGTCCAACGAGACGTTCGTTGACGCCAAAGTCATATAAGTCGGCCGTATCAAAATAATTGATTCCTTCTTCGAGTGCGGCTTCTATAATAGCATGTGCTACTTTGTCATCTGTTCCTAGCGACATACAGCCGAGTGCGAGTTCGCTTACTTGTAAATGAGAATGTCCAAGTCGTTGCTTTTTCATTAATTCTTCACTCCTTTTCTTCATCATAACGAAGAGAAGTCCTTTGAGACAAATGTTCTGTCTAGCTGTGGTAAAATGAGAAAGAGAAAAAGGAGTGATCCATGTGAAAAAATTTGAAGAGAAGACGATCCACACTGAGCCGATTTTTGAAGGGCGAGTCATTCGTCTACAAGTCGATGATATTGTGCTACCAGACGGAAAAACAGGAAAGCGGGAAATTATTAAACATCCAGGTGCCGTAGCCGTACTCGCTTTGACAGCGGAAGGAAAGCTTGTTCTTGTGGAACAGTACCGCAAAGCATTAGAGCGTTCATTAGTAGAAATTCCAGCTGGTAAGCTAGAGGCGGGAGAAGAACCGGAAGTATGTGCGCGCCGGGAATTAGAAGAGGAAACCGGCTATGATTGTGAAAGCATGACATTGCTGCAATCGTTTTATACATCACCAGGCTTTGCGGATGAGCTCGTTCATGTATTTATTGCAGAAGGTTTAGTCAAGAAAGAGGATGCGTTATCACTGGATGAAGATGAGTTTGTTGAGGTGATGGAAGTGACGTTAACAGAAGCGGTACAGCTCATCAAGGATCAACGAATTTTCGATGCGAAAACAGTCTATGCGATTCAACATTTACAGCTCCAACAGCAATTGAATAACTAAATAAGCGAACGCATATTCAGCTCCCCTTATACATAAAGTGAATTAATAGTAAAAGGGGGAGCTTATATGCGGAAAAAGATCTCGTCGATTTTAATTGGTCAACACGTTCAGGCAAATGCCTCCATCTATGTATTTGTCGCCGTGCTTTTTTTTATGGGGGTCGTGTTTGGAGCGGTTGTTGTCAACAGTCTATCGCTTAATCAAAAAGAAGATTTAGCTTATTATTTACAGCAATTCTTTGGACAAGTATCAGACGGTCAAGTTGCAGCCTCACAAGATATATTTTGGCAAAGCTTTATTCATAATGTAAAGTATTTAGGTTCTATTTGGTTGTTTGGCATTTCGATTATCGGTTTGCCGCTCATTTTTATTTTTTTATTTATGAAGGGGATTGTCATCGGGTTTTCGGTAGGCTTTCTTGTTCAGCAAATGAGCTGGAAAGGCTTCTTTTTATCAATGACGACGGTGCTACCGCAAAATTTAATTATTATACCGATTTTCTTATTTGTTGCCGCCGTCTCAACCGCATTCTCATTGCAGCTCATCAAAAAGATCTTTATGAAGCAAGGGAATCAATTTTATATCGGTCCTTTCCTTTTGCGATACATTTTGTTTTTTTTAATCGCTATCGCGGCAGCGGCGATGGCTGCTGGAGTTGAGGCTTATATTTCACCATTGTTAATGAAAATAGTTATATGATAATAATTATCAATGAAAAATAATTATTAAGAGAATATTATAATGATTTTATTTTGCAACCTTCCCCCAATTTGTTATAATAAAGAATACATCAGCGTGGGAGGGGACTTATGATGGAAAGTCGGATAGAAAGAATTAAGAAACAGTTGCATTCTGCGAGTTATAAATTAACTCCTCAGCGCGAAGCTACTGTACGGGTGCTACTTGAACATGAAGAAGATCATTTAAGCGCAGAAGATGTATACCTCCTAGTGAAAGAAAAGGCGCCTGAAATTGGGTTGGCTACTGTCTATCGAACGTTAGAATTACTGAATGAATTGAAAGTAGTAGATAAGATAAATTTTGGGGACGGTGTTTCTCGTTATGATCTGCGTCAAGAAGGCGCCGCTCATTTTCATCATCACCTCGTTTGTATTGAATGCGGAGCGGTTGATGAAATTCAGGAAGACCTTCTCGAAGATGTAGAGGTCATCGTTGAACGCGACTGGAAATTTAAAGTGAAAGACCATCGTTTAACTTTTCATGGGATTTGTTGGCGCTGTCAGGAGAAAGCGGAACAACAAGGAGAAAGTGAAAAGCAGCATGTAGACTAATAAAGGACTGTCCTAAAGAGAAGAGCAAATGTCTTCACAACGATAAGTAGTATCAATGTAAACATACTGATACGCTAGTGAAGAAGCGAAGCGCTTAAGGGACAGTCTTTTATATTTGTCTTATATTCAGTTCTACATCTCTACTCAGCTAGCATAAGCTATATCAATGATGATAGTGAGTAGGGGGAAGAGATGATACGTGAATGGGGAAAAGCTGTTCGGCGAGCGAGTGGAGTC
Organism: Bacillaceae bacterium SAS-127; assembly: GCA_002261155.1. Lineage (GTDB taxonomy): Bacteria > Bacillota > Bacilli > Bacillales > Domibacillaceae > Bacillus_CE. The sequence goes on along the minus strand of NKXN01000037.1, from coordinate 28,213 downwards.
TTTTTTTTATTTACTATTTTAACGCTCTTATTTTATAGTGGAATTGTTTGGCTTCAACATGAATATGAGAAAAAGCATCGGTATGATGAGCCGGAAGGAGCAGCAATGAAAGTCGCTGTTCAAGTAGAGGATGTAGATATGCGCTGGCTAGAGCGGCTGTTGCTTTTTTATTTAGATGGGGAGTAATTCAATGAAGGATCAATTACAAGATTTCATTCATTACATGGTTGTTGAGAAGGGACTAGCTAAAAATACAATTTCAGCTTACGAACGTGATCTAAAGCGTTATTTATTGTATATCGAGAAAGTGGAGCAATTGTCTTCATTAAATGATGTGACGCGCGTTCATATTGTTCAATTTCTAAATGAGTTGAAAACGGAGGGGAAATCATCGAAAACGATTGCACGACATATCGCATCCGTTCGATCTTTTCATCAATTCCTTCTTCGAGAAAAAGCGGTTGATCAAGACCCTTCTGTTCATATCGAAACACCACAAACAGAGAAAAAATTACCGAAAGTGCTCAACTTGTCTGAAGTGGAGGCGTTAATGGTGGCACCGGATACGTCGACACCGTTTGGTTTGCGAGATCAGGCGATGCTAGAATTGTTGTATGCGACAGGCATCCGAGTGAGTGAATTAACATCGTTAAATCTAGAAGACATTCATTTGACAATGGGGTTTGTCCGTTGCTTCGGTAAAGGGAATAAAGAAAGAATCATACCGATTGGTCAAACAGCCATTGGTGTGGTTGAAACTTATCTTCAAGACGGAAGGCCGAAATTGAAGTCAGCTAAACGTACAACAGAAGCTTTGTTTTTAAATCACCATGGCAACCGTTTAACGCGACAAGGATTTTGGAAAATATTAAAAGGACTCGCTCAAAAAGCCAATATTGAAAAGGATTTAACGCCACATACATTGCGCCACTCTTTTGCTACTCACTTATTAGAAAATGGGGCAGATTTACGGGCGGTGCAAGAAATGCTTGGTCATGCCGACATTTCAACGACGCAGATCTATACACATGTGACGAAAACAAGAATGAAAGACGTGTATACACAATTTCATCCGCGAGCTTGATCATCGAAAAGGCTACCTAGTGGAAAAGAATGTAACTCGTATCTTTTCATAGGGTAGCCTTTTCCTTTTGCTTGTACAAAAGCGATAAAATCGGGTAAAATAAAATGAAATAAGGTTGTCAGACTTCTGACGATTTAACAGATGATTATTCGAATAAAATTAGGGTAATATGTTCAGTAGAAGAGAGAAAAAGGAGGACACAAAATGGCAGCGTCTACATTTAAGCGAATTCATTTACTAGTGATGGATTCAGTAGGAATTGGCGAGGCACCAGATGCTGAAAGATTCAATGACTTAGGGTCAGATACACTAGGCCATATCGCAGAAAAAATGAACGGATTACATATGCCACATATGGCAAAGCTCGGGCTTGCGAATATTCGAGATATTCAAGGGCTTGAAAAAACGAATGAGCCACTTGCATATTATACGAAAATGCAAGAAGCTTCTAACGGAAAAGATACGATGACCGGTCATTGGGAGATCATGGGGCTAAATATTCAAACGCCTTTTCAAGTGTTTCCCGATGGATTTCCTGAAGAATTAATTAATGAGTTAGAGCAAAGAACGGGAAGAAAAGTGATTGGCAATAAGCCGGCAAGCGGAACAGCCATTTTAGATGAGCTTGGCAAAGAACATATGGAAACAGGGGCATTGATTGTGTATACGTCCGCGGATTCTGTTTTGCAAATTGCAGCACATGAAGAAGTCGTTCCTTTAAAAGAGCTATATCAAATTTGTGAAATTGCGAGAGAGCTTACTCTCAATGAAAAATATATGGTGGGTCGTATAATTGCTCGTCCGTTTATCGGTGAAATAGGAGCTTTTACGCGTACCTCGAACCGTCATGACTATGCATTAAAGCCATTTGAACGCACGGTGATGAATGAAATGAAAGACGCCGAGTACGACGTCATTGCGATCGGAAAAATTTCCGATATTTATGACGGAGAAGGGGTGACACAAGCGGTACGGACAGTATCAAATATGGATGGTATGGACAAGTTTATTCAAGCATTTGATCAAGAGTTTACAGGTTTAAGCTTTGTTAACCTTGTTGACTTCGATGCGCTGTTTGGACATCGTCGCGATCCAGTTGGGTATGGCAAGGCACTAGAAGAGTTCGATGCCAGACTTCCAGAAGTGTTTGGGAAAATGACAGACGATGACTTACTGATTATTACCGCAGATCACGGAAATGATCCTATCCATCACGGAACTGACCATACACGCGAGTATGTCCCATTAATTGTCTATTCACCACGCTTCCAATCTGGAAAAGAATTGCCGATCAGAAACACTTTTGCTGATATCGGTGCGACAGTGGCAGAAAATTTTGGCGTCAAAATGCCTAAATACGGAGAGAGCTTTTTAAACGACTTAAAGTAAGGGAGAAAAAATAATGAACGTAGAAAAAATAGAACAAGCGACACAATATTTAACAAAGGTGAGTCAAAAAAGCCCGAAAATTGGTTTGATTTTAGGTTCTGGTCTTGGCGTACTTGCTGAGGAAATTGAGAATGCAGTTAAGATTCCTTATAGTGAGATTCCTGACTTTCCAGTGTCTACAGTCGAAGGACATGCTGGGCAGCTTGTATTCGGTACGCTATCTGGAAAAGAAGTAGTGGCTATGCAAGGTCGTTTTCATTACTATGAAGGATATTCGTTTGATCAAGTGACATTTCCAGTACGTGTAATGAAAGCACTGGGTGTAGAAACAGTGATTGTGACGAACGCGGCTGGTGGTGTCAATGAAGCATTTGAACCAGGCGATTTAATGATCATTACTGACCATATTAATATGATGGGTGGTAATCCGTTGATTGGTCCAAATGATAATCGTCTTGGTGTTCGTTTCCCTGATATGTCGGAAGCTTACAGTAGAGAACTTCAACAGCTGGCAAAGGAGATTGCCAACAAGATCAATCTTTCTGTTCAAGAGGGCGTCTATGTTGGAAATACAGGACCAGTGTACGAAACGCCTGCTGAAGTGCGGATGGCAAGAACGCTCGGTGGTGATGCTGTCGGTATGTCTACCGTACCAGAAGTCATTGTTGCTCGTCACAGTGGGATGAAAGTACTTGGAATTTCTTGTATTTCTAATATGGCAGCTGGGATGTTGGATCAACCGCTAGCTCATGATGAAGTCATTGAAACGACGGAAAAAGTTCGAGCTGACTTTTTGTTATATGTAAAAGAAATTATTAAATCCATGTAAAGAGAGGCGCGATCATCAGATGAGAATGGTAGATTTAATTGAAAAAAAGCGTGATGGACACCCATTAACAACGACGGAAATTAACTTTATCATTGACGGATATACAAAAGGAACGATACCTGATTATCAAATCAGTGCTTTGCTAATGGCGATCTACTTTCAAGGAATGACCGAACAAGAGCGAGCGGACTTAACGATGGCAATGGTGAACTCTGGAGATCAAATTGATCTGTCCGCTATCGAAGGTATTAAAGTTGATAAGCATTCTACTGGCGGTGTAGGAGATACAACGACTTTAGTGCTTGGCCCACTAGTTGCTGCGGTTGATGTGCCTGTTGCTAAAATGAGCGGTCGCGGACTTGGACATACTGGTGGAACGATCGATAAGCTAGAAGCAGCAGAAGGCTTTCACGTCGAAATAACGAATGAACAGTTCATCGAGCTTGTGAACAAAAATAAAATTGCAGTTATTGGACAAAGCGGTAACTTAACACCAGCAGACAAAAAGCTATACGCTCTTCGTGATGTGACTGGTACGGTGAATAGTATTCCGTTGATTGCTAGTTCGATTATGAGCAAAAAAATTGCCGCAGGTGCTGATGCGATTGTGTTAGATGTTAAAACAGGCGCAGGTGCGTTTATGAAGACGCTTGAAGACTCTCGTGACCTCGCTCAAGCGATGGTCAATATCGGCAATCATGTCGGTCGTAAGACGATGGCCGTGATTTCAGATATGAGCCAGCCATTAGGGTTTGCGATTGGCAATGCACTTGAAGTACAAGAAGCGATCGACACATTAAAGGGAGAAGGTCCTGAAGATTTAACGGAACTTTGCTTAGTCCTTGGTAGTCATATGGTGTATGCAGCAGAAAAAGCCTCCTCCCTTGAAGAAGCTCGCCAAAAGTTGGTGGAAGTCATTGAAAACGGTCAAGCATTAGAGAAATTCAAAGTTTTCATTGAAGCTCAAGGTGGAGATGGATCGATTGTAGACGACCCGACGAAGCTTCCTCAAGCCGCTTACCAAATAGAATTAGTAGCAAAAGAAGAAGGCTATGTGTCAGAAATTATTGCCGATCATGTCGGAACAGCAGCGATGTGGCTTGGTGCTGGTCGAGCGACAAAGGAATCTAACATCGATCTCGCTGTCGGTTTAATGTTGAATAAAAAAATCGGCGATAAAGTTGAAGTGGGCGAATCGTTAGTTACTATACACAGCAATACAGAAGAGGTGGAACAAGTGAAAGAAGAGCTATACAAGAGCATTCTTCTTTCCAAAGAAAAAGTCGCTCCACCTGTACTCGTGCATGAAGAAATGATGAAATAGATTGAAAAAGAAGCATCCTAAAAAAAGGGTGCTTCTTTTTTGTATAAAAATAGAGATGTTGGAAAAAATGGGGTTATACCGTATGAAAAGTTCACAGTAATGGAGGTTATGTAATCATGATGCGAAAGTTAGTATTATTTCTTGCTTTTTTGCTCATTTGGCATAGTATTCCCCCTCTTTCCACAGCGAATGAAGTCGATGATAAGCTACAAATGGCGGAAAATGCTAAGTCCGCTATTTTGATCGAAAAAGATACCGGGACTGTGCTGTTTGAGAAAGATAGTCATAAGCCGTTACCGCCAGCCTCTATGACTAAAGTTATGACGATGCTGCTCATTATGGAAGCGATCGAAAGCAAAAAAATATCGTGGGAGGATCGAGTAAGGACGAGTGAGTTTGCTGCTTCAATGGGAGGATCACAAATCTTTTTGGAGCCCGGAGAAGAAATGACGGTCAAGGAAATGCTCCAAGCGATAGCGATTGGATCGGCCAATGATGCATCCGTTGCGATGGCTGAACGAATTGGTGGTAGTGAAGAAGCCTTCGTTCAAATGATGAACAAGAAAGCAAAGGAACTAGATTTAAAACAAACGCAATTTAAAAATGCGACGGGTCTTCCTGAAAAAGGTCATTATAGCTCTGCTTATGATATGGCAATCATGGCGACAGAATTATTAAATCATGAGCGAATTACCGAATTTACTGGAACATATGAAGCGTATTTACGAGATGGAACAGATAAGAAGTTTTGGCTTGTCAATACGAACCGTTTACTGAAATTTTACCCAGGGGTAGATGGGCTGAAAACAGGCTTTACGAACGAAGCAAAGTATTGCTTAACGACGACTGCCCAAAAAGGGAAGATGCGTCTTGTCGCCGTCGTGTTTGGAGCGCCAACGCCGAAAGATCGCAATGCTCAAATTACGAAAATGATGGATTATGGCTTTGGTCATTATGCGCTCACGCCTCTTTATGAAAAAGGAAGAGAAATCACCAGTTTAAATGTAGTGAAAGGTCATAAAAATAAAGTAGCTTTAGAAACAGGAGCAAATGTATCTGTCATTGCCCGTAAAGGAGAAAAGCAAGTCAAAATGAAGCAACAGCTTCATTTGCAAAAAAATATTCAAGCGCCGATAAAAAAGGGAACGAAGCTTGGAGAGCTACGCATTAAAAGAGAAGGAAAGGTCATCTCGAAGACGCCGCTAATTGCCAAAGAAGATATTCATAAAGCAAGCTGGTGGCAATTTTATAAAAAAGTGTTTCATTATTTTACGAAAACGAGCGATGCATAATGACGAAGCAACAATTCTTTTAGCGAATACGTACTAGTTTTGTCAGGCAGAAGGATTGGTAAGGGGCGCTGTCGAAATGCTTCCTATTACTGAAAAAAGGGGGCTTAATTATGAGCTTAACAGTAGACATGGAAGTGGTCGATCAAGTTCTTTGCCTTCGCTTAATCGGAGAGCTTGATCATCATACAGCCGAATCGCTCAGGAAGCAAGCAGATGAAGCGATTGATCGACAAGGGATTCGCCATATTATATTAAACCTTGAGGAGCTAACATTTATGGATAGCTCAGGGCTCGGTGTCGTATTAGGAAGATACAAAAAAATTCAGAAAGAAAGTGGCGAGATGGTTGTATGTGCTATTTCTCCATCAGTGAAAAGGCTGTTTGAGTTATCTGGTTTGTTTAAAATTGTTCGAATGGAAACGTCAGAACAACAAGCACTCGAACGATTGGGGGCGGCTTAATATGAAAAATGAAATGAATGTTCAATTTAGTGCAATTAGTCAAAATGAGTCGTTTGCACGAGTAACAGTTGCTGCTTTTATTGCTCAGCTAGACCCCACAATGGACGAATTAACTGAAGTGAAGACCGTTGTTTCGGAAGCGGTGACGAATGCCATTATTCACGGCTATGAAGGAAATCCAGCAGGAATGGTATATATATCGGTCGTTCTTGATGATGGTCTCATTGATCTCGTTATTCGAGATGAAGGAGTCGGCATGGAAAATGTCGAGGAAGCGAGACAGCCATTATTTACAACAAAGCCAGATTTAGAACGGTCGGGAATGGGATTTACGATTATGGAAAATTTTATGGACGAAGTAGAAGTTACCTCACATCAAGGATCAGGCACCGTAATTCGTTTGAAGAAACAGATCGCTAATAAAAAAGCATATTGTAATTAAGGGGCCAAGCCATGGATGTTGAAATTAAAAAAAATAAGCCGGCTATTTTGTCAGATGCTCAGCTCAAGAAATTAATTAAAGAAAGTCAAGAAGGTAATCAACAAGCACGAGACACGATTGTTGAGAAGAATATGAGACTTGTCTGGTCCGTCGTTCAACGTTTTTTGAACAGAGGGTATGATCAGGATGATTTATTTCAAATTGGCTGTATTGGCTTATTAAAATCGGTGGATAAATTTGATTTAAGTTATGACGTCAAGTTTTCCACTTACGCTGTACCGATGATTATCGGGGAAATTCAACGGTTTATCCGTGATGATGGAACGGTTAAAGTCAGTCGTTCCTTAAAGGAAACAGGCAATAAAATTCGCAGAGCAAGAGAAGAATTGTTAAAGAAATACGGCCGAACACCAACGATTCAAGAAATTGCCACTCATTTAGATATTTCTCCTGAAGAAGCAGTGATGGCTCAGGAAGCTGCGCGATCACCTTCCTCGATTCATGAAACGGTATATGAAAATGACGGAGATCCGATCACTCTTTTAGATCAAATGGCTGATAAAAATGATCAGCAATGGTTCGACCAAATCGCTTTAAAAGAAGCGATTAGAGGGTTGGAGGAGAGAGAACGGTTGATTGTCTATTTGCGTTACTATAAAGATCAGACGCAAGCGGAAGTCGCTAATCGACTAGGTATTTCTCAAGTGCAAGTGTCGCGATTAGAGAAAAGAATCTTGCTGCAAATGAAGGAAAATATGACATCTAAGTAAAGAGTTAAGTCGGTTCAACGATTGTTGGCCGACTTTTTTTCATGCCATTGATCGCATAACTGTATCCGTTTTTGCTCATATTAATGACTATAATGAAACAGCGGGGTGGGAGAGTGATGGAAACTTCCATTTTTATTCGCTTAATTCCTCGTATTCACTTACATGTGAATGCGAACGTGAAGCTAAAAGATATAGCTCAAATCATTGCGCCTGAACAATTGTTACCAAGTCTGGTTCATATGGATCTATATCAAATTAAACCAGAGGATCAGCAAATTGTTGTTATTGAAGCGATGACGATTGTGAAAATGGTACTTCATCAATGGCCAGAAGTAGATATCCAGTTCATCGGACCGTCAGAAACGATTATTGATACAGCTCCACCCCGGAAGAAAAGCTCCTTTTCCCTTTTTCTTTTCATCTGGTGTTTATTATTTACAGGAGCTGCATTAACAATCATGAACTTTCATGAAGATGTGAGTATGCAAGCTGTTCAAGTGAAATTGTACGAGATTATTACCGGTGAAAAGAAAGAGCATCCGCTCATTTTACAAATACCATATTCCATTGGTTTAGGAGTGGGTATGATCTTATTCTTTAACCATTTATTTAAAAAGAAATTCAATGAAGAACCGAGTCCGCTCGAAGTGGAGATATTTAAATATCAACAAGATTTAAATCAATATATTGTGTTAAACGAGTATAAGGAAAGTAGAGCGAATAGTGGGTATCGTTCATAATATGTTGCTAGCTTTTCTCGGTTTAGCTGGCGGTTTATCAGTGGGCGTTGGGTATGTAGCCTTTATTACTGTTCTTGGTGTTATTCCAAGAATGATGCAAATGACGAAAACATTTAGCAAAATTAGAGGATATGAATGGGCTGTTATTTTAGGAGTGCTTACTGGAACAATGGTTAGCTTACATCCTATTCGACTCTTCATATCAGAAGTTTGGCTCTTACCGATTGGATTGCTAAGCGGAATGTTTATTGGCATGTTAGCGGCAGCCTTGACAGAAGTATTAAATGTATTTCCGATTATCGCTAAGAGAATGGGTGTTCACGAACATATTTTAGTGTTGATTATGGCTATCGTCCTTGGGAAAATCGCTGGTTCATTGTTCCAATGGCTGTATTTTGTATACCAGTGATCACATTGGAGGATCGTGAGGAGGTTTATCCGTGCAGGAGATGAAAACGACAAGGATTCCAAAAGATCCTGTGAAAATGAATGAACTAATGGAGCAAAAAATTGGTTTAGGCAAAAGCTTTGATATCGGTGTTCGAGAATTTGTCATTCTAGGAAAAAAGCTTCACATTTACTATGTAAATGGATTATGTGATACCACTTTTATCATCGAAATATTAACTCAGCTCACACAAACGAATGATCATGAAAAAAGAAGTATGCACATTGGAAACATAATAGAGAATAGAATTGTCCACCATTCCGTCGATAAAGTAGAGACTGTTGAGCAACTAATGGATCAAGTGTTGTCTGGATTAATAGCCATTGTTATTGAAAATGAAGAACAAGCATTTATTGTCGATGTTCGCAGCTATCCGGGAAGACAACCAGAAGAACCTGACACAGAAAAAGTGGTACGTGGCTCGCGCGATGGATATGTAGAGAATATTATCGTTAATACGGGGTTAACAAGAAGGCGGATCAGGGATGGTCGTCTTCGGTTTGAAATGACAAAGGTTGGACAACGATCTAAAACAGATGTAGCGATCGCTTACATTGATGGGATAGCAGATCCAGATTTAGTGGACATTGTAAGGCAAGAGTTGGATGCTATTGATATTGATGGTATTCCAATGGCTGATAAGACGATTGAAGAGTTTATCGTTAAACAAGGGTATAATCCTTATCCAATTGTGAGGTACACAGAAAGAGCAGATATTGGCGCCGTTCATTTGTTAGAAGGTCACGTTCTCTTGTTTGTTGATACTTCACCAAGTGTGATCATTTTACCAGCTACTTATGTTCACCACTTACAACACGCGGAAGAATATCGGCAATCGGCGGCGGTTGGAACGTTTATTCGTTGGCTTCGTTTTTTTGCTATTCTTGCTTCGTTATTTTTATTGCCGTTGTTATTACTGTTTTCACTTGAGCCTCAGCTGTTACCGAAAGCGTTGGAATTTATCGGTCCTAATAAGGAAACGAATATCCCTTTAGTGTTGCAAATTTTTATGGCGGATATTGGTATTGAGCTTTTGAGGATCGCAGCCATTCATACGCCGACACCATTATCAACGGCGATGGGTTTAATTGCCGCTGTTCTTATTGGGCAAATTGCAATTGATGTCGGTTTGTTCGTGCCTGAAGTGATGCTATATGTAGCGATTGCGGCTATTGGGACGTATGCCACTCCTAGTTACGAGCTGAGTATCGCCAATAAATTATCTAGGCTATGCTTGCTCGTCGCTGTCGCATTGTTTAAAGTGCCAGGACTTATGATCGCCACTACGGGTATTATTATCTTTTTAGCTCATATGCGAGCCTTAAATACCCCTTATTTATGGCCGATTCTTCCTTTCGATCCTCAAGCATTTTGGCAAATATTTATTCGAAAGACAGTTCCATCAGCCAAATTGCGACCATCGATCGTGAATCCGCGAGATTCAACTAGACAACCGGTGAATGAATAACGATGTTGAGTCAATAACGGATGTATGGTATATTACTTTTAATCATTTTAGTTTTTAGACAGTTTGTCACGTTGACGACTGTCTATTTCTTCTTTTTTATTATCTGAATATTGACATTTGAGAAAAAAGAAACTCAAAGAATAGAGGAGAATATATGCATACATATGGAACGGCACATGTAAATCAATTTGGACATTTAGAAGTGGGAGGAGTCGATTGTGTTAGTTTAGCTAATAAATACGGCACGCCTCTGTATATTTATGATGTTGCGTTAATACGAGAAAGAGCAAGAGGATTTAAAGAAACGTTTGAAAAGCTTGGAGTAAGTGCACAAGTGGCTTATGCTAGCAAAGCGTTCTCATCCATCGGCATGATTCAATTAGTAGAAGAAGAAGGGTTGTCTTTAGATGTCGTATCTGGAGGCGAACTTTATACAGCTTTAAAAGCCAACTTTCCGGTGGAGAGAATTCATTTTCATGGAAATAATAAAAGTAAAGAAGAGCTCGAGATGGCCATTGAAAGTGACATTGGCTGTGTTGTTGTCGATAATTTTTATGAGCTAAATATGCTACAATCTCTTTGTGAGCATCAAGGAAAAGAGATGAATATTTTACTTAGGGTGACTCCAGGAGTAGAGGCGCATACGCATGATTATATTACGACGGGACAAGAAGATTCAAAGTTCGGCTTTGATTTAAATAACGGTCAAGCGGAAGAAGCTATGCAACTAGCTTTGCAAATGACAGGAGTCAAGCTGTTAGGAGTCCATTGTCATATCGGATCGCAAATATTTGAAACGACGGGCTTCACGTTAGCGGCCCGGAAAATTATCGAAAAGCTAGCGGACTGGAAAGAACGCTATCAGTTTGAATCCGACGTATTAAACCTTGGCGGCGGCTTTGGAATTCGCTATACTGAAGAAGATGATCCGTTAGAGCCTTCACAATATGTGGAAGAAATTATTAAGGAAGTACAAGATCAGACAGCTACTTATGGAATGTCTATGCCAGAAATTTGGATTGAGCCAGGTCGTTCTCTCGTTGGAGATGCGGGTATTACGCTATATCAAACAGGATCGGAAAAGCATGTCCCGAATGTGAGAAAGTATATTGCGATTGATGGGGGCATGAATGATAATATTCGTCCAGCTTTGTATGAAGCGAAGTATGAAGCAGTATTAGCTAATCGAGTAAACGATCCTGTAGAAGAAACGGTATCGATTGCTGGAAAGTGCTGTGAATCAGGCGATATGCTTATATGGGATTTGCCGCTTCCCAAAGCGGAGTCCGGCGATATTTTAGCGGTGTTCTGTACAGGTGCTTACGGCTACTCTATGGCTAATAACTACAATCGTATTCCAAGACCTCCTGTTGTCTTTGTAGAAAATGGACATGCCGACTTAATTATAAAGAGAGAAAGCTATGAGGACATTATTAAGCTGGATCTTCCTTTGACAAAAACGATAAGTCATAAATGAACGACGAACCATTCGAGGTGAAGTATGAATAGAAGTAATGCCATACTTTTTATCATTTTTATGTTAATTGCATGTGGCTGGGGTTTATATTATTGGTTGTTCATTGCTTAAGTAAAGTTGAATAATTTCCAATGTTTTGTTAAAGTGGTAATTATTAATAAATATTTACTTTCATGATAACCATAAAATTGAAGAGGGATTTCACATGTTAATTCGTTATAAAAAGTCATTTGAAAAAATTGCTATGGGTTTACTGTCGTTTATGCCTCAAGAAAAGGAAATTAAAAAATTGCAGGAAACGATAAAGTCCTATGAAGAAAAAAAGCATTGGCAATTGTATTTATGGAAAGATGAAGAGGTGATCGGAGCGATAGGCACAAAGGAAAAAGGAGATATAGTAGAAATTCAACATATCTCTGTCAACCCTTCCTATCGCAAAGAAGGGATTGGCAAAAAAATGGTGAAAGAGTTAAAAGAGATGCATACGGACAAGAAGGTCGTTCCTAACGCATCTACCTCTAAATTTTTTCATAAGTGTGAAGAAGACCCAACTGAATAAGTATGGGTCTCTTTTTTTACTGACTAATATTTTGGGGCTTTTTTCTAGCCCGTTGTTTTTCTTGCAATGATCGTTTACGAGCAGCAATTACATCTGAACGATCTCGCAAAGAATGTTTATGATATAGATAATCCGCTGACTCCTTTACAAGTGGAGAAAAGCAAGATTGTTTCACAAGCTCATATTGGTTCTTAAGCTCTGCATCGTGCACAGGAATAGACATTGGGGTGAATGGTTGTTGATGATGCAACTCTTGAAGACGGACAGAGAAAACTTCTAAAAAAGTTTCGCTGTCAATTCCTAGTTCAGTTAGCTCCTTTTGACGTTGCTGTAGAATGTTGAGGGCTTTTGTTGCGAGCTTCATCGCCCCAATAAAATTGCCGCGGCGATGGTGATAAAGCACGACGGCTGTTTGAATAAGACCAACCCAAACAGAATCACGAGTTTGGTCCGTTTGTTCTTTCCAATATTCTTCTAACACTTCGTGGCATTCAAAATAGTCTTGATGATCATGAAAATGAACGAGAAAGGTTAAATAAGACAACGGATAAGAATACATGAACGTCCTCCTACACTACATTGCATTACACACATCTTAACATGCTGAAAACTGTTGATCAAATTCCGAAAATAGTAGTGGACAGTGTCGCTGAATCCTCTATACTAAAAGTTGAGCTTTTTTTGAGTGAACTGAAAAGAATTGGTGATAAAATATGCAATATAAAGTAAAAGTTGATGCTTTCGAGGGCCCACTCGATTTGTTGCTACATTTAATTCAGCGGTTAGAGATTGACATATATGATATTCCGATGGCTGATATTACAGAGCAGTATTTATTATTCATTCATGCGATGAAGGAATTAGAGCTGGATGTCGCCAGTGAATATTTAGTCATGGCTGCGACGTTATTAGCGATTAAAAGTAAAACGTTACTCCCTTCACATGAAGAAGAGGAAGAAGTCGATTGGGTAGAAGAAGATCCACGAGAAGAGCTGGTGGAACGACTAGTTGAGTATAAAAAGTATAAAGAGGCAGCCGAGCGCTTGAAAGAGAAAGAAGAAGAACGAGGAGAGTTTTTTACAAAAGCGCCGAGTGATTTAACGGCTCTTGAAGACAATCAGCCATCAGCACAGAATTTACGTGTTACTGTATATGATATGCTTGGTGCGTTCCATAAGCTTCTGCGTCGCAAAAAATTGCAGCGCCCAATGACGAAAAAAGTAAAAAAGCAAGAGGTCTCACTAGAAAAACGAATGGATCAAATTTTGTCCACATTAGCTACGTGCGAACAGCCGACTCGTTTTATTGACCTCTTTCCATATGAGGATAAAGGACATATGGTCGTTAGCTTTTTAGCTGTATTAGAATTAATGAAACGAAATGAAATTGTCGTTGAGCAGCAGAACAATTTTTCTGATCTGTTTGTGATGGCGAAAGGAGGGGAAAGCGAATGACCATTATTCGTTGGATGAGCATTACAGAAAGTCTACTTTTCGCTGCCGGTGATGAAGGGTTGTCATTAAAACAAATTGTTCAAGTGCTTGAAGTGGAAGAGCATGAAGCAAAAGATATCGTGAATGAATTAAAAGAACGCTATGAACAAGATCCAGATCGGGGCATTCTATTAATTGAACTCGCAGGAACCTATCAGCTGGCGACGAAAAAAGAACACGCCCCCTATATTAAAAAGCTAGTGGAAAACGGTCATTCACACACGCTTTCTCAAGCGGCTCTAGAGACGTTAGCGATTATCGCTTATAAACAGACGATCACAAGAGCGGAGATTGAAGAAATTCGTGGAGTGAAGGCCGATCGAGCGCTACAAAATCTCGTAGCGAAAGGCTTGATTAAGGAATACGGACGAGCAGAAGGGCCGGGAAGACCGATTTTATATGGTACGACGAAAGAGTTTTTAGATTGCTTCGGATTAAAAGACATTTCAGAGCTTCCACCGTTGTCAGAAATCGAAGATAATGAACAAGAAGAAGCAGATTTATTTTTTGAGCGATTTGAACAAGTATTAAATAATGAAGAGTAAAAAAGCGGCTGAGGCCGCTTTTTTTTGTTCGTCATGTTAGGGGCTTATTTTGCATATAGTTGTACAAATAAGCGAGGGAGAGATCGGCGGATGAATAAAAAAATGCCAGTTGTCATCCTGGCTTTCCTACTGTTCTTACTGTCAATAAATTCACCAGCACAAGCGAGCACGAGTGCTGTTAGTGCGATCGTCATGGAGCAACAAAGTGGACGAGTACTATATGCCAAAGATCCACATGAGGTAATGCGCATTGCTAGTATCACGAAAATTATGACCGCAATCATTGCGATTGAGTCGGACAAGCTACAGGACAAAGTAAAGGTGAGCAAGCGAGCGGTGCTAACGGAGGGTTCATCACTTTATTTAAAAAAAGGCGAAAAGATTTCGTTAGAAGATTTAGTGTATGGTTTAATGTTGCGCTCAGGAAATGATGCGGCTGTTGCGATCGCTGAACATGTAGGAGGAAGCAAAGAGGGATTTGTATTTTTAATGAATGAAAAGGCGAAGGAAATCGGCATGAAAAACACTCACTTTGCTAACCCGCATGGCTTAGATGATAGTGAGAAGCATCGTTCCACCGCTTATGATATGGCACTTTTGACCAGGTACGCGATGAAGAATGCTAAGTATCGTGAAATAGCTGGAACGAAAAAATATCGTGTCAAAGATCCGAGTGGCGAGTGGGATCGAATTTGGCATAATAAAAACCGTTTATTGACAGAAAAATACGAATATTGTACAGGGGGGAAAACAGGTTATACGAAAAAAGCTCATCGAACTTTAGTAACAACGGCGACGAAAGGGGATATGGATTTAATTGCAGTGACATTAGATGCATCTGATGATTGGAATGACCACATTTATATGTACGAATCGAGTTTTGAGAAATATGACCCTAAAGTGATTTTGCATAAAAAAGCAATGAAGATAAACAATTCTTTTTATGACGGTCATATCTACTTAAAAAGAGATGTACTATTCCCGCTCACAAAAGAAGAGGAAGAACAACTATCTATCCATTATAAACTACTGAAACCGAAAAAAAACTGGAAACGTGGGAAGGTGCCTGAAGTAGTCGGACAAGCTGAAGCTTTTTTAAATAAAGAAAAAGTATTTACAATTCCTATTTATTATAAACAGGAGAAAAGCGACGAGCAGAAATCTCTATGGGAGAAGTGGAAGGAATGGTGGTCATGATCAATGATGGTGAAATGAATCATGGTTAATTATATTTGGGTAGGGATGACTTTAATTGGGCTGATTTTTGCAGCGATCAATGGAAAAATGAATGAGGTGAACAAAGCGGTTTTTGAAGCCTCTGGAGAAGCTGTGACGATTTGTATCGGTTTAATTAGTGTCCTTGTGTTTTGGCTTGGCATCATGAAAATAGCTGAGAAAGCCGGTATGCTCAAGCAACTCGCTCATTTGTTCAAGCCGATCGCGAAACGATTATTCCCGGATATCCCGGATGACCATCCAGCGATGGGGTACATTCTGTCGAATATGACGGCCAATATGTTTGGCCTTGGTAACGCGGCTACGCCGTTCGGGATTAAAGCGATGGAGGAATTAAAGCGATTAAATGGAGGGAAAAGTGAAGCGAGTCGCTCCATGATTACTTTTTTAGCGTTGAATACATCGAGTCTTACGATTATACCAACGACGATCTTAGCGATTCGTTTTTCTTATGAATCTGCTTCCCCAGCTGAAATTGTGGCGCCTACCCTGTTTGCAACAGCTTGTTCTACGACGTTTGCGATCATGATTGACCGCTACTTTTACTCTCGTCGCATACGAAAGGGAGGGGGATAAATGGCTTGGCTCTCGCTCATTTCTATTTGGATCATCCCCGTCATCATCGGCTTCATTCTACTTTACGGTACGTTCAAAAAAGTTCCCACATATGAAACGTTTGTTGAAGGGGGCAAAGAGGGAATCCACATTGCCATCTCGATTATTCCTTATTTAGTCGGGATGATGGTATCGATTGCGATCTTTCGAGCTTCTGGGGCTCTTGAAAGTGTCGTAGACTGGATGAGGCCGCTCCTGCTATCGATCGGCCTAGCACCAGAAGTCTTTCCGCTCGCCTTAATTCGCCCCATTTCAGGAACGGCAGCTTTAGGAATGGTGAGTGATTTAATAGCTACTCATGGGCCGGATTCGTATATTGGTCGTCTAGCTTCTGTGATGCAAGGAAGTACAGATACAACCTTTTATGTATTGACGATTTATTTTGGGGCGGTTGGCATCAAGCAAATGGGTGATGCATTGAAAGTGGGCTTACTTGCCGATTTGGCTGGGTTTGTAGCCGCTATTTTTATCGTTTCATGGATGTTTTCATAAAAACTGTTCCGCTGCGGAGCAGTTTTTTTAATGGATTTATACCTTATTGATAGTGTCTGCGGCTTTTCTTATTTCAATCGATGTGTAATAATGCATAATGACACATATTGAAGAATTTAGAGGTGATGGAATGGAGCGGCTACAAAAAGTGATCGCACAAGCTGGATTTGCGTCAAGACGTAAAGCAGAGCAACTAATAATAGAAGGAAAAGTAACAGTGAACGGGAAAGTGGTAACAGAACTTGGAACGAAAGTGTCCCCTTCTGACAAAGTAGAAGTGGGTGGTGTTCCTGTTGAAGGGCAAGAGAAGGTTTATTTCTTATTTTATAAACCGCGTGGTGTCATTTCAGCAGTTTCCGACGATA
Organism: Bacillaceae bacterium SAS-127; assembly: GCA_002261155.1. GTDB lineage: Bacteria > Bacillota > Bacilli > Bacillales > Domibacillaceae > Bacillus_CE. Next base: position 11,184 of record NKXN01000037.1, on the reverse strand, counting down.
AAAACCGCAAAGTCGTAACGGATTACTTTCCGTTGATGGAGCAAAGAATTTTTCCGGTCGGACGGCTTGATTATGATACATCAGGGTTGCTACTTTTAACGAATGATGGAGAGTTTGCTAACTTATTAACACATCCACGTTATGAAATTGATAAAACTTATGTGGCGCGCCTCAACGGTATTCCGCAGCGCTATATGTTAAAGCAACTTGCTTCGGGCATCAAGCTAGAGGATGGAAAAACAGCACCAGCGAAAGTAAAAGAGCTGTCTGTCGATAAAAAGAAGCAACGAGCAAATATTGAAATTACGATTCATGAAGGGCGAAATCGTCAAGTGCGTCGCATGTTTGAAGCGATCGGCTTCGAGGTTCAAAAGCTAAAGCGTGAAAGATACGCATTTTTAACGTTAAGAGGGTTGAATGCCGGGGAGTTTCGCGAGTTAACGGCTCATGAAGTGAAGCAGCTACGTGCATTAGCTGAAACAGGGATGTTGCGCTGACAAGAAATTGTCACACATCCCTCAAATACCCTTAAAAACACGGAAATGGTATAATGATGTGAAGGTTTAATATGTAAAACATAACAATCATATGCTATATCGGGAGGGGATCACTTCTTGGATAAAAGAAAACAACGCTTTATTATGCGTTCTGTCATTTTAGCTATTTTAGCGATAGCTGTCGGCTATACGCTTTATACGAATTTGACAAAAGAGGCGCGTGGCACTTTGCAAGTAGGGGACGAGGCACCTGATTTTGTATTAACCGACCTTTCAGGAGAGAAGCATCAGTTGTCGGATTATAAAGGAAAAGGTGTATTTCTTAATTTCTGGGGAACATGGTGTGCCCCATGTAAAGAAGAGATGCCCCATATGGAAACGGTGTCAAAGGAATTTAAAGATCAAGGGGTAGAAGTTTTGGCTGTGAACGTTGGCGATTCTGAATTGCAAACGAAGAATTTCGTTAAACAATATGGCTTAACGTTTCCAGTTGCGATCGATACAACGAAAGAAGTAGAAAAGGCGTATGGAGTGAGTAGGCTTCCAGCTACATATATGATTAATGCAGAAGGAAAAGTGGAAGAGATCGTTGTTGGTGGACTCGTGAAAGAAGAACAGGTGAGAGCTTTATTTGAAAAAGTGAAACCATAATTTTAAGGAGTTTTGAAATGGAGAAAGTTAAATGTGAATGTGGCCATGTCAATCCTCACGGAACCATTTTATGTGAATCATGCGGAAGAGCGCTAACGGAAGAAGCGAAACAAGAAAAGCTACATGATATGCGCTATGAAGGTAGTGCTCGCCGATCACAAACGTATCAAAAAACAATTGTTGATAAGGTGTGGAACTTCTTTTCTTCCGTAAAAGTCGGGGTTTGGCTAATCGTTTTAACGCTTGTTGCATCATCCATTGGAACTATTTTTCCGCAGAAGCTATTTATTCCTCAAAATATACCACCTGAGCAATATTATGAAGATGTGTATGGTTTTGCGGGGAAACTATATTATATGTTTGGCTTTTATGATTTATATAATTCCGCTTGGTTTATCGCTTTAATTGCATCCATTGGTGTATCTCTTGTGATTTGTAGCCTGGACCGTGTGATCCCGCTGTATCGCGCGTTAAAGAATCAACGAGTCGCTCGTCATGTTTCTTTTATGAATAAACAACGCTTTTTCACGAAGCAGGAAGTGAAGCTCAGTGAAGAAGAATGGAGTGACGTTAAGAAGCAATTAGCAAGTAAGCGTTATAAGCTTCGGGAAGAAGAGGGAAGTTTACTCGCGGAAAAAAACCGCTTTTCCCGTTGGGGGCCTTACGTCAATCACATCGGTCTTATTATTTTTTTATTTGGTGCAATGCTTCGTTCGGTAGACGGCATGTATGTCGATGAAACGTTGTTTGTTCGTGAAGGAGCCACTTTGGAAATTCCAGGGACGAACGGTGAGTATTATTTAAAAAATGAAAAATTTATCGTTGAAAATTATGATAAAGATAAAGATCCTGAAGTGTTTAATCAAGCGCTAGAAAAAGCTAACGGTGTAGTGAAGACGTATCAAACAAACGCGGTGCTTTACCGAGATGAAAATCAAGGATTACCTGGTGCAGAACCACAGCTAACGAAGGTGAAGTCAGGAGAAATTCGTGTAAATGAACCGTTTAAATTTGACAACTACGCTCTTTATCAAGATAGCTTCACTAAAGACGAACTGAAAGCAATGGAATTTGGTTTAACGAATAAAGCAACACAAGAAGAGGTTGGAAAGGTCAAAATTGATCTGTTAAAGCCTAAAGATGTGTATGATCTTGGAAACGGATATAAAGTAGAATTGATCGGTTATTTTCCAGACTATGCTGGATTTTCTGAAGAAGGAGAACCGACGACAAAGTCTCCTAATCCAAATAATCCTGCCTTTTTCTTTAAAATGATCTCTCCTGAGCATCCAAAAGGGGAAATTAGTTTCGTCGCGATTCGTAAAACGTTAGAGCCTGTCGGAGAAACTGAGTACAAAATGGAGTTCAAAGGGATTGAGACTCGTAATATTTCTGTGCTTACAGTCCGTAAAGACTTAACGTTATGGATTTTAGCGGTTGGTGGAGCGATCTTTATGATTGGTGTTGTCCAAGGCGCTTATTGGAATCATCGTCGTCTATGGATTCGCCAAATCGATAACGAAGTATACGTAGCTGCTCACACGAATAAAAACTGGCATGGGTTGAAGCGAGAAATTGATGCCGCAATTGGCTCGACGAGAGTACCGATGCTAGAGGATCAACAAAAGTCATAATAGGGGGAATGAAGATGTCTGACTTAGTCCAATGGAGCGGGAATCTTCTTTATGCTTCATTTATATTATACTTATTGGCGACATTTTTATTCGGAGGAGCTGTTCGCCAGAAGAAAGATCATCAAAAGCAAGAAGAAAATCGCTGGGGTAAGTTAGGGTTTGCGGTCACAGTCATCGGCTTCATTGCTCAGTTAGGTTACTTTATTACGCGTTGGATCGCTTCAGGTCATGCCCCTGTCAGCAACCTGTTTGAATTTGTGACCTTCTTCGCGATGATGTTAGTTGGAGCATTTATTATCATTTATTTAATGTACCGTCTACCTGTTCTAGGCTTGTTCGCTTTGCCGGTGGCGACGATTATTATTGCGTATGCGAGCATGTTTCCGAGAGAGATTAGCCCATTGATTCCGGCGCTTCAAAGTCACTGGTTAAGTATTCACGTAACAACGGTCGCCGCTGCGGAAGGAATTTTGGCGATTAGCTTTGTTGCAGGATTAATTTATTTAGTGAAAAATATTGATCAATCGAAAAGAAGCAAGCAAACGATTTGGTTAGAGGTCGTGATGTTCAGCCTTGTCGCAACGATTGGCTTCGTCATTGTTACAACGTCGTTTAATCTTGCTGGATATGAAGCGAAATTTGACTATATTAATAAAGATGGAAATCCGGCACAGGAAACGTTTCTCATGCCGGCGATCATCGGTCCAAACGAAGGCCAGTTAGTAACGGAAGGCAAGTTTGACCCAATCGTAGAAGTGCCTGGTTTTATTAATGCGAAAAAGTTAAACACTCTTGTTTGGTCACTAGTAGCTGGACTTCTACTTTATTTAGTTATTCGCCTTGTGACTCGCAAACGAATTGGTGCTCTTGTACAGCCTTTAGTGAAAAATGTAGATTCAGATTTAATGGATGAAGTAAGTTATCGTTCGGTCTTAATCGGTTTTCCAGTTTTTACTCTCGGAGGATTGATCTTTGCGATGATCTGGGCACAAATTGCTTGGTCTAGATTTTGGGGATGGGACCCGAAAGAGGTATGGGCACTGATTACGTGGTTGTTTTATGCAGCCTTTTTACATCTTCGGTTATCGAAAGGTTGGCATGGAGAAAAGTCCGCTTGGCTTGCTGTGATTGGTTTTGTCATTATTATGTTCAACTTAGTAGCGGTGAACTTAGTAATAGCGGGGCTTCATTCGTACGCAACACCGTAAATAGGAAACCTCCGCTTCTGTGCGGAGGCTTTTTCTGTATAGATGGTTGTAAAGTGAAACTTTAATCAGTGGGGGGGTTTCCAGCCCGTTAATGCGAGATAAATTGAAAAAAAACAAGGATTAGTTAATAATGAAAGTAATCAATAAAAAAGCATGATTTACTGGATGATTAGGAGGCTATTACGTTGGAAAATGAACTAAAGATTTTAGTCGTAGATGACGAGGAAAGAATTCGCCGTTTGTTGCGAATGTATTTAGAAAGAGAAAACTATGTGATTGATGAAGCTGAAGATGGAGAAATGGCTCTTGAGATGGCTTTGAATGAAGAATATGATTGCGTTTTACTAGACTTAATGATGCCGGGGAAAGATGGCATTGAAGTGTGCAGAGAGTTGAGAGAAAAGAAAGCGACGCCTGTTATTATGTTAACAGCGAAAGGTGAGGAGGCGAATCGCGTCCAAGGCTTTGAAGTCGGAACAGATGATTATATTGTGAAGCCGTTTAGCCCAAGAGAAGTCGTTCTGCGCGTAAAAGCATTATTAAGACGTTCTTCTCCAACGTCCTATTTACAAACGGATACGAAATCTAAAGACTTAATTGTATACCCTCATTTAACCATCGATAATGATGCTCATCGGGTGACAGCGGATGGAGAAGAGGTCAATTTAACACCGAAGGAATATGAATTGCTATACTTTTTAGCGAAAGCGCCAGATAAAGTATTTGATCGTGAGCATTTATTAAAAGAAGTGTGGCATTATGAGTTTTTCGGAGATTTACGGACGGTCGATACACATGTGAAGCGCCTTCGTGAAAAGTTAAATAAAGTATCTGAGAAAGCGGCCAAAATGATTGTCACTGTTTGGGGAGTTGGCTACAAATTTGAGGTTGTGAATGAATGAAGCTTTGGAGAAGTGTCGTAGGGAAGCTGTGGATGACGATTCTTTTACTCGTATCGTTTGTTTTATTTTTCTTAACGATTCTACAATTAGAATTCTTTGAGAATTATCATGCGAGGGAAGTTGAAAGAGAATTGTCTGATACAGCAACAAAGATTTCAAAGGTACTTTCTGATCATGAAGATAAACAAACCGGTATGCAGGTAGCTTGGGATTTAGTTGATGAGCCTGTTCATTTGATTATTGCGGAGAATCAAGAGCGTTTTCATTATTCACCAAATGATGATTTGAGCAAAGTTTTAGAACAATCGAAAGTGGTCAATGACCCTGTGCTATCCCAAGTGTTTACAAAGGATAAGAAAGTACAGACAGAGCTACCTATTCAAGGAGGGAGTAATTCGAATCGACATGAAAACTCGATTGTGATTGCTGTTCCATTACATATGAAGGCTGATGAAAATGGAGCAGTCATCATTTACCAATCTCTTGAAGTCATTAAAGAAACGTCTCAACAAACAACGAGGCTGATTTTGCTAGCGGCTGGAACTGCAATCGTGTTAACGACTATTTTTGCCTTTTTCTTGTCGACAAGAATTACGGCTCCTTTAAGAAAAATGAGAGAAGCCGCAACGGAAGTGGCCAAAGGGAAATTCGATACAAAAGTGCCGATTTTAACGACAGATGAGATTGGAGCACTCGCTACATCCTTTAATCAAATGGCTAAACAATTAAATTATAATATTCATGCATTGAATCAAGAAAAAGAGCAATTGGCTAGCATTTTAAGCAGTATGGCTGATGGGGTGATAACCTTTAATCGAGACGGGACGATCTTAATTACTAACCCACCAGCAGAACGTTTTTTACAAAATTGGTATTATGAAGTGGGGAATGATCATCATAATGAAACGATGCCCACTTTAGTAGCTGAACTGCTGAAAAAGGCGATTGAAACAGAGAACGAGCAAATTGGTGAGCTGTCCTTAAAAGATCGTTCTTATGTCGTCATCGTTAGCCCGCTTTATAATGATAAGTCCGTTCGTGGTGTGGTGGCGGTCGTTCGTGATATGTCAGAAGAGCGGCGGTTAGACAAGCTCAGAAAAGACTTCATTGCGAACGTCTCTCATGAACTTAGAACACCAATTGCGATGCTACAAGGCTACAGTGAAGCGATTGTAGATGATATCGCAGGGACAGAAGAGGAAAAAAGAGAGATCGCCAAAATTATTCATGAAGAATCGTTACGAATGGGGCGTCTCGTGAATGAATTATTGGATTTAGCCCGAATGGAAGCCGGTCATATTAATTTAGAATTAGAAGAGATAGAGTTGTCATCGTTTATTAAACGAGTGGCGAATAAATTTCAAGGCTTAGCAAAAGAAAAGCAAATAGAGTTGAAATTAACGATTCCTGATGAAGCTAGCTATCTCGATATCGATTCAGATCGGATTGAGCAAGTGCTGACGAATTTAATTGATAATGCTCTTCGTCATACACTAGAAAACGGCTTTGTGGAAGTGAAGCTAGAACGAAAAGTGGATGGCTATGAAGTTCATGTTCAAGATTCTGGTGTTGGCATTAGCGAAGAAGACTTGCCATTTGTATTTGAGCGGTTTTATAAAGGAGACAAAGCAAGAACAAGAGGTCAAGCAGGTACAGGACTTGGACTGTCCATTGCTAAAAATATGATCAAAGCGCATCAAGGAAGGATTAAAGTGCAAAGTCAACTAGGGAAAGGAACGACCTTTACCTTTTATTTGCCGCGAAAAAAATAAATCATATAAAACCTGGGGGAGCTATTGTTTAGTAGCTTCCCTTTTTTAAGTCATATTGAAAGCGGTTTCTCTCATACAACTAGAAAGGCAGAGGGTACAGTAATCGTAAGGAGGCAGATCAATATGACGGATTATGTAAGGAGATTTTTTGTTGTGTTAGCTATCGCTTTATGTATCAGTCTACTCATTTTCGGTGGAGGGATGATTTATCAAGAGAAGGAGGTGAAAAAAACGAGTGCTTCTGACGGGAGAAGCTTAGAAGGTGTTACATACAAATTAAATGCTTCACACAATCGTCAATTTTATGTATAATAAAGTCTAAAATAAATATCATTTCATCTTCGGGGCAGGGCGAAATTCCCGACCGGCGGTATAGAAGCATGGCTTCTGAGCCCGCGAGCCGAAAGGCAGATTTGGTGAGAATCCAAAGCCGACAGTATAGTCTGGATGGGAGAAGGTGAAGGTCTGCCAGCGTTCAAAAAGTGCAGTTTTGAACGTCTATTTGAGTATGACTTCCAACTCCCTTAAGCTTTTTGCTTGAGGGAGTATTTAGTTGGCAGCCTTTCTTCTTGTGTAGGATGGATGAGAAGAAGGAGAGAGTTTTGTGAGAAAGAAAAATATTCGAGTGTTAACGTCTGTTGGTTTATTAAGTACATTATCGTATTTATTAATGCTACTTAACTTTCCAGTTCCACCATTTCCAGGGTTTTTAATGGTTGACTTTAGCGAAATTCCTGCACTAGTTGCTGCTATTGTCTTCGGTCCAATTGCTGGGATTATGGTGGAGTTTATCAAGAATGTGTTGAACTTCTTTGTAGCAGGTAGTCCAACAGGAGTTCCTGTTGGTCATTTCGCTAATTTTACGGCAGGCGTCACGTTTATCCTTCCTGTGTATTATGTGTATAAGAAATTTGAATCGAAAAAAGGAATGGTGGCGGCTCTTATTGCTGGAACGACGGTGATGGCTGTGATGATGAGTGTGTTAAATTATTATGTGATTTTACCAGCTTATACGCTCTTTTTAAATGCACCAGCTATGTCAGCACCGGAAACGAAACAACTGATCGTTTCGGCTATTTTACCGTTTAATTTTGTGAAAGGGCTATTGATGACGGCTGTCTTTTTATTAATTTACTCTCGCATTCAAGTGTGGATGAAAAAACAAACCGTTGCCCAAAATGCTTAATAATAAATTGATGAGATCTCTACTAAACGAATAGTAGGGATCTTTTTTTAGAAAAACATTTAAAAATGCAGGCAGAATAAAAATAAATTATGATAAACGTAAATGATTCTTTTAATAGAAATGAGGGGGATTTATGAATTTTTTAACGAGGTTTAGTTTGAAAAATGCCTTTGCTGTTTTTATCATTTCCTTTTTGTTCATTTTAGGAGGGTTATATTCGTTTACTAAGTTAAAGATGGACCTGTTACCGAATATTGAGTTTCCACAATTAAGTGTGGAAGTAATCTATCCAGGTGCTTCTCCGCAAGATTTAAATGAGCAAGTGACTTCGAAGCTTGAAGAGCAGTTTAAAGGGCTAGAAGGAGTGAAAAAAGTCCAAAGCTCCACATTTGAAACGTTATCTGTCATTAGTATGGAATTCCCTTTCAATACGGATATGGATGAAATTGAGCAACAAGTGAATAATTTCATTCAAGAAACGAGCTTGCCAGAGCAAACGAAAACAGAAATAAATCGCTTTTCTTTTGGAAGCTTTCCAATTTTTAATTTATCTCTATTCGCTAAAGAGGGAACAGACTTACAAACGTTACTTGATGAGGAAGTCGTACCCGAGTTAAATAAAATCAATGGATTGAACAGTGTATCTGTCGGTGGCTTGAAGGAAGAATGGCTACAAGTCACAGTTGATCCAAACAAAGCTCGTGCATACGGTTTATCCCTTTCGCAAATTAAAGACGAAATCAATGAGCGGAATTTATCGTTTCCGGCTGGAACGATCGAAGGCGATCAAATTCAAGTGCCTGTTCGTGTGCAAGAAAAGGTGGATACGAAAGAACAGCTAGAGAACTTTATTATTACGCCAGCCGAGTTTATTCCTAACGGTCAGCCTATTGCTCTAAAAGAAATCGCGACGATTGAAGAGGTGAAAGATCGCGCGGAAATTACACGCTATAACGAAAAAGACGCGCTATCAATGGCCGTAACGAAGAAGCAAGATGCGAATACAGTAGAGGTCGCGAAGAAAGTCATTAATATTATGGATAAATATGAGGGAGAGTTTGCTTACGCCGTCGGATTTGATTCGGCAGAAGGAATTGAAAAATCCGTTAGTACGTTAGTAAAAGAAGGACTATTAGGTGCATTGTTTGCTTCATTAGCAGTCTTATTATTTTTACGAAATGTACGCGCGACGATAATCGCCATCATTTCGATTCCGTTATCGTTGCTCGTTACATCGATCTTCTTGTATCAGCTAGACATTTCATTAAATATTATGACGCTCGGTGGAATGGCTGTCGCTGTTGGGCGAGTAGTTGATGATAGTATCGTAGTGATTGAAAATATATTTAGGCGTATACGTAAATCAGGGGAAGGCATGACAAATGAGTTAATTATTCAGTCAACAAGAGAAATTTTAAAGGCGATCACTTCCTCGACGATTACGACCGTTGTTGTCTTTTTGCCGCTCGGTCTTGTTGGTGGTATTACTGGAGAGTTCTTTCTTCCGTTTGCGGTGACCATTGTGATTGCCCTCTTGACGTCTTTAGTTGTATCTATTACGATTGTGCCAATTTTGGCTAGGTTTTCCTTTAAGAAGGTGCCGCAAGAAGAGAAAGAGGGACGACTGCAAGCAGGGTATGTACGTGTGATTGAATGGTCATTGGATCATAAAGTGATCGTGATTGTCTTATCTTTAGCTACATTATTTAGTTCTTTCGCCTTTGCTTCACGGCTAGGATTTACGTTTATTCCTAATGAAGAGCAAAAGCTATTAGCGGCAACGTTTCGCTTGCCTTCCTCTACACCGCTTGAGAAGACAAATGAATTATCTTTACAGCTTGAAAAATATTTAGCGGACTCCAAAGAAGTGGAAAATGTGACAACTGGGATTGGGACGAGAGATTTCCAATCAGGACTGAAGCGAGCGAACCAAGCGAACTACTTTATTTCACTCAAAGAGAATGTTGATGTGTCAGCTTATATTCAAATGCTCGAACGTGAAATGGAAGAGATTATTTTAACGGCTGAGCCGAAAGCTGTTCTCGGCGTCCAAGAGCAACAAACAGGGGGGCCACCTTCGAATAATAATGTCAATATTAATTTGTACTCGAATAATTTAGCGCAATTACAAAAAGCCGCTCAAATGGTAGAAGAATATATGAAAAAACAGGACGATTTGAAATATGTGTCCAATAATTTTAGCGAAAAGCAGATGCAACTGATCGTGAAGGTTGATTCTGAGAAGGCGGCGAAAGCAGGAGTATCTGGCTTTCAAATTCTCGGAGCGATTGCCGATCAAACCGAGCCAGTTGATGTTGGAAAGCTAGAGTTGGATGGAACAGAAAAAGCTGTGCGTCTTGCTTACACAGAAAACGCTAATTCGATTGATGATATGAAAAAGATTCAACTGTTCACTGCAAAAGGCCCCCTACCGATTACAGACGTAGTAGAGATCAAAGAGGAAGAAGCATTTAATTCGATCCAAAAGCTCGATGGCAAAGTATTTGCCCAAGTTTCTGCTCAAATTGAAGGTAATGATATCCGAACGGTATCTGAACAAGTGATTGCAGGTGTCAAACAGGATCTAGATTTACCAAAAGAGGTGAGCTTTGAAGGGGGAGGCGGAAGTGATGAAACCGTTGAAACGTTCCAAGCATTAGGATTGGCGATGTTGATTGCCGTTGGACTCGTGTACATTACGATGTTGATTACCTTTGGTCAAGCACGTATTCCATTTATCGTTCTTTCGTCTTTAATTTTTGTGCCAATTGGTTCTTTATTAGGGCTGACAATTGCTAATGAACCGTTATCTGTAAGTGTGATGATCGGATTGCTTATGCTGATCGGGATCGTTACAACGAATGCGATTGTGCTAGTCGACCGGATTGGTCAAAACAGAGAGAAGAAAGGTATGTATATTCGTGAGGCGTTAATGGAAGCCGGAAAGACAAGGTTGCGTCCAATTTTAATGACGGCTTTTGCGACGGTTACAGCGTTAATTCCGTTAGCGTTCACAACGTCATCTGGTACGTTAATCTCTAAAGGGTTGGCGATCACGGTCATTGGAGGATTAACTTCATCCACTGTGTTAACGCTAATTCTTATTCCTGTACTCTATGAACTGTTTTTCTACCGCACGGTAAAACAAGAGCAATCAAAATAGAAGAAACCCGCCTATTGTGAACCAAATGTTCAATAAGCTCAGGGGCACTACCGACAAGCACATCCTCATCCTCTTGACGAATTTCAACACAATCATCCGCCACTAGTCGATGACCACGTTTCACAAGTTCCAAAGCCGTTTCGCTTTTTCCGACTCCGCTTTGGCCGGTAA
>NKXN01000036.1 GCA_002261155.1 Bacillaceae bacterium SAS-127 | reverse complement strand
GTACACTAGTCGCTAGCACTTGGAGCTGGAATGAAAAGCGTAGCCGACTGTTCAGACACGACAAGCAAATGTTCTGGCGCTGGAAAGACGGTAGTCTTGCAAGTGACAGGTTATTTGACTCGAGTGTCTAGGAGGCGGAGCTAGACAAGAAAAGCGTAGCCGACTTCAGTTAAAACATAGAAATGCGATCAAAGATTTTCTATCTTTGATCGCGTTTTTTCATGTGTATGAATAAATATTTAAACTTTCAAGAAGTTAGACTATATTCATTATTATATGGGTATAGTACAATTCCAGATATAATGTATCGTCATGGAAGGTGGGGAGTGTATGAAAGGGCAATTTAATTTATTGTTAGGTGTAGTTATCGCACTTATTATTTCTATTTTTGCTGTGATTAATGTAGATCCAGTGACGGTTAATTATTTGTTTGGTCAAGCGGAATGGCCGCTCGTGCTTGTGATTCTTTTTTCTGTCTTAATGGGTGGAATTATTTCTGCTTCATTAAGCGTCTTCCGAACAATGGGTCTAAAAAGGCAAAATAAAGTATTAGTCCATGAAATTGAACAGTTGAAAAAAAGAATGCCTAGCATGGCAAGTGAAGAAATTGATCAAAAAGACCTGAAATAAGGTCTTTTTTTCGTCTGTAAGAGAAGAAAGAAACAAATTCTGTGCATTGAAACCCGATTTTCCCTCTTGTATAATAAAAAGGTTGAGGGGTGACGATATGTTAAAACCAAAAACCCGTTGGATTGTTCGACAAACGGACGAGGAAATGCGAGATCAATTATGTGAAAAATTAGCGATAAGCCCATTGTTGGCTTCGTTACTTATTAACCGTGGCATCACTGATGAAGAGAATGCCCGGCATTTTTTATTTGATAAAGGCAACGATTTTCACGATCCCTTTTTACTAAAAGGAATGGCTGAAGCTGTTGAAAGAATTCGAGCAGCGATCAGCAATGAGGAGCCGATTCTTATTTATGGTGATTATGACGCGGACGGCGTAAGTAGTACATCTGTCATGATGACCGTTTTGCAAGATTTAGGAGCGAATGTGGAGTTTTATATTCCGAACCGCTTTACGGAAGGATATGGCCCAAATGAAGAGGCTTTTCGTTGGGCTTCTGATAGTGGCTTTCGTTTAATTATTACCGTGGATACTGGTATTGCGGCAATTAAAGAAGCAAGATTAGCGAAGGAGCTTGGTCTTGATTTAATTATTACCGACCATCATGAACCGGGTCCGGAACTACCGGAAGCGCTAGCAATTATTCATCCGAAGCACCCAGAAGGAGACTATCCTTTTGGTTATTTAGCAGGTGTAGGTGTTGCTTTTAAAGTTGCGCATGCTTTATACGGAGAGGTTCCAGAGCACCTACTAGAGCTAGTAGTGATTGGAACGATTGCCGACCTTGTTCCGTTAACTGGGGAGAATCGTGCGATTGCAAAAGCTGGTTTGAAAAAGTTGCAACAAACGACTCGACCAGGGATTGAAGCGCTGTGTAAGCTGACAGCAACAAAAAAAGAAGCGATTACCGAAGAGACAATAGGTTTCATGATTGCTCCACGTATCAATGCAGTAGGCAGGCTATCTGATGCTGATCCGGCCGTTGAATTACTGTTGACGCAAGATAAAGGGACGGCAGAACAGTTAGCGACAGAAATTGATGCAGTGAACAAAGAACGCCAAGCAATTGTGAATGAGATTACAACAGAAGCGTTAGCGATGGTAGAAGAAAATTATCCGATTGAGCAATATCCTGTGCTCGTCATTGGGAAAGAAAATTGGAACCCGGGTGTGATTGGGATTGTTGCTTCCAAGCTCGTTGAAAAATTTTATCGACCAACGATTGTACTTAGCTTTGACCGAGAAACTAATACAGCTAAAGGGTCAGCACGAAGCATTGCTGGCTATGATTTATTTAAAAACTTATCGACATGCCGCGAGCTGTTGCCGCATTTCGGTGGACATCCGATGGCAGCTGGAATGACGCTTCAACTGTCTGATGTGGATGAGTTGCGTTCGAGACTTTGTCAGTTAGCACAGGAACAGTTAACAGAAGAGGATTTCGTTCCAGTCACTGAAATTGATGTTGTTGTGCCGTTACTAGAGGTTAATTTAAATATTGTTGAACAGCTTGAGTCGCTCGCACCATATGGAGTGTCGAATCCGAAGCCAAAAGTATTAATTGAAGAAGTAGGGTTGTCTTCTATGCGGAAAATTGGCTCAGATAAAACGCATTTAAAGCTTCAATTAGACGATCAACAAACATCTCTTGACAGCATTGGTTTCGGTATGGGGCATTATGCCGATCACATTGCGCCACTATCAAAGGTTTCTGTTATTGGCGAGTTGGCAGTCAACGAATGGAATAATATTCGTAAGCCGCAGCTTTTTCTGCAAGATCTTCGAGTAGACACATGGCAATTATTTGATGCACGTGGACATCGTCAATTCGAAAAATGGCTGGAACAAGTGCCACAAGATCGAGTATTGATGATGTTTAACAAAGAAACGCTTGCGGAGTTAAAGCTTGATCGCTGGCAAACGGAAATCATTGAAGTCACTGATGTAGAGGTAGCGAAACAAGTCGCTATTGATCAAAAAAATATCGTATTGATTGATATGCCACCTTCTAGTCAACTAATAGAAGCTTTGCTGACAAATGGTCGACCTGAGCGGATTTACGTTCATTTTCATCAAAAGGACAACCATTTTTTCAGTACGATGCCGACGAGGGATCATTTTAAATGGTTTTACGCTTTTTTAATGAAGCGAAAAACGTTTGATTTACATCGTTACGGAAATGATCTAGCTAAACATCGGGGCTGGTCGAGAGAAACAATTGATTTCATGTCACAAGTGTTTTCTGAGCTAGAATTTGTTACAATAAACAATGGAATGATGGCATTGCATGAGACTGCTGCAAAGCGGAATTTAACGGAATCGCCATCGTATCAACATAAAAAAATGCAAGTAGAATTAGAGAATCAATTGTTGTACTCTTCCTACCAAGAGCTAAAAGACTGGCTGGAAGAGCGTTTGTCTGTCGATAATAAGGAGGAAGTGGAGACATGGATTTAAGACAATTCATCAAGATTGTTCCGGACTGGCCGAAGCCGGGAATTAAATTTAAAGACATCACCCCATTAATGGATAACGGCGAGGCATTTCGCTATGCAACGGATCAAATTGTGGAGTATGCGAAAGAAAAGAAAATTGATTTGATTGTAGGCCCTGAAGCGCGTGGATTTATTGTAGGTTGTCCAGTTGCTTATTCTCTTGGAATTGGCTTTGCGCCAGTTCGAAAAGACGGAAAGCTTCCTCGGGAAACCGTGAAAGTCGAATATGGTTTAGAGTACGGAAAAGATGTACTGACAATCCATAAAGATGCGGTGAAACCGGGGCAACGTGTGTTAATTACTGATGATTTACTAGCGACAGGTGGAACGATTGAAGCAACGATTCAACTAGTAGAACAGCTTGGTGGAGTCGTTGCGGGGATCGCTTTCTTAATTGAGCTTGAATACTTAAATGGACGTAGCAAATTAGACGGCTATGATGTATTAACATTGCTTCCATATGAGTAATAAGGAAATGGGCACTTTGCGTGTCCATTTTTTATATAGAGATTTAGTGAAATAACTTCGATTGTTTTTTAGAAAATGTGTAAGATGGCTTTACATCTCTTCTTTTTTTTTCGATAATAGGAACAATTAGATTCTTTTTGAAAAGAAAAATATTTTAAACATGGCAAAGGTGAGTAAACATATGGCGAATGATCGGGTGCTAACCGCCGAACAAGTGATTGAACGAACGAGTGCGTATTTAAACCCAGAACATGTAGAGTTTGTGCGAAGAGCTTATGAGTATGCGCAAGAAGCGCATAAAGAACAGTATCGTAAATCAGGTGAACCGTATATTATTCACCCGATTCAAGTAGCGGGGATTCTAGCTGATTTAGAGATGGACCCGGCTACGGTGGCCGCTGGTTTTTTGCATGATGTAGTGGAAGACACAGAAGTGACACTTGAGGATATGAAGCAAGAGTTTGGCGCAGAAGTGGCGATGCTAGTAGATGGCGTGACCAAGCTCGGAAAAATTAAATATAAATCGAAGGAAGAGCAGCAAGCAGAGAATCATCGGAAAATGTTTGTGGCGATGGCGCAGGATATTCGCGTAATTTTAATTAAATTGGCTGACCGTTTGCATAATATGCGAACGTTAAAGCATTTACCTCAAGAAAAGCAGCGACGAATTTCCAACGAAACGTTAGAGATCTTTGCTCCGTTAGCGCATCGTCTAGGAATTTCCAAAATTAAGTGGGAACTTGAGGACACCGCTCTTCGTTATTTAAATCCACAGCAATATTATCGAATTGTGAATTTAATGAAACGAAAACGGGCGGAACGTGAGCTCTACTTAGAGGAAGTCATCAATGAAGTGAGAGACCGTTTAGATGATTTAGATATTAAAGCTGATTTGTCCGGTCGACCGAAGCATATTTATAGCATTTATAGAAAGATGGCGCTTCAACATAAACAATTCAACGAGATTTATGATTTGTTGGCGGTGCGAATCATTGTTGATAGTATTAAAGATTGTTATGCGGTGCTCGGCATTATCCACACGTGCTGGAAGCCGATGCCAGGTCGCTTTAAAGACTATATCGCAATGCCAAAGACGAATATGTATCAGTCGCTTCATACGACGGTGATCGGACCTAAAGGTGATCCGTTAGAAGTGCAAATTCGTACAACAGACATGCATCAAATTGCTGAATATGGTGTGGCTGCTCACTGGGCGTATAAAGAGGGACGCACGATTGATGAAAAGGCCTCCTTTGATAAAAAAATGACGTGGTTCCGCGAGATTTTAGAATATCAAAATGACTCAGCGGATGCCGAAGAATTTATGGAATCGTTGAAGCTAGATTTATTTTCTGACATGGTGTTTGTGTTCACACCTAAAGGAGACGTTATCGAACTACCAGCAGGTTCTGTCCCGCTTGATTTTGCTTACCGCATTCATTCGGAGATCGGTAATAAAACAATTGGGGCAAAAGTGAATGGAAAAATGGTGACGCTCGATTATAAATTAAAAACGGGCGACATTATCGAAATTTTAACGTCTAAGCATTCTTACGGTCCGAGTAAAGATTGGCTGAAGATGGCTCAAACTTCACAGGCGAAAAATAAAATTAAACAGTTTTTCAAAAAGCAAAATCGCGAAGAAAATGTGGAAAAAGGCCGTGAGCAAATCGAACGAGAAATTAAAAATATGGACTTTGATGTCAAAGAAGTGATCACTCCTGAAAATGTGAAGCGAGTGGCAGAGAAGTTTAATTTCTCCAATGAAGAAGATATGTACGCAGCCGTTGGATACAATGGCATTACCGCTTTGCAAGTGGTGAACCGTTTAGCGGAAAAACTACGGAAAATGCGTGACCAAGAAGCGGCGATTCAAGAATCAATGAAAGAGTTGAAGCCACAAACGACCCCTAGTAAGAAAAGTTCAGGGGTGACGGTGAAGGGAGTCGACAATTTGTTGATTCGTCTATCTCGTTGCTGTAACCCAGTGCCTGGTGATGACATCGTGGGCTATATTACGAAAGGGCGTGGGGTGTCAGTTCACCGTGCGGATTGTTTAAACATTATCGATGAAGAAGCTTCTAACCGACTTATTCCGGTTGAGTGGGAAGGCAGAGCTGATCAACAAAAAGAATATATGGTCGATATTGAAATCTCTGGATATGATCGTCAAGGTCTGTTAAATGAAGTGTTACAAGCTGTGAGTGAAGCGAAAACGAACATTTCCGCTGTCTCTGGCAGGTCAGATCGCAATAAAGTGGCGAAGATTGATATGACGATTTATATTCATAATATTAGCCATCTTCATAAAGTGGTCGAACGAATTAAACAAATCCCGGATATTTATTCCGTGCGCAGAATTTTACATTAAGGGTGTTGGATAATGAAAGTAGTTTTGCAGCGAAGCAAGAAAGCTTCGGTCACAGTCGAAGGTGAAATTGTGGGCCAAATCGAGAGCGGGCTCGTGTTGCTCGTTGGTGTGACGCATGAAGATAGCGAAGAAGATGTCAATTATTTAGCAGACAAAATTGTGCATTTGCGCATCTTTGAAGATGAGGAAGGAAAAATGAATCATTCTTTACTGGATGTGGGTGGGTCGATTTTATCCGTTTCTCAATTTACTCTTTATGGCGATTGCCGCAAAGGACGACGACCGAACTTTATGGCGGCAGCAAAAGGAGAGCAGGCGAAGCAGATGTATGATCTGTTTAATGAGAGGCTTCGGGAAAAAGGCTTTCATGTCGAGACAGGCACATTCGGAGCGATGATGGATGTCTCCCTTGTCAATGATGGACCTGTGACGTTAATTGTAGAAAGTAAGTAAATGTTGAAAAAGAAGCTTGAATGCCTATATAAAGTTTTTTATAATAGGAGCAATACGAAAAATAAATGAATCAACCGTTGAGGGAGAAAAGTAGTTAAGAACCGCTTCTGCAGAGAAGAAATGCCTTGGCTGAAAGCATTTCCGTTGTGACTTAATGAACGAACACTCCTTAGGTTTTTCCTTGAATACAATAGTAGGGGGAAACGTGTAGCAGGCGTTAACTGGAAAAGTGAAAGCTAGATGATTAGCTTTAACTAGGGTGGTACCACGGGAAATAAACTCTCGTCCCTTTTCTTTAGGGATGAGAGTTTTTTATTTTGCAAAAAAACGCCTGTTCATTACAAGATTGAATCAAAGGAGGAAATAATTGTGAGTGTAAAAATTCCGCGCGGCACGCAGGATATTTTACCGGGCACGGTAGAAAAATGGCAATATGTTGAGCAGATCGCGAAAGAAGTATGCCGCAAGTATCAATATAAAGAAATTCGAACACCGATTTTTGAACATACAGAACTGTTTCAACGAAGTGTAGGAGATACGACTGATATCGTTCAAAAAGAAATGTACACGTTTAAAGATCGCGGCGATCGAAGTTTAACGCTTCGTCCAGAAGGCACAGCAGCGGTTGTACGCTCATTCGTTGAAAATAAATTGTTTGGTGACCCGAATCAGCCAACGAAGCTGTTCTACAATGGACCAATGTTCCGTTACGAGCGTCCGCAGTCTGGCCGCTATCGTCAGTTTGTTCAATTCGGGATTGAAGCGATTGGCAGTGAGGACCCAGCGATCGATGCGGAAGTATTAGCGCTTGTGATGGATATTTACAAAGAAGCTGGATTAAAACAAATTAAGCTAGTGGTCAATTCCTTAGGGGACCCAGAAAGCCGGACGGCGCATAGAGAAGCACTAGTTCAGCATTTCGAGCCGAGAATTGGAGAATTTTGTGGCGACTGCCAAAGTCGTTTAGAAAAAAATCCGCTGCGCATTCTTGATTGTAAAAAAGATCACGAGCACGAGTTAATGGCGACTGCTCCTTCGATTCTTGATTACTTAAATGATTATTCCCGTGCGTATTTTGACAAGGTGCAACAATATTTAACAGACTTGCAAATTCCTTTCGTTGTAGATCCTACGCTCGTTCGAGGCTTGGATTATTACAATCATACGGCGTTTGAAATCATGAGTAATGCAGAGGGCTTCGGTGCGATCACAACGTTATGCGGAGGTGGACGCTACAATGGGCTTGTCGAACAACTAGGGGGCCCAGATGTACCTGGTATCGGCTTTGCTTTTAGTATCGAACGATTGATTGCTGCGATTGAAGCAGAAGGCATCGCTTGGCCATTTGAAAATAGTCTGGATTGTTACCTCGTTTCCCTTGGAGAAGAAGCAAAAGACTATACGGTGAAGCTATTGTATGATTTACGTCAGGCAGGTATTAGCGCAGAAAGAGATTATCAAGACCGCAAAATGAAAGCCCAATTTAAAGCGGCTGATCGCTTAAATGCTCGCTTTGTCGCGATTCTTGGAGAAGATGAGCTAAAAGCTAATAAAATAAACGTAAAAGATATGCAAACTGGTGAACAGCAAGAAGTCGAACTAGATCAAGTAGTAAACGTATTAAAAACGATGATGGAGGCAAAATAACATGTTTGGTAGATCATATTATTGTGGAGAAATGACAGAGCAACAAATCGGAGAAAAGGTGACATTAAAAGGTTGGGTGCAACGCCGAAGAGATTTAGGTGGCGTTATTTTCATCGATTTTCGCGACCGTACAGGTATTGTGCAAATCGTATTTGACCAAAAAACGTCTGCGGAAGCTTTGGCGTTAGCTGAAAAGATTCGTAATGAATACGTACTTGATATTCAAGGAACAGTTATTGCGCGTGACGAGAGTACAGTAAATGAAAATATTGCAACTGGAAAAATTGAAATCGAAGTAGAACAAGTAACGATTTTAAGCGAAGCAAAAACACCGCCATTTATGATTGAAGATGATATGGAAGTGTCAGAAGATATTCGTTTAAAATACCGTTACATGGATCTGCGTCGCCCGGTGATGTATGAAACATTCAAAATGCGTAGTGACATTACGAAAACGATGCGTGATTATTTAGATGAGAACGGCTTCCTTGATGTAGAAACGCCAATTTTAACGAAAAGTACACCAGAAGGCGCGCGTGATTATTTAGTACCGAGTCGTGTGCATGAAGGCGAGTTTTATGCGTTGCCACAGTCTCCACAAATTTTCAAGCAATTACTAATGGTATCTGGATTTGACCGTTATTATCAAATCGCTCGCTGCTTCCGTGATGAAGATTTACGTGCGGATCGTCAACCAGAATTTACGCAAATCGACATCGAAGCAAGCTTTATGAGTCAAGAAGATATTATGGCGATGACAGAAGAGATGTTAAAGCGTATTATGAAACGCGTGAAAGCTGTAGAAATCACAGAAGCCTTCCCGAGAATGTCTTATGATGAGGCGATGAGCCGTTTCGGTTCAGATAAGCCAGATACTCGCTTTGGCATGGAGCTAATTGATGTATCCGAGATCGTCAAAGGTTCAGGCTTTAAAGTGTTCGCAAGCACAGCATCAAACGGTGGTCAAGTGAAAATGATCAACGTGAAAGGTGGCGGTATCGACTACTCTCGTAAAGATATCGATCACCTAACAGAATTTGCAGCAATTTATGGAGCTAAAGGTCTTGCTTGGATGAAAGTAGAGGAAGATGGCTTAAAAGGTCCAATCATTAAATTCTTCACAGAAGAAGAACAAGCACAAATTTCAGCGGCAGCAGAAGCGACAGCTGGCGATTTACTTATGTTTGTAGCGGATAAAAAATCAGTCGTAGCGGACGCTTTAGGCGCACTTCGCTTGAAGCTTGGAAAAGAGCGCGGCTTAATCGATGAAAATCAATTTAACTTCCTATGGGTAACAGATTGGCCATTGCTTGAGTTCAATGAAGAAGATGGTCGTTATTATGCGGCTCACCATCCATTTACGATGCCAGCTCGCGAAGATTTAGCGATCATGGATGAAAACCCAGGTGCGGTGAAAGCACAAGCATATGATATCGTCTTAAACGGCTATGAGCTAGGTGGCGGATCGATCCGTATTTTTGAGCGTGACATTCAAGAAAAAATGTTCAAACTACTTGGTTTTACAGAAGAGGAAGCGAAAGAGCAATTCGGCTTCTTACTAGAAGCGTTTGAGCATGGCACACCTCCACACGGCGGAATTGCGCTTGGATTAGACCGACTAGTAATGCTATTAACAGGCCGCACAAACCTTCGCGATACGATCGCGTTCCCGAAAACAGCGAGCGCAAGTGATGTCCTAATGGATGCGCCAAGCGAAGTAAGCGGCAATCAGCTAGAAGAATTACACTTAGCGGTTCGATTAACAGCGAAAAAATAATCGAATGTTCAGATAATTAATTAGTTGAAATGAAGGAATTGATATGTTATCATTACTTCAATAACGGTAAGTCCTGATGTGTTCGTTTCATTTACTATCTGTTTTGACCGAACAATATATGTTTAGGGAGTCCGGGTTTGTAAGCAGCGTACATGCCTCCATGGCTTGAGGACGTATAACACTTACTACAGGACACCCACCTGCGAAGAGCGGGTTCAAAACATATAGATCCATAGGACGGCACGATTGGGACTTACCCTTCTTCTTACATATCAGGGACTGTTCAGAAAGTCAGTGAAAACTGATCTTCTGTGACAGTCCCTTTTCTGTATGCTTCAGCAAAAGCGGGGATCAACTTCCTCCGCTTTTTCACGCGGAAATCGGGGAAAGATATTGAATGAACGATCAATTTCAAGTATGATTAATCCTATCTGAAATAAGAGAATATAAAGACATGGAGTGGTCTATAATGTTACATCAATTTTCTCGTAATGAGCTGGCCTTTGGTAAGGAAGGGCTTGATCGATTAAAAAATACAACGGTAGCGGTCCTTGGCATTGGTGGTGTCGGTTCATTTTCAGCTGAAGCATTGGCTCGTTCTGGTGTGGGGCGTCTTGTACTCGTTGATAAAGATACGATAGATATTACGAACGTGAACCGTCAACTACCTGCTTTGTTATCGACAGTTGGTGAGCCGAAAGTAGATGTCATGAAAGCGCGGATTGCTGATATTAATCCAGAGTGTGAAGTTATTGCCTTGAAAATGTTTTATACAGAAGAAACATATGAGCAATTTTTTAGCTACGATTTAGACTTTGTCGTCGATGCGTCAGATACGATTTCGTATAAAATTCACTTAATGAAAGAGTGTTTAAGCCGAAACATTCCGATCATTTCAAGTATGGGAGCGGCGAACAAGCTCGATCCGACACGCTTCCAAATTACTGATATTTCGAAAACACATACCGACCCAATTGCGAAGGTAGTTCGTACGCGCTTGCGTAAAGAAGGGATTAGAAAAGGCATCCCTGTTGTCTTCTCCGATGAAAGTCCGATTGTCATTCGGGAAGATGTACGTAAAGTCGTTGGGAAAGAAGATGCAGATATTCGTAAAGCGAAAATGCCGCCTGCCTCTAATGCCTTTGTGCCGTCCACTTGTGGCTTGATTATGGCAAGCTATGTTGTGCGTGAGCAATTGAAAGATATTCAAATCACTCGTGTGAATGATTAATAGGAGTCATCCTGCATGTTGCAGGGTGGCTTTTTTATTGTTTTAAATTTTGAATATTATGAAAATTTAGTCGTTGATGAACGGATAAGTTTAGAAGTTGCCAAAATAATTATTGATAAATATAAAAAAGAGAGAGGACATTTAATGAGTGATCTGACTCGATTTATGGTTGTAATTGGGGTTTTAGTTGTCCAACATTATCTTTCAAGAAGAGAGCAAGCCTATTGGGGAGCGGTTTTACCAATATTGTATATAGAGTTTTTAACATAACCCGAGAGAAGTCCTCTTCCTCAAGGAGCGTGAAGGGCACAGCCCAGCGAGTAGGGAGGGGATGAATCTCGGTTCAGCACAGCCGAAAAGCGTTTGGTGGAGGATCTCCCGAACTTTGTCGAAAGAAAAAA
>NKXN01000035.1 GCA_002261155.1 Bacillaceae bacterium SAS-127 | reverse complement strand
TTTTTGCGTGGAATTAATTTTTACTTTGGGCAATAGCAGCACCGATGATATAGGAAATATTATGCCCAACCCATATGGCGGTAATAAGGAAAAAGGCCAGCTTAGATTCAAAAATAGCAAGTGAGATGAACCAAACGATAAAAATGATGACGGCGGAAGCGATCCAAGCATAACTTCTTCCTATATGATGAATCTTTTCAAAGCGTTCATCGACCACTTTCTTTTTCTTTAAGTAGCGACGATTCAAAAAAATAATAGCTAACGTAAACAAGCCGATGGCCAGCCACATGAATACATTAATGATAAACTCATTCATTTGTTTCTTCCTCCTCAAATAAAAAGACTTCTTCAATCGTGCAATGAAACACGCGAGAAATTTTATACGCAAGCATGATCGAAGGATTGTACCTTCCTTTTTCTAACGAAATGATCGTTTGCCGTGACACATCTAAACGGTCAGCCAATTCATCTTGTGTTAAATGATGAGCCGCTCGCAACTCCTTAATCCGATTTTCCAATCTATCACTCCCCTTTTGTAAAGGTAACTTTACGTAAAGTATACTTTACAAAAAGGACGAATGTCAAGTTTGCTTTACAAAAAAATCTGTCAACTTAGTAGGAGCTTAAAGATGTGGTTTTCTCCAATAAAAGGTTATAATTGTCATAGTATTTGAGGGGGAGTATTTACATATGGAAGGGGAAAAGAAATGAAGAGCTATGTACAAGGGTTTTAGGACGAATCGGATTATTTTACCGTTCTACTCCAAGTAACGAAAGAGATGATCGATGAAGCAGAGCAAACATTAGGCTATAAACTTCCAAACTCTTATATTGAATTAATAAAGATAAAAAATGGAGGAAGTCCTGTACATACTTGTTATCCAACGGCCACCGCAACTTCTTAGGCAGAAGATCATATCGCTATTGATAGCATTCGCGGAATCGGAGGAAATAGAGGAATCGATTTTGAAGACGAAAGAAGTACGGATGAGGAATGGGGCTATCCGATTGACATTGGATTTGTCATATCATTTTGTTATTACATTTATGTTATAATATTCTAAAAAATGGTGATATTTTCGAAAAAGATAATCGGATTAAGTTCAATTTTATTTGCTAGTATTACATTATTCGGATGTTCAGGTATAATAGAAAATTCTTTAGATTCAAGTGATAAAGCTGATTATGAAATTGCTACTAAACAAGAAACTGGAAACGGAAGTATTGAATTATTAACGCCAACGATTACAACAAAAGATAATCAATTAGAATTTATGACCGAGGGAATTGATGAAAATAAAGTGACCTTTATTTTTGTTGCCAATAAAAAAGTATTTGAACAAAAAATAAAAAATGATGAATCTTACAAACTTGACATTATGGATATCAAAGATGCTCATAGGACGGACTACGAGCCAAAAGTTCAACTTTTGCAAACTATAGATGATACTGAAGATGGAGATATAGTAACCTTTAAACAGGTTAGATATACAGTTGAAAAAGATTAAGTTCAATTTGATCAACAAAAAGAGATTGTAGGTTTTTTGTTAAGGAATATGAAATAATTTTATAAAAATGAAGATGTCATTTTGGGATTAGAGAAGTCAAGTTCGCTGTGTGAAGAAAAGGGTAAAAATAGTGATGTATTAGATAGGCAACGCTTTTATGAAGGAATGGCGATTGCTTATACGACGGTTGCCTTGAAATTAAAAGGAGCGTTAAAAACGGCTTAGGGGAACCTTGTGTTTAAGGGTTTCCCTTAATTTTATTTATTGATCAACAAATTGTTGTGTTGTTAAAATTGCTAATCATAAAGAAAACGAAAGTGTGAAAATAAGTATATGAAGATTAACTTTAGATGGTCTTGGAAAGTGATATTTTATATTTACATATTGTTACTAATTAATTTTATTGTGTTTAAGTTTTTGGGAGATATCAATGCTGTTAAAAGTAATATTCAATTACAATATGAAAATGTGCAGATGGGAGGATCTAATGTCAATTTAGTTCCACTTAGAACTCTTTCCTCATATGTTTTTGGCTTAGATGTAGGAGTAAGTTTTATAAATATCGTCGGCAATATTGTCCCTTTTATCCCTTTAGGATTTGTAATTCCTCTAGCATTTCCATCCCAAAAACCTTTTATGAAAACGATGATTTCCTGTTTAGGAATCATTATTTGCATTGAAGTGATCCAATTAGTGACTTATTTAGGGAACATGGATATTGATGATCTTATTTTAAATCAAGTTTCTTGTGTAATCGGTTATTCATTATATGTTGTCAGTGAAAAGATACTTATGAATAGAAGAATCGATATGAGCATGTAACGCAGGACTTTAAAAAAACAAATCTTTGTTCATATTTAATACCTAGGCGATATGTCAAAGGATTTGTGGCAATGATCGGCTTGTCTTTTTATTATGGTTGGAGTAGTCATTATGTAAGAGCAATTGTTAATGGTTAGTTTTTTAACCATATGTGTAATTGTTTTTATGTATCTTTTTGAATCTGTAAAATAAAAAAATAACCCTCCCTGCTCTAGACCAGTAAGCGGAGGATTATTTCACCGTTGGGTCGCTGCACTTCTTGGAGTGTAGCTTGTATATTAGGGACGCTAGTTGGAGCTAGTGTCCCTTTCTTTAATATGTGCTGTATATCTTCATTTTATTCGGGCCCGATGACTGCAGAAAGCGCCAACTTTAAGATAACCTTTTTTCAAGAGGAATCTTCTCAAACATTTCGCTTATGGCTATACCCTGAGAGAAATGCTGGAAAAATTCAAAAAGAATCTGAGAATGAGTCAGCTTATTTGTTGAGTGAAGAGAGTGTACAAATCATTGCAAAGTTATTAACTGAAAAAAAGTTAAGGGGAGTACCAATGGGGACTGACCCCGTTTTTCCGAGGAGGCAATTTCCCAATTTTGGGCTGATGGGCAAGTTACCAAAACCAGCTTTAGGCAATATGTTACTTGTATAAGCTGAAAGGGTGAGGAAATGGGCAGACGAATAAAACATACTTCACGTGACGTGGAGGAATTAGCGAGACTCATGATGGCGGAAGCGATCGGTGAAGGAGTCCAAGGGATGAACATGGTGGGAACGGTTGTGGCCAATCGGGTCGAGGCTGACTGTGCTCCTGACTTTAAAGGGTTGCGCAATATCAGGCATGCGATCTATCAAACCATACCTGGAACTGGAATTCCTCATTTCGAGCCCGTTTTAAATGGAGCATTATATACACAACGTCCCAGAGAAGCTGATCTCCAGAGGGCTAGGGATTTGTTGCACGGATATAGGGAACCTCGGGCCAGAATGAATTTGTGGTTTTTTAACCCCAGTCCAGGGAAAAAATATCGAGCGCCTTGTACCGCCACGATGCCAAGATCCCCTATGACGACGTTTGATTTTGCGCACAAGAATCATTGTTTTTATGACGCTGTACCAGACTACTGCACAGAGTTTTATAGATAAATTAAAAAGGAGCTAATCTTCTTATGACTTGTGGAAACTCTAATTATTACCCAATG
Organism: Bacillaceae bacterium SAS-127; assembly: GCA_002261155.1. Classification (GTDB taxonomy): domain Bacteria; phylum Bacillota; class Bacilli; order Bacillales; family Domibacillaceae; genus Bacillus_CE. The sequence continues at coordinate 28,133 of NKXN01000035.1, read as the reverse complement.
AATTATTATCCTGTTTTTCAGCCAGCTTCCATGATGCGAAGCAGTGTCGCACAGCAAGCTGGCGGCGGCTTCCCAGCGAATATGCCTTCTGGACCGTCGTATGCCGTCCCCGTGGTTCCGATGGGGACTGGGCAGCAACTTCCAACAGGCTCGATCCAAGAATCATTTATCGAAAATATCCTACGCTTCAACAAAGGTAAGATCGGTACATTCTACTTTACTTACCAAGGTAACGACAAATGGAATGCAATGATATACCGCGGGCGCGTAGAAACGGCTGGTCGTGACCACATCATCATCAGCGACCCGGCAAACGGCAAACGTTACCTGCTGCTGATGGCAAATCTTGACTGGGTAGAATTCGGAGAAAAAATTAACTATCCTCAAATGGAAATTAATCCGGAGGTCCAGGCGTCCTTGACGACATCGGAGTGAGTTTGTAGAACGCTAAAAGCCCGCCTACTTTCTTTTTGGAAAATAAGCGGGCTTTATTTCTAAATCTTACTTTAATGGCCACTTTTACCTTTACCAAACCTCACTCAACGCTTCTCTAAATAACTCATCTAATTTTTCTGTTGGATCGGGAAGAGCGCCGTTCATCGTTTTAGCATACGCTTCAAGCCGAGCGATTTCCTCGCTAAGAAACTCATTAATTAATAAATGGGGCAGTTCTTTATCGAGTTCATCACCAGCCATTTTTCTTTGTAGCAACGTCTCTACTTCGTTCTTGACCTGGCCTTCAGGGAGCATTTTCTCCAGTAATGTTGGAAACTCCAGCGGTGGAAATTCATTGAATTGTTCAATCCATTTGGCAGCGAGAACGGGGCGAAGGGCATAAAAATATTTTTTCAGCTTCACTTGATCACGCTGCAAATGCTCGCAGTAATTTTTACGCGCCATATTTAGATAATGATACATACAGGAGTGCGGCGCGAACACATCGTTCTGAAGCTCTTTCATGCGCTCTATTGTTGAAAAAGCAGTGTAGTAAACGATCGATGAATGTAGCCACTCCAAAAGCGGCGGATTCGATTTGCGAAATAGCTTCAACGCTTTCGTCAGCTCCCAGCCGCTCATATCGAGCAGATCATCAATCGGCAGCTCAATTACATCTCGCTTTTTACCAACGCCAACGGGATCGATGCTTAAATAATGCTCCTTCTTATGTATATAAATAAATCGCACATCATAATCGCTGTCTTTCGAAGGGAAGCCCCAAGCTCGACTGCCGGATTCGCATGCATATAATATTTTTACGTAATGCTCTTTTTCAATATCATTGATAGCTGATAAGATTCTTTCTTTCATTTGATCGTCTCCTTATAGTAGGTTTTTTGCTAGGTGGGTTCAGTGAAATGAAGCAAATAGCGCCAAAGATAAAAAGCATATTGAGCAGATGGGAAAATGTGATCTCTTCTTTATAGTATAACAAATGAGAGAATCATCGAACTTACAGGTAGCACGCTTGTTAAGACACCAGCAGAACTGGCTGAAATAGGTATTCGTGAAATTATTAAGAATTCCTTTATGATTCTGAAAAAATTTAAGTGATACCTCATGGAAAGGTTAATAAGTTGCTGTTAATTAGAGGATTAGAAGTCGGCTAATCAGTTGTGAGCAATTGTTCTGCTGTTATGTTATGAATAATTAAATTTTTAAATGTGTAGAAATCAAAAGGTGATTAGGTTAAAAGTACTGCATTTTTTTGTGAACGAAAATATGTGTTGAAAAAGACCTAGTTGCATGATATGTTTTTGTATAGTTTGGATTATTTTTTACAAAAAAAGAATTATGTGTAAAAAATGAAGCGGCAAGTTCGCTAGATACTACAAGTAAAAGGAAATTCTAAATAATCTTCAAGCAGAAAAACAAGCAATCTATATTTTTATATTTTGATGAAAGAAGGATATGAAGAATGAAAAGATTGGTTTTAGAAACTAAACAGCTTAGTAAAGAAATCAAACAAAAGCAGATTCTTTCAAATATATCTTTGCAAATGTTTGAAGGGGAAGTTATCGGTTTAATCGGACCGAATGGAGCCGGAAAAACAAGTTTGATGAGAGTGTTAATTGGGCTTACAAAAAAGTATTCGGGAGAAGTAACCATCCATAACTATGACAGTAAAATGACCCGTTTGATAGGAAGCATGATCGAAACACCCAATTTTTATAATGACATGACTGGGCAGAAGAATTTGGAGTATTTCGCTGCGATTTCTGGTGGCATCAATCAATCAGAAATAAAGAGTATTGTCAAGAGACTTAAAATGGAAGGGTATATTCATCAAAAAGTAAAGTCTTACTCATTAGGTATGCGTCAACGACTAGGAATTGGACAAGCCCTTCTCAACCATCCGTCTATTTTAATTTTAGATGAGCCTATGAATGGTCTAGATCCGCATGGAGTAATGGAAATGAGAGAGTTACTAAAAGAAATTTCGGAAGATTTTAATATGTCTATTTTAATTTCTAGTCACATTTTATCAGAAATTGAAAAAATGTGTGACCGAATTCTATTCATGTCTCAAGGGGAAATAAAGGATATAAAGAACGTTAAAAATGAATTGAGTGAAGACAGAACGACATATACTTGTGTTACATCTCATGCATTTGAAGGAGAGCAATTATTAAAAACATTGCCCTATGTAAAAAATGTACAGATAAAATCTAAGGAAGTGCTAGAATTTAATTTGAAGCCTAGTGATTTAATGTCAGTTTTGCAAGCTTTTATTCACGAAAACCTTATTATTATAGAAATTTATATAAAAAGACAATCTTTAGAGGAGCAATTTGTCGAATGGGCACAAGGTGAAAATAATGTATAAATTCGCCATAGTAGATGTCAAAAAATTATTTACATCACGTTTGTTTTTCTTATCTATTTTTCTTCCGATTATTTTCACGACGATTTTAATAACAAGTAAAGCTTTCTCTGAGGAAGAGCTTAATTTTTCTAAAAGTGTTGTAAAATATTTTAACTTTTTGTATCAATATTCGATTATTTTGATAAGTGTTTATGTAGCTACGATGGAAATATCATGGAAAACAATGGGGGTTATACTGTCAAGTTTGAAAAATAGAAGATTATTAATCTATACAAAATTGATCACAATCGTCGTCTATAGTTTATTTTTGAGTTTGTTCCTCTACTTTTCAAATGTATTGGTTGAATGGATTGAGTTCGGTAAAGTAGTTAATTTACACCCTTCTTTTTTTGGTGGTATATGGATCAAATGTAGTTTATTCTCCATTTTTATTTTGTTATTCGCTTTGCTTATTGCTTTGTTTCTATGGAATAAATTATTTACATTAATAATTATTCTTGTGTCCTTTATTTTTGAACGGAACATTGTAGCGATACTTCAATATTTCCACTGGGATTCGATTAACAAAATATATGAGTTAAATCCTTTATCTTTAATAGTTAAAATTTATCAATATAATGATTATGATGTAGGCTCGCTGCTTATTATAATAAGTTCCTCGTTGTTTCTATTATTATTTACTATGATTAAGATTGACAACATGGATATAAAGTGAGGGGACAAAATGATGGCATTTTTCCAAATAATTAAAAGTGAGCTACTTAAACTTATTAATATAATGACTTTAGGGCTACTAGTGCTCTTTTTACTTTTTACTGTAATCGATTATTTGATATTTATGCGCGATTTGGAGGAATACGCTATAAAGTATTCAGAGGAAAGATTTATCGTAAGTATTAATATAGGCTTATCCCTTTTATACCTTCAAATTTTTCTTCTATACATATCATCAACAATTCTTGGCAAAGAAAAACGATTAAAAACGATGAATCTTTTGTATGGAGACTATAAATCTCGGATGAAAATCAATCTTTCTAAAGTTGTGACTGGGGTTGTGATTTGTACCCTATTTTCTTTTATTAGTGTTTTGAGTGGATGGATTGCATTTCATTTCAATCATATCCTAATCGATTGGAAGGATGTTGTCTATTCATTTGTAATAATTGACTCTATTTATATTCTGTATAGCTTAGTAGTCCTATCTCTTTCGTTTTTACTAATGAGTTTTAATTTTGGGCAAATCGCAAGCTTTTTTGTGAATTTTTTTCTCATTATTATCCTTGGGCAACTTATAACAGGTTCTATTAATGCTGGTGAGTTAGCGAATGGTGGAGTAGTTGCTCAATATTTTGTATTTTACCAATTATATAATGGCTTTTCCTATTTACATTATTCCTTATCAGAATATATACAGTTTTTATTAATGTGCCTTATCATTTTAAGTTATTCATTGTATAGGCTAGAGAAGATCGATATTCAGTAAAGCATTCGGTTATATTTACTCACTGTTAAGCGTTTACGTTCATTTGTCAAAAGGTTCGATGATGATCAATCGTTTGTTTCGATATTTGAATAATACTATCTGCTCATATCAAGCAAGTCATCAAGGCGAATATTGTTTGTCATGTTCATATTTCGTGTACAGTTGAGAATGTTCAAGATAAAAAGTATAAATTTGACTAAGGGGAATTGGTAATGAAGCCATCAGTAAAAATATGTTTGTTCATGATTATACTAATTTTAACGGTTAGTGGTTTTACACCGAAAATAGCTAAAGCCGATTCAAGTGAAAAAATTCAAAAGATCGAACAGTTTGTTGAAAAGCAAAAAAGCATTAGTAAAATTCCAGGGATATCGTTAGTTGTTGTAGAAAAGGGGAAGACCGTTTATCAAAAAGGCTTCGGATATGCTGATGTAAAGGCAAAAACGCCCGTGACTTCTAGTACACTATTTGAAATTGGATCGACAACGAAAGCGTTTACAGGCCTAGCTATTCTACAATTAGAAAAGGAAGGGCTGTTAAAACGATCAGATAATGTGCAACAGTATATCCCATGGTTGAAGTTAACATATAATGGAGAGCCGCAAAAGATTACTTTAAATCAACTGATTTACCATACTAGTGGGATAGCTTCTAATTCTATAGTACAAATTCCTGAAAGTAATGCAGTTAACGCTCTTGAGTTGACCGTAAGAAAATTGCTGAATCAGCAATTAAATCGAAAGCCAGGTAGCTCTTATGAATACGCGACAATCAATTATGATGTACTGGCACTCGTTATTGAGAACGTAACGAAGCAATCCTATGATACATATATGAAAAAGCAGCTATTAGAGCCAATCGGTATGAAAGACTCATTTGTTGGGCTGCATCAAGTTCAGTCTTCTGAGATGGCTTCCGGTTATAAAATAGGATTTATGAAAGAGCAGTCTTACACGCCCCCCATTTATCGAGGAAACATACCAGCTGGATATCTTATTAGCAATACGAATGATATAGCGAAATGGATGAAATTACAATTAGGAAACGATTCGAGCAATGCAATCGACAAGCAGCTCATTCAAGAATCGCATATCCCTGATCAGTCAGTGGAGCCTTTCGATAAGGCCACCTATTATGCCAACGGATGGATAGTTATGAAAAATAACGAGAAACAGTATATTCTCCATTCCGGACAGAACCCAACATTTACCTCGTATTTTATTATGCAGCCTGATGAACAATTAGGGATTGCAATTCTGTCCAATATGAATACGAGCTTTACGACCGCTATCGGTCAAGGCGTGATGGATCTTTGGGAGGGAAACAGTGTTACTAATAATCATTCCGATAACTATCAAAAGTTAGATAGAATTGTGACGATTTTGTATACCGTAGTTGGTTGTTTTGGGTTAAGTGTTGTCCTACTATCGTTAAGAATAATGAGAAAGATTGCTAGAAAACAACGAATTCGGACATCATTAAACGCTAAGAGGATCTTACTATTAGCTATTCATACATTGATTGTAGTCGCGATCTTGACACTTATGATCATGTTTCCGAAAATTTTAGGGTTGTCTTGGGGATTTATTAAAGTATGGGCTCCAACGACGATCCCAGCGTTTCTTTATATTGTCATAGTGGTAAGTGTTATTTATTATTTGTTTGGATTACTGCTTGTTTTCACCAAGAAAACGAAATTGAATTAAAGACGAAACAGATATCAAAAAATTAAACAAGCATAACTCCATTCTAATTTTAGGAGGGGGGTTATGCTTGTTTGAGATTTTAAAAACTGAATAACTTTATTGGCACTTTATACATTTGTCAAAAGACTCGATAATGATAAATCATTCGTTTCGTTAATTCAATAATATCATTGAACTCATCTACCCATATCAAGTAGATCATCAATCGGTAGCTCAACCACATCACATTTTTCGCCAAGGTCGATCGTTAGTGATGTCAGAATATATTGACAATAGTCATTTTTCTAGATAAAATGAAAGCGCATACATATTCTACTACCATGAGCAACTTTGATGAATAAATAAGTCGAAGGGAGAATGGTTATGCCAAAAACGATGTTCCAGTTAGACTTAAGTAAGCCGATGGAGGAACAAGCGCATCCAGGACATAATCGCTGGCATCCGGATATTCCAGCTGCATTTTCGGTAGAGCCAGGGACAGCATTTCGAATGGACTGTAAAGATTGGACAGATGGACAGATTAGCAATAACGATGATCCGAGCGATATTCGTGACGTCAATTTGTCGCGGGTACATGTGTTGAGTGGTCCTGTCTATGTCAATGGAGCGGAACCGGGTGATTTATTAGTGGTAGATATTTTGGACATCGGGGCATTTCAAGGAGAGGAATGGGGCTTTAATGGCATTTTCTCTAAAGAAAATGGAGGAAGCTTCTTAACAGATCATTATCCAGAAGCGGCGAAATCCATTTGGGACTTTGAAGGGATTTATACGACGTCCCGACATGTGCCGGGTGTGAAATTTGCGGGAATCATTCACCCGGGATTAATTGGTGTAGCCCCTTCGATGGAGCTATTAAATAAATGGAATGAACGAGAAAAAGAGCTACTGGAGACGGAACCAGATCGAGTGCCAACGTTGGCTAATTTGCCGAATCCTGAGCGAGCGGTGCTAGGAACGTTGAAAGGAGCCGAGTTTGATCGGGTGGCTAAGGAAGGGGCAAGAACTGTTCCGCCGAGAGAAAATGGCGGCAACTGTGATATTAAAAACCTATCCAAAGGCTCGCGAATTTTCTTCCCGGTATTTGTGGACGGAGCGAAGTTATCGGTTGGCGATCTTCACTTCTCGCAAGGAGATGGCGAAATCACTTTTTGCGGCGGCATTGAAATGGCCGGCTGGATCGATTTGAAGGTAGATGTGATCAAAGGGGGAATGGAGAAGTATAATATTACCGAAAACCCAGTGTTTAAGCCGGGGCCCGTTGAACCGAATTACAATGACTTTTTAGTGTTTGAAGGGATTTCTGTCGATGAAAAGAACGGCAAGCAGCACTACTTAGATGCAACTTTAGCGTATCGTCGAGCGTGTTTGAACGCAATTGAATATATGAAAACACTTGGCTACACAGGCGAACAGGCGTATATGATTTTAAGTTCTGCTCCGGTCGAGGGACGAATTAATGGCATTGTCGACATTCCGAATGCGTGCTGTACGGTTGCGATTCCAACTCAAATTTTTGAGAAAAATATTTTGCCAAAATAAAAGCGGATGGAGGGAGGAGCATGCCAAGTTACACCTTTCGATGCCAAGCGTGCGGAGATTTCACCTTGTTTTTTAAATCAATGAGCGGCAGTAAAGGACAAGCTGATTGTCCAGAGTGTGAAAGAGAATCGATGCGTGTCTATGCTCCTCCTTTAGTATCCACATCTTCAAAGGAGCTAATAAATCGCATCGAACGTGGAATAGAGCCGCAAAGGATGACACGCGAACAGCTTGGACCGAAACAAGCGAAGAAAAAGCCACAAACAGCAAACCGACCGTGGCAGGTGGGGAATTGAAAATGGAGCTACTCTGTTGAAGGGGTAGCTCCATTGATCTGATTGTCATTTTTTGTTTACTTTACATCTCCAAATCAGTAATTTGATTTTGAATGTGTTGAGGTTGTATATGATTTGGAATAGGGTTTTGATATGCATTGTTTTCTATTCTATTTTTTAATTCAGAAGAGGCATGTTCAATTAACTTTGGCTGAGTGAAAAGCTGAACGGCTGTCGCAGCTAATACTTTCCCAGCGTGTAACATTCCTTTATGTGCAATAGATGTACAGCCAGTTGCAACTACTTGCCATGAGTGTAATTGTGTTCCTTGTGGAAAACATGTTATTGTACATTGAGCTGTTGGGACAACCCAACTTACATCTCCAACATCTGTAGAGCCCGGCATGACGACATTAGTTAACTCTTTTTGATAAGGAAATAAAGACGTTGTTAGTGCATGATTTTTTTCCTTTTCGAGAGTTTCTTTAAATAACGGAATCGCTGCATACATACTTCCGCTCTTCTCTTGTACAGACAAAGTATTACGGATCTGCTCAGCAAATTTTAGTTCATCTTTATTATAAGAAGGTGTACCTAGTTTGATAAATTGTTCGTACATCACTTGTTGAACTAGATGATTTGGCACAATATTTGAGCAAGCTTTTTCAAATATAATTTCCATCTCTGTTTCTGTCATTAAAGCTGCTCCTTTGGCAACTTTACAAATTCGTTCATATACTTCATTCACTTGATTTATTTTTGGTGCTCGAATTAAATATAGGACAGTTGCCTCTTGTTGAACGATATTTGGGGAAATGCCGCCTGAATTTGTAATGGCATAATGTATGCGAGCCTCTGGAATAATATGTTCTCTTAAATAATTGGTACCAACATTCATTAACTCAACGGCATCTAATGCACTACGGCCTAAATGTGGGGCAGTAGCTGCGTGAGAAGCTTTTCCTTTAAATTTGAATGTAGCTTGAATGTTTGCAAGTGAACTTGAAGCCAGCATAACATTCACATCTGCAGGGTGCCAGCATAAAGCGATATCTACGTCTTGAAACGCTCCAGCCCTCACGATAAATGTTTTACCAGAACCGCCTTCTTCGGCAGGACAGCCATAATATCGAACAGTCCCACTTATATTATGCTGCTCCATATATTCTTTTGTAGCGACTGCAGCAGCTAATGATCCTGTTCCTAACAGATTGTGTCCACATCCGTGTCCATTGCCGTTTGGATTTTCAGATTTTTTCTCCGTTATACCACCTTCTTGATTAAGACTAGATAATGCATCATACTCACCTAAAAAAGCAATAACAGGATGGCCTTTCCCCCAAGAACCAATAAATGCAGTATCCAATCCACCAATATTCGTTTCAATATCAAAGCCTTCCGCTTTTAAGCTTTCTATAAGAAGAGCTGACGACTGATGTTCATTAAATCGTAATTCGGCATAATCCCAAATCTCGTTAGCGATATGAATATATGTATCTCTTTTCTTTTCAATGATTTCTGAGATTTTATCACTGATAGTTAACGTTTTTTCCATTTTTACACCCCATTAATTATTTTATAGGCACGCAGATTTCGCAATAATGATTGGAAACCATCTCTCCAATGTATCTTTCAAAAATTGGTCGCTCGTCAATCTGATAACCACAGCTTGCCAATTCATAAAAAATTTCGCTCCATGCTTTTTGAAGGTCTTCTGCTGTGTGTTTCACTTTGTAAATGGCATATTTTCCGCCCAAAAGTTCGCTTTCGCTGGCGAGTTCATCAATTTGATCATCGTCTGAAATAACGATACCAGCATCAAAGCGGCAGTTTTCAGGTGGAGTTGTTTCTGGATTATCATGTGAAATTCCAACGATTATTGATGCTTGAGAGAACAGATTTTTCGCTGCAGCCCATTGCTTTAATTTTTGCATCGTTTGAACGTTGGCTGAACCATATGGCCCAACTTGGCGCATATATGCGATACGGTATTTTGGAAGGATTTCGATCTTAATACTCATATTTTCTCTTTCCTTTCTGTACCAATATTTACTACATTTTCAATGCTATCATGTTATAAAAATATAATCATTTATTTTTAAAAATACAAAATGACCCATGTGCGACTTATTACATTGTGCATGGGGCTAAATGATGTTATAGGCTAATCAAAAATAAACTATAGGTATTTGAAAGTGATCGAACGTTTTTACAATAAAATCATTTTCGTACGGACAAAGCAAAAAATGTGATAGTATTAATTGGAAATAAACCTCCGTTACTTTATTTTTGAAAGGAATGATTTTTTGTATAGAGCTTTTAAGAAGATTATTATTTATCCAATAATTATCGCTGCTTTTTTAGCCGTACTTATTCCTTTAATATTTTTCATATTAATTGTTTGGGGTGATTATCGAGGGATGGATACGCTCGTTTTTTTCGAGGACAGCGATTATGAGATAGGAAAAGCCTATGATGAATATGCTGTGTTTCATCGCGAGGAAGGTGGGGCATTATTCGATCATGTCACAGGATATTTACATGAGGATGATCAATTATATGTAGTTAATAAAGATCAAATGATGATCATTGATTTGAAGAAGGATAAGCATCAGATTAAATCATTAGCGGATGTTACAGAGGAAGAACGTTTAATTTTAAAAAAGATTGAAAAGGACCCTCTAGTTAAATAATACAATAGGTTGCACCTCAGCGTCTGTTTATATAATAAACAATTATTCTCTTTCATAGAGGACATTTTTTCTCGTAAATGTTTAGTAGCATACTTATTTTACGAGAAAATGTCCTTTTTTGTAGGTTCTTTTATGGAAAAATATTAACAATTAACAAATGCATGGTAATATAGAGGTGGAGTAAATGAGAAATTGAAGCTTGTCTAGTAATGAGGGAAAAGGAAGGGGAACGATGAAAAAGAAATTAAGAAAAAGAGGATGGTTGATGATTGCTACAATTTTGCTTGGGGCAGGTGTGATTTTTTGGTTCACAGGAAAAGGATCATCCGTATCTGATGCACAGAGTGAACATAAAAAAGTTGAACAGAAAGATCTTACAAAAGAAGCTGTTGAAACATTATCGAAACAAGCCAATGAAATTTTACAGCTATTAGCTTCTTCGGGAGGATCATCTGAAGCTGAACAGAAAACGAATGAACTGATTGCTCAAATCGACCGATATAAGATGAAGGATGATGCAATGGGGGAATATATGAAATTATTAAACTCCTCTTTAAAAGCCGTCGATTCCTATCGAGAAGAAAATACCGATGAAAAAGCGTTAGGTCGAGTGCATCCGAGCTATTTATCTGCTCTAGCAAAAGTAAAAGAAGCCGATCCTTCGCTGCGTTTGGAAGAGATCGATCCATACGTTTGGTTTTATGCTGCTGCGGCTAATTATGAGCAGGGACAAAGGAAAGATGAGCAAATAACGATTAGCATGGTAGGAGATAATTCGTTCGGTACGTATCCAGAGGCTCCGGAGCATTTACAGTTTGATTATGTTTTTGAGAAGAATAATGGGGATAATCAGTATGTGTATAAAAATAGCCTTCCGTGGTTTAATTCTGACGATTACACCGTGATTAACGCAGAAAGTGCCTTTACAACCGAGACGAAGGCCGAAGAAAAAATGTGGAGAATAAAAAGTCATCCGAAGTATGCGGCTTTTTTGCCAGCGAGCGGGATCGAAGCAGCTAATTTAGCAAACAATCATACAATGGATTATTTTGAGGCGGGATACCGCGACACGTTGAAAGCCTTTAAGGAGCAGAATGTCGCTGTTTTTAACGAAGGGATGCCTCATATCGAAAAAATTAAAAATATTGAAACTGTTTTCTTAGGCTATGATTATAGGTACAGAAAGTCGGCTGACTCGTACCTTGAAAATATTGTTAGAGATGTGAAGAAGTATAAAAGAAAAGATAATTTAGTCATCGTTAACATGCATTGGGGGATCGAATACATGGAGACTCCGGCTTTTTATCAAACGAAATTTGGACATGCTGCTTTAGACGCTGGAGCCGATATTATTATCGGTCATCATCCTCATCGTTTGCAAAGCGTTGAAAAGTACAACGGAAAATATATCATTTACAGCATGGGAGACTACGCTTTCGGTGCCGACCCGACGTTGAAATCAAGGCAAACAGCAATCTTCCGTCTTACATTTGCTAAAGAAGCCGGTTCGGTAGTGATGAAAGGACTGAGAATTGTCCCAACTTTAGAAAATTCCGATGATAGCGAAACGGAAAATAACTATCAGCCGCTCCCCGTATTTGGAGAGGAAGCGAAAGAAATCGTGGATGAGTTAACTAGAATAAGCACCATCATTCCGAACGGTGTTGATGAGTTTGACTATTTTGATCCTTTTCTTGAGAAGGCAGAATAATCAAGGTGGCGCATTCGTTTTCTTGGCCAATCATCTAATTCCCACTAGAAGAAAGTAAAAATAAAATATAGATTAATAATTTGTTTTAACAGGAGAATACGACATGCACCTCCTGTTTTTACTTTTTCTAATATCCTATAAAGACTCATTAATAACTTGTTTTATTGATTGAAACGTTTCTGCCCATTTCTCATTGAATTTAACAATTTTTATATCAGAATATGTCATCTTGCTTCGCTTTTATTTATTTTTTAAACCGATTCCCCGTATTAGCGTACACTAGGGCAAACACGATCAGGCTGACAAATAAAATCAGGCCGATGATAAACAGAAATGGCTGATTGAATAATTCGCTGAATGCCCATAGTAATAGACTAAGGCAAATGCCATACATAATTTTGCTCATAAACTGGCAAAGTTCTACTTCATTATATTTTTCTTTTTCATGTTCTTGCATAGTATTGTATCCAGCGATTAGAAACGCTCCTTTTCCTTTTGACAAAACGATCGCAAATAGGAGAAATGGGATTACAATTACTAAATGTACGATAGCTCCACTCAATTAAGATCACACCTTTCTATACATTATTTCAACAAATATCTGCAAAATCCCTTTCAGTCATTCCTCTTCTTAATCCCCCCGACTTAAAAACTTCTTCATTAGTAATCGAAAAAGAAAACTATGATACAGCATGCCAATCAGCCACAGCAGAAGAAACGTTGGCAAATGGTCAACGCCAATTAAGTATAGCTTCGCTGGCCAGAAGGTGGGAATCAGACTGCCGATCAGCTGCCACGGAAGCGCTAGAAAATAGGCAATAAAGGGAGCGAAAACGATTAAGCCGATTCCTTTTGATAAAGCCAACCCTTCAATTTTATTTGCAGCAAAAGCGGCTTGAAATAACGTAATGATCGCTGCTTCTAAAGCGAGCATCGGAATGAGAAATAAAATAACGGTGATGTTTGGTGCATCTAGTGATGAAAAGAAAAGAAAAAGTGTACTAAATAGAATTGTTAAAGCGATAGGGATCGCTAAACGGTATTGAAAATAACCCGTTTTCGTAAGTGGAGTGACGGCAAAATAATGAATGATCGATTCATCTCGTTCATCGAGCATCATAAAGCCTGTTATGACTCCAATCATAAGCGGAATGAGCAGCATCGTAAAGCTCACAATCAATGGGTAGAAATTTGTTAGCTCCCAATTGAACTGCCGTCCCAATGCTTCATTAATGAAAGGTACACCAAATCGTGTAAACATAATAAGTAAGCAGGGGGCAAAGAAAATAAGCATAAACATCGGATCGCGGTACATTTGTTTCGCGTCCATTCGCAATAACGATTTAATGGCGGTCATCATGTTCGCTCCTTTCCGATTTTTAGAATAATTGATTGATAAAAAGATCGTCGGGCTAACCAAAACGAGAAGGCAAGCCAGCCGGATAAGGTGACGACACAGTATAAAATGGTAGAAACGCTAATCGGTTCAAAGACCGAACGCAATAATAGAAGGGAGGCATGGGTAGGTAGCCATATCATCCAGTTAGCATCCCATATTCCTACGTAAGAAAGAAGTGGCAAACAGAACACGACTGTGTAGATAACAGATCGCAAGAAAAATTGATTGACTGTTTCACACCGTATAGCTACTGCTAATCCGAGTAAAGTAAAGATCATAGAAGTCAACAGGACACCGAGCGTAAATAAAAATAATGAACTCGAAAATCCAAAGGTAATGATGTGAATATACAAAGAAGAAAGGACCGATAGTATCATCAACGACATCGTTTTTGACAGAATATACTCCTCAGGTTTATACGGTGTGACAAACAATGGATCATGAATATGCTGTCCTTTTTCTAATAGCACAAGCCCGCCAATAAAGAAAAAGCCAAGCATGCTAGGGTCCGAGAATGTCAGTAACACGTTAGCTGTTTCTCGATAAGAAGCGGGCAATTGAAATAATAAAAGAATGTAGAAATGGCTAATAAGAAAATAAGCGATATACAACCCGTGGCGGAATTGCAATTTCACATCATAAAATAAGGCTGAAGTGAGCCTCAAGTTAACTCCCTCCCAGTCACTTGAATGAAAATCTCTTCTAAAGACGGTTCAATCGTATGCATCGTTTCGATCGTGTTTTCTTTCAATAGCTGTAAAAACAATTGGTTTTGATCGAGGCCATGCATCGGAAATTCGCTTATTTTTCGTTCATTGCTTTCTCTATATCCAACGCGAACACTCTTTTTCCCATATTGTATTTTCAACGTTTGCGGCGAGTCGATGAGACGAATTTGCCCATCGACAATAAAGGCTGTTCGATCGCAAAGCTCTTCAGCAGCGCTCATATTATGAGTCGTCAAAATCACTGTTTTATTAGCAGTTTTCCATTGAAATAGAATATCTTTCACCACTTTAGCATTTACTGGGTCAAGACCCGATGTCGGTTCATCTAGGAATAAAATGTCCGGCTGATTCAGTAAAGCTCGGCATAAATTTAACCGCATTTTCATTCCTTTAGAAAAATCACTTACTTTTGTATGGGCGTCTTGTAATAAACCGACTTGATCCAATAATTCAAGCGGATCGGCTGTTTTCTTTCTATATAAGGAAGCAAACAGAGACAAGTTTTCAATGGCTGTCAACCGACTGTAAAAGTTCGGAAATTCAAAAGCGACACCAATCTGTTCGTAGTAATCATGTTTTGTTTCTCGCAATTCCTCTCCTAAAACGGTTACCTGCCCTTGATAATTTTTCAAGAGGCCAATCAAAATCTTTTGGATCGTGCTTTTTCCAGCGCCAGAAGGCCCTAAAAAGCCAAAGATTTCTCCTTTTCCAATTTGAAAATCAATCTCCTTGATCGTCGGCTCTTTTTTCCCTGGATACGTAAATGTTAATTGTTGAACGTGAATCATTTATTCATCAGTCCATTCGTTACGAGTTCAATCAGTAACTCAATCGTTTCTTCGTAGTGATCGACCCCGATTTTTTCTTTTTGCAACGAAAGCAACACAATTGAGCGGATGAGGCTGACAATCGTTTCAGGCTCTGTTTGTATGAGCATTCCTTTCGCTTGTGCCTTCTCAATAAACGGCAATAAAAAAGCCGAGTCATCAGCAAAATGCTGTTCTAGCTTGTCAGTAGGAAGTTTACGGAATAAGGTTTCTAATAAGCCATCTTGATGCAATTGTTGGATAAAAGGATTTTCCTCCATAATCGCAAATGATTCCCTCAAGAATTCTCGAAATTGTTCTTTGCTGAACACTCCAGTAGAAAAATATTTTTCTACCAAATACGTGCGAATCGTTTCTTCTTCCTGTTCTAACACAGCGAAATAAAGCTCCTCTTTCGATTGAAAAAATAAATAATAAGACCCTTGAGCAATTCCGACGGCTTTCGTTAAATCGCCAATGCTCGTTTTCTTCAAACCGTGGGTAGAAAATAACTGTCTGCCCTGTTCTAACAATGAATGGTAGATCTTTTCTTTTTCCTCGTTTGTAAACTTTGCCAACGTTTAACATCTCCTTTTTGTAAACTTATGAATAATTTTATCATTTATTCATGAAAATAGCAAAGAGATATGGAAAAATAATAGAAATTTTTATCAATATTTTCCGTATGTAAGAGAGAAGAGTAAGCAGTAAAGGTGGAATAAGTAGTATGTCATTATTATCCATACATATTAAACAAGCAGGTTATGAACCGAATGAAACGAAGGTTGCTGGTATTCAATTCTCAATTGGTCAAGGGGAATTAGTGGGTCTAATTGGTACGAATGGGGCGGGAAAAAGTACAACGATTAAAAGTATTCTTGGGTTAATGCCCTTTTTTGAAGGAGAGATCGTCAAAGAGGAAAAGATGAGTCTATCTTATTTGCCGGAGCACCCGGTGTTTTATGACGAGTGTACGTTGCAGGAGCATATTGATTTTGTTGCGGCGATGGAGCAGTTGACTGATGAGAGGGTGGCGCCATTATTAGAACTGTTTCATATGAGTCCGCATCTTCATGAGCTACCGAATACTTATTCAAAAGGGATGCAGCAAAAAGCGATGATTATCCTAGCGTTTATGACGAAGCCAGACTTTTTGATATTACGCTCAAAAATGATGAATTCTATTTTTCAACTATCACCCGATATGGAGAAGCCGAAAGTGGTCAAGCGGAAAAAGCCGTTTTTATTTCGTCGGTCCAAGCGCATCTTTAAGCAGCGAACGGAAGAACATGGCTTTATGGAGCTTTTCATTAAAATACTGATTCGTAATTTTACCTATTTAACTGGTTATTTTCGTTTAGTTTCTGTAACGGGAGTGGCGATTGTCGTTGTTCCACCGATGTTATTTAAAGTGCTGATCCTTATTGGATTTAGTTTTTTTATTCGCAGCTGGATGATTAGCTTATGGGATCAAGTCATTTTCTCTCATCCTATGAGCAAGAAATACGAAACGAAGCCTGCTTTTTATCACGCGCGTAAAAAAGTGAGCTTGTATAGTTCGATTCCTGCTGTGTGCTTTTTAGTGATTTTGTTGGTTGTTAACATCATTTAAGTAATAAGAACTACAATTAAAGTCGTATATTTTTTCATGAATTTATCTTTTTTTAATATATAATGATCGCAATTTTATTGTTCTTTTAAGGAAATTTGCACCTCAATTATTACATATGTTAAAAATTCAAAATTCGACAAAAATTTCTTTTGCTTTTGAACACCCTGTTGTATGATGAAGGCGTGGTACAGCTAGGGAAACCTGGTGTCACAAAGCTATAGGGGCTAAAGGTCGCGATCAATGCCAGCCAGCTACCGTTACCCAAGAGGAGGAAGTATGGGAATGAAGAATAATTGGTTTTCAAAAGCAGCAGCAAGTGTATTGGCGTTTACGCTAGTGACTTCATCTGTTTCCATGGTGAGTGCTAAAGCGCCAGAACACGCAAAATCGCAAGTAGAAAAGAAGAAGGAACAAAAGAAAAAAGCCATCATCAAGTCAAAACAAGGCAAAGTAATTGAAAAACGTTTAAACACTTCAGAAGCAACAATTAACAGCATCACAAAAGCAATCGATGCTACTTTCAAAGTCAATGAAGAGGGAAAAGCTGAAGTTCAGTTAGACAAACGAGTGGCTAATAAAAAATACAGTAGCTATGCTGGAAAGTTAAAAGCAGAAAGTAATAAATTACGCGCGATTGATAAACAAATTGCAGTTTCTAAGAAAAAAGATAAAAAGAATGCAACAGACTACAAAGCGTTGGAAGAAAAATCAAAACAATTGCAGCAACTAGCCAAAGATGAAATCAAACGCTTAAAGTCACTTGTTGAACAAGTAACAGCACCAGAAGTGAACACTCCAAAAGTAGAAGTAGAAACTCCAGAAGAAACAAAAGTTTCATAAGCTAGAATAATAGGTAATAAGAGACTGGTTTGCACAGTCTCTTATTTTTATCCCACATTAACGGGCTGTAAGACGCGCACCTCAACCATGGGAGAAGGAGCACAGGGGAGGGATCAACAGCCTGTAAACGCCCGATCTGTTCGGGTATGCACGATGCAGAAAACTCTCATAAGATTGAAGAAAGTATTTGTGTGAATAGAAATAAAATTCAGAATAGAACCAATTAAAGAACTTCCATTCATTATATTGTCAACTTAGATGAGCTCCAGTAGTATCAAATTACTAATGGTTATACTAGGAGGGGTGGCATCATGAATCGACTGACGATTCGTAAGAAATTAATTATATTTGCGGTTATTATTTTATTCATTCCAAGCTGTAGTATTGGAGTATTTTCTTTTATGTCTGCAAAAAAACAAATGGATTCGCAAATGAAGGAGCAAGCTCAATCGCAAGTCCATCTGTCAAATCAATTGCTAGATCAAACTTTTTCCCAAGAAAAAGAGAAAGCGAAATTTCTAAGTGAAATTGTTCAAAAGTCTATGGGGAGTGAAAAAGGGGCTGCGCAACTTCAGTCGAATTTGGAGAAATTTAAAGCGTCTAATCCTGATATTTTAGCAGTGTTTGTCGGGTTTGATACCGGCTTTTATCGAAATGCACCTAGGCAAGCAACTCCTGCTGGATTTATAGCAAAGGAGCGCCCGTGGTACAAAGAAGCGGTAGAAAATCAAGGGGAAAGTATCATTACGCCACCGTATGTCGACGCGCTTACTCAATCTACAGTGGTGACGGTGGCTCATATGCTAGCAGATGGAAGTGGTGTCATTGCTTTTGACTATCAAGTCGAGCATTTGAAAGAGGAAATTCTAAAAAATACAATTGGTAAAAAAGGTTATTTATTTGTCGTTAATAAGAACAATGAAGTATTATTCCATCCGGATTGGGGAGAAGATGGGTATACGTTAAACGAAGAGCTGCAAAGTGAGTTGCAAAAGCATGAGAAGGGCTCATTTGTTGCTAGTGAAAAAGGAGAAGAGAAAAGGTTTATTCTAGAAACGAATGAAGCGACAGGCTGGAAAATCGTCGGTACCTATGCATTATCTGAAGTGGACGAACAAGCGAAGCCGATTTTTGATATGACGTTACTTGTCGTTGTTATTTCGGTCATTGTTGGTGGAATTATCGTGTTTTTCCTCGTTAGAAGCATTATCACTCCGTTGAAAAAGCTGATGCAGGCTGCGCAAAGAGTGAGTGAAGGTGATTTGACCGAGTCTGTTACCATTACATCTAAAGATGAAATTGCGGATTTAGCGACTAGTTTTAACTTGATGACCGATTCCTTGCGAACGCTATTGCGTCATATTGGCGAAAGCTCCGATCACTTAGCTTCAGCGAGTGAACAAATGGCCGCTCATTCCGAGCAAGCTGAACAATCGACAATGGAAGTAACACGCCGAATGGCGCATGTCGCTAATGGTTCCGATCGTCAAATGCAAAGCTCCGAAGAAACGGCACGAGCGATGGAAGAGATTTCGATCGGTGTTCAACGTGTGGCGGAAAGTTCAGCGGATGTATCGCAAATGTCCGTCGAAGCGACGAAAGAAGCGAAAAAAGGACGAGAAATGCTTGACGATGTGATTGCACAAATGCATTTGATTCGAACGTCTGTTCAAGAGGGTGTTAGTGAAATTGAAAATTTAAACAAGCATTCTGTTGAAATCGGTCAAATTATTTCGGTGATTACTCAAATTTCTGAGCAAACGAATTTATTAGCGTTAAACGCGGCGATTGAAGCGGCGAGAGCAGGAGAACATGGAAAAGGGTTTGCTGTTGTAGCTGACGAGGTGCGCAAGTTAGCAGAGGAATCGAAACGATCAGCGGACCAAATCACAAGTTTGATTACAACGATGCAGCAAGCAACAGCTCTTTCTACTTCTATTATTGAAAAGAGCGAAAACGAAGTAGAGAGTGGTATTGAGCTGACAGCGGATGCGGGAGAAACGTTTATTCATATTCTTGATTCCGTTGAACAGGTAGCGGCGCAAATTCAAGAAGTTTCAGCGACAGCAGAAGAGATGTCAGCTAGCTCTGAAGAAGTGACCGCTTCCGTAGGAGAAATGGCCGATATTTCGAGAGAAGCAGCCGACACGACAAGTCAAGTTGTCCAACTAACTGAACAGCAGTTGCAATCTTCGAAAGACAACACGAAAGCGATTGAGCAATTAAGTGAATTAGCACTAGAATTGCAACGCTCCGTACATCGGTTTAAAATGTAAGAGGGAGCCCTGGATTTTCCAGGGTTTTTTCTTTTGGTTAAAAATAGATTATGGTGATAGGCGGAGAGAAATATGACCGTTCCATACTGGACAGGAAAAGAGATTACATTGCGAGCTGTTCAAGCGGAAGATATCGTCATTCGTTTATTCTTTCAATCAACCCTCTATTTGTTTACATGAAAAATTGCGATTTGTGAAAGAAGGACAGTTAAGAAATATTATTTGTACGAAAGGAACCTACTTTGATGGGATTTGTTACGGAATGACGAAACAGGAGTTTGGACTAAATTATTCAAATTATTTCACCTAAATCATTTCTTTATAAACGATGGAAAAAACGCCGAGTCATCACTGGTTGTAGTGACTCAGCGTTTTTTTTGTTTAGATGTTACTGTCCAGATTCATAAATCTTCGATAAAGAGAATCCTCGCCCTAAAATTTCGGAGGCGTTGAGGAATACGACAAAGGAGGTTGGTTCTTGCTCCTGCAGTAATTTCTTTAAGTAAATTGCTTCTTGCTGTTCCATGACGGAGAGGATTAACGTTTTCTCTTTGTTGGAATAGCCTCCAAACGAATGAATTTTCGTAAAGCCCCGATCAACTTCATCTTTAATCATCGATTGAATTAACTCTTCTTGCTCGGTAATGATGAGAACGAGCTTAGAGGAAGAAGATTGTAGTTGGACGAAATCGATCACTTTACTTGTGACATAAATTGACATCATCGCATATAAGGCTAGTTCTAAGTTGAAGACGATCGCAGAGGCAGCCACGACGAAGCCATCGACAATGAGCTGTGAGTAGCCGCTTGATAGACCAGTGTATTTTTTTAATAGCTGGGCAAGTGTCGCTGTCCCTCCGGTGGACCCTTTCCCACGATAGACAATTCCAAGCCCAACGCCCAACATCATCCCGCCGTATATAGCCGCTAGCAAAGGATTGTCAATTTTAAACGGAATGTCGGCGCTGAGCCAAATCGTGAAAGGTACGAAAAATATCCCGACTAACGTTTTAAAACTGAAATCCTT
This sequence comes from Bacillaceae bacterium SAS-127, assembly GCA_002261155.1. Taxonomy (GTDB): domain Bacteria; phylum Bacillota; class Bacilli; order Bacillales; family Domibacillaceae; genus Bacillus_CE. The sequence continues at coordinate 7,211 of NKXN01000035.1, read as the reverse complement.
TCCTAATAGGAGAATACCTAACACAAATAGGGGGAGATTAATGATCCATTGGACATAGGCAGGGTTAAATTGGTAAACCTCGTATAAAATCGTACTAATACCGGAGACGCCACCCGCTGCTAATTTAGCTGGCAGCAAAAACATATTATACGACAAACCGACTAAAACGGAACCCATCACAATGTATGCATATTCGATAAAAAGCTTTTTCTTTGGTGTTTGATTAATCATATGTTTTCCCTATCCTTTTATGTATTCGTTTACGCTTCATTTTACCATAAAATCAGGCAATGAAAACGCCGTTACCCCTAACAAAACAACGCATAAACTATGTTAGGAGGTGAGAAATATTGGATATATATAATATGATCATTATTCCGCTGATTTTAGGTGTGGTAGAATTATTCAAAAAATCGGATTACCAACAAAATATAGCCCAATCGTTGCTGTATTTTTCGGAATATTGTTTGGTGTGTTTTATCTTGATCAAGGAGTGAAACAAGGAATTTTAGTTGGATTGATATTAGGACTGTCAGCTTCTGGTTTGTATAGCGGCTCTAAAAATGTGCTAGAAAAAAAGAAAGAAGATTAAATGATTTTGAAAGTAATAGAAGAAAAGAGTGAGAATGATGGTTCATATTTGGCTAGATGCTGGTCATGGAGGACAGGATGCTGGGGCTGTTGGAGACAGAGTACTAGAAAAAGAGGTTGCTTTAACTCTTGCGTTACATGTAGGAAAATACTTAATCGATCATTATATATGCAAAGTCAGTTATACAAGAACGACTGATACATTTGTAGAGCTTTCAGATCGCGCAACAATGGCAAACAAGGCTGGTGCTGATTTTTTCATTTCATTTCATGTGAATAGTAGTACAAACCCATCTGCGAATGGCTTTGAATCACATCGATATCCAGGTGCACAAGGGAAAACATTACAATTTCAAGCGGCTGTTCATGAAGCCGTCATGTCATTTATGAAGTTCTACGGTATAAAAGATCGTCAAATGAAAGAATCCAATTTTGCTGTATTACGAGAGACGAATATGCCAGCTGTTCTAGGAGAAAATCTATTCATTAGTAATCCGAAAGAATCCGTGTTGTTAAAAAATCAAATGTTTTTATCAGAGGTAGCGAAAGCCTATGCAGAAGGGATTGCCAAAGGAGCGAGTTTAGAACGAAAAGGACAAGAAGAACTATACGAGAAGGATGCTCTTGCTAGCCCGCGTTTTCGAGAGGCTCAACAATGGGTGAAGCAACAGGGAATAAGTGACGGCACGTATCCACTTCGACCAATTGCAAGAGAAGAAGTGTGGGAAATGATCTATCAAGCGAATAAGGTAATGAAACAAAAGTAAGAAGAAAAACCAGAGCATCAATCTATTTAGCACTTTAAAATCTAAAATAAGAGAAGGGGATGACACCTATAAGGATATCTACATATAGATGTTACTTTTCGGCGATCAGCCCCTTTTGTTTTTGCAAAGGTAGAAAAGCAGCTCTCACTTTCAAGACTCAGCTGGCTCTCTTGCAACTTCACTTAAAACGATAATTAGCAGAATGAATAAAATTCGTATAAGACGATCTTCTGTTACTATTTTTAAAAGCGCTACTAAAACGATCCCCAGCACTGGATTATCCTCCACAAGGATAATAACAAAAATATCTAATAAAACAATAACGGAATCAATGATATGATCTTCATTCATTTTGATTATCCCTTCTTTCTCGTATTAGCGTATTAGATTTTTTGAAAAAGTGTGATTTATTTCAATACAAATGGTTATTTTCCGTAAATTTATGAAAATATACTCTTGGCTATCAAGGTAAAATATGGTATATTTTACCTTGAGTTTTTGGGGGAGAGGGGGATTTAGATGAATGCTACTGATTTAATAATTTTAAATTTTGAAGAAATTAGACGTAGAAGTATAAAAGTATGGAAAGCTATCCCCGAAGAAATGGTACATTGGAAACCTGATGAAGACGCTCTTACTTGTGCTGAAATGATTAGGCATTTATTACAGGGGGAGTTTCTTTTTCACCAAATTCTTATAGGGAGAGGCGGTGAAGCCCTAGCTAATTTGTTTAACCCCTTTGAAGGAAAAGAATTTATCTCAGTGGATGATGAACTTGAATTTGCACAGCCTTATCGTGAGGAATTCTTGAAATATATTAAAACAATTAGTATACATGATTTAGACAATATAGAAATAGACCTTCTTGATGCAGGTGGCTATGTTAAAAAACTTGGAGATATGTTATTACGCATTGCTTACCACGAATCTGTTCACACAGGTCAGTTGTTAAACTATATGAGAACAATGGGAATTGATCGCCCTAAAATATGGGATTAATAGTTTAGAATAAGAGGCTGTATAATAAGCTTTTTTGAAGTGAAATTGTATAAAATCCAAAAGCCGAAAACGTTGTTAAATCAACATTCTCGGCTTTCATTTGGTATTTGTGCAAGTTTATTTTTGTATGTGCACTATTTTTTACATTGCTCCGGGGGACCAATAATTACTCCACTCGTTCCGTCAAGTGGTTTTAATGCTTTTTCCATCACTTTTGGATTGATCGTATAGCTTTGTTCATAGATAGAAAGAGGAATGTTAGTTAGAGTGGTCGACATTTCTTGGGATTGGAACTGATCATTATTGAAAAATAAGATAAGTCGTGTATCATCTGAATCTGCAGCAATCCAGTGCAAATACCCCATCGGAATAAATACAGTTTCTCCTGTTTTTGTTAACTTAAATGTTTGTAAATGATTTGTTGTTGGGTCGAGCACACCGACAGTAGCGGATCCTGATATGAGAAAATCTAATTCCCAAGCATTTGGGTGCCAGTGAGGTTCACGAATAAACCCTTTTGAGAATCGAATGTCAGCTACTGATCCACCAATCATGGCTGGCATCTGGGTTGAAGTTAATTGATAGGCAATATTTTCTGCATTTCTCTCAAATAAAAGACTATTTTCAATATCATAGAATAGATTAGGTGTTCCCTTTCCTGTAAGGTTACGATTATCCGTTACATAACCAGACGTTGGATTCGTCATTTAATGAGTTCCTCCTTTCATACGTGATTACTATTAGCATATGACACAATTTTGAGAACGATTGGACGGGTTTTCGCCAATCGTTCTTTCGATGAAAGTGCATCATTAAAACGAATTCATTATACTTACAGTGTAAATGTTTAGTTTTTGTAAAGATGAATCTGATACCCTTAAAGACAATAGAGTTGTCATATTTAAGGGGGAGTATTTATGGCAGTCATGGATAGGGTATGTAGTGAAGTGAATAAAGTATATAGGAAAGCACTTACTCTGAAAGAAATGGATGAGTATTTGCATGCAATTTCGGATTCTCCTAGTATATTTAGCTTTACAGAAAAGCAATGGCGGAAATGGCGTCAAGGAGAATATCTTTACTTCTTTTATATTATTAATGAAAAATCAATTATGTTTAAAATGGATATCATGTTAGATCATGGCATATCTCCAAGCACGATCGTAAAAGTCGTTGACTGGAACACCGTTTGATTTTAATAAACGCTTTCTCTGTTTTGTGCTACTATTGAAGTAAAGTAGAACAAAAGGGGGAGAAAGATGTTTACGAAAGAAGAAAAGGAAGCTATTTATAAAGTAATCTATAAACGAAGAGACATTAGAAGTTTTTTACCAACACAGATTCCAACTGAATTGATCCATAACATATTAGAAGCCGCTCATCACGCGCCATCAGTCGGGTTTATGCAGCCGTGGAACTTTATTATTATTTCTTCTCAAGAAGTGAAGGAACGACTAGCATGGGCAGCTGATAAAGAGAGAAGGGCACTTGCTGTTCATTACGAAGGTGAAAAGGAGAATAAATTTTTAAGCCTGAAAGTAGAGGGGCTAAAAGAAGCACCGATTACCATCTGTGTGACATGTGATCCGACAAGAGGAGGCTCACATGTGTTGGGGCGCAATTCGATTCCCGAAACGGATGTTTTGTCAACTGCTTGCGCCATTCAAAATATGTGGCTTGCTGCCTGTGCAGAAGGATTAGCGATGGGCTGGGTCAGTTTTTACAAGAAAAATGACATTCGTGATATTTTAGATATTCCTCCTCATATTGATCCAGTAGCCTTAATGTCCATCGGCTATACTGATCACTACCCTGATCAGCCTATTCTTGAGGCTGCTAAATGGGAACAACGACGTTCGATAGATGAGTTAATTTTTAAAGAGCGATGGGGCGGAAAGTAAATATAAGTTGAATAGAGTATGATTTGATTATAGACAGGGCCGCAGTTTAAGATTGCTGGCTCTTTTTTGTATGTGTATTCATTAACTAGATTAAAGAAGAATGTGTAATCTTTTTAAAGGGTTCCATTTAAAATGGTAGTGTAATAGAACCTAATTTCCTCTGGGAATATAGGTTATGTAGCTTTAGAAATGAATGCTGATTTAGCTTTATTATCTTTAAGAATCCACAATCGCTCCTGGTGCTAAATCAGGAGTGATTGTGATGTGATAAACTGGATTTTTTTAAATGAAGGATTGGCTTAGGGGATTAAGAAGAAATTGCTTTTTTGATCACGCGAATATCTGTTTCTAAGTCGTTCACTCTAATAATGACACTATCTAAAGTAGAGGTTTGTTCACTGTTGTGAGCGGTTTGCGTTCTAATAGTATCCATACCTTGCTTGATCTGCCCTAGCTGAGTATTCATATTTTCGGTCAATTGATCAACGCGTAAATTGGTTTGATGTAGCTCTTCTTTTACTCCTTGCATGTCAGACTTTAGCTGGGACACGTCACTTTTTAATGTAGATACATCGTTCTTCAGTTCCGACACATCGCTTTTTAATGTAAACACATCGTTTTTTAAGTCTGATACATCCTGTTTTACATGAGCCATTTCATTTCTAATATCAGAAACATCACTTTGCACCTTAGTCACGGCATCAAAAATTTGATTCAGCAGCTTTTCGCTCATCGTTTCCTCTCCTTTTTTTCAGTAAATGATAAACACTCGATAAGGCTCGTCCGAAAGATCGCATGTAAAATGACTAGAGGATCATTTATCCCGCATTAACGGGCTGTAAGACTCCCACCTCAACACGGCAGAAGAAGCGCAGGTCTGTAGGGGGGAGATCAACAGCCCGTAACGCCCGATCGGTTTAACTAACAATCCGTGGGGGATGAAGAAAACCCCCACGGATTGAAGTTTCACTTTACATTTTACACTATATTTCAGTCGGATTGTATAAAAAGAAAGCTACACCACAATATTGTGCACTTCATCCTATCATTTGAAAAATCTAACTCTAAAAAGGTTGACTCAGGGAATATTTGGTTTATCATTATACATAGGAATAACATTGACTGATTAATCAGTCAAAAAAGGAGTCTACATAATGCCGAGACAGGATCAACAAAATAAACAAATTCGAGATGCTAGAAGTGAACAAATTTTGCAAGCAGCGGCTCAAGTGTTTGCACGCAGAGGGATGGCCGCAACAAAAATTAGTGATATTGCTAAAGAAGCTGGCTTAAGTCATGGCCTTGTTTATCATTATTTTAAATCAAAAGAAGAAATCTTTACGACTTTAGTCAAAAAAGCATCGGAAAGTTCAATAGATATCATTCAGCAAGCGAATCAACACCAAGGGACGTCTTTACAAAAGTTACAATGGATGACTGAACGAATGATAGAAAGTATTGGGAGCGGCGAGGAAGTTCTTCTTTTCCTAATTATGATTCAAGCTAGTACGTCAGATGTGGTTCCAGAAGAAGTGAAAGAAATGTTAAAAGTATCCTCGCCAGTGGAAGCAACTGCTCCTTTAATTATTGCGGGACAGAAAGAAGGAGAAATCATTCAAGCTGATCCAATACAATTGACTGTTACTTATTATGCCTTGATCCAAGGATTAGCGATTAATAAAATTCAATGGCAGGAATGCCCCATGCCTGATCCAATGATGGTTATCAACATTTTCCGAAAAAGGGGAGAGGAAAAGTGACTTTAAACATTACAAATAGAAAGAGGAATTTCATTCTAGTCTCACCGATTGTAGTCATTTTACTAGGCTTCATCACAGCAACAATATGTTCAAAAGTAATCGATGAGTGGGCGTGGGTTCCGCTTGCTATCGTTTACTGGAGTTCACTTGGGCTATGTATAAAATACTTTAAAGGACATAAACAAATTAAAGATTGGCTAAAAAAACCGCAATCATCAAAATTTATTGTGTTTTTCACCCTTATCCTAGGTTTGTTCCCGATGTCTGTGATCATGATGAATTATGAAATATTTAACTCTATTTGGCTAGTCGTTCTTTGGCTATTATTTGCTATCATCAATCCATTTTTTGAAGAATTGTATTGGAGAGGTCTACTATTAGATGCTGCTAGGAAACTGTTTCCGAAATCGATCGCTGTGGCGTATTCAACGGTTTTTTTTGTACTTAGTCATCCGTTGATGTGGGGCGTATTTTCCATTGCTAATGCCCATTACCACGTGTTTATTTATTTAACGATATTGGGTGTGGTTTGGTCTTATACCTATTTTCAAACGCAAAGTTTAAGATGGGTGATGCTTTCGCATTTTTTTGTCGATATAGGAATAATGACTGTACCCGTTTTTTTAAATTTGTATGTACCTCCTAATGCGTAATCTAAAATAAAAAGCTTTTTAATTAAAAGTGTTTCTTGAAACTTTTTCCTCCTTAATCCGTATAATTTTATAAATATAGCAAGGAGGTGTGCTGCATGTATGAGATTGCAGGAGGAGGAGATTGGCTATTTACAACTGTTCCGGTATTAATAGGAATTATTTTTGTTATCGTTTTCATAGCTATCATAGCTAATTCAATTAAAGGTATTAGCCAATGGATTGAACCCTCCCCCACTTAACGCTCTTACGAGTAGTTTGAAGTAGGAGATTCTGTTTCCTGCGAACACCAGTGTATCCACCAGTTATTAAGCAGGCTTCCCTCCGCAGTTCCTGCGGTTAGGTCGTCCAAGCGGTTTACACCTCCGACAGTCTATCTCAGTTTATTAGCCTTAATGCTTCTTTTTTAAGATTTGTAGCTGCGTTGATATCTCGATCGTGCTCTGTTCCGCAAGAAGGGCAGGTCCATTGACGTAAGGCGAGACTTTTTACTTTTTTATGCTGATGACCACAAGAAGAACATAGTTGAGAACTCGCAAACGT
>NKXN01000034.1 GCA_002261155.1 Bacillaceae bacterium SAS-127 | reverse complement strand
TGGACAGTTTCAGAAAGAATTAATTCAAGTCAAAGCGATCGGGTGGGCGCTTAGAGAATACGCCAAAACAAACCCTTCATTCGTATTACAATTTGTTGAGCAGCATTCACTACCTTCATTAAGCAAACGAGAAGCGGTGAAAAACCTCTTAAAATAATGAACGCTATATGCTAAAGTGGATGAGGAAACTATTTCGGAATGCTAAACAAACAAGTATTTTGATTGGAATGGAGGGTGCGTATGCGCCGAGAGTATCGTTTGCGATGGACTTTTTTTATTGTCGGTTTGATTGTGCTGGCCTTTGGTGTGGCATTAACGATTAAAGGAAAAGTGTTCGGCATTGGGCCGTGGGATGTTTTTCACTACGGATTATATAAGCAGCTAGGACTAACGATCGGTATGTGGTCGATTATCGCTGGAATGATCATTATTATTTCCACATGGATTGGCACGAAAACGCCGCCGAAAATCGGGGCGATTGCCAATATGCTGTTACTTGGGGTTTTTATTGATATCTTCAATGCTTTACTGCCGACGCCAGAGGCATTTATCGTTCAACTACTGTTCTTCATTGTCGGTGTTCTAATTTTAGGATTTGGTATTAGTCTATATGTATCTGCTAATCTTGGAGCGGGGCCGCGCGATAGTTTAATGTTGTTAATCGTTGAAAAAACGGGATGGAGCATTACACTCGTTCGCAATGGCATGGAGATCACCGTGTTCCTTTTAGGGTGGCTACTCGGAGGACCAGTTGGGATCGGTACAATTTTTATCGCCTTTTTCTTAGGAAAAATCATTCAAGTGACGTTGCCGCCATGTCAAAAGTGGCTGGCTCATTTGATTGCAAAAGAAAAATCATTTTCTATGCTAGAGAAAGACATCTTGTAGGGATACAGGATGTTTTTTGTTGGATTGACAGGATAAAATAACCATGTTAAGATGCTGGTAATAACAAACCGACGGTCGGTTTGTGGGGAGGGGAGAATAAAATGAGTGACAAAAAGATCTCGAAACGCCTGCAAATTATTGAAGTGGCTTTGCAACTATTCATGGAAAAAGGCTATGAACATACAACGATTAACGATATTTTACGAAAGGCAGAAGTGTCCAAAGGTGGCATGTATCATTATTTTCAATCGAAGGAAGAGATATTAGACGTTGTTATTCATCATATTATTGATGAGGATTTGGCAAGATTTGAAACTATCTTACAAGATGATTCTCTTAGCGCAGTGGAAAAGTTTCAACACTTATTTATTCAAAGTGAAGCGAAGCCAGAGGATATTGTGAAAATTGCTGAACAATCGATGCAACGCACGGATTCACTTTTTCATTACCGTTCACTTGAACTAAGTAAAGCCCGCACTATTCCGGTGATTGTTCGAGTCATCGAGCAAGGTATTACAGAAGGGGAGATGAAAACAGATTACCCAGAGGAAATGGCAGAGATCTGTTACACGCTTACAAATACTTTATTAGCAGAAGCCAGTGATGGGATGAGCGATGAAGCATATGAACGACGAGTCGCTGCTTTCTTACATGTCATTAGTCACTCACTTCAAATATCGATGGAGCCTTTATCACCAATAAAAGAAAGCATGCTTCGATTATTAGCAGTGAAAAAGGAGATCAGTCGATGAAAAAGTTTCTCTGTTTATTCCTAGTGATGTTATTCGCTTTTCCAACCGTCTTTTTTGCGGAGGAGAGTGTAGAGGATAAAGTAGATCGCACGATGAAGAAGTATATCGGAAAAGATATTCCTGGTGCGGCAATTGCAATTGTGCAAGATGGAAAGGTTGTGCTGTTAAAGGGATACGGACAATCCGATTTGGAAAAAGGAACGGCTGTTGATGCGAAAGAGACCGTATTTGAAGCAGCATCTGTGTCGAAGGTGTTTACATGGAGTGCTGTTATGCAACTCGTGGAAGAAGGGAAAATTGATTTAGAGGAAGACATTCGTACATATTTGCCGAAGGATTTTCTTGAGTTAACTTTTGACGATAAAGTTACGATGCAACATTTAATGAATCATACAGCAGGTTTTGAAGATAAAGCGTCACAGCTATTGACAACGAATCCGGAGGAAATGATTTCTCTTGCTGAATTCGCTTCAAAAGTAAATCAACCGGAGCAAGTGTTCCGACCAGGAGAGGTCATTTCGTATTCCAATTATGGTACAACGCTTGCAGGTTATATTGTGGAGCGTGTATCCGGTCAACCATTTACGACATATATGCAGGAGCATGTACTCGGAAAGCTAAAGATGACGAATTCCACGTTTGAACAGCAATATGATGATATGAAACAGATTGTCAATGGAAAAGGGAAGGGCTATGAAAAGTTAGAAGATACGTTTAAAGAGGTCGATCGTGTCTACATTAATGATGCACCTGCTGGATCATTAAATACAACCGCAGAGGATATGATACATTTTATGCTGGCTCATTTGCAATCTGAAGAATATAAGTTATTCGATGATGAGCGAACATTACAGACGATGCATGAGCAAACGTACGCTGAACATCCAGAGCTGCCGGGGAATGCTCACGGATTTTGGGAGCGTTATCAAGGTGGAGAGCGTATCATTGAGCATGGCGGGAATCTTGTAGGTTATACATCACAGCTTATGCTCATTCCCGAAAAGAAATTCGGCATGATGCTCTTGATGAATGTGGCAAACGAAGCAACAGGCTTGCGTGTGGATTTAATAAATGAGTTGATTGGTACAAAAAATGTGGAATCACACTCAGCACCAAGCGAGAACGATGACCTTGTGCAAGGAACATATCGCATGGCACGAGGCATCTATTCAAACTTTTTAAAGTTCTTACCGATTATCGGAAACGGTGATGTGGTTGTGAAAAAGAGTGCAGAAGGTGGCATTGATGTACAAATGCCATATGAAAAAAAGTCTGTGCATTATGCAGAAATAGAGCCGTTTTTATATGAAAAGGTCAATCAAACCGTCACTTTTATGGATAAAAACGGATTCGATACAAATCGAATTTATTTCACTGCACAAGATGGTCAAATTGTAAAGATGTCATATGGCGTTGTATCCGATTTACTTCCTGTGAAAATGACGGATCGAGCGATGACGAATATAATTGTCCTTGCGATAACGATGCTTACTTTGCTGTCGTACGTCCTATTTTTTATCATTCATTGGCTAAAAAGAAAAATCAAGAAAGATGGACGGAAAACGACGACTGCGTTCCGTGCAACAGCGCTATTAACCTTCGCTGGCATCATTGTCTTTATCGATATGGCTGTGCTATTGAGTCGCTTTGTCGCTAATCCATTCCAACCCTTATCACCACTACGAATTCATCTATGGGGCGGTTGGTTACTGCCGATTGCAACGATTGGTTGCGCATATATCATACTGAAACAGTTCAAGGAAACAAGCTTAAAAGGTAAAGTATTTCAATTATGGCTACTTCTCGTTTCTACTTTACTTTCATTCTTGCTATGGAATTATCATTTCTTATTTTAATTAATAGATATTTATTACTTTATTGAATGATATAGAATGTCTGTATTTGATTGGCAAGTATGTGGCTCAAGTAAAAGTTATGAGAGAGCATCAGTACAATTTTCATCATCTAAATAGAGAATAAGGGCTGTTTCGAAAGCGAAGTTGATCGTTTTTTGAAATAGCCCTTATTTAGTAGTCTTTTAGTTTCTGTTTTTATAATTCAGAAAATATTGACTTAGCAATGTTAGGTGGTTTATCCTTATTATAGGAAATTCCTTTTAGTAGAAATGATTTCCGTTATTCGGAAAAACAACAAAAAACAGACTTTAAGACTAGGAGGTTCATTCAGTGGAAAATAGGCAATCTCATGAGCAATTAAATCGTTCGATGAAAAGGCGTCATTTATTCATGCTTTCACTTGGAGGGGTGATTGGAACAGGGCTGTTTTTAAATGCCGGGTATACGATTAACCAAGCAGGGGCCGGGGGAGCAATTATTGGGTATTTAATTGGTGGACTGATTTTGTATATGGTGATGGTTTGTCTTGGTGAATTAGCTGTACATATGCCTGTCACTGGTTCCTTCCAAAAGTATGCGACGGAGTATATTGGGCCGTCTTCTGGTTTTGCGCTTGGTTGGATGTATTTCGTCGGTTCTGCTGCGACAGCCGGCGTTGAATTCACTGCAGCAGGTATTTTAATGAAGTATTGGTTTCCTGATGTGCCTATTTGGATTTGGTGTGCGGTATTCATTTTGCTTTTATTTGCCCTAAATGCTTTGACGACGAAAGGGTTCGCTGAAGCGGAATATTGGTTCTCAGCAATAAAAGTCGTTGCGGTTATCGCCTTTATCTTCATTGGAATTGCCGGGATCTTCGGTTTTGTTTCCTTATCGGATCGGCCAGCTCCTTTCTTTGACAATTTAGCCCCTTCTGGATTGTTCCCAGCAGGCATTGCGATCGTCTTTGTGACGATGATGAATGTTATATTCTCCTATCAAGGATCAGAATTGATCGGTATTGCGGCAGGTGAAAGTGAAGAACCTGAGAAAAATATCCCGAGAGCCATTCGAAATGTACTTGTTAGAATTGTGGTCTTCTATATTGCGTCTATTGTTATTCTTTCTGCGATCTTTCCTGCGTCTGAATTAGGTTTATTAGAAAGTCCTTTCGTAACGTTAATGACGATTGCCGGTGTTCCGTACGCCGCTGATATTATGAATTTCATTATTTTAACGGCGATCTTGTCCGTTGGAAACTCCTGTCTATATGCATCGACTCGTTTACTATGGGCGATGTCTCATGAGGGAATGGCTCCTCGAATGTTTGGGAAATTATCGAAGAGAAAAGTTCCGCTTAACGCTCTTTTATTTACGATGTCTTTTTCCCTTTTATCTTTATTAACGAGTGTCATTGCCGCGGATACCGTGTTCGTCTTACTCATGTCGATCGCTGGAATTTCAGTCACGATTTCCTGGATGGGGATCGCTTTATCTCAATATATGTTTAGGAAAAAATTTATAAAAGCTGGAGGAAAAGTAGAGGATCTGAAATATAAAGTTCCTTTTTATCCGTTCGTTCCGCTGTTTTGTTTCGGCTTCTGTGCGTTCGTGCTCGTATTTTTAGCATTCGATCCTACTCAACGAATTGGTCTCATTTATGGCATCGGCTTCTTCGTCGCTTGTTTACTTATTTATAAATTCAAATTAGGAAAAACAAAAGCAGCTTCAGCGGATGCGACAAGCAACGACCAACAAGTGATGTAATAACAAAAAACAAGAGACAGCTTGCTTCGTCTCTTGTTTTTTACCTGTTAGCGCTCTGTATAGCCTAGTTTTGCGGAGATTCGCTTGCCGGTGTCGATCACTTGTTCAATTAGAAAGTGAAGCCGCTCGTCTGTCAAATTAAAGCTAACAAAGCCGATGCTCACCGCTCCGTGAACTTCTCCAAAGTGGTTTAAGATCGGCGCAGCAACAGAAGAGGTACCTTCCATTCGTTCACTGTGACTCATGCCATAGCCTTTTCTTTTCGTCTCTTGTAACGTCGCGAAAAAGGCGGGCCTGTCCTGTTCTGGTAATAGTTCATCGACAATTTTCTTCGCTTGTTTAGGTGACATATAGGCCAGCATCACTTTGTTAGCGCCACCGATATGCAGTGGAATTCGTGAACCGAGTTGGTCGTGTACTCGAATTTGATTCTTTTCGCAGTCGATTCGTTCGATGACGAGTGCTTCGTTGCCCGTCGGCTGGCTTAGGTAGACACTTTCTTCAACTGTTTTCATGAGTCTTTCCAGTTCCGGTCTAATTTTGCTAATGTAGTCCATTCGGTCATACATTTTTAAGCCGTATTCAAGCCAAATGTTGCCTAGAGCGTATCGCTTCGTTTGTTCATCTTGCTGAATCAATCCATGTTTGCTCATCGCCTTTAACACGCGATGCATCGAACTAATCGGCAGGTTACATTCTTGAGATAGTTCTGTAATCGATAGCGAGTTTTCGGTTGAATCGGAAACTAATACTTGAATCACGCTCATTGCTCGATCAATGGATTGCATAATTTGTACCACCTGTCCTTCATGCCAATGAGCGACAATGGCTTCATTGGAAAAATGTAAATATATTGACAGTATATCATGACTCATTTTATAATTTAATAAACTTTTCATATTGTGGAATGATATTCCGTTATACGGAAAAAGGAGGGTGTACATGTCTTATTGCTCATCTATGTTTCAGCCATTACAACGTGTCATTGTGAAACATCCACAGGACGCTTTCGTGAGCCAAGCCGAGATTGAACAACAGTGGCGAACGTTTAACTATTTGGAACAGCCCGATTTTCAAGAAGCGATAGCCGAGTTTGATCATTTTTTAGCTATTTTGAAAAAATATGTGCCAACGATTGATTATTTGCCAGCTTCTTCACAAGTAGGATTAGATTCTTTATATGCTCATGATCCTGTGAAGTTTACCGCAGCAGGCGCTATTATATTGAAATCTGGAAAAGAGTTAAGACAAGCAGAAGCAGATGTTTACAAGGAATTCCTGACAGAGAAAAACATCCCGATCATCGGGGAATTAACAGGGGATGCTGTAGCGGATGGCGGTGATCTCGTCTGGCTTGATGATAGAACATTAGCGGTGGGACACGGATATCGCACCAATGCTGAGGCGATTCGTCAATTAAAAGAAATGACAGCACATCTTGTCGATGAATTCATCGTCGTTCAGCTTCCGCATGATCAAGGAAAAGAAGAATGTCTCCACTTAATGTCGTTCATCAGCATGGTCGATCGAGACTTAGCTGTCGTTCATTCGCGTTTGATGCCTGTTTATTTTCGCAATCTTCTGATCGAACGTGGCATTGAGCTGATTGAAGTGCCAGATGACGAGTATATGAATCTAGGTTGTAACGTACTCGCATTAGCACCGCGAGTTTGCGTAATCACATCAGGAAATGAACAGACGAAGCAACAGCTAGAGCAGGCAGGAGCTACCGTTTATGAATATAAAGGGCAAGAAATTAGCTACAAAGGAACAGGCGGACCGACTTGTTTAACATGTCCGGTTGTCCGCACGAAATAAATTATTGGGGGAATGGAAAATGTTCAAGCATGTTATTGTCAAAACACCGGGAAAAAGTTATGTCAATGGATTAACGACGTCGGACCTTGGAACGCCGAATTATGAGCAATTATTGGAACAACATCAAGCATACGTAGACGCATTAAAAACATGCGGTGTTGCGGTTACTCATTTGCCAGCTAGTGAAGAATTTCCTGATTCCACATTTGTAGAAGATACGGCTGTGCTAGCAGCAGAATTTGCGGTTATTACGAATCCGGGCGCTGACTCAAGAAACGGTGAAATTAAAGAAATCGAGGCCACGTTAAAAGAGTTCTACACAGAGTTTTACACAAAACTTCATTACATAAAAGCACCAGGCACGTTAGATGGTGGGGACATTTTACAAGTGGATGACCATTTCTACATCGGTATTTCTGATCGGACAAACGAAGAAGGGGCTCGGCAATTAAAAGAAATTGTGGAGTCAGAAGGATACAAAGGGACAATTGTTCCGTTGAAAGAGTTTTTCCACTTGAAAACGGGGATTGCCTATCTTGGCAATAATACAATCGTCGCTGCTGGTGAATTCATTGATCACCCGGACTTTGAGCAATATGAAAAAATCATCGTTTCTAAAGAAGAGGAATATGCGGCAAACTGTATTCGTGTTAACGATTACGTCATTATTCCAAAAGGATACGAAGAGACGAAGCGCAAAATTAACGAGGCAGGATATGAAACGATTGAATTAGAAATGTCAGAGTTTCAAAAACAAGACGGTGGCTTAAGCTGCTTATCTTTACGATTCTAATTAGTATATATACAACTTTGCGAGACAGAGAGGAGACTGGGGATGAGCGAATATTTATGGGGGACACCTGAAAAGCTACGACAGTTGTTAGGTGAATTAGTCAGTTGGGATAGCCGTACACTGACCGATGGAGAACGAGCCTTTGCGGAGCGAGTGCAAGCGACATTAAGGGAACTGACTTATTTTGAAGAGCATCCGCAACAATTAGCAAGCCATGAAGCAGACCTTGGAAGAAAACTAGTCACCGCTTTATATAAACATCCAGCAGTAGACAAAACGATCGTTCTCATTAGTCATTTTGATACCGTTCAAACAGAAGAGTACGGTGATCTTGAACCTCTCGCTTTTTATCCAGAGGAGCTCACGAAGAACCTTCACGAGCGCAAAGGAAGTTTGCCGGAAGAGGCGCGGATCGATTTGGAATCGGGCAACTACTTATTTGGGCGAGGCACGATGGATATGAAAATGGGGCTGGCCCTTCATATGGCGCTCATTGAAAAAGCGAGCATTGAACAGTGGCCGATGAACCTTTTGCTTGTGACCGTACCCGATGAAGAAGTCAATTCAGCAGGCATGAGAGCGGCTGTCAAGCAACTAGTCCATTTACGTGATCAGTACGATTTAACGTATGAGCTGTTTTTAAATAGCGAGCCTTCTTTTTCGCAAAAGCCTGGCGACTCTTCTCATTATGTATATTCAGGATCGATAGGAAAAATTATGCCAGCAGCGCTCTTTTACGGTAAAGAAACGCATGTGGGAGAACCATTAAAAGGGATGACGGCCAATTATATCGCCTCATTCCTCACACAGCAAATGGAGTGGAATGAGGCATTTCACGAACAACTCTTTGGAGAGCATACTCCATTACCTGTTTCGCTCCAGCAAAAAGACTTGAAGATGCAATATTCAACGCAAACGCCTTATCGGGCGGCCGCTCTTTACAACGTATTCTTAATGAAGAAAAGCGCGGCCGATGTGATGGATACGTTCGAGCAAGTCGCTAAAGAAGCAGCGAACCGATGCAACGCTTCCTATCAAGCATTGTGCGAGCGGGAACAAGTCGAAGGAATTGGCGAAGTGCAAGTGATTCGCTACGAACAATTGCTGTCTTACGCTAACAACAAGCTAGGTGATGCGGTCGTCGAACAAATGAAACAAGAAGTGTGCGAGCAAACGGAGTGGGATGAACGAGAAAAGTCATTACGCATCGCAGATAAACTACTCATTCAATGCCAAGAACTAGCTCCAGCAATCGTACTATTGTTTGCGCCGCCTTATTATCCGGCCGTCAATTCATCCGGTCATGAACTAGTTGTCGATAGTGTAGAAGTAGTGAAAGAAACCGCCAGCCGTTTTGGCGTGGAGATCAGCCAAATTCATTACTTCAATGGCATTTGCGATTTAAGCTACGTTCAATATACAGATGACGGAGACGGGTGGAAAGCATTCGAACAAAATACGCCAGTCTGGGGCGATACGTACACCATTCCATTTAATGAAATGCGCCAACTCCAAGCACCCGTACTCAACGTCGGACCATTCGGCAAAGACGCCCACCAGCGCACCGAACGACTCCACATCGAAAGCGCCTTTATCCACACACCGGCGATGCTAGAACAGTTAGTGAAGAGTGCCTGTCACTCCCCGGATTTTGTCGAATAAAAACGGATGGGTAAAACGTGTTTTTAAAGTTTCTCGTACATTCGAAAAATGAAGAAACTAAGATTTGAAAATGTTGTTAAATTAGTATTCTTGTTTTTAAAATTTAGGTGTTTATTAGTCAAAAATTGGACTTTCTAGACAGTCGAAATATTATAGAAGGGTATAGCTAATACTATAACTATAGCTATACCTAACTAAAACTAGACAACTGGTTGCCGGTATAATACCGTTACCTAGTTGTCTAGTTTTGTATTTTTTCTGGATCAAAAAAGGAAGTTCCCCTTTTTGAATATTTATCTTATAGAGTACAGTTTAACCATAAGCAAAAGAGAGTATTTTCCTTAATTGTTCCTTCTGAGGTGGCACGTAGATTTCCTTTTGAATCATAAGCTTTCAAAGTAAAATCATCGTCACTATTTAGACCAGTTGATTGGATGTGAGATACTTTGACTACTTTTTTGTCATTGGCAGTAATAAAAACTTGTACAGAATTAGTTTCGTCTTCCCCTATCATCCCGCTTACTACAACGACATCTTCAGGGAAATTTTCACCAGCTTTAAAATAAGTTGTTTGTGCATTTTTAATTTCTTTGTGAGAGACCTTATTCTGATAAACTTTCGATTCAAACGCTTTGTTTATGTAATCGACAGCTACTTTTCCTTCCAGTATGTCACACTCTAAACATTCATAATTACTAGAAGTATTTGCCGCACTTACGGATGATACACTGAAGCTCAAAAACATACATAAAATAAAAAATTTATACTTTATAATTCATAGTTTTCAACATTCTATTAGTTATAAAATGTTGACTAATAATTAAAATAGTCAATGCAATCATGTATCAGTAGGGGGATGTGTGAAGTCCCTCACTGATGGAAGTTTTCCCTTTATTTTGTGATATTTTTCAGATAAAAAATATTGTAATGTTTAAAAAAGATATGTGATAGAGTATAATATTATCAAAAATGATTTTAGGGGTGTTTGAGTTGAAGAAACCATATAATTTACCATTACTCCCTATTCCATTTGATGCGGAAACGGAACTTGTTTTTTATAAAAAGGTAGTGAAAGCGTCATCTAAGCTAGAGAGTTTAAAACAAAAGCTTCGTTATTCTTTAGTAAATGAGTCATTCATTCAATTGTTAACGTTGCACGAGTCTGTCCAATCTACAAGGATTGAAGGAACGCAAGTAACATTTAGTGAGATGTTGGAAGATAATATTGATCAAAAACAAGACTGGGAGAAGATGGAAGTTCGTAATTATCAAAGCGCTTTACAAAAAGGTGTAGAGAGTGTTCAAATGGGATATCCATTAACAGAGCGGTTAATTCGTGATATGCATGTGATTTTAATGGAAAATGCTAGAGGTTCAACTAGTGCTTCTGGAGAGTACCGTAAAATTCAAAACTTTATCGGGCCAACCAAACATATAAAAGATGCCTCATATATTCCACCCGAGCCTCAACTTATGGGAGATTATATGACAAATTTAGAGAGGTACATTAATGGTCATCCTTATCAAAAAGAGGAAGAGGATATGTTGCATCCACTTATTAAAGCGGCCATTGTCCATGCGCAGTTTGAATCTATTCATCCATTTTTAGATGGGAATGGGAGATTAGGTAGAATTCTTATTGTTTTATATTTGCTACAATCTAATCTAATTGATTCACCGTTATTTTTTTTAAGTGAAGAGCTTGAGAAAGAAAAGTTCAAATATTATGCGATGCTAAATGGGGTTCGGGCAATTCGACGGGAAAATCCAGATTGGAAAAGTTGGATTATTTTCTTTTTAGATGCGACCATTCGGATGGCAGAGCATCAATATGAGAAATTAGATAAAGCAGAACAGCTTTATAATGTAGGAATGAAAAAACTTAATCAACCTTCTACGAAGAAAGTGTGGGGGGCATTATTTGCAAGGCCCATTGCGACTGTTCATCAAATTGAAAAAGCTACAGGTTTAGCTCCTGCAACTGTTCGGAAAAGTTTAACGCAACTCGTTCAATTAAATATGATTTTTGGGGATGACAGAAAAAGAAATCGTCGTTATTACCAATACGATTTAATTCGGATTATGAGTGAATAAAGTGAAACTTGACTCAGTAAGGTCTTACAGCCCGTTAATACGGGATAGAATGAAAATAGCATGGCACTTCTTGCTCGTGCCGATGAAAACGACAAATGTTCTGTCATCAGGAAAGGAGAACGCTAAGAAAAGGCGCTCTCCTGTTACGTTGCTTAATATTTAAACTGACTCACTACACAAAAATATTGACGTTCTCACTATTAATTGTCAGCGTTACATTCTATAATAGATAATTAATCACTGTTAGAATGGAGCAAGGTACCGTGAAATATTCCAAAGCTACCAATTACGCTTTACACACGTTGATTTATTTAGCTAGGCAAGATTCAAATACTTCAATTGGTGTACAAGAACTAGCGAGCCAACAACAAATATCTACTACTTACCTATCGAAAATCCTTTCGCAACTAGTAAAGGCAGGAATGATTGTATCAACATCAGGTGTGAATGGTGGGTATAGCTTACCGTATAATGCAAAAGAGCTGACATTTTTTGATGTGATCCAGGCGATAGAAGGGAAATCTTCATTATTTGAATGTGATCCCGTACATGGTTCTAACTGTCTTGTATATCAGGTCATGTTAGAAGCGGAAAAAAAGATGGAAGAAGAATTGAAAACAAAAAGAATATTCGATATCGCCAAAGAAATCGAAGGGAGTTGAGTGGATTGACGGCTCAACTCTTTCATTTTATACTAATTATAGATATTAAGAGTCTATAATATCTATAATTAAAAACAGGAAAGGGGAAATGATTTTGGAACAATTTGAGTGTGCCATTATAGGTGGAGGAGCAGCAGGATTGAGCGCCGGTCTTTATTTAGGTTTATCATTAAGAAATACAGTGATTTTCGATAATGGAACAAATCGTAACAGAGTGACGAAAAAATCACACGGCTATTTGACAAGAGACGGTGTAACACCTCATGAATTTAAGCAGTTAGCGATGAAGGATATTCAACATTATGACAATGTAAAGTTAGTTAATCAGGCAGTTAAAAATATCAGTAAAATAGAAGGTAGAAAATTTTTGATTCATACAGAAAATGGGGAGATCTTTGAAGTAAGTAAAATAATATTATCAACCGGTATTCAAGAGGTTTTTCCTAACAACATGAATGTTAGCGAGTTTTATGGAAAAAGCATGTTCAGTTGTCCCTATTGCGATGGGTGTGAAGTAAAAAATCAACCACTTATTGTGATAGCTGAAAGTGATGAGCACGCTATTCATTTAGGGAAACTTGTATACAATTGGTCTAAAAATATCATCATTGCATCGAACGGACATCAATTTAAAGATCGTACGATTGAACTGTTCCAACAAAAGGGGATAGAGACGATTGAATCTCGGATAACAAAACTGTGTGGTGACAATGGGATGTTAAAAGCGGTAGAGTTTGATTCAGGGATGGTGATTGAGAGAACGGGAGGGTTTATTTCTCCTACGTACAAAAGAACGAATGACTTTGCAGAAAAACTTGGGTGTGAAATCAACGAGCATGGTCATATCGCTACAGATGGTTTGGCGCGGACATCCGAACCAAATATATATGTAGCAGGAGAATGTAAGAACCTTAAATCTACGTCGCTAAGCATAGCAGGTGCAGAAGGAAGCCAAGTAGCTAAAACAGTCAATATGGACATCATCAATGAAAATTTTTAATACAGGTGCCAATACAGGTGCCTGTCACTCCTCGGATTTTGTCGAATAATATAAAGTTAAACAAGCCTGTATCTCTGTAGATTTAGCGGAGATACAGACTTGTTTTTTGATAAATGGATGGACAGTCAAAAGAATCGATCCTAAATAGGTGCCTGTCACTCCCCGACTTTTGTCGAATTAATGCCTTTTAATTGTTAAAGTGGCATTAGAAGGGGACAAGCCATCATCAGTGGTGATCAATAAATCGCCGTATTCACGAGAGATTTCTGCGTATTGAACGACTTTGTTCTTATTAAGAAAGACAAGTAAGTTAATATCATCTCTCATATCTATGCGACTTGGGTCTTTATAATTGATTCCCAATTGCCCACTGATATCTTCTTGCGGAGTGTAAGGAGAAAAGAGATAGGCTTGTTCCCAATCAAAGTCTGTGAACTGATTTAAATCAATTTCCTCTACACTTTCTTTTTTCATAGCCGCAAGCACAGATTGTTCGAGCTCTTTATTACGTTCATCGCTCATTTGCATATAAACGACGACACCGATCAAAAGAAAAGTCAGCACAATAAATTTTTTCAAAATATTTCCCCCCTCTACTCTTCTTCTTTCTTCCGCTCCCAAGAGACAATTCGCAAAATAAGTACGACGATAAATAAAGTCATCGCGACATAGCCAGCCCATTTTCCATTATCAGTCGAGTAATTAACAAGCTTGATAATCGATGAAAAAACCACTCCAAACCAAGGAAGCGCCTGTCGTATCTTTTGCTTATTGATCATAATGGTAAAACTACCCATTCTTATTTTTCTTAATAATACCATATATTATAAAAGGAGAGCGCTAGGACAAGTCGCTCTCCTTTCAAACTCTTTAATATTTAAATTGACTAACAGATTCCTGTAGCTCTATCGCCATATGCGCAAGCTCGTTCGCCGCTGCCGCTACTTCTTCCATCATCGCACTTTCTTCTTGAATCGCCGCTGCCACCGTTTGTGATTCGTCCGTGAATTCACCGGAAATGCTCACGATCGAATTTGTGTCTTGAACGATTGATTGAATGTTTTCGTGCATATTGTGAATTGCTGTTGTTACATCATTTGCCTCAGCTTGCACGCGTTCCACCGCCTGCGAGATATCAGCGAAAGTCGCCCCAGTCAAATCGACCATTTCTTTTCCTTTTTGTACCGAAGCGTTGTTACTGTCCATCTCTTGAACGACTTGGTCTGTGTGCGCCGTAATCGTATCGACGAGCGCATGAATCTCTTGAGCGGCATTTCCCGATTGCTCTGCTAATTTACGAACCTCTGACGCTACCACGGCAAACCCTTTTCCATGCTCTCCGGCACGAGCCGCTTCAATCGACGCGTTCAAGGCAAGAAGGTTCGTTTGCTCAGCAATATTCGAAATGATCGCCACCATCTCTGTGATGGTCGTTGATTTCGCCTTTAGCTCATGCAAGCTCGTTGTAATTTGATTCGTCTTCGTTAAAATCGTATCCATCTGTGCTGTCACATTGTTCGCAAAATCACGACCTTGATTCGCTTTTTCTGTCGCTAGATCCGTTTGTTCATTCACCGACTGGATCTTCATTGAAATTTGATCCGTTTCATGAGCGACATTGTTCACTTGCTGGCCCGTATGTTGCGTTTTATCATTTTGCTTCTCGATCCCTGAAGAGATATTTTGAATGGCGCCTCCGATATCGACGGTAGCCTTACTCACTTCTTGACTACTCGCCGTCAGCTGCTCAGCCGTCGCCGCCACTTGCTCCGCTGATGAACTAATTTGATTTAGCGTATTCCCAAGCGTACTCGTCATCTCATTCATCGAAGAAGCAAGCATCCCAAACTCATCACGAAGCTTCGTATCAAACGTCACAGTGAAATCTCCAGAGGCAAATTGCTTCACTTGCGAAATGATCTGCTGAATCGCTCTCGACACACCATTTCCGAACACAAACGCAAGAACCGCACCGACAATCAAACTGACAACAACGACAATCGCTGTCAAAATAAAAATGAAACTACCGCTCGCATTCATCTGCTCGATTTCACTCGCAATTTGCTTATCAATCTGTTTCGCATTATCCTTTGAGAAAACGACCAACTTCTGTGAGCCCTCTCCCAAAATCGGCGCCGATACCTTCAACGCCTCAGGCAACTTATTCGCATCAATTAACGGCATCACCTGCTCATCAATCGCCTGCTCCCACGCCACGAAGTCCTTTTCAAACTGGACAAATTTCGCGTCCGTCACACCCAATTCCTTCAACCGATCAATAGAAGCGTGAACTTCCTCGCGAATTGAATAATGATTCTCCTTCATAAAATCCTTCTTATAATTCATATATCCACGAATCGCCGCATTCGATCGAACCGTATGAAAGGCGATATCATTATAACCGACCATAATTTCTTCATTCTTCTTAATATCTGACAGCATCTGATTCGTCTTGACAATATGAGCAATACTAATGCCACCAAGAACAACCAAAAAGCCCAGCATCACAACGAAAGCACCAAACAACTTCGTCCGAATTCCTACCTTCACATAAAGACCCCCTAACCTCATTTGAAAATCGACATAATCATTCCAAAAAACCCATACTTAGTTACAATAGTAACCTAATGATAAGGGATTTACTAGTGTGAAAGTCCTGCTATTCCCTTACGGTTTTACAACATTTGTCGCTACGTAAACATTGTTGTGTAGCGATAGATTCATCAAGTTTCATTAGCCTAAAACTTGATGAATTATTATTTGTATCTAAGTTTAGGTTGGGGTTGGTAAATTACTATTTCTTACAATAGGAAAATGGAAGTGTGAAATTGTTATAATAGTTTAGGAAAATGTTTGTTTTTGTGGTAAAATTTACTCAAAAAGTAATTTGTATAAAAATTTTAGAGTGAACCTTGAATGCACTGGGGGCTAGGATATGGAGATGACTATTAATCCATTTGTACAATTTATGGAGCAATATGATGTTACAACCGCAGATAATTCAAAAATTTTCGATGAGCATACTTCGAATGTAGAATATAGTATTCAAACGAATATTAATGATTCTATTATCAATATTTTTAAAAGTCAACCTAAATCAGTGGTGATAACAGGAAATGCGGGTGATGGTAAGACACGTATCTGCAGAAATGTTTACGAGGCGCTTACTGGAAAACTATTTGAAGCTTGGGATCCTGTAGGAATTGAAAAATGTCATTATCAAGACTATGAAGTTCGTATTATTAAGGACTTATCAGAGCTTAGAGACGAAGTAATTAATCAAGAACTGTTGAATCTTCAGCACGTGATTGAAAATAATGAACGTGTATATTATCTAATTGCTGCAAATGAGGGGAAGTTAACGTATGCACTCTCTCAGAATACACAGTTGGCTACATTGAAAACAATGATAACGCAGCAGTTTCTTATAGGACATACGGCAGATATGAGTCGTTTACAAGTGTTCAACCTACTACATACCTCTTCATCTGTTATTGCACGAAATATTTTAGAAGAATGGAATAAGGAAGAGCATTGGGGAGTATGTACGGGATGCATTAAAAATCATCAATGTATTATTTATCATAATCACAATAAATTGAAAGATAAACCTGTTAATGTCCGAGTGAACAGGCTATATCGTTCACTAGACACAATTCAATCACATATGACAATGCGAGAGCTACTCATACATATGGCATATATGCATTTGGGTGGCCTTAATTGTGAAGATATACATAAAGCAGATGCACCAGCATTAAAAGAACAGTCAAAACGTGTTTATTACGAAAATTTCTTCGGTCATACATTACCTAATGATGAATTTGCGGACATTGCTGGCATACAGGATTTGAAGTCATTTGACCCTGGATTTATATCAGATACGCTAATTGATGATTTCATTTTCAGTGGTGATTTATTGGGAGATACACTAGCAATAATTCACGAAGAAATGTATGGAGACAGTATCGATACAGAATACGGATATTTTCTACATATTTTAAAAAAATACCGTCAGAATTATCAATCTGACCAGAATAATGGGCTAGAACTCGTTGATAATTGGATGCCGAGACTGAGAAGAAAGTATTTCTTTGAATTTAACAAAGTTAAAAATGTAGAGCGATTAGTTCTATTTAAAAACCGCCAGTTATTCTTGAACATTTTGAGCAAACCAGAGTTATTAGATTCGTCGTTGAAAATGGATTTAGTGAATGGTCTAAATAATTATTTCGCTAAACAGATGATTTATTCACCAACAGCTACTTTATATGTAGTGTCGGAAAAACTTTATGTTTATAACTGTATCAATTTTGCTGATATCGAGTTTTGTGTACCTAAGGGAGAGGCAAAACTTGATCGGAAAAACGCTTTCTTTGAAATAAAGATTAAGCAAGCAACATTGAAGGTTAATCTAGTGGTCTTTGAATATTTATTACGCATTGCATATGGTGGTATGTTAAGTGTGTTTAAAGAAGATGTTGAAATTTTACTGAATAATTTTAAAAACAAGCTAATCAACACGAACCACAGTGGTGAATCAGTAGTTCGTATGTTGAAGTATCACTCTTCGGAAGCTGCGTATGTTCTAAAGGAAATTCAGTTTAGATCAGTGCAGTCGACAGAACAATTTGAAGAAGATTTCGATTAATGGGGTGAAAGATGATGGAAACAAAGGATAAGAATGCGACATTTTCTACTCGAATTTCTGAAAAAATCTGGGGCCATCGTTTTAAAGATGGGCAAAGAGGTCCTGAGTATACACTGGAATTTCTAAATATTATGGCTGGTACACAATATAAGCTAGGCGCCTACTATTATGATAGAAAGAAAATGACGGAGTTCCGAAGCTTTGTTTTTGAAGGTGAAAAAGAGGGGAAACGAGCAAAAGATGGCTCTAGTGATTATGTACATTTTGAACAAGAAAAGAAAGAAAACTTAATAAAAGAGTTAGGGATTGATGAGCAAGAATTAGGTGATTTACAAGAGTTCTTTCAACATTTATCAATTGATTTGCCAAAAAAAGGTGGGAAAGATGATCGTAGTTGGTACGCTAAAATGCTATTTCCGTTAAATGAGACTTTATTGTTCTTCGAAGTAAGGAAAAATAAAGATTCAAATAGTTTGCCTTTCGAACGGAATTTTTTCGGACGTGGAGGTGAGTTGTATTATCTAATGCTTACATATGGTACAAAAAATCGTCCAGAATTAAAGAAATCAATAGAAGAAAAGCTAAATGAACTTTTAACCAATAACCAAAATATTCAAACTATAATCAGGCGTATTTGCACTGAATTAGAGGAATCCTGCGTAGTGAATTATGAACAACCAAAGTATCCATCTACTTTAATTAAGGATGAAAGTCTAGAATACCATTTCAAGGAGTATGAGAAAAAAGAATATCCATTGTTACCTTGTGATGACTTGCCACTCTATGATGAAATGGCAGATGAATTAAATGCTTTATTGAGCTTGCGAATTGATGTATATGAAATGTTTAGTTTGTTAACGTCTCTCATTTGTTTCCAATTGTATCGTTATATGATTCATCAAGCAGAACAAATTAGTGGTGAAAATGTCCAGTTTGTTATTGATTGTCTAGATGGTCAGGAGCCGAATATTAAAAGGTTAGCCCACCATGCTTTTAAAGATCACGAAAGAATTATTAGAGAGAGCTTTGATAGCTTCACAGACAAACACTTAGAAAAGATAATCCCAGAGCAGGATGCCCATGAAATGCTCATTCGTTGGAGAGATGATGCTAAATCCTCTACTGATAAAAATAAATATAAGTTATTTTTACATGATATTGGATATCACCAAGCAAAATCTAGAACAAAAAATGAGCTTATACATGCGATAGAAGTATCAGATGATGACCAAGCATTAAAGCTATTAAGACGAAAAATTAAAGAAATTTCCAGGAATGAATTAAATAAGAGTCAATTCCCTATCGTACGTACGTTAGGAAGAGATGGGGGATTTCTATTATATGGAACAGGGGTACAGGGGAGGTATGTGATGTCGGATACATTTCTGACAAGCCTTGTTTATTCTGTTTTAGTTGCTCGTTCAGAAATGGATTTCCACCAATTTATGGATGAATTATATAAGAAATATAATATTATTATTGGACCAAACGAAGCTAGAATTTCAGGATTACATGAAAGTGAAGGCATTAATTTGAGAATTTATGCGAATAATGAAAATCGGCTGCGCATGAAACTGAAGAAAAATGGTCTATTACATGAATATTCTGATGCGACAGCTTTAATTTATAACCCTTATCGTGAAACTGGAGGTTATTAGATTGGTAGCATCTGAGAAAATTACAAAGGCAACTATACTAGGTGGATGGACAACACAATATATAAAAAATTATTTAGCAAAGAATAGCGACAAACAAAGTGAAAAAGTCATTTTACGAATTGATAATATGATTCCTGAGTATATGGTCGATATTCTTTCATCCCTAATAGCAAATCAAAATCAACTGAGTGCAGTTTACGAGCCTGTTATAAAAACAGTAAGCGCCATTAATGAATATGAGTCTTTTCAATGCCAAAATCACGAGACACTTGTCTGGTTACGTAATAATATTCGCTCAAAACAAGCATTGATTTTACTTTTAGATCAAAAAAGTCCAGAGGGGCAAAGTTTAAAGGAAATTATTGCGATTGATGAAATTGCTCTTCTTTCAGCTGAAGGATTTAAGGCATTATTAGAGTGGTTGCAAGAAAAGGAATTAATTAAAGTATTCGAACAGGATCATTTAGACCGTTTCTTAAAAGTGTTTCAGCGAGTAACAGAGACACAACTAACATTATTGCTCAATTTTTTAGCAAAGGTTTTTATGGACAGTCAAGAATTAGCATTAGAAGAACGCATAGCAAAATCCTTACCAGCATTAAATCTATTTATAGAATCTAAAATAGAGCTACGAAATATGAAGACTTTTGAAAAGCAATTAAATAAGAATTATTTATTGAGCCATCTTCGTAAAAATAATACACATCTCTTAGACACGAAAAAATTATTAGAAAGCGCAGAGAAATTTGTGTTGAGAGAGCGTGAATTCAGCTATGCTAGTCCGGTTTGGGCAACTTTTAATGAAGATGAGTCTGCATTGCTACAAGCTGTAGAGGACTTTGTGTATAGGAAAAATAAACAGTTGTTAGAAATTCCATTTGTTGAAGCGCAAAAAATCTTTGATTTTAAGACATCTAATACTTTAAAAGATCGTTTAGCTTCTGTGAGAGAAAAAATGCTTGAGGATTACACGGTTAAAATCAATCAGAGTACGAGTTTGCAAGAAAAAGATCAACTTACTTCGGAAAAGCTGGAAAAGGAAGCTTTTTTTGAAGAGGGTTGCGAATCCATATTAGATAAAAAAAATATTGAAAATATTCGAGAATTCCGAGATGAATTTCACACTTTTTTAGAGGATGAGGGCATTCTTAAAAATATTAAGAATGTGGAAAATAAACTAGAAAACCCGTCATCCTATGAAGATGTTATTGAAGCATTTTTTTCTGAAATTACTTCAATGTTACAAGGAGTTGAAGATGATAAGTTTAAGGAAAAAATTAGTTTTAGAATAGAGCCTGTTGATGAAATCTCACCAGACTATGCTCGATTTTTAAATTATCATTTACAATCAGTAGTTCAACTTTCTTCAAACATAATAATGACACCGTTTGAGGTTGAAACGTCTAATGAAGGGCTTGCACTAGTTGAGAAGTTGAAATTTAAATTAGATTTAGTCATAAATCAAAATATTGAAAGTGAATGTACAACATATTTTTACATAGAAACTTCTCCATTTGAGAAAGAAAACAACAGTTTCTTTGATTTCGTTGAACAAATAAATAATCATACAATAGGGTATACGACGGAACTCAAGCGAAATAAAAAATTTAATCATTTAGAAAGTCGTTTGAATGAACTGAAGAAGCATACAAACATAGGTGATGGATCATTATTAGATCCAATTCGCAAACTCGAAGACTATTCACAAGCGTACGTTGAAGTTTTGAGTAAATCATTAGAGACAGGCATAACATTAGAGTTATTAGAAGATACAGAATCTCTGACGAAAGGATATTTACAAGGTGTCTATGAAGATGTTCATAGTGTGCGTACAGTAACTTCTCTATTTAACGATATTTTCGTTGTTGATACTTTAATAGAGGAAAATACAGTTGTTCCAATTATCCAAGAAAGAATTGTTTCTGTTTTCAATCCGATCCGATGGATAGCTTACGCAGCCCAATTGAAACAATTAGGAAATAAAATTGCACAGCTTTCAAACACGACAACAACTGGAAATCCGTTGAATGATGTTGAAGATTTATTGCAATTTATTCAATTTGAAATTCAACAGTTAAATAGTATAACGCCTGCGTATTTAGTGCCAAAAGAGAGCGATGTTACATTATTTATGAAAGAAACTAATTATGGACAAAGTGTCCATACTCCAACAAACTTTGTTGGTACGGATAGTAAAAAGGCTAGTAGTTTTGTAGGTGAAATTTCGAAAATTTCAAAAGACTATATAAAAATATACCCTTACGCTAAGGATTGTTTAGATATTTTATTTTTATATGTGTCTAATGCCGAATTTGTTAAGAAAGCTATAGATGCTTTATTAAAAGATGCAGATATTCAAAAGTTAAATGTCACAGTTCATACAGTTCAAGATGCAGCAAAAGTATATGAAGAGTTAAATCGTTGGGTCGTATCAAAGGAAGTATATACTGTTCCACTCAGGCATTTGGGGGGATTACCTCGTTTAGAGGTCAATGTGTTACCGCAACATGGAACTGGTAATGTAGAACAAAAAATCAATAGAGCCATGCAAGATTGTGATATTGCTATTTTTATAGATTTTTTAGGTCAGGCACAGCAAAGTGGCAACATGAATGCGTTTCATGAATCAGTCATCCAAAGTTGTTCATTAGATGATTCCAATTGGAGCTCCGTAAAGGAAACGACCTATATTCCTACGAATAGTGGGACAAGGATGATACATTATGTTTCTTCAAAATTGCCAATCGTGATGAAACATTTTTACAATTTGCAATATGTCATTCAACGTGGGAACCCTGTTAAAGAAAATGAAACGGCTCAACTGCTTCGGGGAGAAATTTTAATTACGAATAATGAACGCAATAATTTATACAATTGGGCACATGAGAAATTTAATTGGGTTGTTACATATGATAAATATATGGATCCAATGTTGGCTATACAGGTTGCTACGAAAGCGAATATTATAAAATATAATATAGAGCGCAAAGGTAGCGAAGAAATGAAAATTTTAGTTTCAACTTCTGAATCTGTGAACCGATTAATACACAACGAATCAGACTTTCATTATCATGATCGAATCGCAAATCGGTTGAAGGATGTTTTAGGAATTCGAGTTCTAGATACCCAAGAGACGTTAAATATAGTAAATAAAGTAAAGGGTTTATCGGGAAGTTTAGTGCTACGTTCATTAGGGCCAGGACGCTTTATTAATGAATTAGTTTCCGTATATCTAGTTACGAAAAAACATGATGAGCAGAAGGAAAATGAAGTAGTTATTTGGAGCATGTGTGATGAATTGGAATGGTTCCGTCGAAAGACAAAACGACCAGATTTACTTCAAGTACGTATTCAATTTGATAAAGAACAGTACCAATACAATATTCAATTGAAATTAATGGAGTTAAAGTTCATTCATCAAAATTCGTACGATGCGGAAGTGTTAGACGCTCGTAAGCAATTAAATGCTGGACAAAGTACGCTGGAGCAGTACTTTAAGTTTGAGTCGCAGTCCATTGATCGCGATATCCGCTTACAGTCTTTCTATAAATTTCTAATGGAAAACCGCCCATATGATAATAGAGAATTGGCGATTATTGAGAATATAAAAGTAGGTATGGCAGCTACAATAGCTTTTCAAATTACGAAAGAAGTCCATGCCTATGTTTATTCAAATGATATGGATTGTCCAAATAAGGAGCTAGTAGAGCAAGGGCATTATTGTGATTTAGGAGAAACAGAGGATATTTCTGTTCATACGTATACACGAACATATATATTGAATCAACTTAATGTAAATACAGAATTAGCATTGCCAACGTTAGATAAAAAGCTGGAAGATTCATTTGATGACTTTACAAAGTATGTGGAATTCAAAGAAGAAATTATTTTGTCTAGTGAAGCTGCGGAGGCGGAAATGTATGATAAACCGTCAGTAGAGAAAGATATATCGAAGGAAGAAGAACTGGATAAGACTGATAATGCAAGCACGCATGTGCCTGAGCAAGCTCCAATTAGGCAGGAACTGAGTGAAATGGAAATTGTTGATGAGGGAACATATCCTGAAATCATTGCATTAGCAACTTTACCTGACAGCCGAGATGAAAAAGAGAAAAGGCTGGAAGATAGCAAGCTTGGTGAGAGATATGGAAAATTATTACGTAGTAAACTTTATCAAAATAAAGTGGAGTTGACAGTAAAGGAAACAATAGTAGGAGCTAATATTATTCGTTTAATATGTAGCATTCCATCTTATGAAACGATTACAAATATAAAGCGTAAAGCACAGGATATGCCGTTATGGTTAAGCATTGATAAACAGCCTACTATATTTGTGGATAAAAATGGTATTAATATTGATATTAATCGTCCTGAACCTGAAATTATTCATTTTGATCGTTTTATGAAAATTGTTCGTTCAAGTTGGAATGTAGATAAAGCAAGAGAAGCATTTTTAATACCAATCGGACTTGATCCGCTAAACAAGGTTATGACTGTTGGCTTGAATAGTGAAACACCCCATATGTTAGTCGCTGGTTCTACAGGAAGTGGGAAAAGCGTAAGTGTGAATTCGATGATTTTTGCTACAATGTGTTTGTATACACCAGGAGAAGTCAAGCTTGTCTTTATTGATCCGAAAAAAGTAGAATTTATGGCGTATAACAATACGAAACATACAATGTCAGTTTATACAGATATACATGAAGCTGCGGATTACTTAGGAGCACTACTTATAGAAATGGAACATCGCTATGAACAGTTCCCTAAATTAAGCGCTAAAAATATTAATGAATACAATAAAGTATTAAAAATAACAAGTCCAGAAACAATACCAATGCACAGAATCATTGTAGTGTTTGATGAGTTTGCAGACTTTATGTTACAAGATAAAGAAATCGCAAAGCGTATTGAAACAGCAATAGCTCGTATAGGTGGTATGGGACGAGCTGCAGGGATGCATTTGATTGTTTGTACGCAATCACCTAAAGCAGAAGTTATTAACACGACGATTAAAAATAACCTTCTTGCGCGATTATGTTTAAAAGTGACAGATGGAGTTGCTTCGAATGTTGTGCTAGATGAAAGCGGAGCAGAAATGTTAACAGGTAAGGGGGATTACTTACTCAAAGCTGGAGATCGTCCGCTAAGAGGTAAGAGTCCTTATATAGATCCAGTAGCCAATCATGCACTAATAACACATTTTCAAAATAAATAGAATAGGAGATTGAATACAATGCTAATTGTATTCAATCTCTCTTTAAATAAAGGTGGAGAAACAACATGGCATTTGGACAACATCAGACATTTTACTTACGCTTACAGTGGCTTTATAAAGGATTAAAAGAAATTAGGGAAAATCCTTGTTTTTTTTATGATCCTGATCATTTTGAAACGTTGGGTGTTGGGAAGAATATGGCGCAATCAATAAAACATTGGCTGCAAGCAACAAAAGTTGCAGTTCCTAACAGTAAACGTACAGCTTTAAATACAACGAAGCTAGGTGAAATAATTTTAAAACACGATCCATACTTACAAAAACCATTTACGATAGCTTTATTACATAATGAATTAGTGAGAGATGAGAAATTAGCGACTACTTGGTATTGGTTTTTCAACATATTTGAAGAGCGTGTCTTTGATAAGGAATTAGCTCTTACAGTACTTACAAGGTGGGTAAATAGCAACCAAACGAAGGCGGTATCGGCGAATTCACTTAAACGAGATATTGATTGTTTATTTGCTTTATATGTTCCTAAGGAGTATGTAAATGCAACGCCTGAAGATGTTATTAAAAGCCCTTTTGAAGATCTACAGTTGTTAAGCAAAACGGTACAGCAGTATTATTTAAAGAAACCACTTAACATAGAAAATATAGAAGATGTTTTATTTATTATGCTTGTACAGTATTGTTCAGAAAAAGAGGTTAGTGAAATTAGCCTAGAAGAGCTAGTAAACGGAGAGAAACTTTGGGGACGTGTATTTAACTTGTCACGTAGCGAAATTGTTGAAATGCTAGAAAATATTCAGCAATCCTATCCTGTTATTTTTACACGTACGAATCGCCTAGATATTGTACGTTTATTAGAAAAACAACCAAGATCATATTTACAGTGGATTGAACGTTTTTATTCAAAAGAAGAGGTATTTCAATGAAAGTATATCAACCGAGTATAAATGTTGTACATGACATAGGTAGAGATGAGTTATTTCAATCATTTGTTCCTAATCATAAACAACTAGATATAATTAATGATATTTTAAAAGGTGTTTTGCATAGTAGTGAAAAATCCCATCTGCTAATCGGACCTTATGGAGCAGGAAAATCCATGGTAGGAGCTTTAATCGCATCACTTCTTTTAATGAGTAAGCGAAATAAAGTTGTACAAACCTTTATAGAAGATATTAATACGGTTAGTCCTAGTGTTTCAAGTACAGTAATTGATACTATCAGTGCTAAAAAAATGAAATGGTTAACTGTAGCTATCACTGGTCGACAAGGGAATTTTGAAGAGATTATTCTTTCTAACATTGAAAAGCAATTAAAGCAACAAAAGGTTGAAATCCATTGTAAAAATGATGCTCAAAAAATGCTTAATACGATTGCTTTATGGAAAAAAGAGTACCCTGATACATATCGAAAGTTACTGATGTTATGTGAGAAAGATGAATTAACAATAGATAGTTTAGTTGGTTTTCTTGAACAGTCGAACGACAATATCATGCAGCTTTTTAAAGAATATTATCATATGTTGTCTGCAGGTGCCGAATTTGTTTCTGAAAACGACACCCCTTTTTTAGAACAAATCGCATATATACTGGCACAGTTAAAGAAGAAAAAGTATGCTTTATTTATTGTATTCGATGAATTTGGTCGTTTTTTACAGACGGTTCAGCCAGCATACATTTTTGAAACTATGCAGACAATCCAAGATTTAGCCGAATTTACTAATAGAGTAGAGAACATAGGGTTGTTGTGTATTACACATACAGGATTACAACAATATACGACCACCAATCAGGCTTTAACAAAATCGGAATTAGACCGTGTAGAGAAAAGATTTATAGAACATCGTTTAGAAAGTGATTCATCTACTTTTTATCGTTCAGCTTATAAAATATTAGGCAACTTACAGCAAGAGACATCATTCATTACAGATAGTGAATTAGAAATACTCCATCATAAAGTAACTAAGTATAATTTGTTTCCTGAAATGAAACCAGAAGAAAGGGAAGGTTCAGTTTTAAAGGGATGCCAGCCGATTCATCCATTAACAATACGCTTGTTACCTGCTCTCTCAAATAAACTTGGTCAAAATGATCGAACTTTATATTTGTTTTTAACAGAAGTCGAAGAAAGGACGGATGGTGAATGGTATTATGTTGATCAATTATTCGATTATTTTTATCCTGACGACTCAGTATTATTCACAATCGAGCCCTTAAAATATTACCGTATGGCCTTAAATTATAATGTTTCATCACAAGCTATTAGGCTAGTTAAAATGATTACATTGCTTAACATATTAAATACTCCTTTTAAAGCAGATCGTGGTTTTTTAGCTTTTTCACTCGGTTACACGGAAGAATATACTGGAGATATTATTCTTGAGTTAGAACAAAAGAAACTACTGCGTTTTAACCGTTTTATTGATGCTTATGAATTATATAGTGGCTCTATTGTAGAATTTGAAGGTCTGTACAATGACACGTTGCGGTCGACAGTTATTACGGATGAGCGTCGTATCGGTATTATTGAAGAGATTTTCGGAGATAGTTATTACTTACCTTATCGTTATAATAACAAAAAGAGCATGACACGTTTTGTGAAGGCCGTTTTTGTATGGGCTGACCAATTACATGACTTTACTGTCGGGAATGAAGCAGATGGCTATGTTGTTTATGTACTCGTTAGGAATAATGAGACCTTAGATATAGCGATTGATTTCATAAAAAAACAGAGGAGCCGTAAAAGCATCTATTGCATTCCGGCTATAGATATCGAAACATTAATTTCAAATGTCGATCGTTATGAGGTACTAACAGAGCTGAGCAAAAACAATCAAATTTTGATAAAAGATGAGAATTTGGAAGTGGAAATAGACATTCATTTTCAAAATGTCTTGTATGATTTGAACCGCTTATTAGAAGGCATCAAACAGTTTGAAAAGGGGACAACACAGTGGTATGTAGAAGGCGAAGAAAAAGAACCATTTGCGTCCAAACATGCATTAGAAGAACATATTTCGGAATGGATGTATAATCGCTTTTCCAAAACACCAGTTATTTGCAATGAAGTGTTCAATAAAAAGAAAGTGCCAACGATTCAAAAGAAAGCCGCATTGTCATTGTTAAACAAATTACTAGATGATGACTTTAATGGAGACTTTCAAGTTCAGGGTTTTGGACCAGATTATTTAATTAAAGCAACACTCTTTGAGAAATTAAATTACAGAGTAGATCAATTAGATAACTTAGAAAATCCATTTTTGAATGAGCTTCGTCGTGACTTGTTGAACTGGATTCATGAAAATCCAAAAGGAAAAATCATGGATCTATATCAAATTTTGCTTGAGGAACAATATGGTATACGTGAGCCGATTGTACCGTTACTAACGGTAGCCTTATTAAAAGACAAGTGGGGGCAATTTGCCTTCTATTCAAAGGATTTTAGTATTACATCTATGAATGCCGAAATGTTATACGATATTTTAGAAGAGCAAGTCCAGATTTTTAGTTATGAAGTATATGAACTAAATGATGATGATAAAAACCTATTGCAACAGCTAAATTGTCTTTTTTTTCAATCGGAGGCTATTTTACAACCAATATCGATATTTAGAAAGCTTACGCAATGGTTGCGCAAGTTACCTAAATTTACACAAATCACAAATAATCAATCGTCAGAGTTATTGTTTTTCAAGGAGATTATTCGTTTGAGCGAAATCGACGCCTTACTTGCGATGCAGAAGTTGCACGAATTACAACAAACAGGAACTAATTTTGAATCACTAAAAATGGAATTAGAAAGTTTTATTGACGAATTCAAAACGAAAATAGAACATCAAACGAAAGAGATTATTGGTATTACTAACGACGATGTCAATGAAGTCAAAAGGGAATGCCGAATTATAATGAATCAATCGCCTGATATTGCTAAAATCATTGAGGTTTGGGCGACAAGTGACCAATGGCTTGATTATGCCGTGGATCGTTTAGTTAATGTAGAGCTACAAGAATGGTCAGATATCACATACGATTCTTATTTTGCAACGCTAATCCAAAAAGTCGAAGTTGGTGAACAAACTGAAGCGATTAAATTGATGATGGGAGACCGCGTGATTACAACCATTAATGAGACAGATTTATCTGTAAAAGGTCGCACTGTATACAATCAACTTAGTCGTATTGTAACAGCTGGAGGTCGAACGATGAATCCTGATGAAGTCAAGTACGTATTATATAAAATTTTGCAAGAACTAGATGGATGAGTCGAAGTAACATTAAGTTAGCTTAAAGTAGAAAAGCAATCCCACTAACTATCAGTGTGGATTGCTTTTTTACTATGAATACGAGCAGACGCAAGGAATCGTGTCGTCTTTTTCATTTAAAAAGCTCTCAAGACCTTCTGCATCCATCATTTCACGGTAAGTCTTGAGTGTAAACGGCTGACTTTTACGTTTTAAGATTGCTACGTCTTTTTGGAATTTTTCACGGAAACGTTCTTCCATTGCTTCCTGCTCTAAATATTGTTCTGGCCAAACTTTATATAATAAAGCATAATGACCTAACCCTCCACGCACGCAACGTCCTGCACAGTTAGCATGAGAGAAACCGTAACCATACATGCGTGGGAGAGAGATTTTCCACTCATCTCGAATGATTTTCTTTGTGTCTAAATCTTCTTTAAATGTTTCAATCATAGGGAATCGTGTAGCAATCGGTTCGATTGGGTTATGTTCATAAAAATTTTGCAGGTTAATGGCACGATGTTGCTCATGTGGACCAATACCAAAATACAAGGTTGGCTCTAAATTTTGTTCGTCACGTAGTTCTTCTAAAAAGATTAATGTCTGACGTACTTTTAACTCTTCTGAACATTTTGCCATGCGTGAGTTTCCTAAAAAACGTTGATCGAAAAATACTTCTTCAGGCGTACGTCCATCTGTACGATATGTAATTTCAACACCTATGTATTCAGCCACTTCTTCCATAAAACGATAATTGTCTATATCCTCCCAAAGTGTATCTGTGAAAAATAAAATACAATTATCTTTTCCGTACTTTTGTACAATGTAGTAGGCTACATAAGCCGAAGCAGCACCACCACTGAACATCGCAACATGTATAGGTCGACGATTAGTTTTAAGGACATTTTTGTCATCAGACAAAATACCTAAAGCTGAGCCACGACTAGTTGTCTTTTTTGTTTTTACATTATTCATGTTCAACAATATTTCCTCCTAAAACAAGTTATGGTAAAATTATACCATTGATAGTGTAAGAATTGTTTACAATTAAAATTCAAAATAATATTACATATAAGATAGACTCAACACGCGTGATAAATTAGTTTGTATCAATAATTATGTTTAATAAAGCTCTAATTCATATGAAAAGGTAGTTGAGGAGAAACATGGGATATCTATCTGTTAATGAGCATTCATATAATTTAATGCGATTGCTTAATGCAATTGAATATGAGGGAATTAGTAGAGAAGATTTTGGCAACGTTGTAGATTGGTTAAATATGGCGTCTGGTGTTGTTAATGTAGAGATAGTTACTGAGTTATACGATTCGTCCATTTATGTTTGTGGAAGTGCGATGGATTATTCTAAAGAAAAAAGTGAGTTGTGGTCGGAATTATCAAAATCATTCGTAACATTTAATTTTATATGGGGTAGTATGGAGGGAGTCATAGCGTTAATAACTCCAGAAAATGATAAAGACTCAATGGTTTATAGAGGATTGAAATATTTAAAAGAAAATTATAAAGTCAGTACAATACAAGGATATGTACAGAGTTATAATGATTTATATGCCATGTTTAAGACACAGGTTTCGAGCTCGGAATTAGCTAAGCTTGAAAGGAAATCGGTGCAAGCTAAAGGTCTATATTTAGTCTCAAAACTAAGAAATCAGTTTGCACATGGATCTAGATATTTTCCTGAGCCAGATGAATATAATGACGAGCTTAATAATGACATTGAAATTATAAAAATGAGTTCGCGTATTGTGCTATTTACAATACAAATGCTGTTATATGCTAAGTACGGAGAAAAGGATTTTTATATTGAAAATCCTTCGATGTTTGATTTTAATTGGGAATTAGAAGATCCGGTGTTATTAGATGAAATGCTAAAAAAACTACAATTCAATGACTATTATGTCAGAGTGTTGAAGCCTGACTAAAATATTGTCTTATTGTTTTATAGATAAAGCCACTTCACTCAAGGGGGCTCTTTTTTTACATAAAATTGGTATAATCAAGAAAAAGGAGACTTGAACGGGTATACATTGGTGAGGTAGTAAAAAACTCCTGAACTATAAAACAGGAACTCTACTAGAAATTACATGAGAATGTGAGGAAAGGAGTCATCATGCAAATCTACAGTCTATCTTCATTTGTTTTTTCGTTAATTGGTGCGATGTTTGTTGGGTTGTCGTTCGTGCTTGAGAATTTTGTGGAGTATGTGTTTGCACTTGGGTTGGTGTTTTTGGGGGCTGGGGTGTTGGTGAGTGTTGGGGCGCTTCGAAATGGGGATACAGGTTGGTTGAAGTGGTTGGCAGTAGCGATTTTCTTTGGGGTGTTGCTGCTTGTTGTGTTGGTGGAGCCGTTTCATTTTGTGAGGTTGTTAGTTTGGGTGAAGAATTGGCCGGTGTTTGAGATGTTGGAGCGGATGTTTGCTGGAAAGGGCTGAGGAATGATGTTGGAGACGGAGAGATGTGAGCTTTGTTTGATTCAGCGAGCGGATGCAGTGGTGTGTGCGGTGATTCAGTATGGGTTACGTGAGTTGAAGTGTTGCAAGGTTGTAGCGGAAACTCAAACGGCGAATCTCGCTTCTTGCCGGTTGTTAGAGCGAGTGGGGATGCGACTCGAACGAAGGGTGAGGCGCTTTGGAGCGGAGCAAGCGATTTATTGTAAGGAGTCGATATGAGTCTTTTTTCGTCCATTTACATCAGTGTTTTTCCGATATTTCAGAAAAAACTTAATTTTACTTGAGAGGTTGTCTTTCCCTTATAATGAACAAAATAAGTAGTGGTATGTGTGAAGGGGGAAAGGCGTTTGAACTTATTGGTGATGGCGATTGGTTCGGCTATTGTGGGATTTGCTTATAATTTCTTTTTGATTCCGCATGAGATTTTGAGTAGTGGGTTGAGTGGGATTGCGATTATGTTTGGGTTGATCACGCCTTTGAATACGGGTGTGATTAATTTTTTATTAAATCTTCCTTTGTTGTTGCTTGGTGTGAGAAAGCTTGGGAAGCAGTTTATTTATTATACGATTTTTTCGGTTGTGATGATTTCTTTGAGTTTGTATGTGATTCCGATTTATCAAGTATCGACGGAGCCGGTGTTGTCTTCGTTGTTTGGCGGTGTGTTGACGGGGCTTGGGATTGGTTTGATTTTTCGAGCGTCGGGGTCGTCCGGTGGCTTTGATATTATTGCGATGCTGTTGACGAAGAAGAAGGACTTTCCCCTTGGTGCGTTGCTGTCGGCGATGAATGGGATCGTTGTGGCGGCGTCTGGGTTTATTTTCACTTGGGATGCGGCGTTGTATACGATGCTGGCGATTTATGCGACGGGGAAAGTGGTCGATGCGATCCATACGAACCATATTAAGCTGACGGTGACGGTGGTGACGGCGAAAGGGGAAGCGGTGAAGGATAAGCTGCTTTCGAATGTATATCGCGGTGTGACGGTGATGCCGGGTGTTGGCGCGTATTCGGGTGAGGAGCGTACGGTGCTGATGACGGTAATTACACGTTATCAGTTAAGTAACGTGAGGCAAATGATTCATGAGGCCGATCCGGATGCGTTTATTAATGTGACAGAGACGGTGGAAGTGTTTGGGTCTTTTCACCGAGGATAGTTTGATAGCCTTTTCCTAGTGGGAAGGGCTATTTGCCTATGAAAAAGAAAAAATTTCGACAGATCCCATATTCATATTGTCGAGAAAGTATGAAAAAGGGTAGAATGGCATAGATGGGGTGCCTGTCACTCCCCGAATTTTGTCGGAAAAGAGAGGAGAAATATGTTTTCATCGCCTTCTACAGCTCAATATGAAGTTCTTCAAGGGGAGTATTCGATCCCGATCGTTATTCTTTCAGTTTTAGTTGCGTGGGCAGCTGCTTATACGGCGCTAAGTATGAATGAGCGTTCGCGCAAGAGTAGTTTTTTTCATCAAAAGTTGTGGTTGATGTTTGCGGCTATTTCGATGGGAATAGGAATTTGGTCGATGCATTTTGTTGGAATGAGTGCCTTGTCCTTACCTGTCGATATGCATTATGATCGTGTGCTGACATTTTTTTCGATCGTTCCAGCGATGATTGCTTCTTTTCTTGCTTTTTAT
Source organism: Bacillaceae bacterium SAS-127 (assembly GCA_002261155.1). GTDB lineage: Bacteria > Bacillota > Bacilli > Bacillales > Domibacillaceae > Bacillus_CE. The sequence continues at coordinate 41,303 of NKXN01000034.1, read as the reverse complement.
TTTTCTAGTCGTTCAAGGCGTACGAAGACTTCTTATTTGATTGCGGGTCTTGTGATGGGAATCGGGATTTCTGCGATGCATTATGTCGGCATGTCAGCAATGAAAATGGACGGAGTTATTTATAGCTATCATTTTGGATTATTTTCTCTTTCTGTTGTGATTGCGGTGGTCGTTTCTTGTGTCGCCTTGTATGTATTTTCTATTTTGCAGCATCAATCTGAGCGTTTTTTTGTTCGAGTAGCGATTGGGTTTATGTTAGGAATAGCTGTGTCGAGTATGCATTTCACGGGGATGGCTGCGGTAACCTTTTATGTGCCGATCGATCAGCCGTTAATGGAAGGCATGGCTCATTCGATGGATGAGCTCTTTTTAGCTAAAAGCGTAGCGGCAAGCATGGCTGTGTTACTTAGTTTGTTTCTAATTTCGAGTGTGTTAGATCGTTATGTGGCTCATCAATTGCGTTACTTTGATTCATTAACGAAATTACCGAATCGCCGTCTATTTGAGAAGAATGTAGAGAACCTTTCTTATGACACGTTGGCGGTGTGGCATTTACATGATTTAGAGGCATTGAATCGAGCAAATGGATATACGTTTGTTGATGAGGTGATTAAAGAGACGAGTCGAGTGCTGAAATCGATGAAGCCGGCTTTGGCTGATTTATATCGATTGGATGGGCATCGGTTTGCTTATGTGGCGCGTGATCCAAAAGAGGGACATATGTTGCAAGAAGCGATGGAGAAGACGGCTGAGTTATTGAGACAGCCGCTCCTTGTGAAAGAGCAGCAAGTGAAGTTGGAAACGGTTTGCGCTTTTTCGACCATTGGTGTAGATGAACAACCGACTGATTTATATTCACAGGTAATGGCGGTATTAAATCATCCAACGATTCAATTTCAACATGAAATAATTCATTATAATCCTGTTGTTCACACTCAATCATTTGCTCAATCGCTTATTGCTGACGTGGAACGAGCGATGGTGGAGAATGAGCTGTATGTTGTTTATCAGCCGAAAGTGTCAACGGTGTTAAAGAGAATGGTTGGCGTGGAGGCGCTGCTTCGCTGGGAGCATCCGGAGCATGGATTTCTTTCACCAGCGGTCTTTATTCCGATTTTAGAGAAGAATAATAAGATGATGGATGTGACGGATTGGATCATTGATCAAGTGTGCCAGCAGCTGCAAGTGTGGCAAATAAATAAGGAGCATGACTGGCTAGTGGCGGTCAATATTCCAGGCAATTATGTCACCTCTCCTCGACTGTTGCATAATGTTGTGGAACGAACGGAGTTTTACGGGATTGACCCGAAATATTTAGAGCTCGAAATTACCGAAACAAGCTTTGTAAAAACGATTGATGGTGCGATTGAAGCAGTTAATCAATTTCGAGAAAAAGGATTCGGTGTAGCGTTAGATGATTTTGGTACAGGGGTCTCTTCACTTTCTTATTTGAAGAAAATCCCGATCTCCACGTTGAAGATTGATAAATCCTTTGTCGATGATGTGCCCCATTCAGAGAAAGATTCGGCAATCATCCAATCGATTATTTCACTAGGAGAATCACTGAAACTGAAAGTCGTCATAGAAGGGGTAGAAACGAAAGAACAAGTCGACTACTTAATAACTACATGTAACTCGCCTGTCATTCAAGGCTACTACTACTCCAAGCCATTGAAAGCTCACGAAGTGGTCGAGTGGTATTCTTCTTCGACAAGTGCCTGTCACTCCTCGATTTTTGTCGATTAATATACATAGACAAGCCGCTCCTTTTAAGGAGCGGCTTGTTATTTGAATACACGTACTAGTCCCCAGCCAACGAGAGGTGATAGTTGTACATGGAAATGGATGATAGGATTCAGAAAATCTTCTTCATATATAACCAAGGAACATACTTGACTGTGGATAAGATTCGTTTCATCATCGAACATCTTCCGTCCCAAGGAAGCCCTTGGTGAAAGCGGTGTTGATCGTGAATATGCCATGGGGTGAGAAGGTCAAACGTATACATCTCCCATAGTTTGCATTTGCGCGTCCTTGATTGAGAAGCATCAATAATTCCATTGACTGCACGGCGAGCCGCCTCGTTTGATGCTTCCATCGAGGCTAAATCAGTATTCGTTCGCACATAGTCAGAGGCGAGAAATAGGTTCTTTATGCGTGTCGTTGCCTCGGGTCTGAGCTCCCATGTGTTCACATTATTCACTAACAGCGGTGAATGATTTTTAGTATGAGGCGGCTTCAACGTCATATCTGGGTCGAGAAAACTAGAGTGAAGATCTTGATCGTGAAGGATCGTGTTTCCAGTGTTTAAGCTTCTTTTTAATTGAGCCCAAACCTCTTTCTTAATCTCTGCTTCTGTACATTGCGCGGCTGTTTTTCCGTAGAGGATGCCGGGCCTGTGCCACTCGGACACGCAAACGGAGATAATTCCTTTCACCGTACCGTCACCGTATGTTTGCAAGTTCGTTGAAGGCCAAAATTGCTTTTGCGAAATGAGTGTTAATGCCCAAGGAGCATCGATGCATAAAATATGACCGTTAATAATAGGAATGTCTCGTTTTACGTAAAATTGAACGCCATTCATCCAACCAACACTTTTTGCTAGTTGTTTCATTCCTTGTAATTTAGGATCAAGCTCGATCATTTCAGGAGTGACTAATGCTTCCATTGTTTCGATCGGCAAGGCGAAAAGAAAATAGTCTCCTTTCACCGTTAACTGGCGACCGAGGTGTTGGATGATGACGTGGCTAACCTTTTGTTGTTCACATTTTATCTTCATGCACTCGGCATTGGCAACAAAACGTACGCCTTTTTTTCTTAAATGGGTCAGCCAAGGGCTGATCCATTGATCATTGGTCGGTCCGTTTAACAGTCGATCACTAGGCGGTCCAGGAAGCATCAAGTCTAACAGCAGTTGTGAAAACACGTTGCCAATCGTTTTTAAGCTGGCTTCTCTCGCTTTAGCGGCCACGAGGGATCGCGTCATGCCCTCAACTATTTTTTGAAAAGCTTCGGATTTGTGATCAGCTTCAACATAATCCCACCAGCTGATCGATTCGTACTCTTTGTTTCTCCTTTCAGGGCAGCTAGTCACCACTTGCCACACTCGTTCCACGAGAAAATCGAGATCGTGACCCGAAAGCCTCCAGTTTGTTTGAAATAAAGATTTCATATTCGTTCTTAAATGAATGAAGGACTTTGGAAACCCTAACACAAAGGGGACAAGCGGTTTGTCAAAACGAGCGAGTCCATTTCCTTGGCATTTACTAAGTGGTGATATACTGTTTTCTTTTTATCGACAGGAATTCTTTTCATCGTATCAATCACATGCTGATAAAAGCCGGGAAAAAAACGAAAGCCGTGTTCACCAGGCAGGTCGATGTTACCGTCTGTTGCGGAATGAGGCACCGAGACGGACCGAGCCTTTCCTCCTGGAATCGACTTTGCCTCATAAATCGTCACATCAAATCCTCGTTCAATTAACTCATGTGCCGCACTCAATCCTGCAATCCCCCCACCCAACACGATCGCTTTCTTTTTCACCCCGTCCACCACCTATGAAGATTCAATATCGCATTATATGCGGGATAGGAGGTCGCTATCACTTCGATTTTGTATTTGCCCAATTCAACTGATTCCATTAACAAAGTGATAATGACTTTTTATAGATGGGAATAACATAGCTTCAAGTGAATAGGGAGGATATTGCAGGAAAATAGAGAAAATTCGATGAATTGTAAGAACGAGGACTGTTTTATTCATAAAGTTTTAACTTTATAAAGTGTGCGAAGCGGAGAACACGTTTTATGCTGTTTGTGTCAAAAACGTGAAGTTTATTACAATAGAATAGTATTGATAAAAAAGGCAATGAGAGGTGAGAGGATGAATGAAGCAAAAGTGAAGAAAGTGGAAGTGAAGCATGTGACGAAAGTGTTTGGGAAGCATGTGAAAAAAGCGACACAGCTTTTGCAAAATGGCAAGTCGAAGCAGGAGATTTTGAAAGCAACGGGTGCAACAGTCGGTGTTAATCAGGCGAACTTTGATATTTACGATGGAGAGATCTTTGTTATTATGGGACTTTCCGGAAGTGGGAAATCGACGCTCGTTCGTTTGTTGAATCGATTGATTGAGCCATCGACAGGCCAGATTCTGATTGATGGGCAAGATGTGATGAAGATGAACAAAGAACAGTTGCGTCAAGTAAGAAGAAAGAAGATGGGGATGGTCTTTCAAAATTTTGCGCTATTTCCACACCGAACGGTTCTTAGTAATACGGAATACGGATTAGAAATTCAAGGGGTGGATAAAGGAATAAGGCAGCAAAAAGCGAAAGAAGCGCTGAAGCTCGTTGGTTTAGAAGGATATGAAGCACAATATCCGAAGCAGCTGAGTGGAGGGATGCAGCAAAGGGTTGGGCTTGCGCGTGCACTTGCGAATGAGCCAGATATTTTACTAATGGATGAAGCCTTCAGTGCGCTAGATCCGCTCATCCGCAAGGACATGCAAAATGAGCTACTTCAATTGCATGATTCGATGGGGAAAACGATTATTTTTATTACACACGATTTAGACGAAGCGCTCCGAATTGGTGACCGCATTGCGTTAATGAAGGATGGGCAAGTAGTCCAAATCGGAACACCGGAAGAAATACTGATGAACCCATCGAATGAATATGTGGAGAAATTTGTGGAGGATGTCGATTTATCGAAAGTCTTCACAGCCGCACATATTATGAAGCCAGCGGAAACAGTCCAAATCCATAAAGGAGCAAGAGTGGCTCTGACGTTAATGAAAAATTTTAAAATCTCCTCTATCTATGTGGTTGATAAACAAAATCATTTATTAGGAGCGGTTACGGCTCAAGCAGCGAAAGAAGCGGTAGAAACAGGGAAAACGCTCGAACAAGTGCTCAGTCGAGAAATTTCAACGGTCGCACCAGAAACACGCTTAGTCGATTTATTTCATTTAGTGTCGATGTCGTCTATTCCAATAGCCGTTGTCGATGACGCTCATCGCCTGCAAGGAATCGTCATTCAAGGGGCTTTAATTGGCGCATTGGCCGGAAATGATGTGTATATTAACGACATCGATGAATATAAGACAGACGGATTAAAGAAGGTGGATTAAGTGAGTGAATTACCGAGAATACCGTTAGCAGATTGGATTGACGAGTTGGTTGATTGGCTCGTTAGTCAATTCGGTGGATTATTTGAAGGGATTTCCAATGGACTGGAACAAATGGTTGAAGGGATGGTAACAGGGTTTGGTGCTGTACCAGCGATTCTTCTTACCTTGATCATCGGAGGGATTGCTTGGTTTGTTTCAAGTAGAAATATCGCAATATTCTCTATTATCGGTTTTCTTATTATTGATTATTTAGGCTATTGGGATGCGATGCTGCAAACGTTGGCTCTCGTCTTAACGTCCGTTATCATTTCCGTTGTTGTAGGCATTCCAGTTGGGATTCTAGCTTCACAAAAAGACAGTGTAAGAAGAATAGTTACTCCGCTACTGGACTTTATGCAAACGATGCCGGCCTTTGTTTATTTATTACCGGCGATCTTTTTCTTTAACATTGGAGTGGTTCCAGGTGTCGTCGCCTCGGTCATTTTTTCGATGCCACCGACGATTCGCTTAACCATCTTAGGGATTCGTCAAGTGCCGAATGATTTAATTGAAGCGACGGAAGCATTTGGCTCGACGACGAGTCAGCGTTTAATGAAAGTACAGCTTCCACTGGCGATGCCAACGATCATGGCGGGAATTAACCAAAGCATTATGCTCGCTCTTTCGATGGTCGTGATCGCCTCGATGGTCGGAGCGCCAGGGCTAGGAGAGGAAGTATATCGAGCGGTCACTCAGCTGAAAATTGGGGTAGGCTTTGAGGCAGGGATTGCGATCGTGATTTTAGCAATTGCCTTAGATCGAATGACACAAAATATTGGAAAGCAAAATGAAGGGAGCAAAGTATCTTGATTAAAAAAATAATTGGTTTTAGTAGCGCAGCCATTTTAGCGATCGGGCTTGCGGGATGTAATAGTGAGACGGAAGTAAAAGATGGCAATAGTGGGAATACCGCAAGCATCGGTGAAAGCCTAGATTATAAAATTACAGGCATTGACCCAGGGGCTGGTATTATGGAAGCGACGGATCGCGCGATTAAAGATTATAAATTAGATGATTGGAGTGTCATATCAGGCTCTAGTGCGGCAATGACAGCGGCGCTGAAAAAAGCATATGACAAACAAGAGCCGATCATTGTGACAGGGTGGAATCCACACTGGATGTTTTCTGAATATGATTTGAAATATTTAGACGACCCTAAAGGCTCATACGGGGGAGCGGAAGAAATTCATTCGATTGGCCGTGTCGGGCTGAAAGAGGATATGCCACAAGCTTATCAAGTACTTCAACAATTCAAATGGGAAGATGCCGACATGGGAGCGGTCATGGTCGATATTCAAAAAGGTGACAAACCAGAAGAGGCGGCAGCTAAATGGGTAGAAGCGAATAAAGATAAGGTGGACGCCTGGACGAAAGGTGTCGAGAAAGTAAAAGGCGATGAAATCGAATTCGTTTATGTCGCTTGGGATAGCGCAATGGCTAGTCATCACGTCATGAAAAAAGTATTAGAAAACGTTGGGTACAAAGTGAAGCTGACGCAAGTAGAAGCAGGGCCGATGTGGACAGCGGTCGCCGATGGCAGTGCGGATGCGATGCTTTCCGCTTGGTTACCAGTTACCCACAAAACATATGTGGAAAAATACGAAGGCAAATTTGAAGATATCGGCGTAAGCATGGAAAACGTTAAAATTGGTTTAACTGTTCCTACCTACATGGACATTGATTCGATTGAGGACTTAAAAGAATAATAGAAGCAAAGGGGGTGCACCAGCATTCCCTTTATTTGTTACCTAAAAAACGAACGTGCGTTCTTGTTGTTCCGTGTAAAAGCGTGTTATAATAAAAGGGAAATTGAAACTAGCCATTTAGACGTTGTCAACATAGATATCATTGAAACAGAGAAGGAGGAATTGAAGCATGAGCCAACCCATCGACACAGCCGCCATCCTACAAGCGATTATGGAGCTATCTGATCAAATGAAAGCCACGGAGCAACGATTGACAGAAAGAATCGATGCAGTGGATGAGAAGTTAACAAAACGAATTGATGCAGTAGAAGCAAGGTTAACAATCGTAGAAAATAAAATGGATAAAGTCGATGCAAGATTAACCGTCGTAGAAGAAAAAATCGATAAAGTCGATGCAAAGTTCACCGTTTTAGCAGAAGAAATGATAGAAACGAAAGCCGATGTGTTAATGTTGAAAAAGGTGAAATAAAAAGTAGTGGACGAAAACAGCGACCCATCTTCACAAGGGGGTCGCTGTTTTATTAATAAATATCCACATTTCCGCTTGATATGGACACGTCAATTTTATACTTTCCAGAGCCGTGTTTTCCGGCAATATTTCCATCATCGACCTTTTGATTTTTTAACGGAAATTCGCAGGAAATGTCGCCGCTGCTTGCTTCGCCTTTTAACGTAAAGTCTGCTTGATCAGGAAGATCGAGCTTGACGCTTCCAGAGCTTAAATCAAAACGGACATCGTCGATTAGTTTTTTCATTTCAACTTGCATATCCCCAGAAGAAAGCTCGCCTTCAATCGGGCCGACGTAGTTCGTCAGCTTCACATCGCCTGAGCTAATATCAAAGCTACCTTCTTTTGTTGTTAGTGAATCAATCGTTAATTTTCCAGAGGAACCGTCATGTTCAAATTCCGTCGTTTCTAAATGGGCTAACTTTACATGGCCTGAACTCATATCAATGTTCACTCTGTCTAGCTTCATCGGCTTCGATTCGGATTCACCTGAAAAGGTTAAATTGCCAGCGCCGATGTTGAGATCGAGGTGGTGGTCAAACTCTTTCGGAATATATACGGTGACGTCTGATTCCCCAAAGAATGAAAACCACTGGTACCATTTACGCTTCACTTCTATTTCAATGGTATCGCCATTTTTTTGAACGGAGAGCGTGCTTTTGCCATCAAGCTCAGCTTTCACATCATCTCGCTTTTCGGCAATGATCGTTGTATCACTGCTGTCGATATTTAACTCAATCGTATCAATCCGATCGGTCAGATCAGCACGAGTTCCTGTCGATTGCTCTCTTTTTATCAAAAATGCTGTGCCTAATGCTAAAACGATGATGAGAATAACGAAAAATTTTCTCATAGTTTTCCTCCTTACTTTACGTTTGTCATTAATAAATTTCCATCTCGCCAGCCGCTACTGACACGTCCATTTGATATTTCCCAGAGCCATGTTTCCCGGAAATATTTCCGTTGCGACTCTCTTGACCTTGTAGAGGGAAGTCACAGGAGATATCGCCCAATTCTGACTGGCCTTTTAATGAAAAATCGGCTTTGTCAGGGAGGTCAAGCGCGACGCTTCCAACATTTACATCAAAGCGGACATCCCCAGCAAGCTTTTCCATTTCAATCTCCATATTTCCAACAGCTAAATCTCCTTCAAGAGGCCCTGTGTAACGAGTAAGTGTTACATCAGCTGCACTGACATTAAAGCTACCTTCCTTCGTTGTTAACGAATCAATCGTTAACTTGCCTGCAGAAACCTCTAACACCCATTGAGCGGTTTCTAAATGGCTGAACTCCACCTTTGCCGCATTCATCTCCGTATTCACTGTATCGAGCTTCATCGGATTTGCTTCGGATGCACCTGAAAATACTAAATTTCCAGCGTCGATATTGAATTCCATGTCGCGGTCATAATCTTCCGGAATATACACGGTAGCTGTCGCTGATTTTCCGAAAGATAAAAATGATTGATACCATTTCTGTTTCACTTCTACTTCAATCGTATCTCCATTTTCGCGAACGGAGAGCTTCCCTTTTCCTTCAAGATCCACTTTCACATTCTCGCGTTTTTCGGCGATGACGGTTGTATCGCTACCTTCCATGTTTAATTCAATTTTATTCATGTCTTTTGTGATATCGGCGCTGCGTGCTGTCGATCCCCTCGTTTCATTGAAGATAAACAAAGCTACACCGAACGCTAAGATGACAAGAATAAAGGCAATAATATTTTTCACTGCTCTTCCCTCACTTCTGTTTTTTCCTTCTAATCTATATGGCTATTTTATTGGATTTTCCAAGTTTAAACAACGAACTGGAGATTTAGTTTCAGCTCAGACTAGAGACGGAGGATATTCATTCACATGTGATCGATCCTACGATACAATTAATCATACTAATATATGTAAAGTTAGGAGATAAAAAGAAGATGTCATCTCGTATATTACTAGTAGAAGACGATCAATCGATTCAAGAAATGGTAGGCAGTTATTTAACAAAAGAAGGTTTTACCGTAACGACGGCTTCGGATGGAGAAGAAGGGCTACTGAAATTTACACAAGGTTCATTTGATTTACTCATTTTAGATATTATGATGCCGAAGATCGATGGATTAGAAGTGGTGAGGTCGATTCGTGAAAGAAGTGCTGTGCCGATTTTAATGATGTCGGCGAAAGATACAGATGTTGATAAGGCGATCGGGTTAGGCCTTGGTGCCGATGATTATATTTGTAAGCCATTTTCTATGATTGAGTTATGCGCGCGAGTAAAGGCGGGCATTCGTCGTTCGACCCAATATTCCGCTCCACAGCAACAAGAGGAAGTGATTCAAATTGGTGAGTTAAAAATAGATAGTATCAATTTTACAGCTTGGAAGAAAGACGAAGTGATCAAACTTACCTCTAAAGAATTCGAATTATTAAAGCTATTTATGAAAAATCGCAATCGTGTGTTTACGAAAGCGCAAATTTATCAGCTGATTTGGAATGAGGAATATTACGGTGATGAGAATGTCATTAATGTTCATATGAGACGACTACGAGAGAAAATTGAGGATGATCCGTCCAACCCACAATATATTAAAACGTTATGGGGAATCGGCTATAAGCTGGAAGTGATGTAACATGGTCATTTTATTAACGACGATGATATTCATGTTACTAGGCGTGATTTTTTTTCAATATCAGATGCAGAAAAATAAAGATGAACAGTTGCGTTATACATATGAAAAGCTGCAAGAAATCGCTGGAAAGCAAACAGCTGAAAAGTTGTTAGTCGTGACCGATGATCAAGAACTGCAAAAGTTGTTAGTCGCTATTAATCGTTTGTTAGAAGCGAAACAAAAAACTAATGCGGATCATGCGAAGGTAGAAATATCGATGCGGAAGATGCTTTCGAATGTGTCGCATGATTTAAAAACACCACTCACGGTCATTCTTGGATACATCGAAATATTGCAAACCGATCCTACGCTGTCTGAAGAAGAGCGGCGAGCATTGCTGAAAAAAGTGCAACTGAAAACGTATGAACTGATGGAACTTATTCATAAATTTTTTGATTTAGCAAAATTGGAGTCGGGAGATCAAAGGATCGAGCTAACGAGAATCAATGTGAATGAAGTGTGTCAGGCAAATATTTTATCCTTCTATGATGTACTGACGACGAAAGGGTTCGCTGTTCATATTGATCTACCGGAAAGGCCGCTCTATGCACTTGGAAATGAGGAAGTGTTAGGACGAATATTAAATAATTTAATTTCGAATGCGATTGCGTATGGAGGAGATGGGAAAACACTTGGTATGATCGTAAGAAATGAGGAAAAGTTTGTGTGCATTGATATATGGGATAAGGGAAAAGGAATTTCTGAGTCTCATATCGACAAAGTATTTGAGCGGATGTACACATTAGAGGATTCAAGGAATCGTTTGTACCAAGGCAGTGGGCTTGGGTTGACGATTACGAAGCGGCTTGTGGAAGCATTAGGTGGAGAAATCCATCTTTCCAGTAAACCTTACGAGAAAACCGTGTTTACCATCATGTTGAAAAGAATGGAGTTTTAGCTTGTAGACAGGGAGGTTCTGCAAGCTTTTTTCGCCTTGTGCTTTTCTTGTCCAGCTCCAGCGTCGCCTTTCGCTTTTCTTGTCTAGCTCCAGGCTCCAACGACTAGCAAACTTCCCTGCTCTTCCTTGCGATAAGTCAACATCGATTCGTTCCTCATCGTGTTTCCTTTATCTCGTGCGGAGCCGTCCAGTTTGTACGTCGTTAAGCGTCGCCTTTCGCTTTTCTGTGAGCTTAAGAAATTTGTAAGGATTGAGTAAGAAAAAAAGAGAAGTTCGCTTCGTACAATTGAGTTATACAGTGAAAGGGGAAAAAACATGTCCTATATATTAAAAACGAATCAATTAACAAAGGTGTTTGACGGGAAAGAGGTGGTTTCTGCGGTCAATATGCATGTGAAGCAAGGGGAGATCTACGGATTTTTAGGACCAAATGGTGCTGGTAAAACAACCGTTATGAAAATGATGACGAATTTAATTAAGCCGACGAGTGGTGAGATTGAAATTTTCGGAGAGAGATTAACGGATACGTCCTACGAAGTGCTCAAGCGCATGGGAACGATTATCGAATATCCGATTTTTTATGACAAACTCACAGCTAAAGAGAATCTTTACTTACATTGTGAATACATGGGCTACTATGACAAGACAGCGATTGACCACGCGTTAAATCTAGTGCATTTGCATAATGTCGATGATAAAAAAGTAAAAGATTTTTCCCTTGGGATGAAGCAGCGGTTAGGAATTGCGAGAGCGATTACGACAAAGCCTGAGCTGTTAATTTTAGATGAGCCGATCAATGGGTTAGACCCTATCGGTATTAAAGAGTTACGAGAGCTATTTAAAATACTTTGTAAAGAATACGGGATTACGTTACTAGTTTCCAGCCATATTTTAGCGGAAATGGAGCAGATGGCTGACACGATTGGAGTGATTCAAAACGGCAAGCTGATCAAAGAGGTGTCGATGCAGAGCATTAGTGGTGAACAAACCGAGTATATCGAAGTCACGGTTCACGATGTTAAAAAGGCTGTTTATATTTTAGACCATCAATTAGGTTTGAAAAACTATAAAATCATGAACGACAAAATGATTCGCATTTATGAAATGACAGCTACCCAGCAAGAAATTTCAAAGACACTAATTATGAATGATATCGAGATTGAAAGTATCAATAAGAAGCATAGCTCATTAGAGGAGTATTTCCTAAACCTTATGAATGGAGAGGGAATTCATGCTTAAACTGATAAAACTAGAATGGAAAAAACATCAATTACCTCTTTATTTTAAAAGCTTAGCATTTTGTATTTTAGGGATTTTCGCTGCTGTTGGTTTGATGGCGTGGGGTTCTAAAGTTGAGAGTGACCTAATGTTTGCAGATTATTCGGAGTTTATGACGTTAACGAATATCTTAATTAGAATCACATTTATCATTTTTTCAGGGGTCCTTTTATCACGTTTAGTTATTGATGAATACAAAAACAAAACGATGCAATTATTGTTTACCTATCCGATCGAGCGAAAAAAATTAATGCAAGCAAAGCTATTCATCGTCTTTAGTTTCTGTTTTTTCAACATCGTGCTCTCCACTTTTATCATTAGTTTGTTGACGTTTTTCTTCAATCCTATTATAGGGTTCTTTGATACTCCTGTTCAGATGAGTGACATCATTGCGATAGTTCCATCGACTTTTATTAACGCCTTTATGGTCGCTGGCATTAGTCTCGTTCCGCTATATTTCGGTATGAGAAAAAAATCAACCCCTACAACGATTACAACATCGGTATTAATCGGATTTCTAATTAACGCCAACGTGTCTGACGGAGTGAGCAATATAAGTTTATACGAATTCATTGTTATACCGTTGGCCCTTTGTTTATTAGGCATGATGATTGGCTATCTTTCTTATCGTAAAGTGGACCGAATCGATGTGGCTTAAGTTTAAAAGAAGGAGAGGGAACCCATGCTGCAGCTAATAAAGCTAGAAATGAAGAAATTTAAGTTTGGATGGTATGTCAAAGGGGCGGTGATTACTAACATCATTATAACCGTATTGATGTGCTGCATTATGTATATAGAACAAGAAGAAAGAGACTCGATGATTGCGATGTATCAAGATGTCTTTGTACTGATCGGCGGAATGGTGAGAGCGACGTTTATCGTGTTTGCCGCTGTATTGATTGCGAAAATGGTGATTGAAGAATATCGAAATAAAACGATTTTGCTTTTGTTCTCTTATCCTGTTAATCGAAAGAAAATAATCGCTAGTAAACTATTATTGATAGCGGTGATGACGTTTGTGACGATTTTATTATCTAATATGATTGTTGCTGGCTCATTCTTTATTATCGATATGTATGTTCCGATTGTTCCGTTTTCAGTCACGGTTCCTCAGTTTCTAGAAGAAGCGATCAAAATGATTTTCTTTGCCATCGCTGCTGCAGGAGCCAGCTTAATTTCCTTGTACTTCGGTATGCGTAAATATTCGGTTGCAGCCACGATTGCTTCATCTCTAATCGTTGTAGGCATTGCTTTTTCGAGTAATTCAGCTTTCTCTATGGTGACATTCATTCCTCTTCAATTAGGACTTGCCGTCGTTGGGATAATGATTGCTTATTCGGCGATACGAAACATTGAGAGGGAGGATATCATATAATTGAAAAAAACTAAGGAACGATCGTTATGTTTCTTAGTTTTTTTGTAAATATACATGCAATTTATAATTATTTTATATTTTTTCTTGCTATTAATGCTCGTAAATTCTTTCCGATATTCTAAAAGTACTAAAATAATAAACGAGGTCTTTAGAATATGAAATCAATTAAGAGCAAAATGGTTCTTCTTGTGGCGAGTCTTTTTTTGATCGCTTTCTCTGTCGCTATCTTTCTCACTCAGCTACAAGTAAAAAAGCAAACAGAGAAAAATGTAAGTGAAGTGGCTGAGGTCAACAATGAATCAGTCACAGAGATGGTCAGTCTATTTATTGGCTCTCATACGTCAGCATTAAACCAACTGTCCAAAAGACAGACAGTTAGACAAGTAGCTATCGCTTTATCTAAAAATGATGAGAAGCAGCTGAAATTATTAGAAGCGAAATTTCATCAAGAAATGGAAGGGTTTTTCAAGGAATATCCATCTGCGGTCAACGTTGTGATGGGAACAGATCAGAACAACTATGTCAATTACCCTATCCATGATTTCGGAGCGGATTATGATGTAACGGTTCGACCTTGGTATAAAGAGGGGTTAGAGAGTGGCGAGAAAGCCGCCATTATTGACCCATTTATTGATGCAAGAACAAAGGAAAATGTAATTGCGATATCCAAAACGATAAAAGTGAATGAGCAAACTTTAGGTGTGATTGCGATTAATATTACATTGAATGAGATCTTCGAATTTTTGTATAGCCAAGAGATGGCTTATGATGGGGAACCATTCATTGTTAGTAATGAGGGAATTGCGGTTGCCCATCCGACTAAGCAAGGAGAGGATTTAACCGATCTTCCAGTCATTCAAAAATTGGTAAATAGCGAACAAGGCAAAGGGAGCCTAGAATATCAGTTGGATGACGCGAAGAAAATGCTTGTTTATAACAAAATGCCTGAGACAGATTGGGTGATAGGAACGGCATATAAGGAAGAGAAGATATATGAGATGGCGAAGCGTGTTGGTAATAGCTTATTAATGATTACCGTTGTCGTCCTTATCGTGTCTTTCTTTGCGATTCGGTTTATTTCTACAATCATTACGCGTCCACTTAACGAGTTGAAAATTGGGGTGGAAAGAATCACGAATGGGGACCTTACCGCTCGAGTAAACGTAGCAACGAAGGATGAAGCAGGTCAGCTTGCCCAACTATTTAATCAAATGGTTGAACAGTTACGTAATGTAATTTCAGTCGTTCATCGATCTTCTAATGATGTATTAAGCTCTAGCGAGAATTTGAGCGCCATTTCTGAAGAAACTCAAGCGTCTAGTGAGCAAGTTGCTAAAGCTGTATCGGAAATTTCCATTGGAGCGAGTCGTTCATCTGAAGATGCAGATCGGGCCAATCATTTATCAGTGGAATTAGGAGAAGAACTGCAAAGAGTGTTAGAACAAACACAAACAATGTCAAATATGACGGTAGAAACAAATGAATTAAATGCCAAAGGGCAGAGTCAAATGAAAGAATTAGAAAGTTCTTTTGAGGTGACGGATCAATTCGTTCAGTCGATGGAGTCGGTCATCACTGAATTAAATAGTAAAATTTCTGCGATCGGTCGGGTGATGGATACGATTACGGACATTTCTTCCCAGACGAGCTTGCTCGCCTTAAATGCTAGTATCGAAGCCGCTAGAGCGGGTGAAAGTGGTAAAGGATTTGCGGTTGTAGCAGACGAAGTGAAAAAACTGGCCGAACAATCAACTGTTGCTACAGAAGATGTGAAAACGATCGTGAGCGATATTCAGGAAAGCTCACAAAAAGCAGTGAAGGAAATGGGACAAACGAGCGAAATTTTCAGTAAGCAAGCAACAGTCATTGGCGATACACATGATGTGTTCGTACAAATTTCTGATTTTGTGCATAAAATGGTCGCTTCGATTGATCGTGTCGGTCATGATATTGAAAGCGTGTCGGAGAAGAAAGACGCTGTATTAAATTCAATACAAGAAATGGCTGCATTGGCTCAACAAACGGCAGCCACTTGTGAAGAAGTGAATGCTTCATCAGAAGAACAAGCAAGAGCGATTCAACTTGTTGCAGAAGATGCCACAACATTAACCGAGTTAAGTCAATTGCTCCAACAAGAAGTGAAGCGGTTTAAAGTAGAAGAATAAGTATAGATCCAAGCGAAGAGACATCATGAGGTGTTTCTTCGCTTGTTCTTATTAATGCTATTTTAATAGATAATCCTTAAGAAAATATAAAGGTTTGATGCGGAAATCGTCCAAAAACATTCTGGGTTTTGTCTATGGTTTCAAAGGAGTGGTCGATCATATAATGAGAATAATTATCAATTAATACGGAAGGTTGGTACGTATGACTACAAATAGACAGCTGTGCATCGGATTGTCGTTAACGGCAACCTGGAGAAAAGGGAAGGAACATAGTAACGTAGAGAACTTATATTCAACCGATTTCTACGTCGAACTGGCAAAGAAGGCTGAGAAGGCGAAGCTTGATTTTGTTTTCAGACCGGATACGTTATTTCTTAACCAAAAAGTGTTAGATAAATCTCCTGGTTTCGGTAGTTTGGACCCGACGCTTTTGCTTACTTCAATTGCTTGTGAAACGGAACGGATTGGGCTTGTTACGACCGCTTCTACCACTTTTAATCCGCCATATGTCGTCGCAAGACAGCTTCAGTCGCTGCATTGGATCAGCAATGGACGCGCTGGATGGAATATCGTTACTTCTATAGAAGGGGCTGAAAATTTCGGTGATTCTCCTATGCCATCTTCTCCAGAAAGGTATAGGAAAGCGAGTGAATTTACGGATGTTGTGCGCAAGCTATGGACGAGTTATCCACATGAGGCGTTGACGATTGAACGTGCGTCGGGACAGTTTGCGAATAAGGAGCTCGTTTCCTCAATTGATCATTCGGGTGATTTTTTCAGCGTGAAAGGTCCGCTTAATTTACCAGCCCATTCATCGGGTGAAATTCCTTTATTTCAAGCTGGAGCGTCTGATTCGGGTCGACATTTTGCCGCTTCGGTAGCGGATGCGATTTTTGCTGCGACACCGGATATCGGCTCGGGTATTGAATTGCGTGAGGATTTGAGAAGGCGGGCGAAGGAGCGAGGTCGCCAGCCAGATGCGATTCGAGTGTTACCTGGTTTATACTTCTTCTTAGCGAAGACACGTAGCGAGGCGCGCGAACTACATCGGCAGGCACATGCCCATTTAAGCCGTGAGCACCGATATGCATCAGTTCAATCGATTTTAAGTCTAGATATAAGCGAGTGGTCTTTAGACAAGCGGGTAACAGCCGATTTGCTTCCTGATCCGAATCAGCCTGTTCGCAGTCGGACACATGCCGATTTATTGCGTCGGTTCATTACACGTGAGGAGCCGACAGTGGAAGAATTGTTGTCGAGACCAGAAGTGGTCGGCTCGGCGCATTGGGTAGCCGTTGGTACGGTGGAAGATGTGGTGAACGACATTATTGAGTGGTTTGAAGCAGGCGCGCTGGATGGATTTATTGCTCTTCCGGGTGGCTCTGTCCAGTCGATGGAGTTATTTTTCGATGAACTGATGCCGTTGTTAGTTGAAAAAGGGTTGTTCAGAAGTGAATATACAGGTGCGACTTTACGTGAGCATTTAGGGATCAAGTGAGACGTTTAAAGACCTAGTAGGCAGTGTTTGTCTACTAGGTCTTTATTTTGGAGCCATTAAGAGCTTGATCCATATGCTATAATCAAAAATGATAATCGTTATCAATTAAAGTGATGGTGGTGTGAACATGAGAGAAATACAGTTAGATATAGAGGGAAATGACAAAAATTTAGAGGCTCTCTCTTTTAAGTTTCGATCTATTGACTTCATGAAAGGCGCAGAGAATTGCCAATTAAAGCAACAGCTTGTTTTTTCTTATGCACTGATCATCGTAACGAATGGAGAGATCGAGTTATCGTTAGATGTTCAAACTTATAGATTAGAAAAGAATACACTTTTTTTATGCAAGCCAAATGAAACGTTTGTCACAGCGGCTATGACAGAAAGCGTAGAGATGTATGTCGTTTATTTTGACGTATATGAGGAAAACCAAAGCGGTCGATCGTTAACCGTGATGATGGATGCTAAACCGCTCCCTTATTCGGGAAAAATATCTTTGCCAGAGGATGAGAAGCTGCTTGCTATTTGTTCTTCTCTTTATAAAGGTTGGCATAGCCAGAGGCGACTAAGCTCGCTGCATTGTGAATTAATGTGTTTAAGACTGATTTACTACATTCATCATATGGCACAAATGAAGCCCGATCATACATGCTCAGCAATTGATCGGGCGAAACAGTACATTGAAGTGCATTATATGGAGAATTTAACGATTGCTCGCCTTGCTCAAATGGCGGAGCTTAGCCCGAAATATTTCGGCGATTTATTTAAGAAGAAGTTTGGCAAAAGTGTGATGAAATATGTGAGTGAATTGCGCATGCAAGAGGCGAAGCGATTAATGGCGACGGCTCAATTGCCCATTCGAGATATTGCTCATCAAGTTGGTTATTCAGATGAATTTTATTTCAGTCGTAAATTTAAGCAAGAAGTTGGAGAATCTCCTTCGATGTATATAAAAAATCGCGGCCGAAAAATGATCGCCTATCATCCGTCCGTGATCGGATATTTATTGCCACTTAATATTTTTCCGCTTGTGGCACCGCTGCATCCGAAATGGACGCCTCATTATTACCAGCACTATCGTCAAGACATTCCTCTTCATTTAAATGCTTATCGCAGAAGTGTACACGAATCCAATATTGAAGCGATTAAACAAGCTGGTGCTCAGATCATTATTGCTTTTGATGATATTAGTGTGTATGAGAAGCAACAATTAGAAGAAATCGCTCCCGTCTATTATATTTCTATGAAGCAAACGTGGCAGAAGCAATTTTTATTGTTGGCGGAGTTTTTAGGGGAGCGAGAGCAAGCTGAGAACTGGATGCAGAAGTTCGAATGTCAATTACAAGAAGTGAAAGATCAATATACGAAACAATTGAGCAACCAGTCCGTTGCCATCATAAAAATGCGAGAGCAACATTTATATGCTCATTATGCGAAAGGGATTAGTGAATTGCTTTATGAGCAACTTCATTTACAGCCGACCTATGATAAGTGTATGAATAACGAAATCGTGACGCTTGCGGAATTGAATGAACAAAATCCAGATCATCTATTTATGTTAATTAGGCAAGAAAACTACACGTTAGCGAATTGGGAAAGGTTGAAAAACAATCGAGAATGGCAGAGGCTTTCTGCCGTGCACCAAAATCAATTGTACCACCTCCCATCCGATCCATGTTTAGAGCATTCACCGTATGCGTATATGCGGATGCTCGAATTGTTGCAGACGTTTTTGCCTGTGAATAGTCCATGATTTTTCTGGATTTTCTCCATGGTGAAGGGATTACTGATTCGTTACAATCGATATTGATAATCGTTATCAATAAAATTTATAGGATGTTGGAAGGAGCTCAAGGGAAATGAATAAAAAATTTATGCTAGTTAGTTTAATAGCGTTATTTATGCTAGTTTTGGCTGCTTGTGGAGGAGGCCAAAAGAGCGAGCCAAGCAAGAATGAAGGTAACAAGGAAGAGAAAACAGAGCAGGCGGGAGGAAGTGAAACTCGAACGGTTGAATATCTTGGAGAAAAGTACACCGTTCCGCAAAATGTAGAGCGGATTGTTGTAACAGGTGCTATGGAAGCAATGGAAGATGCAACAGTACTTGAAGTTGATCTAACAGGAGCGGTAACGGTAGGTGGAAAGTTTCCAGAGGTTTATGCTTCAGCAACTAAACAAGCAGAATCCATTGGTGAGAAAACTCAACCAAACTTTGAAAAGATTTTGGAATTAAAGCCAGACGTTATTTTAGGTTCTACGAAATTTCCAGAAGAAGTACACGAAAAGTTGAAGAAAATTGCTCCAACGATTTTAGTATCTCACATTGCAACAGATTGGGAAGCAAGCTTGAATTTAATGGCTGAATTAACTGGAAAACAAGCAGAAGCAGAAAAGATTCTAGCAAAATATGAAGCAGATATGAATGCGGCAAGAACGTCTTTACAAGAAAAGTTTGAAGGAAAAAAAGTAGCTGCGATTCGTATTCGTAGAGGACAATCGTTCGTTTACCCGAAAGATGTATACTTTAACCCTGTATTATACAGTGAGCTTGGTTTAGAAGTCCCAGCAGAGGTCAGCAAAGCGAAAACGCAAGAAGCAATTTCTGTTGAGCAACTAGCAGCGATGAATCCAGATGCTTTATTTGTACAATTCGTTACAGGTGAAGGTACAGAGGAAGAAAAGGTCTTTGAAGAGTTAAAAAAGAACCCGATTATCCAAAATACGAATGCGTTTAAAAATGATCAAGTGTTTGTAAATGTTGTGGACCCTCTAATGGAAGGAGGCCCTGCTTACAGCCGAATCGAGTTTTTAGAAAGTGTACAAAAGCATTTAGGGGAATAATAGCATGGGCTCTTTATTGAAGAACAGGGTTGTTCATCTTGTTTTATTAGGTCTCCTTTTCCTGGTGACGATCTTGGTATCTATTGCTTACGGTTCGAAATCGATTAGCTTTGGAACGGTGTGGGAGGCGCTCATTCACTTTGATTCAGACAATATGGATCATTTAATCATTCAAACGTCGCGCTTTCCACGTGTCGTAGGAGCATTATTAATTGGCGCTTTTATGGCTGTCTCAGGAGCGCTCATGCAGGGGATGACAAGAAACTATCTTGCATCCCCAACCATTATGGGGGTAGCTGATGGATCGGTATTTGTCATTACATTATCCATGATTTTTATACCGGACGCTTCCTCTATGACATTGATTACGTTCTCGTTAATCGGCTCCGCATTAGGAGCGGCGCTTGTATTTTTCATCGCTCGTTTGTTGCCAGGAGGGATGACGCCATTAACGTTGGCGATATTAGGAACGATTCTTGGGACCTTTCTTAACGGGGTGTCTCAAGCATTATCGATATATTTTCAAGTGTCACAAGATATTAGCTTTTGGTATAACGCAAGGCTGCATCAAATGGACCCGACACTTATTAAATGGACGCTTCCATTTGCGATTGTGGGCTTAATACTAGCTTTTGTTGTTGCTCGTTCGGTTACGGCGATCTCCCTCGGTGATGAAGTTGCTCAAGGGTTAGGAATCAATATTAATCTCATGAAAGGGTTGACGATATTAAGTGTCGTTATTTTAACGGGTGTATCGGTTGCGATGGCTGGGAAAATTGCCTTTATTGGTTTAATTATCCCTCATATTACGAGACTTCTGATCGGTCAAGACTACCGGAGAATTGTTCCGTATGCCGCTATTTTTGGTGCGTTGTTTTTAGCATGGGCAGATATCATTAGCCGCTTTATGAATCATCCATTTGAGACACCGATTGGCGTAGTGACGGCTATATTTGGTGTTCCTTACTTCCTTTATTTAATTAAAACGAGAGGAGGTAGGAGCATTTGAGTAAGCTCAGTCAACGTACTCGATTTTTAAGTGTGTTCTTATCGACGATCATACTTTCTATTGTCATGATGTATGTCAGTGTAACGAACGGCACGTTTGATGTGTCAGCGATGGATACGATTCGCACGTTATTTCGATTGCAGTCGGACACGAATTATGATTTAGTCATTTTTGAATTTCGTTTGCCGCGGATCATTATCGGAGCGATCGTCGGGTTCGCTTTAGGTATTGCAGGAGCTGTGTTACAAGGCATGACGCGAAATCAATTGGCAGATCCGGGCATTCTCGGAATTAATGCAGCGGCTGGAACGGCGATTGTTCTTTGTATGTTTTTCATCCAAGGAACGATGAAAGGAGCAAGTCTGTTATCGGTGATGACGATGCCGTTTTTTGGCTGGCTCGGAGGCTTAGGTGCCGCATTTTTATTGTTGCTTTTTGCTAGGCATCGAGGTTCACTTGATCCGCAACGATTAATTTTAGTAGGAATTGCCTTAGGTTCAGGATTTGGTGCGATTACTCTTTATGTTTCACTGAAAATGGACCCGCAGGATTTTGAAATGGCGACAGTTTGGTTAACGGGCAGTATTTATCATGCGACTTGGACTCATATATTCGCTGTATTGCCGTGGGTCGTCATTTTAGTTCCGATTATTTGGTGGAGATCGCATGCGCTAAATTTATTGCAGTTGGATGAAGTGACAGTCACAGGCATCGGTGTAAACAAAGATCGGGAACGACTGATTTTTCTTCTTTGCTGTGTCGGAATCGTAAGTGCATGTGTATCTGTATCGGGAAGTATTGGCTTTGTTGGCTTGATTGCTCCTCATATCGCGAGAAGATTAGTTGGTATTCAGTATCAATATATCATTCCTGCTTGTGGAGTGATTGGCATGCTCATGGTGTTAGTTGGCGATTTTATCGGAAAGACGATTTTTGCTCCAGCTGAACTGCCGGTTGGGATTGTGATCTCGATTATCGGTGTGCCTTATTTCATTTACTTATTGTTTAAAGCAAAGAAGTAGAGGAGGGTATGAAAATGAAAGTAACTGAGTCAACTGCTTTTGAAATTCCAGGAGCGAAACAATGGACGTGTGAAAGCAAAGCTGGTCGTACGTATCGAATGATGATGTGGACACCGCATGTTGAGGCGCCTCCTGAAGGGTTTCCCGTGATCTATGTATTAGATGCCAATTCCGTGTTTGGAACGGTAACAGAAACGGTTCGTTTGCAATCCCGAAACCCTCATGGGCTAGATCCAGCGGTCGTTGTCGGAATTGGTTATGAGACGGATGAACCTTTCAATACCGATGCTCGATTTTATGATTATACGACGTATGCCGAGCCGCATGAATTTCCGATGCGACGAACAGAGAAGGAATGGCCAAAGACTGGAGGAGCCGAATCATTTTTCACATTTATTGAGGAAGAGTTAAAGCCATTTATTGAAGGGCTCATTTCTATTGATCGGATGAGACAGACGTTATTCGGTCATTCGTTAGGGGGATTATTTGTCCTTTATACGATGTTTACTCAATATGAAGCTTTTCAAGTGTATGCAGCAGGAAGTCCTTCGATTTGGTGGAAGAACCGCGCGCTCATAGAAGAGATGGAACGAATGCTTCAAGACGTTCCGCAAGACCTTCCCCCGACGAAATTATTTATCGGAATTGGTGCTTTAGAGAAGCAACAAATGGTTGAGGATGTTAAATTGGTGTTCGATCGTTTAACGTCCGCGAAAATCCCTCATTTAACGACGAAACATTGTTGCTATGAAGAGGAAAACCATATTTCCGTCTTACTTCCTTACATTAATCACGTCTATCGTTTTGCACTAAGCAAATAAGCGACAGCTGCCATAGAGGCGGCTGTCGTTTTTTATAGTATGATGATAGTTAGTGAGAAAAAGTGCCTGTCACTCCCCGAATATTGTCGTTATTTGAAAGGAGAGAGCGATGAAAGTAGAACGTTTATTAACGATGATTATGATTTTAATCAATCGTAAAAAAGTGAAGGCGCAAGAGTTGGCTGATTTATTTGATGTGTCGGTTCGCACGATTTACCGAGATGTTGATACGCTTAGTTGTGCCGGAATTCCCGTTATTAGTCAGCAAGGGTCGAACGGCGGCATTAGTTTGATGGAAGGGTATCGAGTCGATCAGCAAGTGTTAACGAAAGACGAATTGGCTTCTCTTTCAGTGGCGATTCAAAGTGCGCTTACATCTTATGAAGACCCACATGCTGAAGCTGTGCTTGAGAAGCTAACAGGGGTGGCAGATGAGACGGTTCGGCAATCTGTTGATCAAGTATTTATCGACCTCAGTCCTTGGGGACAAAATGTCGTACTAAAAGAACAGCTTACTTTACTGAAACAAGCGATTGAATCCACTCACTGTGTTCGTTTTAACTACGTGGCTAGCGATGGAAGCATCACGAGCCGATTCATTGAGCCGCACACTTTAGTACAAAAAGGGCGGATGTGGTATGTGTATGGTTATTGCCGATTGAGAGAAAACTTTCGTTTATTTAAAATCGCTCGGATGAAAGATATCGTAGAAGCAGAGGAACTATTTGAAAAAAAGCCACTCCAGTTAGCAGAGTTGCCGTGGGATAAAGAATGGCAGCAACCACAAAATTTAGTTCATCTTATGTTGTCATTTGACCCTCAGATAGTGACAACGATGGAGGAAATGTTTGGGACAGAACGTGTCGATGCAGAACGCTCTATCGTTGAAGTGTCTTTACCTGAAAATGAATGGTTATACGGTTACTTACTGAGTTTCGGACATCGGATCAAAGTACTTGAACCTTATCATATAAGCCAAATTGTGAGAGAACGTGCGGAGAAAATTGTGGCGTTATATAAAGAAAAAAGTCATTAAGTGAGGTACTTAATGGCTTATTTTTGTTTATGACAGACTGTTGTCAAGTTTGCCTTGCTATAGTAAGGACAAATGATAGAAAGGTGGAGAATGAAAAATGAATAATCATTGTCAAAGTTGTGGTATGCCATTAAACGACCAATCGTTAGTTGGGACAGAAAAAGAGGGACAATTAAGTAAAGACTACTGTACATATTGTTATGAAGCTGGGGAATTTAAGCAACCGGATTTAACGATGGAAGAAATGATTGAAGTCTGTGTGCCTCATTTAAAAGAAGATGGCATGGAAGAAGAGCAAGCTCGTCAAATGTTAACTTCTTTTTTACCGAGCTTAAAGCGATGGAAAAAGGGGGAAACGATTGAATATGTGATTGTTGAGAAAGAAGCTTTCCAAGTGCTGGGATTAACAGCTCGTACGTGTAATGCGGATGAAATGACATCTGAAGGGAAGATTCCGTCTTTATGGTCGGCGTTTTATGAACAAAAGGTACCTGAACAAACGGCGAATCTAGTGAAGCCAACCGCTACATACGGCTTGTATTCGGACTATGAAACGGGTGTGAATGGAGAGTATTCACTGACAATTGGAATGGAAGTGTCGTCAAATGGCGCTATACCCGAGGGGCTGAGTGTGAAGACTATTCCAGCAGCCAAATATATGGTGTTCACTTCTGAAAAAGGTCCAATGGTTGAGGTGGTCATCAAAGCGTGGCAACATATTTGGGCTTGGTTCGCCAACTCTGAAGTTGAAAGAACCTACACAGGTGATTTTGAAGTATACGACGAAAGATGTGCGAACCCTGAAGAAGCACAGGTCGATATTTATATTGCGGTACGGGGGTAGGTAGGTGCCTGTCACTCCTCGAGATTTGTCGAAAAACCGTCCAGCATGATGTGATGATGCTGGACGGTTTTTTATTCTATTTTTCTTTTTCTGCATATACTAGTTTAGGTGAAAAATTTTGTTTAGGAAGGAGTAAGTATGAGTCGTTGGATACGAATCCATTTTATTGAAGTGTTTGCTTTTATGGTGATGGTAATGGCTGTTTATTTAACTTTTCAACGGTTGATGGAAGGACAAGCGGTGACTTGGATGTTGCCTACTTCCATGCTACAGATGAATACGATCTTTTTAAGTATTCTGATTGAAGCGGTTCCTTTTGTTTTGATCGGCGTGCTAATTGCAGGGTTTATCCAAATTTTTATCCAAGTGGAACAGCTCGAGAAGTGGATACCAAAAAACAAATTCTTGGCTGTGTTGATGAGTTGCGTCGTCGGTGCTTGTTTTCCAGCTTGCGAATGTGGCATTGTTCCGATCGTTCGCCGATTAGTGGCCAAAGGCGTGCCGATTTACGCGGGCGTGGGATTTTTGTTAACGGGTCCGCTAATTAATCCGATTGTCATTTTCTCAACGTATATGGCCTTTGGAAACGATTGGGGGATAGCGGGTTTGCGTATGGGTATGGGATTTGTTGCCGCTTTCTTGATTGCCTTGCTTGTGAGTTTTATTTTTAAAGGGAATCAGTTGAAAGATGAGCACGTTGCGGCTTTACCATCGAAACAGAAGCTGTCTTTTCCGCAACAGCTCCTCGGTATGTGTAAGCACTCGATTGATGAGTTTTTTGATATGGGCAAGTATTTAATTATCGGCGCTTTTTTAGCCGCTTTCGTGCAAACGTATGTCTCGATGCAATCGATTTTGCAGGTGGGAGACGGGGTGTTGACGATGATGGGGCTGGCGTACTTTTTATCTCTATGCTCTGAAGCCGATGCGTTCATCGGAGCTTCTTTCCGTCATGTCTTTCCAACCACATCGATCTTGGCCTTTTTAATTTATGGACCGATGATTGATTTAAAAAATACGTTCATGCTGCTAAGTGTGTTTAAAGTGAGATTTGTTGCTGTTTTAATCGTAATGATTACGTTTATTGTTTGGGGATGTATTCAAGTTTTGAGCTAGGGGGGAAGAGATGAAGTTTCAATCACAGCAAGCGTTTCGCGCGTTGATTCTATTCGCATTCGCCTTGTTTTTGTGGCAGTTACATTATCGTGGAGAGATTTCACAGTACATTAATCCGAAGTACGAGCTATTAAGTCAACTAGCAGCCGGGCTCTTTCTATTTTTGTTTATCGTGCAATTAACACGTCTTTGGATGAAAAAGGCTTCTTGCAGCCATCATGGTTGCGATCACGATCATGGTGATTCCGACTCTAGGATGAAAAAAATCATCTCTTACTCTATTTTAATCTTTCCGTTAGTGACGGGGTTTTTATTGCCGGCGACAACATTGAATGCATCGATTGCTGTTAAAAAAGGAACCACTCCGCTTCCATCGAAAAGCGATTTCGAGGAGCAGGAACCATTAGTTAATCCGAACGAAATGAGTGATCAAGAATACAATCAAAAGATGAATGCTCTTGATCACGAGGAAGTCATTACATTGACTAATGATGTATTTGAGCCTTATTACGGAGAAATCAGTGTCGGACCGAATCAATACACTGGAAAGAAAATTAAGATGACAGGCTTTGCATTTAAAGAGGGAGATTTCGAAAGCAACCAGCTTGTGCTAGCTCGCTTTTTAATTACGCATTGTGTCGCTGATGCCACGACGATTGGCTTTTTAACGGAGATCGAGGAAGCGGCTACTATTCCGCAAGATACATGGCTAGAAATCGAAGGGACACTTGCAACTACCTCCTACAATGGAGCAAGTATACCACTGGTGAAGGATGTGTCATGGAAAGAGATTCCGGAACCGGCTGAGCCATATGTATTTCCGGTGTTGACGGTGATTCGCTAGGTGCCTGTCACTCCCCGGTTTTTGTCGAAAAAAGCCTCGCCCGGTAAAATCAAGGAAAGGCTTTTTTCGATAGTTACTGTTTAATAAAATTTGTCAAAATCTCATTAAAGTATTGCTCTTCTTCCAACATCGGATTGTGACCGCTTCGTTCAAAAATGACTTTTTGAATCGCAGGGTATTTCGCAACAATCGGGTCCCAAAGAGTTGTGGGAGCCACTAAGTAATCATATTTGCCCAAGCCTAACAAAATTGGTTTGTTCAGTTCGTTCAATCCATTAGTGATATCTAGTGTAGCAAACGCCTCGCCCCATAGGTAGTCAATGATCTCCATATTCGTATAAACACCATCCCATGTGTCGGAAGCGTCGAACTGGTAATCATAAAAACTCATCGCGCCCATTCGAAGGCACATATGAACAAATCTTCGCTCAGGGTCTTTTTCAATGTCACTTTGTAACAGGGCGATATTTCCATGTAGTTCGGCCTTTCTTTCAGGCTCGGCTTCTTGCTCAAAGCAGGACTGACTTCCTTGTTGTCTTTCCATACTATTGGAAGGAGCTGAATTTAACAGCACAATTTTATCGACATGGTCTGGATATTTTTTCGCATATTCTAGCGCCATAAAAGAGTGACCAGAGTGGCCTAAAATGACGATGTCCTCAAGTTGTAATGTTGCTCGTAGCTTTTCAATATCGGTTAAAATTTGATCTAATTGATAATCTTCACGCCCTAATGTTCTCGGGGGTCGGACAAATCCTCTATGGTCCATGAAGATGAATTGGAAATGTTGATACAATTGTTCTGAGAATAAGCGTGGGTAGTAGATGCTGCTGCCAACGACCAATACCGGCTTACCTTTTCCTATAATACAATAGTTCAATTCAAATCCATCGCTCATCATTTGTTTATATTCGTTCATATTTATCATCCTTTTCTTGTTTTTTGTATCACTCCCTTTCCGTCTTTTTCTACCCAGATATTTTCCATCGAACGCTCTAGCATTCTCCATCACCTCTGTTTTTTGAATAAAATTGATACGATCAACAAACTCAAAATCATCGAGTCAAACAATCTCACAACGGTTGTACCGTAATTGAAAACTGATTCATAGAAAATAGTGTACCATAACACCATGATGAAGCCGCCAGTACCTATAATAGCTAACCAATAATAAAGCTTCTGTTTGCGACTTGTGGTGATGTTTGTTTGAGGATAAAGAAACATCGCTCGATACATTATATAGAGAAAAATAATGCCAAGTCCAAACAAGGTGCTTCCATGCTGCAAAATTTTAAATGTTGGGATGGCTAGTCCAAATAGATGGAAGGAATGAGTAAGTGCTGGTATTCGCTCGATCATATAGCCGGTGACGTGGGTGAAAGAATCCCACACGACATGGGTGAGCATGCCAAGTAAAGCTGAATATATGATGACGAAGCTTTTTTGCAATTTACTAGAAAAAGAGTAATCAATCGGCGCCTCTTGTAAAAAGGACGGCAAATGCTGATGCAACGGCTCTCGAATGAGTTGATGATAAATGATATAAAAGAGGATCACTAAAGGAAGGTTGAAATAAAAGAACCCGGCCAACGTATGACCAATCACCCCATAAGGCTCCCCTCTAAGAAAATACTCAAAATCCGGCGCCATACTCCCAAGCACTAACGCACTAAAATCAAACGACCTGCTTCTCCTCGGAAAAGGCAAAACAGCAGCTGGATGAGCAAACGTAAGCGGCAAAAAAGTCCTCTCCTTTCGACAGGTACCTACTCCTCGATTACACTTTTCAAGTAGTATGGTTATATATTGTACCTTGCAATATACAGTACATGTTACTATAATATAACTATCTACTTTAATTTATAGACAGGTACTGTTTAATATATGGTACCTTATATTAAATTATATATAACAATCAAGAGACAGGGTGAGTATTCATTGAATGTACAATTTAAAAAAGGAGTTCTAGAACTATGCGTGCTTGTACTACTTGATAAGAAGGATCGATATGGATATGAACTCGTCCAGAGGATTTCTGACCAAATTGAAATATCGGAAGGTTCTGTCTATCCGTTATTAAGAAGATTAACAAAGGAAGAGTATTTTACAACATATTTACAAGAATCTAGTGAAGGCCCTTCAAGAAAATATTATCGGCTTACTGATAAAGGGCGTGCATACTTACATCACTTAGTGGACGAGTGGAAGGAATTCTCTGAGGGAGTAAATCAATTAATTAAGGAGGCGGATCTCCCATGAGTAAAAAACAATTTTTGTTAATTTTAAAAAAATATTTACGGAAGCTACCCAAAAATGAAAAAGAGGACATCTTACAAGATTATGAGGAATATTTTATGGTTGGTGTAGGGGAAGGAAAAACAGAAAGTCAGGTTGTAGAAGCCCTTGGTTCACCTAAACAAATAGCTAAAGAATTAAGCGCTGTTTATGCTATTAATAAGGTTGAACAGAAAAAAAGTGTTAGAAATATGTTTACAGCATTGTTTTCAATTATGGGATTAAGTGTAATGAATTGTATTATTATTATAGTGAGTTTATTTATGCTACTAATACTCACACCGTTTATAATAGCGTATATCATTGGGGTCCCTATCATGATTCTATCTCCATTAATTTTAATTGTAATGGGATTTGTTAATGGATTTAGTACAATTGGAAGTGAAGAAATCTTCGAGTCCATAAAAGGGCTTATTATAGGTTCTCTTTTAGCATTTCTAGGGTATTATATAGCAAAATTTTCTTTCGTGCTATTTATAAAAAACTTGAGATGGAACATATCACTTGCAAGGGGCAAGCAATTATTATGAGAAAATTATTTTTTAGTTTTTTAATTCTGTTTATATTAAGTGCATGTTCGCAGGAAGAAAACCTTGATGTTACAGAGGATGAAATTCCTTCTACGCAGAATGTAGAGATCCCTAGTGAAATTTTCACCTCTGAAAAACAAGATAGTGTAATTGAAGAAGAAGAAATAAAATTAAGCATAAAAACGTATCTAGACAGCCATGAAGAATTAGATAATGCTAGTTATCCATTTCAAGAGATTATAGATGAAGAAAAGGAATTAAGTAAAAATGAATTAGAGAAGTTGGCCCAAATTACCAAGCTTACAAAAGAAAATGATGAGAATTTTTCAAACTATATTTTAAATAATACATTACCAGAAGGTTATCAAGAAGAGTCTGAAAGAATTAGCCAGTACATTACAGCTTACAATGAGATTCTTTCTGAACTAGATGAAAATCTCAGTAACTTTACAGATGACGTAAGTAAAGGGGAGGTTCCAAAAATAAACATTGAATCAATAATGAATAAAAGTGATGTGGTGAATGGAAGAGAACAGAAAAAAATAGAAGAATTTCTTGATAAGAAAAATATTAAGACAAAAGCATTTGGGCGAGACCAATAAACTTAAATAAAAGAGACCTCTTCAAAGTACTTTTTTGACTTCGAAGAGGTTTTTTTCGACAGGTGCCTGTCACGCCCCGGTTTTTGTCGAATCATAGTATATATGGGTTTTGTGCGTGCTGGCAAGTGATCTTTCAGTTCATTAAATCATACGAGGAATACAAAAAGAGTTATTTCATAAATCGAGATTTATGAAATAACTCTTTTACTGTTGATTGAAGTTTTACTTTACTCCTCTATACTCTCTACGTCAAAGTACACTTTTTCAATTCCCATAACAGGAACAGATGATGTCCCCATTTTCACCGTAGAGAAAATAAGTAACGTATTGTTTTGTTCATCGTAGAACATTTTGTTCACGTTTCCGTACGTTTGAAGTTGGCCAAGTGGCTCCATCGTCGAGTAGTCGTAAGCTGTGATGCGTTTATCCTCTTTCGCTGTATACAACTCGCTGTTCGCAACGTCAAAAGCAATCGACTTATAAGGTTGATCAAGCGTCGTAAAATAGGTCATGTCCGCACTTATTGTTGCCGATGAGCGGAAAATATGGCCTGTACTATTAAATAAATATTTTCCATCCGGTGAGATCGTTAAATCTTCATTCAGCTCATAGTCGCCATGATATGGTGAGGATTGTTCTTCACCTAACACTCCGTCAGTGATCGAATAGGCGCTTATCGTTCTTGGAGAAAGTTCCGTAGTTATTTCATAGATTCGCTGTTGAGTCGGATGCATTGTTATTAACGTCTTGTGATACATCGATCGTGAGCTAAGCAGCTTCCCTGTTGTACTATCATAGCTTGCAAAGTTCGAACTTTGTCCCGATCCCGGTGAAATATAAACAATGCCATTTTCATCCGCTTGAATATCATATGGATCAAGATCAATATCGATCAGTTTTTCTTGTTTCATCGTCGTCGCATCAATGACGGCAAAGGCACCTTGTTGTTCTTCGTCAGACCAATAAGGGCTATGCTTGCCTTTTAATTGCGTTACGTATAATTTATTGTTCGCATAGGCAATGTGTTCCGCGGGTAACGTTAATTCCACTGATTCGACTTCATACGTATCGTAATTTAACGCTACGACTTCATTTGAATTACCATCTAAAAGATAGATCACAGGCTCTGTCGGATGCATCTCATAGTCGAGAGCGTATAGATCAAATAAAGCTTCTAAATACGTATCGGCTACTTCGGTATTTTCCGGTTGAAAAGCCGGTTCGATAACTCTAGCCATAAAGGCTGAGAACTGGGCGCGATCAATCGTTTGGCTTGGTCGGAACGTGCCGTCAGGATATCCAACCGTAATGTTGTTCGCTGCTAATGCGGAAATATGCCAATAGGCAACGGATGATTTCGATACATCGGAAAAGCCTTTCGGGAAGATACTATCCAACTCGTAAGCTCGAACAAGAATAATCGCCATTTCCGCACGAGTTAATTTTCCACGAGGATCAAAGCGGTTATCTCCTTTTCCAGAAATCACACCAAGCGCTACTGCTTTCGCTACATCCTCATAGCCGCGATCCCCCGGCTTGATATCGTTAAAATTTGGGTCTGGCACTTGATCAAGCTCTGGTTTCATTTCGCGCATCAGCATTTGCACAGCTTGCACCCGAAGAATAGGTTCATTCGGACGAAACGTACCATCTGGATAACCGAAAATAACTTCTTGTCCTGTTAAAAATTCAATTTCCTTTTTAAAACTAGATACATCTTTAAAAGAGGTCGTCGCTGCTTGACTAGAATAAGGAAAGATTAAACCAACTGTGAATAAAGCGACAACACACATTAACAAAAATCTCTTCATCTAAAACTCCCTTTCTGAAAATAGCTAGCTCGTATTATATAACATTTTCGGGAAACATACACTACTAATTCTTCACTTTATTTCCACCCAACCACCACGACAAAATTAAAATATTTATAGACAGAATCGATGTCATGGAAGCTGTTTCCTATTGAAAATAGGTAGGTCACTCCTTAGGCTTTGTCGAACCCTAGTACAGCTTAAATTGTATTTCGTTTCAATAAAATACATTCTTTCAATCATCTCAAAAAAGGATTTGTATATTAAGAGTTTGTTAATTATTTACACCATTTTTACAGAACTTATAGAAGTGGCGGTTTATTCACGTTTATTTTTAGTTGTTTTATCCTTTTTTCTTAATAAATTCTAAACATACTATTAACTGTAGATTTATTCGCTATTCATAAATCTTTTTTAACATAGTAATTAGATTTGGAGGAAGAGGGAGGGAAACGATTGGATTTACATATTCATTCCATTTATTCAGATGGGCACTGGACGCCAGCTGAAATTGTAAAAGAGGCGAAAGACAAAGGGATTGAGATGATCGCAATCACGGATCATGACGCGCTCGAAGGGTATGAGGCCGGTCTTAAAGTAGCGGAACGAGAGGGAGTTAAGCTAATTTCCGGAATCGAACTGAATACCGATGGTGAACTGGGTGAGATGCATATATTAGGTTATTTATTTGATGCGAAACATTCTAAAATCATCGAACATGTTCAATGGCGAAAAAATGAAAGGTTAGCATGGGGAAGAAAAATTGTTGAACAGCTTCAACTACTAGGGTATTCCATCTCTTTTGATGATTGTGTAGAGCGGGCCGGTCAAGGGGTACTCGTTCGCACACACATAGGAGAAGAACTTGTGGAAACTGGTTATTTTAATGATCAACAAGTAGCTTATGACACATTATTGCGTAAAGGGCAACCAGCTTACGTTCAACGAGAAGCTTTTTCAGCCATTGATGCCATTGATCTCATTCATGATGCTGGTGGACTAGCTTTTTTAGCTCATCCAGGAATTTATTCATTTGAAGTACCTTTAGATATTTTAGTGAAGCATCGGTTAGACGGTATAGAGGTGTATCATTCCAAACATACAGCAGAAACGACAGCGTATTGGTTGGAAGTAGCGAATGAGAACGACTTATTAATATCCGGTGGAAGTGATTTTCATGGGCCCCATTCACGAAATCCTTACCCGATCGGCAGCGTGAAGATTCAGCCTAGTATTCAGCTTGAGCAATGGGAAAGGAGAATGGCGAAAAGATGAAATTACTTTTTGCTTCAACTTTAGCTTGGTCTTATCCAGTAGATGTAGTAATGAAAGTGGCGAAAGAGGAAAAGTTTTTTGGGGTAGAAGTATGGGCTGAACATATATGGAACTATGGGACCGCTCCTAAAAAAATTGAAGATACAAAGAAAGAGCTCGATCTTGCGTTAACGATGCATGCGGCTAGCTGGGATTTAAATCTTTGTGCGCTTAATTCTGGTATTCGTCAACAGTCGGTTGAAGAAATTAAGCGTTCGATCGAATTAGCGATCAAAATAGGGGCGGACAATATTACGTTTCACCCTGGAAAGATGACTTTGCCTTCTTTTTTGGTTTCTATGCATGAAGAATTATTAATTGAATCATTAGGTGAGATTGTTCGATTTGCTAGAAGAGAGGGAGTAACGCTGTCGCTTGAAATGATGGAATGGAAAACGAAAGAGTTTGTCACAGAGCCTAATGTTTTAAAGAGAGTGATTGACCCATTCATTCCACATTTACAAACAACTTTCGATGTGGCTCATATTCCTCTTCATCAAGATATTCGGGAAGTTTGGGCGGCTACACCTAATGTGGGGAAAATTCATATTAGCGATGCAACGCAAGACAAGCTCCATCTTCCTTTAGGAGTAGGAAGTATTGCAGAAGATACGTTACATTTTTTCTTACATACGGAAGAGCTTCCGATTGTTATAGAAGGGTTTGATCGTTCGAAAGAATTAACGTGGTTAAAGAAAAACTTAGAATATGTTAAGCAAGGCAGTTTAGTGTAAATGAATGGAGATGATACTTTGAAAATTTTAGTAACAAATGATGATGGTATTTTTGCGCC
Organism: Bacillaceae bacterium SAS-127; assembly: GCA_002261155.1. Lineage (GTDB taxonomy): Bacteria > Bacillota > Bacilli > Bacillales > Domibacillaceae > Bacillus_CE. The sequence goes on along the minus strand of NKXN01000034.1, from coordinate 7,179 downwards.
TGGTGTTTCTGCTTTAGTTGAAGTATTGCAGCACTTCGGTGAGGTGTATGTAGTATGTCCGGATCAGGAGCGGAGTGCAGTCGGGCATTCGATTACATTAAGAACACCATTAAAAGCGAAGCCTATTGATATTTTTCCAGGGGTTAAGCAAGCGTGGGCAGTGAATGGAACCCCTGCTGACTGTGTAAAGCTAGGCATGGAAGTTTTATTAAAAAACCCACCGGATATTTTGTTTTCGGGTGTGAATCTTGGGCCTAATCTTGGAAGAGATTTGTACTATTCTGGAACAATGGCTGGAGCGGTAGAAGCCTCTCTTTATCACATACCTTCTGTTTCGATGTCCTTGAATGCTTTTAATGATGTAAAGGTAAATTATCATAAAGTGAAACAACTTATCTATGATGTAGTTGAGACAGTCATCAGAAATAAAATCCCTAAAGGCGTCTTTTTAAATGTTAATTTACCTAATTTGTCAAAGGAATTATGTAAGGGGATCGCTACGATTCCTTTAGATATGAATGTTTCACGCTATCGTTATGTTGGTCTGAACGATCCACACGGTCAAGTTTATTTTTGGTTAAAGGATGAGTTGAGTCAGTTATCGGAATTTGATGAAGAAAGTGATTATGCCAAGTTGAAAGATGGCTATATTACCGTGTCACCAGTAGAGTTTCGGACTCATCAAAAACGAAAGCAAGAACAAATCCAACGTTGGTTTCAACAAGCACATTTAAGTTATGACAGGGAGGAAAAAACAAATGCGTAAATTATTTATGATGATGATGGTTTTAGTATTTGCTGTTGTAGTCGCTGCGTGTGGGAATAAAGAAGAGAACAAATCAGAAAATGAAACGAAAAATACAGATGGTAATTCTGAAGTAGCTGGCACTCTTAATTTTTATACATCACAGCCAGATGCTGACGCGCAAGCGCTAGTGGATTCTTTTCAAAAGAAATACCCAGATGTGAAAGTAGAAACTTTCCGTTCAGGAACAGAAGAAGTCATCTCCAAAATTCAAGCAGAAAATTTAGCTGGGGATATTCAAGCGGATGTGTTGCTAGTCGCTGATTCTGTTACATTTGAAAGTTTAAAAGAAGAAGAGCTTCTCATGTCCTATCAATCTCCTGAAGCGGAACAACTTCCAGAAGCTTTTGTTGATCCAGACGGAACATATGCAGGAACGAAGGTAATGGCAACTGCATTAGTAGTCAATACAAATGAAGTGAAGGATGTACCAGATAGCTGGACTGTTTTAACAGAAAAAGGGTCTAAAGAAAAAACTATTATGCCAAGCCCATTTTATTCAGGAGCTGCGGCTTACAATGCGGGAGTTTTTTCTAGACAAGAATCGTTTGGATGGGATTTTTATAAGAGTTTAAAAGAAAATGGAATGAGTGTTACGAAAGGAAACGGTGGCGTACTTGAAGCAGTCGCTACTGGCGAAAAGTCTTATGGCATGGTAGTAGACTTTATTGTTGCTAGAGCGAAAAAAGAAGGTTCTCCTGTTGAATTAGTGTACCCGAAGGAAGGGGTACCTGTTATTACAGAACCAGTAGGAGTGATGAAGAATACAGATAATGAAGCAGCGGCAAAAGCGTTTATTGACTTCGTTCTTTCTGAAGAAGGACAAGAGTTAGCGGCGGAATTAGGGTATACACCAATTCGTAAAGGAATAGCAGCTCCAGAAGGTTTGAAGACAATAGAGGAGCTAACGGTATTAGAAGCTGACACAGCAGAACTTCTTAAAGCGCGCGAAGACGATAAGAAGCAATTCGGAGACATTTTTGGACAACAATAATTTAGAGAAGGGAAGAGGGCAATGATTGCTGACAATCAACTTGCAGAAAAGAGAATGAGAGGGCTGCCCTCCTTCTCTTTATTATTAAATAAAAAAAATATCTTTTTCACGATTGGTTTTCTATTAGTCATTTTATTCTTTGTTGTGCCTGTCCTACGTTTGATTTTCCTGAGTTTTGTGGAAGAAGGAGCGATCACGCTTAACCATTACACAGAAATCTTACAAGAAAAAGCGACATGGTCTACGATTCAAAATACGATATATATTGTGTTTGGATCGACTGTGTTGTCACTTAGTTTAGGGGTGTCCCTTGCTTGGATTGTCGCTTATGTCAACATTAGTGGGAAGAAGTGGATGCAACTGTTTATTTTTCTTCCTTTCATTATCCCTTCATACATAACGACGTTAGCTTGGATTCAATTCTTTAGTAAAAATGGCTTAGTTTCGACGATGCTACAAGGTGTCCCACTCCCTAACTTATACAGTATGGGAGGGATCATCTTTATTCTTGGTATCTCTCATTATCCGTTAGTGTATTTGTTTACAGTGAATGTGTTTCGGAAGATTCCTAGAGAGTTAGAAGAAGCGGCGAAGACATCTGGAGCCACTAGAGGAACGGTATTTAGAAAGGTTATTTTTCCTTTAGCTTTACCAGGGATTGCGAGTGGAGGATTACTAGCTTTTTTAACTAATCTTGATAATTTTGGTGTCCCTGCTTTTTTAGGTATTCCGGCGAATATACGAGTGTTAAGCACTTACATATATGAACAAATTGTTGGGTTTGGGCCGTCAGCTTTCTCTAGAGCAGCTGTTCTCTCTGTGCTGTTAGGGGTCATTGCACTTACTGGAAGTCTCATTCAATGGCTACTTTTGAAGCGGAGTCGAGTGACGGAAACAGTGACGAGAGATATGGAGCCGAGAATTTATTTATCTACTGTCCGTAAAAGAATGGTGGAGTTTGGTGTTTGGACCTTTTTGCTCGTGACTAGTTTAGTGCCGTTTTTATCAATGGCTGCTACTTCTCTCATTAAAGCTTATGGACTTTCGTTTAAACTTGAAAATCTCTCGCTTAAAAATTATCAATATGTCTTTTTTACTGACCCAAAGGCGATGTCATCACTATCTACTAGTTTGCAATTGGCGCTCTTTTCGACGATTGTTTGTGTGGTAATCGGAACACTTCTGGCGTATTTACGATATAAACAACCGAGTGTTGGAATGAAAATAACGGAGTTTTTTATTACGATTCCTTATGCTTTACCGGGAACTGTTTTTGCGCTTTGTATGATCTTTGCATGGATCCAGCCCATTCCAGGTTGGAACCCAGGAATTTATGGAACGGTTTGGATCTTGTTTATTGCTTATGTGACAAGGTTTTTAATTTTACAAGTTCGTGGAAGTTATACGGCTTTATTGCAAGTGGACCCATCTATTGAAGAAGCGGCGAGAACATCGGGAGCGAAAGGTTGGGTGAAATGGAGAAAGATCCTTTTGCCATTAATTTTTCCAGGACTAATCGGTGGCGCTTTATTAGTATTTTTGATGGTGTTAACAGAATTAACGGTCTCAAGTTTGCTGTGGTCTACTGGCTCAGAAACGATTGGGGTGGTCATTTTCAATTATGAGCAAGCCGGTTATACGACCTATTCAACTGCCTTTGCTAGTGTCATTGTGTTAGCCATTTTACTTGGTGGAATCTTATTTATATTGTTCAGCAAATTATGGGAAAGAAAGGTGATGAAGAGCAAATGATTCAAGTTCACCAACTAACAAAAAATTACGATTCTTTCACAGCTCTTCAGTCTATAGATTTACAGATTAATAAAGGGGAATTTGTTGCTATTCTCGGCCCGTCTGGTTGTGGGAAAACGACTTTATTAAAGTTATTAGCTGGTTTTATGAAGCCAACGGACGGAGAAATCGAAATGGATCATCAAATAGTAGCGTCAAAAAAACAGTTGATTCCTCCAGAAAAAAGAAATATCGGAATGGTTTTTCAATCCTTTGCTTTATGGCCGCATATGACAGTGTATGAGCATATTCAATTTCCGTTGTTACATCACCATTATGTAGCGAAGGAATTAAAAGCGGATGTCGATCGTAGAGTGCGAGATGTGTTGAAGTTAGTTGGGTTAACAGCGATGGCTGATAGGTATCCAGCAGAACTTTCAGGGGGACAGAAGCAAAGGGTCGCTTTTGCCCGAGCAGTTGCTCCTCTCCCACATCTATTGTTAATGGATGAACCACTAAGTGCGTTAGATGTAGAACTGCGTATGGAAATGAGGAAGGAAATTCAAAACATCCATAGAAAAACAGAAGCTTCAATTGTTTATGTGACACATGACCAAGGGGAAGCCTTAGCGATGGCTGATAAAATTGTTGTTATGAACAACGGGACAATTGAGCAAGTCGCTTCTCCAGAAATCATTTATTCGAGGCCAGAAACAGAATTTGTTGCTACTTTTGTAGGGAAATGTAACCTTGTAAAGGGGACATGGGAAAAGAACTTTTTTGTACCGGAAAAAGCTCCTTATGAGAAATGGCTCGATACGGGCGTCTCTTTACAATTAAAAAAGAAAGGAATTTATCCTATTCGTCCAGAACAATGGCAGCTAACAAATAACAGTCATACTGCACTTCAAGGCACCATCATCTTTGTCCAATATCAAGGGAAAGAAATTCACTATACGGTTGAAGTAGAGAATGAAACATGGACGATTCATGAATCTGTTCATTCACCACGCTACTCTATCGGTGATCAAGTCGGTCTAACGATAAAAACAAATGAGCGTGAGCTACTGCCTGTATAATTTTAATAGGATCAAAAACCCAAAGCTAGCCCATATTGCAACAAGGGGCTAGCTTTGGGTAATTGAGGGTTTACTTCTTCCCGATCAACACGACGAAATTAAAATATTTATAGACACAATCGACGTCACGGAAGCCGCTCGCCGTTAACCAATCAAGCTGTTGTTGTAGGGTTGACATTCGATCAAGCTTTGTTCGTTCGCGAGCTTCATCAAGCTGTTTCGGCGTCAAACCGCTTGCCGAAATTTTTTCCCACCAATCTTGCTTATACATAGAATCGATGGACGGAGTATGACTAAGCACTTGGTCGGCGTTGATAAAGATTCCACCTGGATTTAGCCATGTGTATACATCTTGATATAGGTTTCTTTTTTCCTCATCGGATAGATGGTGAATCGATAAAGAGGAAATGATGATATCGAATGTTTGCTCGAACTTGTATGTCGTGTAATCGGCTGTTACGTAATCGATATCTTCATCTTTGAAACGCTGTTTGGCGACCTCTAGCATCTTTTCTGAGAGGTCAATCAAGGTCAATTGAGCTTGAGGGAACTTCTCTTTCAAACAAGCAGAAAATAGCCCTGTCCCTGCGCCAATATCCAAAACGGTTGGCTTTACTTTATCACTTTCAATTAGCGAGATCGGAATCGAATAAAAATCATCAAAGCAAGGAATTAATTTTTTCCTTTGTTCATCGTAAGTCGCCGCATGTTCATTAAATTTCTTCAATACTTGTTCTTTCATCATATCCAATTTCCTCCTTAAACTATTAATAAGTAAAGGATACATGATTTGGTATATAATGAAAATGAATAAAAAAACGATCGATTGATAACGAAGTGTTATCGAAGGGGAAGTAGGGATGATGGTGGAGATGAAGTGGCTACGAACATTTATTAGTACAGCGAAGTATGAGAACTTTCGCCAAGCGTCGGATGAACTATTTTTAACGCAGCCCGCCGTAAGCAAACATGTGAAGCGATTGGAGCAACAGCTCGACGTGAAATTATTTGATCGAGTGGGGAAGCACGTTATTTTGACAGCGGCTGGAGCAAAGTTTTTACCGATTGCGAAGAAGTGGATCGCGACATACGATGAAGGAATAGAGGAAATGGAGGCGTGGAAAAAAGGGGTTCATCGGCTACTGAAAATTGCCGTTGCGCCGCAAATTGCCGCATCGATGTTGCCATCGATTTTAAGCCGGTTTATGGCGGTGCATCCAGAAGTAGAAGTAGTCATTGATGTCGTACGCTCCTTTGACATCGGCAAAAAAGTGCGAAGCGGGCAAGCCGATATCGGGTTATCACGAATGGAGCCATGGGAGAGTGGAATCCATTATGAAATCATTCACGAAGACCCCGTCGTTTTAGTCGCTCCATATGATGAAGAGATGACGGAGGAAGAGGTATTACAAACGTATCGTTTATTAATAGATAATCACCCGACTTACTGGGAAGAACTATTGCCGATGATTAGACAAGTCCAGCCATCCATTCGCACGTTGTCTGTCACGCAAATGGATGTGACGAAACGACTAATTGAGCAAAGGCTGGGCGTCTCTTACTTGCCGTTATCGCTCGTGCAAGAAGAGCTACATCAAGAGAAATTGATGATCATTCCAGCAACACACATTCACCCACCGACCTCACTCACTTATTTTATGACTAAAATCATGACAGCGGAAATCGAGGAGTTTGCTAACGTGTGGAAAGAAAACAGCTAGAGTCTTATGCAGACTCTAGCTGTTGTATGTTTCAATCAAATTCTTCTTCATCCAGTTCTTCCTCTTCCAGATAAATAAAACCACCGTTAATAAGATTCTGTAAATACTCATCAAAGCTGTTTGCAATCACTTCATATTGATCAGGGTCGTGTACAAAGCGAATGATTTGACCACATACACCTTCATTCGACGGGTTAAAATCAATATAGAGTCTTGATGAACCCCCATTATTCATACAGTCTGAAAAATGAATATATGTCCCTGGGAGAAGTCCTTCCCGATTGATCTTACGGTCAACAGTCTCCTCGTCATCTTCGTATTCTAAAAGATAGGAGACGTCTTCTTCCTCTTTTGAACTTTCAAGTATTTGTTGTGTAGATAGTAAATAGTATGGATATCCATCTTCTTCGACACCCGAGCCTAGCATACAAACCGCAATTTCGTTATCTCTATATTTCCGCCAGTATGTACCATCAATATTTTCAAGTAGACAGATAAGTGATTCGGGACAATTTGGATATTTTGACTTTAGTGTAGCAATATCCTCTTCTGTAGCACCGCACGCTGTATTTAGTTCCCTGAGTTCATCTGTTGATAATGCTGATCTCAAGCCGTTTAAAAATTCGTTTACTAAATCCATTGTTCCGTCCTCCTAATAATAACTGTAAAATTTATCTTTCTAGGCGAGAAGACTCCCACCTCAAGGAATGTGTAGGGCGATAGCCCAATGAGTAGGTGGGGGATGAATCGCCTTCGGACAAGGGATGGCTATTTGCCATCTCGATTGTCCGACTGTTCGAGAGCTACTTGTAGCAAATGGAAAATAGTTTGGGTGCGAGTCCCAAAACC
>NKXN01000033.1 GCA_002261155.1 Bacillaceae bacterium SAS-127 | reverse complement strand
TTTTTTGTATGAGAAAATCATGCACTAGGAAGTCAATAGATTCGTATATTTTAAGAGAAAGTGGAAATACTACCAAGTAGGAGGTGGATAATATGCAAAAAAAGATGGTGGATCATATTTGTATGGTCTGTGAACAAAATAAGCAAGAAGGTATTTATATTTATCAAGCTTTTATATGTAAAGAATGCGAAAGAAAAGTGCTTCAAACGGAACCAGAAGAAGAGGCTTATGCTCACTTTGTAAAGAAATTGAGAAAGATTAGAATCTCCTCTGTTTTTTCGTAAGAATTGTATGGTAGGCTAGTAGAAAAGTATAGAAAAGGATAGGGTCTATAGTGAATCAAGAACGTATTCCGCTTATGGAAGCTCTGCAGCGACATATCGATCAGAAAACGCTGTCTTTTCACGTTCCTGGACATAAAGGCGGGCAAGTATGGATGGATGGCGTTGCTGGAGATTTTTATAAACTTTTGGCGTATGATCAGACGGAAATCTCTGGTTTAGATGATTTTCATTCTCCCGAAGGATGTATCGAAGAGGCTCAACAACTACTAATAGATTTGTATCAAACGAGAAAAAGTTATTTTTTAGTGAATGGTAGTACGGTTGGGAATTTGGCAATGATTTTATCTGTTTGTGAAGAGGGTGACCTCATTTTTGTTCAGCGTAATTGTCATAAGTCAATTTTAAATGCATGTAAGCTAGCAAAGGTGACACCTGTATTTTTAGAGCCTGAGTATGATGCTTCCTTTAAGGTAGCAAGTGGTGTCAGTTTAGATACAGTTGAACAAGCATATAAACAATATGATTCGGTAAAGGCAATCGTGTTAACGTATCCCAATTATTATGGGACGGTTACAGACATTGAACAGGTGATCAAGATTGCTCATGAAAATGGCTCGTTCGTATTAGTTGATGAAGCCCACGGACCACATTTTGTTTTAGGAGAGCCATTTCCTAATAGTTCATTACAATGGGGAGCGGATCTTGTTGTGCATTCGGCTCATAAAATGTTGCCGGCGATGACAATGGGGTCCTTTTTGCATGTGAATTCGTCTAGAGTGTCGTTGGAGAAGCTGGAGTTTTATTTACAGGCATTGCAATCTAGTAGTCCATCCTATCCTATTATGGCTTCTTTGGATGTAGCACGTGCGTTTCTAACTGGTTTTTCTCATGAGGATGTAGCTTTTACGCTAGAAACGAAAGCTACTTTGGTTGAGCGATTGCAAGGAAAGGGACTGGAGGTTTTACTACCGGATGATCCTTTGAAATTACTGCTGCGAAAACAAGGATATACAGGGTATGAGCTTCAAAGTCATTTAGAAGCAGCAGGGGTTTATTCAGAGCTCTCAGACGCTTCACAAGTGTTATGTACGTTCCCTTTGTTGAAAGCAGGGAGTAGCGATTATATCGAGCTAGCCAAGCGGAAAATTGATGGGCTTATTTTATATGAAAAACCGTCTGCTTGCGAAGTTGTCGATTACACATCGTTTTTTAAAAAAATTTCGAGGTTAATGATTTCTTATAAGGAGCAAGAAAAGCTTCCTCGAGTATGGGTACCTTTGAATGAAGCAGTTGGTGAAATTGCGGCGGAGACGGTGATTCCTTATCCACCAGGCATCCCTTTATTAATCGCGGGAGAACGAATAGCATTCGAGCAGCTAGCTACTTTGACTAACTTGCTTGCACAGCATGTACATATTCAAGGAGGTCAACAATTAAATACAAAACGGATTGCGGTGTATCGAACAGCTCAAGCTTAAACATATTAATAAAGTTAGTTCATGTTTTGGAGGTTACAGGATGAGAAAAGGGTTATTTATTTCGATTGAGGGGCCTGAAGGGGCTGGAAAGTCGAGTATGATGCATAGGCTAATTAAGCAGCTTGAAGCAGAAGGTTTTCGTGTGACTGGGACGCGCGAACCTGGTGGCATCTCTATTTCTGAACAAATTCGTGAGGTTATTTTAAATAAAAACAATACGGAGATGGATGGACGGACAGAGGTGCTTTTGTATGCAGCCGCAAGAAGGCAGCATCTTGTGGAAAAAGTTATGCCTGCACTATTAAGAGGAGACATCGTGCTTTGTGATCGTTTTATTGATAGCTCACTTGCTTATCAAGGATATGCAAGAGGACTTGGGATGGAGGAAGTATTTGAAATCAACCGTTTCGCTGTTGATGAAGTGATGCCAGACTTAACTTTATTGTTTGATGTCCGGCCAGAGGTGGGATTAGCCCGAATTAATGCTCATGAAGAAAGGGAAGTGAATCGACTGGATTTAGAATCGCTTCCCTTTCATGAAAAGGTAAGAGAAGCGTATTTGCTTTTAAGTGAAAGGTTTCCAGAGCGAATTGTCAAAATCAATGCAGAAGCATCTGTTGAAGAAGTATTCCAAGAAAGCATGACTTGTATTTTAGAGCGAATTAGATCTACCGGGCAATAGTTAAGATCGTCTAAATTTTGTTTTCTTCTCTGCGGTTGCTTCATTTTCTTGGTATAATGAAAGAAGGAGAATCGGAAAAGAGGAGGCGGAAATGATGAAATTAATCTTAGCCGTTGTGCAAGACCAAGATAGTCATCGCTTATCACAAGCCTTAATTGATCATAATTTTAGAGCGACGAAACTCGCTTCGACCGGTGGTTTTTTGAAAGCAGGGAATACGACGTTTATTATCGGAACGGATGATATTCGCCTTGATAAAGCTTTAGAAATCATTAAAGAAAATTGTCAATCAAGAGATCAAATGGTGGCACCTGTATCACCGATGGGGGGGAATGCGGATTCGTATGTCCCTTACCCGATTGAAGTACCTGTAGGTGGAGCCACCGTATTTGTCTTGCCAGTAGAACAATTTCATCAATTTTAATAGGAGATAGCTCATATGAAGATTGAAAAAGACATACATTTTAATATCGACAAGCTGCGAAAAGACCAAAAGCTTAATTCAAATGGACAATCTAAATTTTCCACGATCGTTCAGCAACAAGGAGAACAATTAAAAACGGATCAAATTCAGCGACTGCTAACGGATATTGAAGGAGCGGGAAAGCGACTAGCTCATTCTCGAACGTTTCAAGATTTAGCGAAGTATAAAACGCTCGTCCGCCGATTTGTTCGAGAAACCGTTGAATTTGGCATGAACTTGAAAAATTCTCATACATGGAATCAGTTTGGAGAAGGTCGAAAATTAAAGACCGTCGAGACGATTGATGAGAAATTAATTGAATTAACGGAAGATGTCATGAACAAAGAGAAGAAATCGGTGGATCTACTCGGGCAAATAGGAGAAATTAAAGGATTAATTATTAATTTATATACGTAGGCAGGGATGTACATGTCTGAGGTATGGAAAGAATTGAATGAATTACAGCCAGTGGTGCTCAGAATGTTAACGAATGGCCTAGAAAAAGAGCGAGTAGCCCATGCTTATATTTTTGAAGGTGACCAAGGAACAGGGAAGAAAAACGCAGCGCTGTTTTTTGCGAAGAGCTTGCTTTGTGAAGAAGACGGAATTATGGCTTGTGAAGTGTGCAACAGCTGTCGACGAATTGAAAGTGGGAACCACCCGGATGTTCATTATCTTGAACCAGACGGCTTATCGATTAAAAAACAGCAAATTACTTTTTTACAGCAGGAATTTAGTAAAACAGCGGTAGAAGCACAGAAGAAGATTTATATCATTCAGCATGCGGATAAGATGACGGCCAGTGCTGCCAACAGCTTGCTGAAGTTTTTAGAGGAACCGAGCGCTGATACCGTTGCTTTATTATTGACTGAGCAAGTTCAACGCCTACTGCCCACGATTATTTCTCGTTGTCAGCTTCTTGTTTTCAAACCGTTACCATCCGAACTTCTTCAAAATAAGTTAATAGAAGAAGAGATTTCTGTGCCCATGGCTTCTTTAGTAGCCAAGCTAACTAATAATTTTCAAGAAGCACTCGAATTAAGTCATGAAGAGTGGTTTGCACAGTCACGTACAATAGTGTTAAAATTATATGAAGTCCTTCAAAAAAATCCACTAGAAGCAATGGTGAAATTACAAGAGGACTTTAATGGGCATTTTAAAGATAAACAACAAGTTAACCAAGCGCTTGATCTGCTATTACTACTGTTTAAAGATTTATTGTCGTTGCAGACAGGAAAAGAAACGGGTCTTGCTTTCCCGGATCAGCTTGCATTACTTAAACACAACGCTCTACAATCTTCTGCCAAAAGCATTACAGAGCAAATGACAGCCATTTTAGAGGCGAAGCGCAAGCTCGATGCCAATATGAATCCACAATTGTTGATGGAACAGCTTGTGTTGAATTTACAGGGGGGAGCATCCTTTGTATGATGTAGTAGGAGTCCGCTTTAAGAAAGCGGGAAAAATATATTATTTTGATCCAGTCGAGCTGAAGATTGAGAAAAATGATCATGTGATCGTTGAAACAGTTAGAGGCGTCGAACATGGACAAGTGGTTGTGGGTATGAAAAAAGTGGAGGAAGAAGATATTGTTCTTCCTTTGAAGAAAGTGATTCGCATCGCTGACCAAAAAGATCATCTCATCGTAGAAGAAAATAAGTTAGCGGCGGAAGAAGCTTTTGAAGTATGTTGTGGAAAAATTACCGAACATAAGCTAGATATGAAGCTTGTAGATGTAGAATATACATTTGATCGCAATAAAGTAATTTTCTATTTCACAGCTGACGGACGAGTGGATTTTCGAGAACTAGTGAAAGATTTAGCTGCTATTTTTCGGACGAGAATCGAGCTTCGCCAAATCGGTGTTCGCGATGAAGCGAAAATGCTCGGAGGAATCGGTCCATGTGGCAGAATGCTTTGCTGTTCAACATTTTTGGGTGATTTTGAACCAGTCTCCATCAAAATGGCGAAAGATCAAAATTTATCATTAAACCCCACGAAAATTTCAGGCTTATGTGGCAGGCTCATGTGTTGCTTGAAATATGAGAATGATGAATATGAAGCGGCGAAAGAAATCCTTCCAGATGTCGGTGAAAAAGTAAATACCCCTCATGGCTTTGGAAAAGTAGTGGGGTTAAATATTTTAGAACGAGTTCTTCAAGTTGAAGTATTCGAACAAGAGCGAGTGCTTGAATTTACGATGGAAGAAATTACGACAGAAGGTGCCATTTCAGCACAAGCCACAGAGTAATGGGGTGGAATGAGTGGATAAAAAAGAGTTCTTCGATTCAGTCAGCGATATGGAACTACAAATTGGTCAATTGTATAAACAGCTCGGTGATTTAAAAAAGAGTTTGGCAGAAATGCTAGAAGAGAACAACTCATTAAAGCTCGAAAATGAAAACTTGCGACGTAGGTTAGAAGAGCTAGAATTTTCTCGAAGGCAAGTAGCTCAAGGGAAAAGTGGAGAAAATAACAACGCAAGTCCTTCAAAATTGATGGATATTGGAGAAGGTTACGACAATCTCGCTAGGCTGTATCAAGAAGGGTTTCATATTTGCAATGTTCATTTTGGCAGTCCACGTAAAGACGAAGATTGCTTGTTTTGTTTATCATTTTTAAATAAAAAATAATGAATGTATCGAGGCTGTCCAAAAGGCCAGTGCCACAACTTCTGCGCATGAGAAGATAAGGCCTGTCGAGGGGCAGTCTTTATTTTTATACAATTGGCATAACGGAGGAAAAAGAATGGTCACATTGAAAGGCGATGAAAGGCTAGACTACTTGTTGGCAGAGAATTTGAGAATTATCCAAAGTCCAACAGTGTTTGCCTTTTCATTAGATGCGGTACTTCTTGCTAGATTTGCTTCAATTCCATTAAAGAGAGGGTCGATTATTGATCTCTGTTCAGGAAACGGCGTTGTCCCTTTACTGATGAGTGCTAAGACGAAAATGCCAATTACAGGAGTAGAAATACAAGAACGACTTTATGATATGGCGATTCGAAATATGGAATATAATAAATTAAAAGATCAGATTACGATGATTCATGGTGATTTGAAGGACGCGTCAAGTATGTTAGGGCGTGAAAAACATAGTCTCGTCACATGTAACCCTCCTTATTTTCTATCATCATCTCGTGAGATTATTAATATGAATGAGCATTTGGCCATTGCTCGTCATGAAATATGCTGTACGCTTGAGGACTGTATTCGCTCAAGTAGTCAATTATTAAAGCAAGGTGGAAAGGCAGCATTTGTTCATCGTCCTGGCCGACTACTCGATTTAGTAACGTTGATGCGAAAGTATCGTCTTGAGCCGAAGCGGCTTCGTTTTGTCTATCCAAGGCAAGGAAAAGAAGCGAATACAGTATTGATTGAAGGGCTGAAAGGCGGGGCACCCGATATTAAAATATTGCCACCTTTGTATATATACGATCAACAAGGTGAATATACGGAAGAAATTAGAGAGATGTTATATGGAAACGAGCAATAATCATTATTTTTATGTGCTAGAGTGTCGAGATGGTTCTTTTTACGGTGGGTATACAACGAATATAGAAAAGCGTGTAAACACACATAATGCCGGTAAAGGAGCGAAGTATACACGCGGAAGAGGGCCAGTGCACCTCATCCATTTTGAAACGTATCAAACCGTTACCGAAGCGATGCGAGCGGAATATGCTTTCAAGCAATTAACGAGAAAGCAAAAAATGGACTACTTACAAAAGGGGGGACTTCAAAATGATTAATAAACAAAAAAGTTTTGCGAATGAAGAAGCAGGGGTGCTTTATTTAGTCCCCACTCCAATTGGCAATTTAGAAGATATGACCTTTCGAGCGATTCGTATGATGAAAGAAGCGGATGTGATCGCAGCAGAAGATACAAGAAATACGAAGAAGCTTTGTAACTATTTTGAGATCTCCACGCCAATTACGAGCTATCATGAGCATAATAAAGAAGTAAGTGGAAAAGCGCTGTTAGAGAGAATTCTTCAAGGAGAGAAGGTCGCTCTAGTCAGTGATGCCGGAATGCCTTCTATTTCTGATCCAGGCTTTGAACTTGTTGTCGCTGCGATTGAAAATGGAATCACTGTGGTGCCGCTTCCTGGGGCGAACGCTGCGTTAACTGCATTGATTGCTTCTGGATTAGCACCGCAACCTTTTTACTTTTATGGATTTTTAAGTCGAAATAAAAAAGAAAAGAAAGCAGAACTAGCTCAGCTGAATAAGAGTCATGATACGTTTATTCTGTATGAATCGCCTCATCGACTGAAAGACACGCTTCAAGCGATGGCAGAAGTGCTTGGTGAACAGCGGAAAATTGTATTATGCCGTGAGCTGACAAAGAAGTTTGAAGAGTTTTTGCGCGGAACGATGGCAGAAGCTATTCACTGGTCAAAAGAAGAAGATATTTTAGGAGAGTTTTGCTTAATTGTTGAAGGTAATGCTGAAGTGGAGGAAGAAGAAAGCGAACAGTGGTGGATGAATTTATCGATCGTTGAGCATGTCGATCATTACATAAATGAACAATCTTTGTCCTCTAAAGAAGCCATTAAACAAGTGGCAAAAGACCGCGACTTACCGAAAAGAGATGTGTATCAGTCGTATCATGTCGAATTGTAATATAAATAAAAGAAACGAGCCCGATAAAGGCTCGTTTTTTTGTGCATCAATTATTTGCTTGTCTCAAATGAAGCAGCGATTTCTTGCATTAATTGCTCTGCACCTTCGCGGCTCAGAATTAATTTTCCGCCAGCAAGTTTCACGTTGTCGTCAGAAACTTCACCAGTAACTTGGCAAGTCATGCTAGGCTTGTATTTCTTTAAGATGATTTTCTCATCATCTACGTAAATTTCTAATGCATCTTTCTCAGCAATTCCTAATGTACGGCGAAGTTCGATTGGAATAACTACCCGTCCTAACTCATCTACTTTACGAACAATACCTGTTGATTTCATAATAAAATCACTTCTCCCCTCAAAAATATAAGTTTTGTAGTAAACTAGTCGTTTACTTATTATCGTCATTATTCGACATTTTTTTTATTTATGAATATATCATACCAACCTTTCCCATGATCGTCAACAAGAAAATGTAATTTTTCTATTAAATGTAATGTTGATAAAACCTTGATATATAAGGGTTTTGAAGGGTTGTGTAAAAAAAAGTAAAAAAAATTAGAGAAAAATGTCGAATTGTCGTTAAGTAAATGATAGATTCCCGTCTTTTATCGACAAAAGTGAAGAGAATATGGTCTAAATTAGTGAGTTGTTTCTTTTTTGGAAAATTAAATAGAGAATCATAGATTAAATATTTACAATTACTCTTGAATAAGAGAAAATGAAGAGAGTGGGTTCTTTACCAACGATGTATATTCATTTCATCAAAGAGGTAAAATGTTAGTAAAAATCAATAGTAAATGCCCGTATGGCAGTGTGTGTAAATGGAAGCTCTCGACCGCTGGTGAGGGCTTTTCTATATAATATCTATATGTCTATAGGAGGTTTTGGAAGTGAAGGATCAGTCTAATACATTTTATATTACAACACCTATTTATTATCCAAGTGGTAATCTTCATATCGGTCATGCTTATACGACAGTAGCAGGTGATGCGATGGCTCGCTATAAGCGTCTGCGCGGTTTTGATGTGACGTACTTAACAGGAACAGATGAGCACGGTCAGAAGATTCAACGTAAAGCGGAAGAAACAAACGTAACTCCACAGCAATATGTCGATCACATTGTTGAAGGTGTACAAGAGTTGTGGAGAAAATTGGATATTTCTTATGATGATTTTATTCGTACAACAGAAGAACGTCATAAGAAAATTGTCGAAAAGATTTTCAAACAGTTGCTAGACCAAGGAGATATTTATTTAGACGAATACGAAGGCTGGTATTGTACGCCATGTGAATCATTCTTCACTGAACGACAACTTGAAAATGGAAACTGTCCTGACTGCGGTCGAGGAGTTGAGAAAGTAAAAGAAAAATCTTATTTCTTTAAAATGAGTAAGTATGCTGATCGATTATTAGCGTTTTATGAAGAGAACCCTGAATTTATTCAGCCAGAATCTCGTAAAAATGAAATGATCAACAACTTTATTAAGCCTGGTTTAGAGGACTTAGCTGTTTCACGTACGACGTTTGATTGGGGAGTTAAAGTACCTGGAGACCCAGAACATGTGATTTATGTATGGATTGATGCCCTATCAAACTATATTACTGCTCTTGGCTATGGAACAGATAACGAGGAGAAGTATAAAAAATACTGGCCAGCCAATGTTCATCTTGTTGGAAAAGAAATTGTCCGCTTCCATACGATTTATTGGCCAATTATGTTAATGGCACTAGACTTGCCATTACCGAAAAAAGTATTCGCCCATGGCTGGTTATTAATGAAGGATGGAAAAATGTCGAAATCGAAAGGGAATGTTGTAGACCCTGTGACATTAATCGATCGTTACGGCTTAGATGCCCTTCGTTATTACTTGCTACGTGAAGTGCCGTTCGGTTCAGATGGAGTATTTACACCAGAGGGCTTTGTCGAACGTATTAACTTTGATTTAGCCAATGATTTAGGGAACCTATTAAATAGAACGGTAGCGATGATCAATAAATACTTCGATGGCGTTATTCCAGCGTATAAAGGATCAGAAGGTGAATTTGATCAGCAGCTGTTACAAACAAATAAAGAAACGGTCGAAAAATACGAAGAAGCAATGGAGAAGATGGAGTTCTCTGTGGCGTTATCGGCTGTTTGGCAGCTAATTAGCCGAACGAATAAATATATCGACGAAACACAGCCATGGGTGTTAGCGAAAGAAGGGGAAACAGAAAAGCTGGGCCATGTTATGGTTCACTTGGCTGAATCATTAAGACGATCAGCGGTGCTATTGCAGCCATTCTTAACGAAAACACCGAAAAAGATTTTTGAACAGCTTTCCATTGCAGAAGGAGAATTAACAGCTTGGGATAGCTTAGCTCAATTTGGTGTGATTCCTGAAGGCGCAACTGTTGTCAAAAAAGGTCAACCAATTTTCCCACGCCTTGATTTAGAAGAGGAAACAAACTTTATTAAAGAAAAAATGCAAGGAGCTCCGGTGAAGGAAGAGAAGAAAGAAGAAGAGCCTTATGCGGAGCTTGCGGATGAAATTGCGATTGATGACTTTACGAACATTGACTTGCGTGCAGCGACAGTGCTTGCAGCAGAGCCAGTGAAAAAGGCAGATAAATTATTGAAACTGCAATTAGATCTCGGCTTTGAAAAACGACAAGTTGTTTCAGGAATTGCCGAATTTTATAAACCAGAAGAGCTAGTTGGACGTAAAGTGATCGTCGTTGCTAACTTAAAGCCAGTGAAGCTTCGCGGAGAGCTTTCTCAAGGGATGATTTTAGCTGGTAAAAAAGATGGCGTATTATCATTAGCTAGTGTCGATCAATTTTTGCCGAATGGTGCTCGGATTAAATAATTTTGTTTTTTGAAAGCATAGAATGTTTCACGTGGAACAAAAATTCGACGAGAACTTCTATGTTTTTCTTTTCAGAAAGGATGAAATGAATGCTTTTTGACACGCATGTACATTTAAATGCAGAGCAATATAACGAAGATATCGATGAGGTCATTCATCGCGCGAAAGAAGCCGGTGTCACGAATATGATTGTTGTCGGCTTTGATCGCCCAACGATTGAAAAAGCGATGGAGCTTGTCGAACAACATGATTTTTTATACGCTAGTGTCGGCTGGCATCCAGTCGATGCGATTGACATGACAACAGCAGATCTTGGCTGGCTAGAAGAATTGGCAAAGCATCCGAAAGTAGTCGCCCTTGGAGAAATGGGGTTAGATTATCACTGGGATAAATCACCAAAAGACGTACAAAAGGAAGTGTTTCGCCAACAAATTCGCCTTGCGAAAAAGGTAAAGCTACCGATTATTATTCATAATCGTGAAGCGACGCAAGATATTGTCGCTATTTTAAAAGAAGAAGGGGCTGGCGAAGTAGGGGGGATTATGCATTGCTTTAGTGGCAGTGTCGAAACAGCTAAGGAATGTGTCGAAATGAACTTTTATATTTCTCTCGGTGGACCAGTGACGTTTAAAAATGCGAAAAAGCCAAAAGAAGTTGCCGCAGAGATTCCACTTGATAAATTGCTGATTGAAACCGATTGTCCATATTTAGCTCCTCATCCTTATCGTGGTAAGCGAAATGAACCGGCTTTCGTCAAGCTAGTCGCAGAACAAATTGCAGAATTAAAGGGAGTTTCCTATGAAGAAGTAGCGAAAGCAACCAATGAGAATGCATTAAAATTGTTCCACATCGAAGCATAGGAGACATGAAATGAAAATTAAAGAAATTATTGTCGTAGAAGGCAAGGACGATACGGTTACGATCAAACGAGCTGTTGATGCGGATACGATTGAAACGAATGGCTCAGCAGTGAATATGGCTACGATTGAAAGAATCAAACTAGCACAAGAATCTAGAGGCGTGATCGTGTTCACGGACCCTGATTTTCCAGGAGAGAAGATTAGGAAGTTTATTTCTGAACATGTGCCAAACTGCAAGCATGCCTTTTTACCGAAGCATCAAGCTTTGCATAAACGAGGTAAAGGTGTTGGTGTGGAGCATGCATCCATCGAAGCGATTCGCCAAGCATTAAAGGACGCGCAATTGATGGAGCAAGAAGCGGCAGAACAAATTACGAAAGAAGATTTAGTAGATGCCGGATTAATCGGTGGAGCACAAGCGAAAGAACGAAGAGAAAAGCTTGGCGAAAAGCTGCGAATTGGCTATACTAACGGCAAACAGTTGCATAAGCGGTTGTTAATGTTTCAAATTACGAAAGAACAATTTGCTGAAGCGTTAACAGACGTGCTACAGGAGGAAAATGAATGAAAGACATTGCGACTCCTACGCGTACGAAAGAAATTCTCCAGAAGTATGGATTTTCTTTCAAAAAAAGCTTAGGACAAAATTTTTTAATCGACCCAAATATTTTACACCGAATTACAGCAACGGCAGAGTTAACGAAAGAAACAGGAGCGATCGAAATTGGGCCAGGGATCGGAGCCTTAACGGAACATTTAGCGCGGACATCCGGCAAAGTAGTGGCCTTTGAAATTGATCAACGGCTGTTACCGATTTTAGCTGATACACTTTCTCCTTATGACAATGTGAAAGTCGTTCATGAAGATGTGTTAAAAGCAGATGTAGCTCGTATTGTACAAGAAGAGTTCACCGATGTGAAAGATTTAATGGTCGTGGCAAACTTACCGTATTACGTGACTACGCCGATCATCATGAAGCTACTCGAAGAAAACATTCCGTTAAAAGGGATCGTTGTTATGTTGCAGAAGGAAGTAGCGGACCGTATATCGGCTCGTCCGGGTACAAAGTCGTATGGATCGTTATCGATTGCGATTCAATATTACATGGAGGCTGAAACGGCATTTATCGTACCAAAAACGGTGTTTATGCCACAGCCGAACGTCGACTCAGCTGTGATTAAGCTCATAAAGAGAGAGAAGCCAGCGGTAGAGGTAGAGAGTGAAAAATTCTTCTTTACTGTGACACGCGCTTCATTCGCTCAGCGCCGGAAGACGATTTTAAATAATTTAACGAACCAATTACCACAAGGAAAAGCGCATAAAGAGAAAATTATTGAAGCGTTGGAACAAGCGGGTATCGATCCTACTCGACGGGGAGAATCGTTGTCGCTTGCTGAGTTTGCGCGTTTGTCTAATCAGCTATATCCTATTTTTCAATAAAAATAAATATGGTCTCATAAGAAGTCTGATGCTTATTTAGTGTCAGGCTTTTTTGCTTTTTAAAACTTTAAGAGCCAAAATTCCTACTGTTGCATAGGATGAGAAAGAAGAGTAAAAAGCAACGGGGATGATGAATGTGACAATTCAAGTGAACTCTATTGTTAGCCGTCCATCGTATGGAAACGATATTTTATTTAGAGTGACAGCGATTCAAGAAACGAGTAAAGGAAAGCAAGCCATTTTGTTTGGCGAGGATTATCGATTGATTGCAGATGCCCCGTTATCTGATTTAATTGAAGTGGATTCTGACGAACGTAAGCGAATCAGGGATGATACGAGGCGCTTAGAGGAGCAATCATTACATTTGTTTCGCCAGGAATTAGAGTTAATTAAAGAAAGACAGGAGTATCGGGCGACAAGCTGTTATCGTGAAGAAAATGATGTGTTTCAAATCCCCGGAAGAGTGTTGCATTTAGATGGGGACCCCAATTATTTAAAGAAGTGCTTAGCTGCTTATGAAGCGGTCGGACTCCCTGTGTATGGCGTTCATTGCTTAGAGCCGGAAATGCCAGAAAAAGTATCTGATTTAATGGATCAATATCGACCAGATATATTAGTCATTACAGGGCATGATTCTTACTCTAAAGTGAAGGGAAGTAAGTCAGATATTCAAGCTTATCGGCATTCGAAATATTTTGTGCAAGCGGTCAGAAATGCTCGAAAGAAAGTACCTCATCTCGACCAGTTGGTGATTTTTGCTGGAGCTTGTCAATCTCATTTCGAATCCATGATCCGAGCAGGAGCTAATTTTGCTAGTTCTCCCTTTCGCGTTAATATTCATGCTTTAGACCCTGTATATATATCGGCAAAGGTTGGATTTACTCCTTTTAACGAACTGATCAATGTTCGAGAAGTATTAAGAAATACATTAACCGGAGACAAAGGGCTCGGTGGAATCGAAACGCGAGGATTATTACGATTAGGGATGCCTTTTCACCAGGGAAGTGAAGAGTGAGGAGACGTCTATTAACAAATGGTAAAAAATCCTGCTGATTGAAGTTTCACTTTATTTGTCATGAATAGATAAAAGTTGGGTAGGCTAAATGTATGGTGAAAAAAGCAGAGTTTTGTAAAATAAAAAACGTTGACAAGAAGGGGTGTTGGTTGATAAAATTATTTATTTATTTGACTTGAATCTTTACGTGTGTTATAATTCAACTTAGTGAGGTGGAAGCGGATGCCAAAAACATTAGCCGACATTAAAAAATCTCTTGATTCTAATTTAGGCAAAAGACTGTTGCTAAAAGCGAATGGAGGACGCCGAAAAACAATTGAGCGTTCCGGTGTATTAGCTGAAACCTATCAGGCAGTTTTTGTCGTTGAGTTAGATCAAGCGGAAAATGCGTTCGAAAGAGTTTCTTATAGCTACGCAGATATTCTTACAGAGACAGTAGAATTAACATTTGAAGATGCAGCAGGAAGTGCAGTTTAAGTTGGCAGTGGACATTTTGTTTACTGCTTTTTATTTTTGTCTATTACTTTCCATCCTTTCCCGCTTATTTTCTGTTAGAGGCAGGAGAAGCTATAAACAGGCGGTAAAAGGAGGAGAACAATGGGTAGAAGACGAGGAGTTATGTCTGACCAATTGAAAGAAGAGCTTGCGAAAGAGTTAGGGTTTTATGATACTGTTCAACGAGAAGGCTGGGGAGGAATTACGACTCGAGATGCCGGAAACATGGTGAAACGTGCGATTGAACTTGCAGAA
Organism: Bacillaceae bacterium SAS-127; assembly: GCA_002261155.1. Lineage (GTDB taxonomy): Bacteria > Bacillota > Bacilli > Bacillales > Domibacillaceae > Bacillus_CE. Next base: position 20,258 of record NKXN01000033.1, on the reverse strand, counting down.
AACCAATTAGCTAACAAACGCTGACGCTTTTCATCACTTCTAAATTAAAACCGCCTGAGAACCGGACAATTCCGGTTCTCTTTTTATATGACAGCTTTTCATCACAAAAAAGAAATGTTAAAATACCATAATCCAAAAATCTATACGGACTTTATGATAAAATAAGACAAACTGTAATGTGCACAAAAGTAGGTGGCCCATAGTGAAGATAATGATGAAAGCACCAGCGAAAATTAATTTGACACTCGACGTATTACATAAACGAGACGACGGGTATCATGAAGTGGAAATGATTATGACAACCGTTGATTTAGCTGATCGTATAGAGTTGGAACCTTTATCAGGAGATGAAATTCGCATTATTTCACATAATCGTTTTGTCCCTGATGATAGTCGAAATCTTGCTTATCAGGCAGCTCAGCTTCTGAAGGATCGCTTTAACGTTCGTTCCGGTGTAACGATTGGAATTGAAAAAGTGATTCCAGTAGCAGCTGGACTTGCAGGAGGGAGCAGTGATGCAGCTGCTACATTGAAAGGATTAAATCAGTTATGGAATCTTGGGCTCAGCTTAGATGAATTAGCTGAAATTGGGGCTGAAATAGGCTCTGACGTCTCTTTTTGCGTATATGGGGGAACAGCCTTGGCAAAAGGGAGAGGAGAGAAGATCCAACATCTGCCTGCTCCGCCGAATTGTTGGGTAGTTCTTGCGAAGCCAACGATCGGTGTATCAACGGCTGAAGTGTATAAAAATTTAAAGCTAGAAGGATTGAAGCATCCTAATACAAAAGCGATGCTACAGGCAATTGAGACACAGGACTATACGAGTGTATGTACAAATGTAGGGAATGTGTTAGAATCGGTTACCTTGAAGATTCATCCAGAAGTGGCTCTCATTAAGGAGCAAATGGAGCGCTTCGGTGCCGATGCCGTATTAATGAGTGGCAGTGGTCCAACGGTATTTGGACTGATTCAGCATGATTCGAGAATGCACCGTGTGTATAATGGCTTAAGAGGATTCTGTGATCAAGTGTATGCTGTGCGATTGTTAGGAGACGGAAATCCTGTTGATTAAAGCCGTATGTTAATATATATTTAATATTAAATATTCGGTTTTACTCCTTAGGAGGGCAGAAGGAAACATGAAGTTCCGTCGAAGTGAACGTTTAATTGATATGACGCATTATTTATTGGAACACCCGCAACAGCTAGTTCCTTTAACGTTTTTTGCTGAACGCTATGGTTCGGCTAAATCGTCGATTAGTGAAGATTTAGCGATTGTAAAAGAGACATTTGAACAGCGTGGGATCGGCACGCTACAAACGGTTCCTGGCGCAGCAGGTGGCGTAAAGTATTATTCTAAAGTAAGTGAAGCGGAGGCACGTGAGTTTATCGCTCGTATATGTGAACAAATAGAAAAGCCGGAGCGATTGCTTCCAGGTGGCTATTTATACATGATGGATTTGCTTGGTCATCCTCAAGTGATTCATAAAGTAGGAAAGTTACTAGCCTCCGCTTATGCTGGGATGGAAATCGATGCGATCATGACTGTAGCAACGAAAGGGATTCCTATTGCTCATGCGATTGCTTCTCATCTAAATGTTCCGGTTGTTGTCGTTAGACGAGATAGTAAAGTAACAGAAGGACCTACTGTCAGCATCAATTACGTCTCAGGGTCGACAAAGAGAATTCAAACGATGGTGTTGGCGAAACGCAGCTTGAAAGAAGGAGCAAAAGTACTTCTGGTCGATGATTTTATGAAAGCAGGTGGCACGATTAATGGCATGATTAGCTTACTTGAGGAATTCAATGCAACCGTTGCAGGAATTGCTGTGCTAGTCGAAGCTGAGCATGATGATGAGCGACTCGTTGAGGATTATATTTCGCTCGTTAAATTACAAGACGTCAATGTGAAAGAACAAGCCATTTCGGTAGTTGAAGGTAATTATTTTTCAAGAAATATTGATTTTTCATAAGGGGAGATTAGGATGAGAACTGTATCGACTGAAAAAGCACCTGCAGCCATTGGACCATATTCACAAGGGGTATTAGTGAATAATTTGTTTTTTAGTTCTGGACAAATTCCGTTAACAGCTGAAGGCCAAATGGTAGATGGAGACGTCACTGCTCAAACACACCAAGTATTCGCCAATTTACAAGCGGTGCTACAAGAAGCAGGAGCCTCTTTACAAACGGTCATTAAAGCGACTGTGTTTTTAGCTGATATGGAGGATTTTGCTGTTGTTAATGAGGTATATGGTCACTATTTTGCTGATCATAAGCCAGCGCGGTCTTGTGTGGAAGTAGCTAGATTACCAAAAGATGCAAAAGTTGAAATCGAAGTAATTGCACTCGTGAGATAGTCACGAGTGTATTTTTTTGGCAAATAACAAAAATATTTCAAACTTTTTCTTAAAAAAAGAAGGAATATTAAAAATATTATTGAATTACTAGTCTAAGCTTTTTATATAGGGGGAAAGGGTGGTGAAACAGAATGGAAGTCACTGATGTGAGATTAAGACGTGTAAATACGGATGGCCGAATGAGAGCGATTGCATCAATTACATTAGATAATGAATTTGTTATTCATGATATTCGTGTGATTGATGGAAATAACGGACTATTTGTTGCAATGCCGAGTAAACGTACGCCAGATGGCGAGTTTCGCGACATTGCTCATCCAATCAACTCCAACACACGCGGTAAAATCCAAGAGGCTGTTTTAGCAGAATATCACCGGTTAGGGGAATTGGAAGAAGTAGAATTAGAAGAAGCAGGAGCTTCCTAAAAAAATCAACCGCAACAAGAGCCGACGTCTAAGGTACGGCTCTTTTTTCATTTTCATGACTAAACTATAAAAATCCCCCCTCCTTTCCCCTTCTTTCATCGAGGACAAAAAATTGTCACTTTTTCAGTATCTTGAAATGAAGCCCTTTTTAAGATATATTCAATATGGACAAAAAGGTTATAGGGGGACCCCAAATGACGAATATTTATGCTGTCATTCTTGCTGCAGGTAAAGGTACACGAATGAAGTCTAAGCTTTATAAAGTGTTACATCCAGTTTGTGGTAAACCGATGGTAGAACATGTAATAGATCAAATTTCGAATTTACATACACAAAAGATTGTCACGATTGTTGGTCATGGAGCAGAAGAGGTTAAAGGCTATCTTGGCGACAAAAGTGAATTTGCTTTACAAGCAGAGCAGCTTGGTACTGCTCATGCGGTTAGGCAAGCAGAAAAGATTCTTGCAAAAGAAGATGGGTGTACCCTTGTCGTATGTGGGGATACTCCATTGATTAAATCGGAAACAATGGAAGCACTTGTGAAATATCACCAAGAGCAAGAAGCGAAAGCAACCATTTTGACAGCTTATACAGAACATCCAGATGGCTATGGTAGAATTATTCGAAGTCAAGAAGGAACGGTGGAGCGAATTGTTGAGCATAAAGATGCCTCTGCTGATGAACGACAAGTGAAAGAAATTAACACAGGTACGTACTGTTTTGATAACCGAGCTTTATTTGAAACATTAAAGAAAGTGTCAAATAACAACGCTCAAGGCGAGTATTATTTACCAGATGTCATCGAAATTTTGAAAGATGCTGGTGAAAAGGTAACCGCTTATCAGACACAAGATTTCGATGAAACGCTGGGCGTGAATGATCGAGTAGCGTTAAGCCAGGCGGAGAAAATTATGCGTGAGCGTATCAATATTGATCATATGCGTAACGGAGTGACTTTAATCAGTCCTGAAAATACGTATATCGGTCCTGATGTAACGATCGGGTCAGACACAGTTATTCACCCAGGAACGGTTCTTTCAGGTCATACAGTGATTGGTGAAGACTGCCAGATCGGTCCGAATAGTGAAATTAACAACTGCCAAATTGGTGATCGTACAACGATTCGTCAATCGGTTGCTACAGATAGTGAAATTGGTTGTGACGTAGCTATCGGTCCATTTGCACATATCCGTCCGGCTTCAAAGATTCACGACGAAGTTAAGGTAGGAAACTTTGTGGAAATTAAGAAATCTGTCTTTGGCAAAGGGAGCAAAGCTTCTCATTTAAGCTATATTGGTGATGCTGAGGTAGGAAGCGATGTCAACATCGGATGCGGTTCGATTACAGTGAACTACGATGGAAAAAATAAATTTTTAACGAAAATAGAAGATGGTGTATTCATCGGCTGTAATTCAAATCTTGTCGCTCCTGTCACAGTAGGGAAAGGTGCTTATGTGGCGGCAGGTTCAACGATTACAGAGGATGTTCCTGGGGAATCGTTATCGATTGCTCGTGCACGTCAAATCAATAAAGAAAATTACGTTCAAAAACTAAACCTAAACAAATAAGCGGAGGCCCACTATGGATAACCAGTATTTAGACCCAAACTTAAAATTATTTGCTCTTAACTCTAATCCAGCTCTAGCAAAAGAAATCGCTGATTCTATTGGAGTTGAATTAGGAAAATGTTCTGTTAAACGCTTCAGTGACGGCGAAATTCAAATCAACATCGAAGAAAGTATTCGTGGCTGTGACGTTTATGTTATTCAATCCACAAGCGGCCCTGTAAATGATAATTTAATGGAAACGTTAATCATGATTGACGCTTTAAAACGTGCATCTGCTAAAACGATTAATATTGTTCTTCCATACTATGGATATGCGCGTCAAGACCGAAAAGCTCGTGCTCGTGAACCAATTACGGCTAAACTTGTTGCGAACTTACTTGAAACAGCAGGAGCAACTCGTGTTATCACTTTAGATTTACATGCCCCACAAATTCAAGGGTTCTTCGATATTCCAATCGATCACTTAATGGGTGTACCGATTCTATCTGATTACTTTAAAGGAAAGAATATTAGCAGTGAAGATATTGTCATCGTATCTCCGGACCACGGTGGTGTAACTCGTGCGAGAAAGATGGCTGATCGCTTAAAAGCACCGATTGCGATTATTGATAAGCGTCGTCCTCGTCCAAATGTAGCGGAAGTAATGAATATTGTTGGTAACATTGATGGAAAAGTTGCGATTCTAATCGACGATATCATTGATACAGCTGGAACGATCACTTTAGCTGCTAGCGCACTAGTAGAAAATGGAGCGAAGGAAGTATACGCTTGTTGTACACATCCAGTTCTTTCAGGACCAGCGATTGAGCGCATTCAAAACTCTAACATTAAAGAGCTTGTTGTAACAAACTCGATTGCTTTACCAGAAGAGAAAAAGATCGATAAAGTTGTTGAATTATCTGTTGCTTCTTTAATCGGTGAAGCGATCGTACGCGTTCATGAAGAGCAATCAGTAAGCACGTTATTTGATTAATACGCACAAAAAAAGAGCCTGTTGAAGGGCTCTTTTTTTGTTGAGTAAAGAGAAAACCACTTATGATGTTTAAAGTCTTTTTAAAAGGGAATATTTAAAAAGGAAGTCAGTTAGAAAAAATAGAAAAATTAAGCAGAAAGGTGAGTTTCTCTAATGAGTGCAGTACTTGAAGCGAAAAAACGAAACAATTTTCAAAAATCGGGGTTAACACAACTTCGTAATGAAGGTGGTTTTCCTGCGATCGTGTATGGTAAAGGAGTCGATAGTGAGTCTATTTATGTAGACGAAGGAGCCTTCTTTAAAGTGATTAAAGAAGTAGGACGTAACGGTGTTATTTCTTTAGCGATGGAAGGCAAAAAATATAATGTCGTATTGCAAGATTATGATCAAGATCCGATCAAGAATCATATCGTTCATGCTGATTTTCTAGCAGTAGATTTATCTTCTGAAATGACAGCCAATGTGCGAATTGATCCAGAAGGTGAAGCTATTGGTACAAAAGAAGGCGGTGTACTTCAACAACCACTATTTGAGTTATCAGTGACAGCTAAAGTAAGTGAATTTCCTGAACATATCGCGATAGATGTTTCAAATTTAGCCATCGGTGATGTGGTGGCTGTTAAAGATATTCGTGATCACTATTCTTTTGAAATCAATCATGAAGATGATGAAACCATCCTGTCTATTCTAGCTCCTCGTTCGGCAGAAGATGATGTGACGGAAGAACAAGAAGCAGCAGCTAGCGAATAATATAGATAAATGCTGATGTCTCTAAGGGGCAGATCTACAAGGCTTAGATCTAAATTAGAGATGAGCCTTGTAGAGTAAATAGTTCATTTTTTGTGGAGAAAAACAGAAATAACATTATAAAGAGAGTGCTAAATCGAAAAAGCTTTAGTACTCTCTTTTTTGTTTTAACAAAGAAATATGGATAATTACAAAATGCTTGGCTTTGAACTGTATAATTTCTATCATTTGTGAGTTATACTTAAAATTACATAGCTTCAATTGGGTAGTTAAGAAGGAATTTGAGGTGCAGATGATGAAATTAATAGTAGGCCTTGGAAATCCAGGCTCTAAATATGAAGGCACAAGGCATAATATTGGCTTTGATGTAATCGATGAATTAGCAGAACGCTTTCAAGCTCCGTTAACAGAAGCGAAGCATAAAGGCGTTTATGCGGTCGTTCGTAAAGGAATGGAGAAGGTGATTCTTCTTAAACCGCTTACATATATGAATTTATCAGGTGAAAGCATCGGTGAAGTGATGCGATACTATAATATTGATGTCGAAGAGCTACTCGTTATTTATGATGATTTAGATTTGCCCGTCGGTAAGATTCGTCTTCGTCAAAAAGGCAGTGCTGGAGGACATAACGGCATTAAATCGACCATTGCTCACGTCGGTACGCAGGAATTTAATCGAATTCGCATAGGGATTGATCGCCCAACCCCTCCAATGAAAGTGCCTGATTATGTACTAGGACGGTTCACTGCCGAAGAACAGGAAAGCATGAAGAGTGTGATTACTACAAGCGCTGATGCAGTAGAAGCATGGATTGATCAGCCATTTCTTGAAGTGATGAACAAATTTAATCAATAAGTGAATAAATGTCGTCTGTCGCGCCTATACTAAATTTAATCATTGATGTAGTGGGCAGCGAGGAGGAAGAAAGATGGCTATTCATTATTTTTGCCGTCATTGCAATACCTTAGTTGGTTCGCTTGATCAATCTGTGATCTCTACTAAACGGTTAGGCATTCACGCACTGACGGATCATGAAAGAACCGATATGATTCAATACGATCAAGATGGAACGATGAAGGTTAAAATAATATGTGAAGATTGTCAGGAATCCCTTGAAAGGAATCCTGATTTCCACGAATATGATTATTTTATACAGTAAGTAGCTTTGGATGCTGATCCAAAGCATTTTTCTGTTTAAATTGTCGGAACAGTAGAAAGAGCTTACTTTGCAATAGGGATTGGTAGTTAAAAGGGGAGGAACTGTGTGTGAATAGTTTACAAAATATATTTTTACAAAATCAAGATATCCAAGTGTTATTTAGCGGGCTATCAGAGGGCTTAAAGGAGCAATTAGCCGCCGGACTGACGGGATCGTCAAGAGCCTTATTGATTGCCTCAGCTTATCAACAGACGAATAAACCGATTATGGTGATTACTTATAACTTGCTACAAGCTCAAAAGCTATATGATGATCTTCTGCAATTCACTGACGAGCAGGAGGTATATTTGTATGCCGCTAACGAGCTCATTGCGGCGGAAATTAGTGTAGCTAGCCCTGAACTTCGCGCCCAAAGAATTGAAGTGTTAAACCACATCGTCAAAGAGAGAAAGGGAATTTATATCGTTCCTATTTCTGGACTTCGTAAATTATTACCGCCAAAGCATGAATGGGAGGCGTTACAAAAACAGCTGACGGTTGGACAAGACATTGATTTAGATCAAATGATCAATGATTTAGTGTATATGGGTTATCAGAGAGTGGATATGGTCTATAGTCCAGGTGAATTTAGTTTGCGCGGTGGAATTATTGATATTTATCCGCTGACATTAGAAGACCCTGTGAGGATCGAATTTTTTGATACGGAAGTCGATTCGATTCGTACATTCTCCATTGAAAATCAGCGGTCATTAGAAAATAAACAGTCTATTACGGTTAGTCCTGTAACGGAAACACCTTATCAGCCTATTCATTTAGTCAGGCTTGCTCAGCGGCTTGAACAAGCATTAGAGGAATCTTTAAAGAAGGTCAAAAATGAAGAGACTCAAAAGCTATTAAAAGAAAATATAAACATGGAAATGGAGAAGTTAAAGCAAGGTCAAAGCATTGATGGCTTGTCGAAGTATATGGAGATCATGTATGAAGAGCCGATGAGCCTTGTTAACTACTTACCGCAAGATGGTCTCGTGTTTTTCGATGAAGTGAGCCGTATTAAAGAGCTGAATGATTCTCTAGAACAAGAGGAAGCAGAGTGGTACACGTCTTTACTAGAAGAGGGAAAGATCGTTCACGATATGAAGCTTTCTTACTCGTTTGCTGAAGTGAAGGAAAAAATTAAGCAGCCGATCATTTATCTTTCGTTATTTATGCGTAAAGTTGCAGGTACAAGCCCGGAGAATGTCATTAAATTTTCTAGCCGTTCAATGCAAAACTTCCACGGGCAAATGAATGTTCTTCATACAGAAGTGGAACGTTGGAAAAAGCTTGGCATGACGGTAGTGTTTCTAGGTGAGACCGAAGAACGAATGAAGAAAATAGCAACGGTTCTCGCAGATTACGAGATTGAGGTAACGCTTTCTTCTGAAAAAAATATCGTGACGGAGCAAGCGGTTCAAATCGGTTTAGGCTCGCTAACAGCAGGCTTTGAATTTTCTGAGCAGAAATTAGCGATAATCACTGAGCAGGAATTATTTAATAAGAAAACGAAACGAAATAAGAGCCGTCAAAAGCTCTCTAATGCTGAACGGATTAAAAGCTACTCTGAACTAAAGCCCGGTGATTATGTCGTTCATGTTAATCATGGAATCGGGAAGTACTTAGGCATTGAAACACTAGAAATGAAAGGTGTTCATAAAGACTACTTAAATATTAAATATCAAGGAACGGATCAATTATACGTACCAGTGGAGCAAATCGAACTGGTCCAAAAATACGTCGGTTCAGAAGGGAAAGAACCGAAAGTATATAAGCTTGGCGGGAGCGAATGGAAGCGAGTCAAAAATAAAGTACAATCCTCCGTTCAAGACATCGCGGATGATTTAATTAAGCTGTATGCGGAAAGAGAAGCGGCGAAAGGATATGCTTTTTCCCCAGATGGTGATATGCAACGCGAATTTGAAACCGCTTTTCCATATGAGGAAACGGAAGATCAGCTTCGATCAATCCAAGAAATTAAACAAGATATGCAAAAGGAACGACCGATGGATCGCTTGCTATGCGGAGACGTTGGTTATGGCAAAACAGAAGTGGCGATTCGGGCTGCTTTTAAAGCGATAGCAGATGAGAAGCAGGTGGCGTTTCTTGTGCCGACCACAATCCTTGCTCAACAGCATTATGAGACGATGGTAGAGCGCTTTCGTGATTTTCCAATCAATGTCGGTTTATTAAGTCGTTTCCGATCGAAGAAGCAGCAAACAGAGACGTTAAAAGGGCTAAAGAGCGGAACGGTTGATATTATCGTCGGCACTCACCGCTTGTTATCGAAAGATGTGCAATATCATGATCTTGGTTTGCTCATTGTGGATGAAGAGCAGCGTTTTGGTGTCACGCATAAAGAGAAAATCAAAAAATTAAAAACAAATGTCGATGTATTAACGTTAACGGCGACACCGATTCCAAGAACACTACATATGTCAATGCTAGGTGTTCGCGATTTATCGGTCATTGAAACACCACCGAAAAATCGTTTTCCGGTGCAAACATTTGTGGCTGAAAATAATCCCGCACTTATTAGAGAAGCGATTGAGCGAGAACTAGCACGGGATGGGCAAGTCTTTTATTTATATAATCGAGTAGAGGATATTGAAAGAAAAGCAGAAGAAATTTCGATGCTCGTTCCAGATGCGAAAGTAGCGTATGCTCATGGACAGATGACGGAAAGAGAGCTAGAAGCAGTCATTTTAAGCTTTTTAGAAGGCGAATCTGATGTGTTAGTAACGACAACGATTATCGAAACGGGTGTAGATATTCCGAATGTGAATACATTAATTGTTCATGATGCCGACCGAATGGGGCTTTCCCAGCTGTATCAGATTAGAGGGCGTGTCGGACGCTCCAATCGCGTCGCTTATGCCTATTTCATGTATCGCAAAGATAAAGTGCTTTCAGAAACAGCGGAAAGACGTTTAGAGGCGATTAAGGAATTTACCGAGCTAGGGTCGGGCTTCAAAATCGCGATGCGCGATTTATCCATTCGTGGTGCAGGTAATTTGCTAGGTGCTCAGCAACATGGATTTATCGATTCTGTCGGTTTCGATTTATATTCTCAAATGTTGAAGGAAGCAGTAGAGCAAAAACGAGGCGTCGAAGAACAGAACAAGGTGCCATTGTTTGAAATAGAAATATCGATTGATGCGTATATTCCGGACACTTATATTAAGGACAGTCAGCAGAAAATCGAAATGTATAAGCGCTTCCGTAGCGTTGATTCATTAGAAGAAGTAGAAGAGTTGAAGGAAGAAATGATCGATCGTTTCGGTGAATACCCTCGTGAAGTAAATGATTTATTTAGAGTGGCAGAAATGAAAGTATACGCGAGCTTTGTTCAACTTGAAAAAATTAAGCAAGAAAAAGAGCTAGTCACGATTTGGATGAGTGAAGTCGGTACGCAGCAGATCGATGGTTCTAAAGTATTTGAAATTTGCCATAAACACGGTCGTGCCGTAGGGTTAGGTATGGAAAGTAATCAATTAAAAATCACGATTAATATTCAACAGCTGACGGATGAAGCGTGGTTTGAAGTGGCCTATGATATCATTCAAAATCTTGAACATGCTAGAAAATAATCATCAAAATGCATAGAACTTCCCAGATGAAAGATAATAACATCAATGTGACAGGAATATCGATGAAAAATCGTTATTCATTGTCCTAAAAAATCATCTGATGAAAGTGAGGCAACAAGATGAAAGCAACTGGTATTGTTCGTCGAATTGATGATTTAGGGCGGGTTGTTATTCCAAAGGAAATCCGTCGCACGTTAAGGATACGAGAAGGAGATCCGCTAGAGATTTTCGTTGATCGCGATGGGGAAGTCATTTTAAAGAAATACTCCCCAATTAGTGAATTAGGTGATTTTGCTCAAGAATATGCTGAAGCGTTACATGATAGTCTTGATAGTAGTGTGTTGATTTGTGATCGCGATGTCATTATTGCAACCGCGGGTGTAGCGAAAAAAGAATACATGAATAAAAATGTAGGACCATTAATTGAGTCGGCGATCAGTGAGCGCCAGCCAACGTTAAATAACCCTAGTGGTTCGGTTGAAATTGTTGATGGACGTGAAGAAGAGGTGCAATCGTACACGGTTGCTCCGATCATTGCTAACGGAGATGCTATTGGGCTCGTCTTAATTTTTTCCACGGAGAGAACGATGAGTGAAGTGGAGAAGAAATCGACTGAAACTGCCGCCAGCTTTTTAGCGAAACAAATGGAACAATAGCAAAGAAAGGGAGCAGTGAAAAACGAGCTGCTTCCTTTTTTTGTTGAGATCATTTACATTTGTAATAGCTTGTTTAGAAGGGCTAGGTGTCATTCATTGCCAAAAAGGGATCAAAAATCTTTTATGCGCGGAGCCATTATTTTAACGATAGCGGCGATTTTTGTGAAGATTTTGAGTGCGGTTTACCGCGTTCCTTACCAAAACATTGTGGGGGATGTCGGTTTTTATATTTATCAGCAAGTGTACCCGTTATACGGAATAGCCGTTGCTTTGTCTACTTATGGTTTTCCGATTATTATTTCTAAGTTAGTAGCAGAAAGAGAAGGGGACCGTCTGCATGTAGAGACAATTGCTCGACTGTCCTTCACTATTATTAGTGTATTAGGTGCCGGATTATTCGCGTTTATCTTTTTTGGTGCCGATACAATGGCGAAATATATGGGAGATGTAGGGTTGACTCCGATGATTCAAATCGTCGCCTTCTCCTTTTTACTCATGCCATTTTTGACGGTATGGCGTGGCACTTTTCAAGGAGTAGGAGATATGGTTCCAACAGCGATCTCACAAGTGATAGAGCAGCTGATTCGTGTAGGAAGCATACTGCTATTTTCTTATATGATGATCGAAAAAGGGTATTCGTTATATGTAGCGGGTGCTAGTGCCATGGTCGGTTCATTAGCGGGTAGTTTAGTCGGAATGCTCGTGCTATATGTTTTTATACGGAAGCGTCATTCTACTATTAAGCTTAGTTTGCTTAGAAAGAATGGATTTTATAAGAGGGAAATACGTTTGTTAGTCGTTCAAGGTACTGCTATTTGCGTATCGGGTATGCTGCTTGTATTGCTACAGTTAGTGGACTCATTTCAGCTATATAGCGGACTTATTCAAGCTGGACTTGGCGACTTAGAAGCGAAAATCGCCAAAGGGATTTATGATCGTGGTCAACCACTGCTCCAGCTTGGAACGGTAGCTGCGGTATCACTATCGTTGACGCTCGTTCCGCTTGTGACATCTGCTTTCCAAAAAAACCGGCAACAGCAAGTGAGGGAATATATGCGGCTCGCTGTAAAGGTCAGTGTCACCATCGGGCTAGCAGCTACTGTCGGTTTAATCAATATTATGGATGCTGTCAATGTAATGCTATTTGAAAACAGCGAAGGGTCTTTCGTATTGTCGATCTTTTGTGTGTCCATTTTATTTAGTTCGGTGATCTTAACTTTTTCAGGAATTTTACAAAGTATAAATAAAGATATCATTCCTGCTTTAGCGGTAGTCATTGGGGTGTTTGTTAAGTATATTGGAAACATGCTGCTCGTTCCTTCGTATGGAACAGCGGGTGCTGCTATTTCTACTGTTCTTGCTCTAGGCGTTATTATGGTCACCCTTGCTTTATACATTCGTAAGCAACTGAAAATGCCATTTATACAGACAACTTTTTTATATAAAGCATTATTTTCTATGTTGACCATGACGGTAGCTTTACAAATCTGGCGAGTGGTAACGGAACATTTCTTATTTTCATATGATATGGACCGCCTACAAATGACGGTTCTAGCGCTGAGTAGCGTAGTCATAGGTGCGTTTGTATTTATTTATACAATGATGAAAGTGAACTTATTTACAGAAGAAGAATGGATGCAAATTCCTTTCGGAGATAAGATGAGAAGAATGAATCAAAAAAGGAAATAAATTCAAGAAAGAGAGTGATAAATATGACGTATTCGATTACGATTGTCGGTCTTGGAGCAGGTGAGCTTGATCAATTGCCGCTTGGTGTATACAAATTATTAAAGCGAACGAACAAAGTGTATGCACGAACGATCGCTCACCCAGTGATTGCTGAGCTTCAAGCAGAGGGCGTAACATTTGAAAGCTTTGATCATGTGTACGAAAAGCATGATCAATTTGAAGCGGTGTATGAAGAAATTGTAGCTGAGTTGACTTTGGCGGCAACAAAGGAAGAGGACGTGGTATATGCCGTTCCCGGTCACCCAATCGTCGCAGAAAAAACGGTGCAATTGTTGTTAGAAAAAGGGAAATCACCGGAGTGGGATATCTCTATTGCAGGTGGACAAAGTTTTCTTGACGCTTTATTCGCGTCCATTGAAGCAGACCCGATCGATGGTTTTCAATTTTTAGATGGGACAGCTTTACATAGGGATGATATTAATATTTTTCAGCATGTGGTCATTGCTCAAGTATATGATGCTTTTGTTGCCTCTGAAGTGAAGTTGACTTTGATGGAAAAGTACGCGGATGAATATGAAGTGTATATCGTGACAGCAGCAGGTAGCTCAGAACAAGTCGTCAAGAAAGTTCCGTTATACGAATTAGATCGGCAAGTAGAGCTAAATAATTTAACTTCCCTGTACGTTCCGCCAGTGAAAGAAGCAGAGCAAACGTACCGAGAGTTTGCCGTATTGCGACAAATTATCGCCAAGCTTCGTGCACCAGATGGTTGTCCGTGGGATCGAGAGCAGACGCATGAGTCGTTGAAAAAATATTTAATCGAAGAAGCGTATGAACTTCTTGAGGCGATCGACCGCCAAGATGATGATCATATCATTGAAGAACTTGGAGATGTCCTTTTACAAGTATTACTTCATGCTCAAATTGGCGAAGATGAAGGAATGTTTTCGATTGAAGATGTCATTGAAACTCTCGCTCAAAAAATGATTCGCCGTCACCCTCATGTATTTGGAGAAAAAGTGGTGGAAGGTGCTGAACAAGTCGTTGCGACTTGGCAGGAGATTAAACAGCAGGAAAAAGGGACAAAGGAGACTGCTCTGCTTGATGAAGTAGCGAAAGGGTTACCGGCGTTGCTTCGTGCCTATGAATTACAGAAGAAAGCAGCAAAAGTAGGGTTTGATTGGGAGGATGCTCAAGGAGCACTCGATAAAGTAGAGGAAGAGTGGAAAGAGTTTCTTGATGAAGTGAAGAGTGGCGACAAAGGTCGATTGCTTGAAGAGTTTGGTGATTTATTGTTTACTCTTGTCAATGTATCTCGCTTTTATGCGATTCACCCAGAAGAAGCGTTAATTGCTGTCAATGAAAAATTTTATCGTCGTTTTACTCACGTGGAAAAACGGGTAAAAGAGAGTAAACAAGCATTTAATGAACATACATTGGAAGAATTAGACGCCTTTTGGAATGAGGCGAAACAGCTTGGCTTATAAGGAAAAGGAGAAAAGATCATGAGACTGGATAAATTTTTAAAAGTATCACGAATTATTAAAAGAAGAACGTTAGCGAAAGAAGTAGCGGATCAAGGAAGAATAATGATTAATGGCATCGAGGGAAAAGCAAGCTCTAATGTAAAGCTTGGCGACGAATTGACGATTCGTTTAGGTCAGCGTCTGCTCACCGTTCAAGTAGAAAAACTTCAAGAAACAACGAAAAAAGAGGAAGCAGCGGGGATGTATAAGCTGCTGAAAGAAGAAAGGTTAAACGAGCAGTAAAGCTTCGTATCTTTATTACATAGTTTTGCGTTCTCCCGCATACATTTAGTGGCAAAGCTTGTACTTTCCACAATGAGGGGGAGAAGGATGAATCAATCATATGATTTTCATGATAAAGGGACGGCGGAACATGATGTAGTAATGCGAGGGAGAAAACTATTAGAAATCACTGGAGTGAAGCAGGTTGAAAGCTTTGATAGTGAAGAGTTTCTGTTGACCACTGTCATGGGCGATCTATCGATTAAGGGTCAAAACTTGCAGATGAAGAATTTAGATGTAGACAAAGGGATAGTTGCTATTAAAGGAACGATCTTTAGTTTCGTGTATTCAGCGCATTCAGCGGGCGAAAAATCAAAAGGCTTGTTTAGTAAGTTATTCAAATGAACCTTACTATTCAATTTGAAACGATGGTGGCGATGATCGTTATGGGAGTCATTTTTGGTGCGTTGCTAGATACGTATCAGCGTTTTTTACAAAGATCCACTCGCCCTCGCTGGATGACCTTTATTAGCGATATGATCTTCTGGTGCCTTTATGCTGGCTTATTGTTTTACAGTTTATACAGGATCAACTACGGGGAAATCCGTGTCTATGTTTTTTTAGCTGTGTTATGTGGTTTTGCTGGTTATCAGGCATTATTCAAATCCATTTATTTGAAGATTTTAGAGTGGATCATCGTATTTTTTTCAAAGGTCTTTATGTTAATTAGGAATACGATTTACTATTTAATCATTTTGCCTGTGATCACCCTTGGCCAATGGATGATTAAATTGCTATGTTTGCTTGGAAAAGGACTGATGACCCTTGCCAAAATGTGTCTTCACCTATTATTATTTATAGGAAAGGTTATATTTTTTCCTATTCATCTTATTTTTAAGCTATTACCGTTACGTATTCGAAACAAACTAGTGGGTATAAATAAAAAAATAGCAGGAGTTTTTCTATTAACCAAGAATCAATTAATAAATATAGCAAAACGTTGGAAGAAATAGGCCGGGAGGAAGAAAAATGAGCGGATTAAATAAACAAAAAGTGATCGCTTTGAAAAACGCTTTTGTTTCCAACTGGGCAAAAAGAGAACTATTTGTAGCAAGGCACAAGAAAAAGTTGTATAGAAGGCTTGCCGTTTTCTCTATTTTAGCACTCATTATTATTGCGGGGCTTGGGTCTACACTTATTTCCCAATCTGCTCATTTGGAAGAGAAGCAGAAACTAAAAGCAGAAGCTCAAGCATCGCTTGTTGAATTGAAAAAGCAACAAAAGCAATATGAAGAAGAGATCGAACGATTGAATGATGATGAATATATTGCAGAGCTTGCGAGAAAGAAGTACTTTTTATCGGATGATGGAGAGATCATCTTCAATATTCCTGAGGCTGACGAAAAAGGCGAAAAGATGGGCGAATAAGAAGAGGTCATATTGACACCTTTTTTTTACGTAATATAATATAATGTAAAGTTCGATCATTTCTAAGGAGGAAAAATTTTTTTATGTCAATCGAAGTAGGCAGCAAGTTACAAGGTAAAGTGACAGGCATCACTAAATTCGGAGCGTTTGTTGAACTGCCAGGAGGCACGACTGGATTAGTGCACATTAGTGAAGTAGCGGACAATTATGTGAAAGATATTAACAATCACTTAAAAGTTGGCGATGAAGTAGAAGTAAAGGTTATTAATGTAGAGAGTGATGGAAAGATCGGTTTGTCCATCCGAAAAGCGAAAGACCAGCCACAGCAGCAACAGCAACAGCAGTCCTATCGCCCTCGTCCAAAAAATAATGATTACCGTTCTAAAGGGCCAAGAGGAAGTTACACGCCTCCAAAAGAAAATTTTGAACAGAAAATGGCTCGTTTTCTAAAGGATAGTGAAGACCGTCTGTCAACTTTGAAGCGCCAAACGGAATCACGGCGTGGAGGAAGAGGCGCGAAACGCGGTTAATTGCTGCCTATTCAAACTTTCATGTAATAGATTTTTTTCCATTCACAAAAAAGCTGTTTCAAAAGCTCGGACGTTTAAGCTTTTGAAACAGCTTTTTATTTTTGCGATTACAATCAATATCAATAAAAAACCAGATGCGTTTGAACCACTTGGATTCAAAAACATCTGGTTTTTTGTGCCGATGACCCGTACGGGATTCGAACCCGTGTTACCGCCGTGAAAGGGCGGTGTCTTAACCGCTTGACCAACGGGCCTTTATAGATGTTGCTATTTTGGTAGCGGCGGAGGGGATCGAACCCACGACCTCACGGGTATGAACCGTACGCTCTAGCCAGCTGAGCTACGCCGCTATAAAAATAATTTATTTGAAGCACAATGAATATGATACTTTACGACATAATCAAATGTCAATCATTTTTGATGTGCATATTGTCGAACACTTTTTTTGGATAGGTCTCTCATTTTGACAAAGTTTTGTCTTGTCCTTCTTTATAATATTCAACAAATGAAAAACGAATAGAGGTGCTAACTATGGAGAGAGTGGAAAGAAACATAGTAGAGCCGGTCGGTCATGTAGATTTAGAAGGGAGAAAAGTAGAACTGTTCCAAGGGTTGAAAAAAATCATTTTTCAACTACAAGAATGGATGCTTGAAAAAGGCTTTGTCTTTTTATTGATCGGTTTTCTGTTGGGACGTGCCTTGATTCTATCACATTTAACCCCATTCGCTCTGCCGTTTTTTGTATCCGTTTTCATGTTGAGGCGAGAATCTGCTCCACTAGCATTTATCGGCATACTCGCTGGATCTCTCACTTTATCAATTGACCAAATTAGTTACTCCTTTGCGACGATTGTGCTCTTTTTAGTCGTACATCGTCTGTTTAAGAACTTCACTAAGCAAGACACAATCTCTATCCCGTTTCTTGTTCTGTTTACTGTGTTAAGTGTGAATTTAGGATTAGCCTATATTCAAAGTAGTTACATTCTTAATGGATATGATGTATTAATGGGTGTGATTGAAGCTTCGCTTGCTTTTGTTTTGACACTTATTTTTATGCAGAGTATCCCGTTTTTAGCACTTAATAAACGAGTAAAGTCTTTGAAAATGGAAGAGGTCGTTAGTTTAATTATTACACTTGCCTCTATTACATCAGGAACGATCGGTTGGTCCCTTTACGGCTTATCTATTGAACACATTTTTTCAAGGTATTTAGTTTTAATTTTCTCTTTGATCTCTGGAGCGGCTGTTGGATCAACTGTAGGGGTAGTAACAGGCTTGATTTTCAGTCTCGCTAGTGTAGCTAGCTTCTTTCAAATGAGTTTACTTGCTTTCGCGGGGTTGTTGGGAGGGTTATTGAAGGAATGGCGAAGGTTAGGGGTGTCTATGGGGTTGTTGACAGCCACATTGCTTGCTGGAATGTACAATGAAAATGGTATTCCGCTAGCTCCATCGATGTATGAATCATTAGTGGCCATTATGTTCTTATTTTTAACCCCAAAGATTGTTACTGATCAGTTGGCCAAGCTTATTCCTGGTACTGCGGAGCATTCTAAGGAACAACAGCAATATTTAATGAAAATGAGGGATGTGACCGCTAACAGAGTGGAGCAGTTTTCTGAAGTGTTTCAAGCTTTATCGAAGAGCTTTTCTCATTTTAATGTAAATAATCTTGATGAGTGTGAGGAGCGGGAAGTAGATATGTTTCTAAGTTATGTGACAGAGAAAACATGTCAAACCTGCTTCAAAAAAGAACAATGCTGGACCACCAATTTTAATCAAACGTATCAATTAATGACGGATGTGTTATATGAGTTCGATGAAGGCAATGAAAAGCTTTCGCAAAAACTTGCTAAAGATTTAGAAAAGCATTGTTTCCGCCCGAAACGTGTCGAGGAGGCAGTTAACCAGCAGCTGACTTACTATCAAGCCAACCAAAAATTAAAAAAGCAAGTATATGATAGTAGGAAGCTTGTTGCGGAACAGCTTCGAGGAGTATCAGAAGTGATGAGTGACTTTGCAGAAGAGATTCAGCGAGAAAGAGAAAATCATCATCAGCAAGAGGAACAAATATTTGAAGCGATCGAGTCGTTTGGCATCGAGGTTGAACAAATTGATATATATAACTTGCAAAAAAGCAATGTCGATATTGATATGACCGTTCCTTATTCAAGCAACCAGCATGGAGAATGTCAAAAACTGTTAGCTCCAATGTTGTCGGATATTTTAGGAGATAACATTATTGTTCATAAAGAAGAGTGTGAAGGAGGAATAGGGGGCGTTTGTGAGATCACTTTCCGTTCAGCTAAGGCATTTGTGATAGAAACGGGTGCGGCTCATGCAGCGAAAGGAGGAGGTTTTGTCTCAGGAGATAGCTATTCAACGATTGAACTAGGTGCTGGGAAATATGCGGTGGCAATTAGTGATGGGATGGGCAACGGGGAAAGGGCCCATTATGAGAGCAATGAAACATTGCGGCTTCTCCAGCAAATTTTAAAATCAGGAATTGAAGAAAAGTTGGCAATCAAATCAGTCAACTCGATTTTGCAGCTGCGAACGACAGACGAAATTTTTTCTACATTGGATTTAGTGATTATTGATTTGCAAGATGCTGCTGCTAATTTTTTGAAGGTAGGCTCGACTCCTAGTTTTATTAAGCGCGGCAATAAAATTATTAAAGTCGAAGCGAGTAATTTACCGATCGGCATACTCCAGGAGTTTGAAGTGGATGTTGTGAGTGAGCAATTAAAATCAGGTGATTTAATTATTATGATGAGTGATGGAGTATTTGATGGACCGAAAAATGTGGAGAATAACGATATGTGGATGAAACGCAAGATCGCTGAATTGGAGACGGATGATCCTCAACTAGTAGCTGACTTGTTAATGGAAGAAGTGATTCGAACAAGGGCGGGGGATATTGAAGACGATATGACAGTGGTTGTGACAAAGGTAGCCCATAACTTACCGAAATGGACGTCTATCCCGATGAATATCAGCTTTTCAAAAAACAAAAAGAAAATATCTTAAAAATAGATGAAGGACATGAATGTATATTTCCTCTTTTTTCCGGCGAGGATACTAATAACTCGTAGAAGGTAGGAGGGGATTTTCGTGAAAGCAGGTACAATTAAGCAAATATTATTGCTGACTGACGGTTGTTCGAATTCAGGTGAGGATCCAGTTGCGATGGCTACATTAGCGGCTGAACAAGGGATTACGGTCAATGTCATTGGAATTGTCGGACGTGAGGCGGAGAATCCAAGAGGGTTAACAGAGATTGATCATATTGCTCTATCTGGAGGTGGGATTAGCCAAATCGTTTATAAAACGCAGCTATCTCATACAGTACAA
>NKXN01000032.1 GCA_002261155.1 Bacillaceae bacterium SAS-127 | reverse complement strand
GGAGCCATCCGCACGAGATAAAGGAAAACACGATGAACGATCAGTGAACTCGATGTTGACTTATCGCAAGGAGGAGGGCGGAAGTACACTAGTCGCTAGCGCCTAGAGCTGGACATGAAGAAAAGCGGAGCCGACTGTCCAGACACAACAAGCAAATGATGGAATGGCGTACTTCAGCCATGCAGTCAGGCTGGCATTTGACTCGAGTGTCTAGGAGGCGGAGCTGGACAGAAGAAAAGCGGAAGCGGCCGTTTAGACTCGACAGACATAAGACGGACCGCCGCAGTGGCACTCTTTGCCACATAGGCGTGACAGCTTATGTCCGAGAGTCTGGCCGCTGGAGCTAGACATGAAGAAAAGCGGAAGGCGCTGGTCAGTGACGTATGGACTGGAGCCAGTCCCGCTCTTACACCATCTTATTGAATTCTTTTTGAAGTCGATGAATGATTCGTTTCTCTAGCCTAGAAATATATGATTGCGAAATCCCCAGAAGGTCCGCTACATCTTTTTGAGTTTTTTCTTCCCCACCCCTTAAACCAAATCTTAGTTCCATGATTTGCTTTTCCCTGTCTGATAGCTGCTCCATCGCTTTAAATAGTAAGCTTCGGTCTACCCCTGCTTCAATATCTTTCGTAATAACGTCGTTCTCCGTACCTAAAACATCTGAAAGTAATAACTCATTGCCATCCCAATCAACATTTAATGGCTCATCAAAAGAAACTTCCGACCTAATTTTATTATTCCGTCTTAAATACATTAATATTTCATTCTCAATACAGCGAGAAGCGTAAGTAGCTAGTTTAATTTTCTTTTCGGGATTAAACGTATTGACTGCTTTAATTAACCCAATCGTTCCAATACTAATTAAGTCTTCAATATTGATACCTGTATTTTCAAACTTCCTGGCGATATAAACGACTAATCGCAAATTCCTTTCAATCAATAACGCTCTAGCGGCTTGATCTCCAGTTGGCAGTTTGGATAACAACTTTTCTTCTTCGTCCCTTGAAAGAGGTGGCGGAAGAGCTTCACTACCGCCGATATAGTATATTTCATCCGTTTTCAAACCTAGTTTAATGAGAAGTTTATACCAGTAATACACCATTTTTATTTTTAGACTTTTCATAAAACAACCTCCCTCTTAATAAATTGATATAAAGTGAATGAAATCGCTTCAAGAAACTTCTTCATAAGAAAAGGGGAGAACCATTTTAGGGTGTAGAATACAGGAAAACTGATCATCTGAAGACAGCTGTACAGCTGTAAAACTCACTAATATCTTATTTACATCAATTTGCTTGTGCCCATTACAGACCTGTACCTTGTCCGGTTTAAAAGCGAGCAGCAACTGTTGAGCTTTCCCCACAGATTTCGCAGGAATGATTCTCATTTTTTCCAGCCAATCAGTCGGAAGACATCCTTCCTCCAATAACAATCGTTCTGGTTGATCAAAGTTGGTAATAATTTCGCTTGGGAGTTTTTCTTCTAACCCTTTTGTTGATACTAACATCACCGGCGTTTTCGAGATCGGATCTTGTAATTGATTCCCCGTATCCACTAACCCTCTAACGAGTAAAACTAAGCCGTTCATCTCAATAGTCACATCCATCAACTGATCATGCTGTATTTGCGCCGTTTGAAAGTCGTCCATTCTATTTTTAGCAAAGTACCAAGCTAACGGGAAACCAAACATCACGAAGATCCAGCTAATCGGATCACCAACGCCACGTAAACTTGCTAAAAACACGTTAGACTCAATATTCATATCAAATTGAATAAAATAATGAGCCCCTAAAAGCATCCCTCCCGTTAAAAAAGTAGAAAAATAAAGGGCCATTAAATTAGTAAGAAAGAACTTCCAACGCTTAAAACCATACGCAACAAGCACCATACTAATAGATAAAGCCAATTTAGACACTGGATGTCCAGTCAATTCCGTCCACGGACTAATAATGAAAAACACACTCATAGACCCGACCAGTCCACCTAACACTAGACGATACCATTTAGCTGAGCGTTTCAAAAATATAGCACTCATCCAAAGTAATAAACAATCCGCTAAGAAATTCAGTAACCACAAGGCATCTAAATAAAGGATCACACCGTCCCTCCTCTTAGCAAATAAATTATTAGCAGCTGAATTGATTTAAGTATAGAGGACACTACAATAGAAGTCTGTCACAATTAGGAAGAAAAAAAGAAGAGTTTTTCATGGAAGCTTTCGAAGTTTGTCAAACGATTTTAGTTATAAATTGCACAAATAAAACTATTATCCTATAATCAAAAAGAAAAGAGTAGCACCTTTCGGACTACCCTTTTCCACTAATTTTAAATTTAGTTATTAATAGAACTACCCTTACATTATCGACGTCGATTGCGGTTGCGAAGGAAAGTTGGTATATCGAGTGTTTCTTCTACCGGCTGAGAAGGCTGTCTTGGTGGCATATCTTGTTGAACAGGCTCTTCACGCTTCACTTCTCGTTTAGGTGCTGGAGTGACCGTCGATGGTTGTGGCTTTGTTTGACCAAATCCAGTACGGGGCTGCTTTGGTGGTTGCAGAGCAGATTCTTTAAATCCAGTCGCAATCACTGTTACCACGATTTCATCTTTTAAATTTTCGTTAATGACAGAACCGAAGATCATGTTCACTTCTTGATCAGAAGCAGAAGCTACAATATCTGCTGCCTCTTGAACTTCATACAAGCTTAAATTCGTGCCACCAGTAATGTTCATAATCACACCTTGTGCGCCATCAATAGACGTTTCAAGTAGTGGACTAGAAATCGCTTTTTTAGCTGCTTCAGCTGCACGATTTTCGCCTGAAGCTACCCCAATCCCCATTAAAGCTGATCCTTTATTCGACATAATCGTTTTCACATCAGCAAAGTCAAGGTTAATCAATCCAGGAGTAGCAATTAAATCAGAAATACCTTGAACCCCTTGTCGAAGAACATTATCCGCTTCTCTAAACGCTTCAAGCATCGGTGTGCTCTTATCGACAATTTCTAATAGACGATCATTCGGAATGACGATTAGCGTATCAACAGCGGCTTTCATCGCCTCTATCCCACCTGCTGCCTGTGTAGCACGCTTACGACCTTCAAACGTAAAAGGACGTGTCACAACCCCAACAGTTAATGCTCCAAGGTCTTTAGAGATTTGAGCGATTACAGGAGCTGCTCCAGTTCCTGTTCCTCCACCCATGCCTGCTGTAACGAATACCATATCCGCTCCACGTAATGCTTCCTCAATTTGTTCTTTGCTTTCTTCTGCTGCTTTCTTTCCAACTTCAGGATTCGCACCCGCACCAAGTCCACGAGTCAGCTTCGAACCAATTTGCATTTTTATTTCTGCTTTTGACAAGTTTAATGCTTGGGCGTCCGTATTAACAGCAATAAATTCTACTCCTTGAACCCCATGTTCGATCATACGGTTCACAGCATTATTTCCGCCGCCACCTACACCTATAACTTTAATTGTTGCTAATGAATCTAAATTAGTATCAAACTCCAACATGACAAATCCTCCTAATTCGTCGTTATTTCTCTATGATGACTATTCTTCAAAAAAGTAGCCGAAGAATTTTTTTACTTTCGAAGTCAATTTTTGATCTTCTGTCTTCTCGGGTTTCACCTTTTTAGGCTGAGGGGCTTCTTTTGGCCGCGTTTCAGTTACAGTCATTGGCTCTAGAGTTGTACTTACATTTCTTCCTTGCAATCTAGCATTTTTGTACGCATATTTAATTAAACCAACCGCCGCCGTATATTGTGGTTCCCTTACTCCGATATAATCAGGAATAGCCACACGAACACGGTTTTGGAACACATCTTGCGCTAAATCAAGAATACCTTGTATAGCAGATGTACCTCCTGTTAAAACAAAACCTCCAGGTACATCGTGAACCCCTTGATGTCTCAATTCCTCAATCACCATTTCAAACACTTCTTCTAATCTAGCCTCAATGATATCAGAAATTTCAAGTTGGTTAAATTGTTGATGCTGATCGCTTCCTATGATGGGGACACTGAATACTTCCTCTTCAGAAGCGAGGTCATAAAAAGCATGACCATAAGTTCGCTTTACTTGCTCGGCATCCTCCGTCGAAGTACGTAAACCAATGGATAAATCCTTTGTAATGTGATCGCCACCAATTGGAAAAACAACCGCTCCTTTTAAATAACCTTGATTAAAGACAGAAACTGTCGTAGAACCTCCACCGATATCGACTAAAACTGTTCCTAGGTTTTGTTCATCCTTTGATAAAGCAATTTCCCCAGCAGCTAGTGGTTGAAACACAATATCCATAATTTCTAGACCGGCCCGTTCTACACAACGCAACGTATTATGTAAAAATGTTTTAGAACCCGTTACAATAATACCCTCCATCTCCAAACGGACTCCGATCATTCCTCTTGGATCCATAATTTCATCCAAACCATCCACAATAAACTGCTTAGGAATAACATTAATAATTTCGCGATCAGGAGGGATAGACATTACTTGAGAAGCATCCATTACTCTAATAATATCTTCATCTGTTATTTCTCTATTTTCGCTAGATACAGCGACAACACCGTTGCATGGATGCAAAAGCGCGTGATTACCAGCAATCCCTACAATCACTTGCTTAATTTCCATCCCAACCATTCTCTCAGCCTGTTCAATTGCCTTTTTAATAGAATGAACGGTTTCATCTATATCCACCACAGAACCTTTGCGAATTCCTTTAGATTTAACACTCCCAACACCGATAATATTTAAAGAATCATTAACCATCTCTCCAATAATGACCTTTATGGCGGATGTACCGATGTCAAGGCTAACTAAAATCTCATTGCTGTTCATTCTTTGGCACCTCCTTTACCTCCAAACAACTCTTTGATCGAACAACAATATAACTGCTCATTATTCATTTTTATACAGAGAGTATTCGTCATTTTGAACAAATTTCCCTTTTAATATTCATCGTTTTTTCAGTCTTTTCCATTTTTAATTTCAGAAAACAAAATGACTGATTTTAACCCCTTTAAAGGAACAACTGTTACCTATAAGTCTACACTAAGATGTACACCTAGAAAAGCCAAACCTCGTCCATTAAGGAGGAAGAACAAACAAAATTTTATTTTTTAAAGATTAAAACCTTAAATCTTTATGGATTTAATGGTGATTGTTCTTCTTGGTCACTAGTTTTCGCATCGTATGCCCTGAAATATGAACCTATTTCAATATCGATAACCCCTTTAATATTGGGGTCTAGTTGACTTACAATTGATGGATAATACACCATTTTGTCAGAAAATGTCTTCAATGAAGCTGATACTTCAAATCCGTCATTCATAAATAATTGAATATGATAGGGGTCTGTCTTTTTAGGTTTATAATAAATTTCAGAGATTGAATTAGTAATTTCATTTGGTAAATCCCCTAAAGAATTCATCATATCATCTAACACTTTTCCTTCTTTAAACCCATGAAGTACTGGAAGCTCATCTAAAGTTTGC
This sequence comes from Bacillaceae bacterium SAS-127, assembly GCA_002261155.1. GTDB lineage: Bacteria > Bacillota > Bacilli > Bacillales > Domibacillaceae > Bacillus_CE. The sequence continues at coordinate 9,269 of NKXN01000032.1, read as the reverse complement.
GTTGTAGCCGTTTTTAACACCGTTCCATTATCTAGAACAGGGTAAAAGCCCCTTCCTTTTGACAGATAAGCAAGCTTAGCTCGCTCTTCTACTTTAATCACTAATTTGTTCGGAAAGGAAAAAGAGACGGCTGCTTCTTTAATTTTCGGATGGCGTTGTAGTTGTTCAGCTACTCCCTGTTTGTTCACGCTCCACACGCTACTTTCCTCACGAAGCCCACTCGTTTCGATCACTTCATCTTCAGATAAAAAATGGTTGCCAATTACATCGATTTGCTGCACTCGACTAAGGGGAGACTGAAAATAGACAATGGTAATCACAATTAGAAAAAAGAGCGAAATGATGCTGGCAAGGCGCCGATTCGTTTTTCGTTTTCTCAATTTTTTCAGCTTCGGAATTCGCTCTTCAATTGAAATGATCTTTCCTTTTTCCATGCCTGTTCCTCCCGACAAACGGACTGTTTATAAAGTGAAACTTCAATCAGTGGGGGTTTTCTTCATCCCCACTGATTGTTAGTTGAACGGATCCGGCGTTTACGGGCTGTTGATCTCCCACCTACCTACATGTCTGCGCTTTTTCTGCCCTGTTGAGGTGGCAGTCTTACAGCCCGTTAATGCGGGATAAAATAGAAACGACATACCTCATCTCGCATTAAATGTCGCCATACTGTCCAAATGCTAGGCCCTTTCTTAGTTTTTCCCTGTCAATTGGAGCATCACTTTGTACAGACGATCCGATGCATCTTTAATTCCTAATTTTTCAGCTGCTCTTTTCATCGTTTCCAATTCATTTTCATCCAATAATATAGCATCTAAATGTTTAATTAACGTTTCTGCTGCTAAATCTTTTTCGTGTAATAAACTAGCCGCTTGATGGTCAGTAAGTGAACGAGCATTTTTTTCTTGATGATTATTAGTCACATAAGGGCTTGGCACAAGAATACTCGGTACACCTAAAGCGGTTAATTCAGCCAAAGTCGTTGCTCCCGCTCGCGATAACACTAAATCACTTTCAATAAGCACATCAGGCATATTGTAAATAAACGGCGCAATCGCTACATTTTTCGGCTTTCCTACCTTCTCAATTTCCGATTGCACTTGATTATAATGAACCTCGCCAGTAATATAAAGCACTTGATACGTGCGCTCAGCAATAGTTGGTAGCGCTTGAATGACCGCCTCGTTAATTGGACGTGCTCCTCGGCTTCCTCCAAAAATTAATACCGTTTTCTTATCGTTCGTTAGACCAAATTCGCTCAAAATACCAGATGGTTTGGCGTTCGCCACTTCTGATGCACGAGGATTTCCTGTCAGCACAACTTTTTCTTTTGGAAAAAACGTTTCCGCTTCCTGAAAGCAAATAGCGATTTTGTCGACATACTTACTCAAAAACTTATTCGTTAAGCCTGGTACACTATTTTGCTCATGAATAATTGTTGGGATTCCAAGCTTTGAAGCTGCATACACAACAGGCCCACAAACATAACCACCTGTGCCGATGACAACATCTGGTTTAAATTCCCTCAACATTTTCTTACACTCGCTAACTCCTTTTAGAAAGCGCATCACAGTCTTTACATTTTCCATCGATATCGAACGTTTAAAACCAGTGATTTCAATTGTTCGAAAAGGGATATCTTCTCTCGTTACTAACTTAGACTCCAATCCTGCTTCTGTTCCGATGTACAAAAAGGATGTTTCAGGATGTTTTTCCTTTATCATTCGAATAAGAGCAAGAGCTGGATAAATATGACCTCCAGTTCCCCCGCCACTAACAACAACCTTCATCTATTTTCACCTCAAATTAATATATGCCCTCTCAAGTATTGATATATTTCAAAAAAATAACTTCTTGAAAGCTTTTACTATCATACTACATTTTCTTACTATATAAATATAGCTTTAGTCTAATTGAAAATAAATCAAAAAAAATGTAGCAATTTTCATCTAATTGTTACATTTGCATCGCCCAAAAAAATAAGCCATATCACAATTCTTGCATTCCCATATTAAATCAATATTTCGCGATAATCAATCAATATCCTTTAAAAGCTTAAGAAATCATTTGATCTTTTCAGATGAACGAATAACGCTCCCATCAACTGTTCTACAAAAAAAAGAAACCTTAACAGGCTTCTTTTTTAATACCGGGAATATCTACTCACGTTCAATAAAATCCCCATAGCGGCAAGCATCAATGTTAACGATGACCCACCGTAGCTTAAAAATGGTAAAGTAATCCCCGTCACCGGCATCAGACCTGTCACGACTCCAACGTTGATCATCACCTGAATGGCGACCATAGCAACCACTCCTACCGCCAAAAAGCTACCGAATAAGTCCGGAGCTCCTAACGCCACGCGAATCCCTCGCCAAAGCAAAAGAGAAAATAGTATCAGTAAAAAAATACCACCGATAAAGCCAAGTTCTTCTGCTAAAATAGCAAAAATAAAATCGGTTTGTGGTTCAGGCAAATAATAATACTTTTGCCTACTTTCGCCTATTCCTAATCCGAACAAGCCACCTGGTCCGATTGCATAGAGAGATTGAATAATTTGAAAGCCACTCCCTAGCGGATCAGACCAAGGATCTAAAAACGAAGTAATCCGTTTCATCCGATAAGGAGCCGACAATACCAATCCAACAAATCCTACCAAACCGACCATGCCTAACATCGCAAAATGAAAGATCCTTGCCCCGGACACAAAAATCATCACGACACAAGTACCAACCATGACCGTACCTGTCCCAAGATCCGGCTGCAACATAATTAACCCGAAAGCAGTAAACACGAGCAGGAGAGCAGGTAGTAGCCCTCTACGAAACTCCATCATATATTTTTGATTGTCTGCTAAATATCCAGACAAAAAAACGATCATAGCGAGCTTCATAAATTCTGAAGGCTGGATCGAGAAGGCCCCAGCTCCGATCCAACTTTGAGAGCCATTCCGAACCATTCCAACGCCGGGAATGAGAACTAGAATTAATAGGATGAAACAGATAATGATTCCAACCCTTGAAAGCCTTCTCCAAGTCCAATATTCCACATTCGTAATAAAATACATCGCAACAAGGCCCACACCAGCAAATAACAACTGCCTTTTAGCAAAAAAGAAAGGATCATCAAACTTGTATTTAGCCCATACTTCACTAGCGCTATACACCATCGTGATTCCAATAGTAAGCAATAACAAAATAATAATTAGCAACAAGTAATCAGGTGCAGACTTTTTTACCGACAATGACAAACACCTCTAATTCATAGAATCAGAGCCTGCTTCATCACGTTCTCACTTAGACTAAGACAGGCTCTTAGTTAAGTGTATGCACCGCCTCAATAAATATATCTCCGCGCTGTTCGAAAGTTTTATACTGATCCCAGCTAGCGCAAGCAGGAGATAACAAAATCGTATCACCAGACTGTGACAACTGATAAGCCTCGGTCACTGCTTCTGCCATCGTTTCCACTTTCACTACTTCGACAATTCCTGCCTTACGAGCGGTTTCAGCTAACTTATTTGTCGTTTGTCCAAATGTCACCAACGCTTTCACATTGTGTAAATATGGAATCAAGTCATCGAAATCATTCCCACGATCTAACCCACCAGCTAGCAAGATAGTAGGTCCTAAAAAAGCAGCAAGAGCGCTTTTCGTCGCTAACGTATTCGTCGCTTTCGAATCATTATAAAATTTTCTCCCATTCAGCTCGCGAACAAATTGCGTCCGATGTTTGACGCCAGAAAAAGTAGATAGCACTTCTTGAATCGCCTCATTCGACACACCCGCCAACTTCACTGCTGAAATCGCACATAAAATATTTTCTAAGTTATGCGCACCAGGTAAAGCAATCTCCTGAAGTTTCATGATGCTTTCCCCGCGGAAGTACACCTCACCGTCCTCTGCATAAGCTCCATTGGCAACCGTAGTTTTCGTGGAGAACGGTACAATCATCGCTTTTGATTGCTTAGCTAATTGAAATAATTCTTCTTGATCCGCGTTGACAATCAAGAAATCATCTTCTGTTTGATTTTTTGTAATATTTAATTTTGCCCCTACATACTCATCTTTCGTTCCATGATAATCAAGATGAGCATCATATATATTCGTAATAATGGCAATGTGTGGGCGGAATTGATCAATCCCCATCAACTGAAACGAAGAAAGCTCAATCACAACATGATCTTCTTCCGTAGCTTGTTGAACCACTTGAGAAGCTACTTCGCCAATATTCCCAGCAATAATCGCTTTTTTACGATCCGCTTCAAACATTTTATAAATAAGGGTTGTTGTCGTTGTCTTCCCATTAGTCCCTGTAATACCGATTAACGGAGCTTCTGAAATTAAATAAGCAAGCTCTACTTCTGTTAATACAGGAATACCTCTAGCAACCGCTCCGTTCACAAGTGGATTAGAGTACGGAATACCAGGGTTCTTCACAATCATTTCAAACCCTTCTTCAAGCAACCCAATTGGATGGCTACCACAAATCACTGTAATCCCTTGCTCAAGCAAATGTTGAGCTTGCGGGTTTTCATCTAACGGCTTTTGGTCATTCACTGTTACAAAAGCACCGAGCTTATGCAAAAGTAGAGCGGCACTCACTCCACTTTTTGCCAATCCAAGTACAAGAACTTTTTTATGTTGATAATCTGTTATTGTTTTCAATTACATCCACGCTCCGATATAAATTCCGATCACTGCACACAACACACCGACCGTCCAAAAAGTGACAACTACTCTCCACTCAGACCAACCGCCAAGCTCAAAATGGTGGTGAAGTGGACTCATACGAAATACACGTTTACCTGTCGTTTTAAAAGAAACGACTTGAATCATGACAGATAGAGTTTCTGCCACAAACACAGCGCCAATCACTAACAGTAAAAATTCCGTTTTCGTTAAAATAGAAATGGTCGCAATTGCTCCACCTAAAGCGAGAGAACCTGTATCTCCCATAAACACTTTGGCAGGATGGGCGTTGAAGACTAAAAATCCTAATACCGCCCCAACAACAGCAAAAGCAAATATCGCTGTTTCATCCATTCCTTGACTCCACGCAATAACAGCAAAGGCACCGAAGGCAATCGCTGAAACCCCTGATACGAGTCCATCTAAGCCATCCGTTAAGTTCACTGCATTTGAGAAGCCCACTAACCAAAAAATTAAAAAGAGTGCATAGAAAATACCTAAATCAATCGTGATATTTGTTAAAGGAAAAGTTAACTCTGTTGATAAATTCGCATTCGTATAAATGACATAGAAAATAATCGAAATCACGATTTGACCTAAAAGCTTCTGCTTCGATGTTAAGCCTAAGTTTCGCTTCATAGCCACTTTAATAAAGTCATCTAAAAATCCAAGCAAGCCAAATCCAACAGTCACTAACAATAGCAAAATCGTTTCTGTGCCGATCCCTGAATAAATTTGTGCCATGAACATCGCCGTAATAATGATCGATAGCAAAATCACGATCCCGCCCATCGTCGGCGTTCCCGATTTCTTTTGATGGGATTCAGGTCCTTCCTCTCGAATACTTTGCCCAAACTTCAACCTTCTTAAAAACGGGATAAACAACGGCGCAATTGCCACTGTAACGATAAAGGCCATCGCCATCGTTAAAAAGACATCTCTCTCTAGCATATTATTTCTCCTCTTCTTTCCTGTTTACAAGCGCCGCTTTCGCCACCGCACGATCATCAAAATCTAATACGCGATCACCTACAATTTGATACGTTTCATGCCCTTTTCCAGCAATCACGACAATATCTCCTGCCTGAGCCGCTTCGATCGCATGGAAAATGGCTCCTTTTCGGTCAGCAATAATCGTATAAGGTTCACCTTGTATGCCCGATTCCATATCTTTCAAAATAGCTAGAGGATCTTCACTGCGAGGATTGTCAGAAGTAAAGACCGCATTTGTAGCGAATTCACACGCTGCCTTAGCCATCAATGGTCTTTTCGTTCGGTCTCTATCTCCTCCACAACCAACAACGACAAATACACGACCCGTCGCTAATTCCTTAACCGTTTTCAATACATTGATCAAACTATCCGGTGTGTGTGCATAATCAACAATGACAGAAATATTTTCTTCGTTCGGCACGAGCTCAAATCGACCGGCTACACCTGTGATTCTATCAATCGCGGATAAAATCGTCTCGATTGATATTCCTTGTGAGTAAGCCGCTGCAATGGCCGCCAAAATATTGTACACATTAAATTTTCCAGCTAAATTAGTATGAACTGTTTTTCTACCTTCTGGAAACACTAAGTCAAATTCGGTTCCACTAGCTGTCAATTTCATATTTTCCGCTCGGAACATCGCCTCGCGATCGATTCCGTATGTCACAAGATGAGCCGCTGTTTCTTGCTTATACATCGCTGACGCTTCGTCATCTTCATTTAAAATAGCAAATTTCGGTTTATCTGCCGAGAATGTATTACCAAGTCTTGTGAAAAGTAAACCTTTCGCTGCACGATAGTCTTCCATCGTACGATGATAGTCTAAATGATCTTGCGTTAAATTAGTAAATACAGCAACATCATAATCACAGCCCCACACTCGCCCCTCTAATAAAGCATGTGAGGAAACTTCCATAATCGCCGTCGTGACGTTTTTCTCACGCATATCTTTAAATGTTTTTTGTAGCGTCAAATTTTCAGGCGTCGTATTTTTCGTTTCTATCGTTTCATCGCCGATCTTCATGTACATCGTACCGATTAAGCCCGTCGTCTCTTTTGCTTCTGCAAATATTTCATTCAACAAATGACTCGTCGTCGTTTTACCATTCGTCCCTGTAATACCGATAACATTCATATGCTTAGTTGGGGAACCGTAATAGCAATCCGCAAGAGCAGCCATTGCTCGTTTCGTGCTCGACACAAGAATAACTGGCGCTCCTTCTACCTCAACCGGCTGCTCGGCAACAATCGCTACCGCTCCTCTGTTGACCGCTTCTTGTGCGACAGAATGTCCATCAAACGTATATCCTTTTATACAAAGAAATAAAGCACCATCCACTATTTGACGATGATCATTTTCAATTGATAAAACTACAGGGTCCGCTGAGCCTATCATTTTATAATAAGGAAGTGACTTTACTAAGTCTGATAATTTCACTTTTTTCAATCCTTTCTTTATTGCCAACCTATGTATTGATTGCTTTTTAATTACCTTTACTATTTTAACTAAAAAAAGCAATAGATGCGACTGCTTTCATTATAAATGAAAATCCCCGCCAATTATATGACGGGAAATAGGTTTCTTTCAAGCTGTTAATTTAAATATATTCTAATGACCGAACCTGTTTCGACTTTTGTACCAGGCATCGGTGATTGCTGCACTACTTTTTGACCACTTCCCGAAATCTCTAATTTCAAATTATATAATTGTGTAGATAGCTCCTTCTTTGATAAACCGACTAAGTTCGGAACCTTCACAACCTCCGGATCATCCCATCTCACTTCTTTCTCGATTTGCTTTTCTCTCGGTTTCACATTTAAAATTTGCAAGCTATCTTCTATCATTTTTCCGACAATCGGAGCGGCCACCGTTCCGCCAAATTGAACCGTCCCCTTTGGATTATCAATCGCTGTATAGATGACGATTTGCGGATCATCCGCTGGTGCCACTCCGATGAACGAAACGATATGATTATTTTTAAGATACTTCCCATCACGAGCTTTCTGCGCTGTTCCTGTTTTACCACCAACCCGATAGCCTTCCACAAAAGCATTTCTTCCTGTTCCCTGCGCAACTACACTCTCTAAAGCGAAACGAATTTGTTTCGATGTTTCTTCAGAGATGACCTTTCTTTTCGCCACAGGCGTTTTCTTTTTAACCACTTCTCCTGTAACCGAATCGACCAATTCTTTCGCTACATATGGTTCATATAACGTGCCGCCATTCACTGCCGCAGAAACAGCTGCAACCTGCTGTATTGGCGTCACGGATACACCTTGTCCAAAAGCAGTCGTTGCTTGCTCTACGGGTCCTACTCGATCAAGCTTAAATAATAATCCTTTCGCTTCTCCCTGCAAATCAATGCCCGTTTTCTCTCCAAACCCAAAGGATCGAATATAAGAAAACAGCTTTTCCTTCCCTAATCGCTCCCCTAACTCCACAAACCCAGGGTTACAGGAGTTCTCAACAACTTCTAAAAAGGACTGATGGCCATGTCCTCCTCTTTTCCAGCATCTTAACCTTGCCCCTCCTACAGTAACAAATCCAGGGTCATGAAAGTGGTCTTTATACAAATCCACTTTCTTTTCTTCTAACGCTGCAGCAAGAGTAATGATCTTAAATGTAGATCCCGGCTCATATGTGCTCCAAATCGGTAAATTTCGATTGAAAACTTCCGGTGATGCCTCCTGGAATTTCTCTGGATAAAAAGAAGGTCGACTAGCCATTGCCAAAACCTCTCCATTGTTAGGATTCATGGCGATAGCAACCGCTCCATCCGGCTGGTACTTAACTTCCGCTAAGTCTAACTCTCTTTCCATAATCGTTTGGATCCTTGAATCAATCGTTAACTTTAAATTCAATCCGTCAACTGGAGATGTGTAACCATCTGGCATTTGCGGCATTCTTTTTCCCTTGGCATCAGAAAAAAAACTCATAGAACCTTTTTGACCGCTTAATTCCTTATTATAAAACGCTTCTAATCCCATTAACCCTTGATTATCGATACCAGCAAAGCCCAAAACATGAGCTAGATTGTTCCCAAATGGATAATGCCTTTTCGAATCTTCCGCGATATATACTCCTTTGATCCCTAAATTCCTTACTTGTTCTGCTTTTTCAAACGAAATTTTCCTTCCCTCTGGGTGAATTCTCTCCATAGAGGTTTGCTTTGTAACATGCTGATAAGCCTTAGTAGATGACATATTTAATACCGATGCTAATTGTTTAGAAGCGCTGACTGGATCCTCGATTTGCCGAGGGACGACGTAAACAGTTGGTGCACTTTTATTGTCAGCTAAAGCGACCCCGTTTCTATCCACAATCTTTCCCCTCTCTGGCTCAAAAGGGATGTTTCTACTCCATAAGTCTTTTGCTTTATTCGTCAAGTCATCGCCTAAGACAAACTGTACATATGCCAGACGAAAACCGATGATGGAGAAAATGATTAACCCTGATAATAAAACAAAAATAAGCCGTTTTCTTACCGTAACAGCCGATGCCCTTTTCAACCAAGCACCCCCTCCCATTCTCAATCCAATATATGCAAAACAATTGTTTTTATGAAAAAAGGGGCTGGGACAAAATCC
>NKXN01000031.1 GCA_002261155.1 Bacillaceae bacterium SAS-127 | reverse complement strand
GATATGTTAGATGAGGCGATTAAACGTCTGAAACCAGAAGATAAGCTCATTCTTCATTCCGATCAGGGTTGGCATTATCAAATGAAAAAGTATCAGAACACATTACAAGATCACCAAATTACACAAAGTATGTCCCGTAAGGGCAACTGCCTAGATAATGCCGTAATTGAAAATTTCTTCGGCTTATTAAAGTCTGAGCTACTATACTTACAAGAGTTTGGGAGTATGGAGCATTTTGAAAAAGAGTTGGAAGATTATATTGAGTACTACAATCACAAACGAATGAAGGCAAAATTAAAAGACCTGAGCCCAGTAGAATACCGAACTCAAGTCTTGGAAGCTGCCTAAAATTATTTGTCTAACTTTATTGGGTCAGATCACCAGGCGAGTTTTTCAATGTAGCTTCTTTAATTTTTCAATATAAGCATACGCTTCATCGATTTCTTCTTCCGTATAACGTTGTTTGCTTTTGAGCGTAAAGATTTTTTCTGCTACTTCTTCACGTGGTAATGTATCAAAATAAAGTACAGTAGACACTAATTCTAAAAACCGAGCCGATTGGCTATTCATTTCTATAACTGTCTCTTTTAATTGAGGCATGTCCACATCAGCATGCTTTAAAAACGTCGAGCCTTCTTCTGTCATCGTATAGCGATATTGATAATAGCCGCCTTTTTTCTCACGCACTTCACCGATAAATCCCATATTGCACAGTTCTTCTACACGTAGCGTTAATTCTTCTGAATAAGGTCCGTAAAAATGAAATTCGAACTTTTCCTGAAAAGGGAAGGAGATCTTCTTTGCGATGTAAATCATTTTCTGCAGCTTCTTTCGCCCGATCACTTCTCCACAGGCTGCTAACGCCCCCATTAATTTTGCATGTTCTTTTAACACAGTTTACTCAACTCCCACCTTATCGTTCAAACACTAAATTTCCAAAATCGATCGAATTTGTTTTTTTATATTTCGTCTCGATGACTGATCGTACAATCTATCTGCAGGAAAATATAATTTATGGTCTGTTCGTCTTTTTCCTGAAATTGCGTCAACAATCTCCGACTCTCGTGACAATTCTCGTAGCTCTTCATTTTTCATTAACAAGTAAATCGGTAGGCGCTCTTCCTCTTCGCCTGGTCGATAAAAATCATACGGCAAATCAGAGGAAGAATCGTACACTAAATAATACTCCGGATCGATACCCGCTTTCTTAAATAACGCCTCAAGCTCGCTATGCTTACGGTACTCCTTCGCCGGATCAAATTCGATATACTTAAACAAATCTCGGTTCACAAAACGACGACATAAATCACTTAAAATCGAATCCTCTTCTTCTTGCCACACTTGAAAATAATAGAGCATCACCGCTTCATCAAGCTTTAAATAGTCATGAAGAGCATACTGCTCATTAAAGATCGAATAGAAGTGGAGGGGCTTATAAGTAAAGTTATATTCTTTTCGATACAGCTCTTTTGCCCGGTGCAAAATTTTTGTCAACAGCACCTCAGCACTCCTTGTGACCGGATGAAAATACACTTGCCAATACATTTGATAGCGACTCATAATATAATCTTCCACCGCATGCATCCCGCTTTGTTTAATGACGACTTGATCTTCTCGTGGCCGCATCACTCGCAAGATTCGCTCCATATCAAAATGACCGTAGCTCACTCCAGTAAAATAAGCATCCCGCTGCAAATAATCCATCCGGTCAGCATCAATTTGGCTGGAGATCAAACTCACGACGAGCTTATTTTCTGACGTTTTCCCGATAATTTCTGCTACTTTTTTCGGAAACTGTCGATCTACTCTTGTCAATATGGCGTTTACTTCTGTGTCCCCAAGAATAATCATTTTCGTAAATTCCTCATGGTCAAGTCCAAACACCTTCTCAAAGGAATGCGAAAAAGGTCCATGTCCGACATCATGAAGTAATGCTGCGCACAAGGATAACAGCCGATCCTCGACATTCCACTCTTGACGACCAGCAAACACATCGTCAACGATGCGACGAACGATTTCATATACTCCTAACGAATGATTAAAGCGACTATGCTCGGCCCCATGAAACGTCAAATACGTCGTGCCTAACTGTCGTATTCGGCGCAAGCGCTGAAATTCCTTCGTTCCAATTAAATCCCAAATCACGACATCACGCACATGGATATATCGGTGAACAGGGTCTTTAAACACTTTCTCTTCTTGTAACTTTCGCTTTGAATATTCCATTGTATACCCCCATTCCTTCTTGTTTATGCTTCCATTATAACGAACTTTGGCATATTTATCGGGGGAAACAATGATCGAAATCGTTCTTTTCTCAAAAAAGTGAAGAATCTACAGGGCTATTGCATATAGTAATAGAGAAAACAGTGAAACAGATCCATTCTGTTTGCCACTCTCAACTAAAAAATCTATTATTTATCAAACAAAAAATCACCTCATCCACTTCGAACGGTTAGGTGATTTCCAACTATTTTTTTAACTTTTTTCGCACTTTTTCCATTAACTCTTCTTCCGTCAACGCAGCCACTGGCCGATTATTAACAAAAGCAAAAGTTTTTTTGCGTCCTGGTCCGCAGTAAGACTGACAGGCAGTATCAATAGTCGCATCTGGGTCGATATCCTTCAACTTCGGCAACAAAGTTTTCAAATTCACAGCCTGGCAATCATCGCAAACGCGAAATTCATTTGCCATCTATATACAAGTCCTTTCTTTTATAAGATCAAACTATTCGATATTTTACATGGAATGGTTGTTGTTTGCAAGGGGTAATCCTTCACGTTCAAGCAACGATTCCACTAGAAACAGCTAAACTAGCAGAAAAAAATTATTTTTCCATATTGGTATAAATCTATTGTAATTTGCTCATCCTGTCAGTAAACATATTTTTTACTAAAAAAGGGAGTTGGAATTAAAATGAAGAATAGGCAAGATGCATGGTCTGAAGAAAATGATCTATTACTAGCAGAAACAGTGTTGCGTCATGTCCGCGAAGGAAGCACACAGCTAAACGCTTTTGAAGAAGTCGGTGACCAATTAAATCGAACGTCGGCTGCTTGTGGGTTCCGCTGGAATGCTGTCGTCCGTCATCAATACGAAAAGGCGCTAGACCTTGCAAAAAAACAACGAAAACAGCGAAATCGTTTGCTTGGAAAAGAACAAGGTGGAAAGAAAAAACTATTGTATCAGCCACCAACACCATCGTTAGAAGAAGTCGAAGCGATGTCTATGCCTCTTGGCAATGATGTAGAAATAGCGCTAGATATGTCTCCTGTTTCAGCCACTCCGCAACCAACAGGAGAGATCACAATGGAAAAAGTGATTGCCTTTTTGCAAAATGTTTCAGGAAATTCCTATCAAACCGATCGATTGAAACAAGAGAATGCCAGACTAAAGGATGAGCTTGCGGAGATCGAGAAAGAAAAAGCACGTTTAGAAGAGCGCGTGGCCGAGCTAGAGCAAAACTCTGAAACAATGCAAGAAGACTATGAAACATTAATGAAAATTATGAACCGTGCCCGAAAGCTCATTTTGTTTGATGAAGAAGATCCATCCACTACTTCTTTTAAAATGGATCGCAATGGCAACCTAGAAAAGATGGCAGAATAAATTTCAAAGGGGCTGATGGTCAAAGTCAGCCCCCTTAACCTTCACTCTGATAACGCTTTCTCATTTCGCTCGACGACTCGCTGTAAATACCCTTGATACAGATCAATCTCTTCCCCTGCTAAAGAGCTAGGTACTAATCGATCACTATAATTGTTTAATACAGTCAAAAAACGCCGCATCACTTCTTGAATAGTTAGCTCTTCACCAAATAATTCCGATAAAGAAGCCATCACATCCGGCTGAATCGTTGGATAGATCCACTTTGTTTGCTCAGCTTTTTTACCAGCTTGATAAAAGCGGCGAATCCACTCAGCTCGTTCACTGCCACTACCTGTGACACATAAATAAATTTGTACCGCTACTCCTTTACGAATACGTCGTTGAGAAATGCCGGCAAATTTCTTGCCTCCGATACTTAAATCATAGCTTCCTGGACAGTAAGAACCGACGACTTCAAAGACCTCAATCTGCTCGCTATATTCTGCAAACATCTCTCGAATGAGCGTCAGCATCGCTTCATACCCACGATCAATATCAATTCCCTTTTCTGTATCTGGGAAGATCAATGATAAATTAAGCACCCCTTCATCGAGCACGACCGCAAGCCCACCTGAATTACGAACAATCACTCGATAACCAGCATCCTTTAGCACTTGAACCCCATCGTCTAAAAAAGGGAGCTTCGTATCTTGAATGCCGAGCACAATCGTCTCATGGTGCACCCAAGCTCTCGCTGTCGCCGGACTGACCTCGGCACCGACCGAGGTACAAAGCGTGTCATCCATCGCAAACGATTGCAACGCATCAAACATCGGACCTAGACTTGATTGATCAATGATTCGCCACTCTTTTTGCTTGAGTAGCTCTAGCTTTTCACTCATAGGCTGAATCCCCTTCTAACAAAAATCAACTATCTCATGTTCTTTCAGCATACCTTTCTCACATAATAATTCAAGAAAAACTTATGACATTGATTTGACCATCTAAGTCTCTTCTTATCGTTTATAGGGCAAACTATGTTATATTAAAGGTTGAAAATGAATACATAGGAGTGAATAACATGAGCGAAGCAGCAAAAACATTGGATGGCTGGTATTGTCTTCATGATTTCCGTCTAATCGACTGGACGAGTTGGAAAATGCTTTCTAGCGATGAGCGACAAGCAGCGATTCATGAGTACCAACAATTTTTAGCGAAATTAAATATCGCGCATGAAGCGAAAGAAGGCAGTCACGCATTTTACAGCGTAGTTGGCCAAAAGGCAGACTTTATGCTAATGATCCTTCGCCCGACGATGGAAGAGTTAAATGTATTAGAAACTGAATTCAATAAGCTAAAAATTGCTGAATACACGATCCCTAGCTATTCTTACGTCTCTGTTGTTGAACTTAGTAACTATCTATCTTCAGATGAAGATCCTTATGCAAATCCACAAATTCGCGCTCGTTTATATCCAGAGCTACCTAGAGCGAAATACGTGTGCTTCTACCCAATGGATAAACGCCGTCAAGGAGAAGACAACTGGTACATGCTTCCGATGAAAGAACGCGGTGCTTTAATGCGCAGCCACGGCATGATCGGCCGTCAATATGCTGGTATCGTCAAACAAATTATCACTGGCTCTGTCGGTTTTGATGATTATGAATGGGGCGTTACATTATTCTCTGACGATGTCCTTCAATTTAAAAAGCTTGTATACGAAATGCGTTTTGATGAAGTAAGCGCTCGCTACGGCGAATTCGGCACCTTCTTCGTCGGAAACTTCATGGATGACGAGAAGCTTGAACAAATGTTACATGTAAATTAATTGATGAAAACCTCTTCTACTTATCGTCGGAGAGGTTTTTTCTTATTATATATATTTGAAACGCTTCATTCTGCAAAGTTTTCAGTCATGAAACCCTCCCTCTCACATACATATAAAGTGAAAAGTGGTTTGACAAAAGTGAGGTGGCACTGTGGGAGTCGTTGCTCATAATGAAGCAGATGTGAAGCTGTTAGCTAGATTGATGAGAGCAGAGGCTGAAGGAGACGGCCAGCTCGGCATGTTGATGGTAGGTAACGTTGGTGTCAATCGTGCTCGAGCGGATTGCCTTGATTTTAAAGATATTCGCACCATCCGTTCGATGGTCTATCAACGACCGGGCGGATTTGAGGCTACGCAAAAAGGTTACTTTTATCAAAGAGCAAGACAACAAGATATTAACCTTGCCCGCAAAGCGATTAATGGGGGACGTTATCACCCTGCTAGCTATTCTTTATGGTTTTTCAAGCCGCCAGGAAGTTGCCCTGCTCAATGGTATAGTCAGCCTAATACTGGTCGATTTAAATCGCATTGTTTCTTTTCTCCAACCCGTGCCAATTGTCCAAGCGTTTATTAATAATTCGAAGGAGGGTTCTTCATGAAGCAACAGACCACAAATCCGTATATGTATAGCATGCCAATGTATTATCAACCAAATCCCATGTATACCACACCAGCAGGTTCCACCTTACCAACAGCGGGAGGAACGACAGGGCAAGTAGCTGGACAACAAGTCCCCGGGATGTTGCCAGCAGAAGAATCTTACATCGAAAACATTTTAAGGCTGAACCGCGGAAAAGTCGCTACTGTCTACATGACTTTTGAAAACAACCGTGAATGGAATGCAAAAATCTTCAAAGGTGTCATCGAAGCCGCTGGTCGCGATCATTTAGTTTTAAGCGACCCCCAAACCGGCAGACGCTACCTATTACCAATGATTTACCTCGACTACATTACATTCGATGAAGAAATCGAATACCAATATCCATTCAGCGGCGGACAAATGACAAGCTACCCTCCTAGATAACAAAAGCAGAAAGGCCCGGTTCTCACAAAAAAAACTGTTCCCCAATCATTAGGGAACAGTTTTTTAATTAAATCTTCATTGCAGCCAGGATAAGCAACACCCAGCTCGCTAAAAACGCTACGCCACCAAATGGTGTAATTGCTCCAAGAATACCAACTTGCGTCAATGTTAAAACGTATAAGCTTCCAGAGAATAAAATAATTCCAACTAGCATTAGCCAACCAGACCAATTCAGAAAGGAACTCGCCGGAATTTGTCCCATCAGAATACCGATAAAAATTAAGCCGGCAGCATGAAACATTTGGTATTGAACACCTGTTTTCCAAATGTCTAAATACTTAGGCGCTACCTTGCCTTCTAGCCCATGAGCACCGAACGCCCCGAGAGCCACTGATAAAAATGCATTAATGGCCCCAATAATAATAAACGTCTTCATTTGTTACACATCCTCCTCTTAAAAATCAAATATTGAATCCCCGTTGGCCCCATCCTCTGTTTCTAGCTTTTCTTCTTGGCTGATCGATGGCTGTGACAATGTCGGCGATGGAAAAACGTGTTCCCCTCGAACAGAAGAAACTTTTCCTTGCCCTTCAGCAGACTCCAGTACTAAATCACATAATGCCTTAATCGTATGTACATGCCGCTTAATTTCATCACTTTTTTCAGCATGTTTTGCTTGTCGAACTTCTGTTTCTATTTTGTTTAGCACAGATTGATGAGAAATATTCATGATCATACACCTCCATTAAGGGGTTATCGCTTTTTCAAACACCGTCAAATTTTCCTCAGCCCCAAACACTATTATTTTATCATGCGGCTGGAATTTTTCATCTGATTTCGGTGTCCCAACTAAATAACCATTTCTTAAAATAGCCACAATTGTCACATGATAGACGTTGCGAATATCTAACGTTTTTAATGATTGACCAACAAATGGTGAGTCACTTTGGACCAATACCTCTTCAATCGAGTATTCTTGATGATCTGCAGAGAGAACTAAATCCATGTAACGAACGCTCAATGGTTTTAAGATAGACATCACCATTTGCTTACCACCAATAGAAGACGGATTAATGACTTTAGCTGCTCCAGCCGTCTTCAACTTTGTAGCCGTGGCCTCTCTTTGGGCTCTTGACACAATATAAATATCAGGATTAATCCCCTTAGCCGTCAATGTGATAAACACATTATCTGCATCGCTAGGTAACGTCGCCACAAGCGTAGAGGCTCGTTCAATACCGGCCGACTTTAATATATCATCCTCAGTTGCATCACCAACAATGAAGAATTCATCTGCTTGAAGTGCTTTATGCAAAGCTTCCTCTTGTTGATCAATAAATACAGCCTGCATCTCTTGGCGACCTCTTACATACTCCAATACTTGCTCCCCAACTCGCCCTAATCCACATACGATAATATGATTCTCTAATTGATCAATCTTATTTTTCATCTTTCTCTCCCTCATTGATGTAGAAAGCTCACCTTCCACGACGAGTGAAGCCACCGCCCCAATAGCATAAGATACAATCCCGACACTAATAGGGATAATAACTAACGCAAACACTTTTCCATTATGTGTCACCGGAATTGTATCTCCGTAACCGACAGTCAATACAGTAATAATCGTTAACCAAAGAGCATCAAATAAGTTTAAATTTTCGAAATAGCTAAACCCAATCATCCCGATTATACACATTGCACTCATCGCAACAATACTATTAATCAAATGCTGGTAACGCTGTCTATTTTTCATCAAACATCCTCTTTTACCTTCAGAATCCCTCTGTTTTTGTCAATGTTCCACGTGAAACATCGATAGTAGTCGAAATATCAACCATTATGAAGACACCAATTGACAGGTGTTTCACCCAGCTCTTGTAGAAAGTCATTTGCCTGTGAAAATGGACGACTTCCGAAAAATCCTCTACTAGCTGATAATGGACTCGGATGCGGTGCCTGAATAATTTTATGTTTCGATTGATCAATCAAAGCTAATTTACTTTGAGCAGGTCGACCCCACAGAATAAAAATCACTGGCTTTTCTCGTTCATTAATGCAAGCAATCACGCGGTCAGTAAATCGTTCCCACCCTTTCCCCCGATGAGAATTCGCTTCTCCCTGCCGAACGGTCAATACGGTATTCAACAATAACACCCCTTGTTTAGCCCAAGGAATTAACGAACCATTAGTCGGAAGCTCGCATCCAACATCCTGAGATAATTCTTTGAAGATATTTCTTAACGACGGCGGTAACGGTACTCCAGGTTGAACAGAGAAACTTAGACCATGAGCTTGATTCGGTCCATGATAAGGGTCTTGTCCAAGAATTACTACTTTAATATCCTCGTAAGGCGTGAAATGAAACGCATTGAAAATGTCATACATGTTCGGATAAATGGTTTTTGTCGCATATTCTTGTTTCAAAAATTCCCGAAGTTGCAAATAATAAGACTGTTCAAATTCATCCTGAAGCAGCTCCGCCCAATCATTTTTTAAAATAGCCAACGTACTCTCTCCTTTCAATAATCAATCATCGGTAGGTATTTACACCTATTTTACCAGTCTTGCAATCGTTCGGCACTCTAAAAAGACTTGTGTAAAACATTTAAATTTTTTACACTATTAATACATATTAATATATGTTGCTTGACGAACTTTAGGAGGTTTTGGACAATATGACGATGAAAAAGACATTAACAATTGCTGGTTCAGATACAAGCGGTGGTGCTGGTATCCAAGCGGACTTGAAAACGTTCCAAGAACATGGCGTATACGGTATGACCGCTTTAACAACGATTGTAACAATGGACCCGGACAACCATTGGCACCACGGTGTTCATCCCCTTTCACTTGATACATTAGAAGCTCAATTAAAAACAGCTATGTCTGTTGGCATTGATGCAGCAAAAACAGGTATGCTTGCGACGGCTGACATTATCGAAATGGCTGGTAAGCATTTGAAAGAAAACGGCATCGACAAAGTCGTGATTGACCCTGTCATGGTTTGTAAAGGCGACGATCAAGTATTGAATCCTGAAGCGCCTGTTGCGATGCGCGAATTTTTACTTCCAATCGCTACAGTTGTAACACCAAACTTATTTGAAGCGTGGCAATTATCTGGTGTCGGCCCAATTCGCACAGTGGAAGATATGAAAGCAGCTGCTCAAAAAATCCATGAACTAGGCGCGAAAAATGTTGTCGTAAAAGGTGGAAAACAGCTGGATCACACGAAAGCTATCGACGTATTCTACGACGGCGAAGAATTTGTTGTGCTTGAAGCTGACAAAGTAGAAACGACTTACAACCACGGAGCTGGCTGTACATTTGCAGCAGCTATCACAGCAAACCTTGCCAATGGTCAAAGCGTAAAAGACGCAGTGGCGAATGCGAAGCAATTTGTGAACGCGGCGATCCGTCATGGATTTAAGCTTAACCAATACGTAGGCCCTGTTATGCACGGTGCTTTCAATAAAGTAAATAACTAAGTTCTATCGGACCGCTTGAAAGAAGGCGGTCTTTTTTTTCGCTTTCATCGCTTGAGTTTAGTAAAATAATTGTTACAGGCTTGTAGAGGAGGGTTCACTTTGGAGCCAATTATCGTATCAAAAGTTCAAGATGTTATCGATCAGTTTGCTAAAGAAGAAGTATATATTCATCTCGAAACAACAAACGGCGCTTATGCGACACATTTTAACGAAAAAATGTTTTCAGCAGGTGCCTATATTCGCAATGCTCACATTCAATATGAACATGGGAAAATTGTCGGTGACGGTCCATACCGTGTCGGCTTAAAGTTAGCGATCGGCTGGGTGTACGCAGAAGGTTTGACTCACTTTAGCTTCGACGAAAAAGGACGATTACTGCTAGCCGGTCACGACTTTGACGGAAAATTGGCTGTTGCCCTACAAATCGGCAAAGAGCCTTTTAACCACTAAAATGGGAAGGAGCACTACTCAATGGTGATGGAAATCGAAAAAGAGCGCCACGTCCTTGTCATCTTTCCCCATCCAGATGATGAAGCGTTTGGCGTTTCAGGAACAATAGCTACTCATACGAAAAGAGGTACGCCTGTCACTTACGCTTGCCTAACCTTGGGAGAAATGGGACGAAATCTTGGAAATCCCCCATTTGCCACACGTGAATCACTACCAGAGATCCGCAAAGCCGAATTGAAAGCAGCCGCCAAAGCGCTAAAAATTGATGACTTGCGTATGATGGGCTTACGTGATAAAACGCTAGAATTTGAAGATGATAAGAAGATGGTTAATCTTGTATCCAACTTAATAGACGAGCTAAAGCCATCGTTAGTGATCAGCTTTTATCCCGAATTTTCTGTTCATCCCGATCACGAAGCGACCGCCCGTGCTGTCGTCCGTGCCATCCGTCGACTGCCAGAAAATGAGCGACCTAAATTGCACTGCGTTGCATTCGCTAACAATACAGATACCGACCTTGGCGCTCCCGACATCATCTATGATATTAACGACACATTCGATCAAAAAATGGGCGCCCTACGCGCCCACATTTCCCAAACTGCTTGGATGCTAAAAGAAATGGAAAAGCTTCTAAATCAAAACGATGAACAAACCATTCAACGCATCAAATTTGAACGCTTCTGGTCCTATCGCTGGGACGATGACCAAGTGAGCGAATGATAAACAATCACAAAAGGAAGCCACGCCTAAGCGTGGCTTTCACTTTAAATTAGCAAGTTAAACAAAAATGGATCACTGTTGATTTCGATGTATGGAAATCCTTTTTGTTTCATGCGGTTGATGAGCGGGAAATAGTCTTCTTTGTACTTTAGCTCAATGCCAACGAGAACTGGACCTTCGTCGCGGTTATTTCGTTTCGTGTATTCGAAGCGAGTGACATCATCAGTTTCTCCAAGTACTTCGTGCAGGAATTCTCGTAAGGCTCCGGCACGTTGTGGGAAGTTGACGATGAAATAATGCTTGAGCCCTTCATAAATGAGAGAGCGCTCTTTAATTTCCTGCATGCGGTCGATATCATTATTGCCACCACTCACAACACAAACGACGTTTTTCCCTTTAATCTCGTCCTTGTAAAAGTCAAGTGCGGCAATCGATAAAGCGCCAGCTGGCTCCGCTACGATCGCATTTTCGTTATAGAGCTTCAAGATAGCTGTACATACTTTTCCTTCTGGAATAATGACGATATCATCAAGCACTTCTTTACAAATCTCCATTGTGATATCCCCAACTTGCTTAACCGCCGCTCCGTCAACAAATGAATCAATTTGTTCAAGAGCAACCACTTCATTATTGGCAAGGGACGTTTTCATCCCTGGTGCCCCCTCAGGCTCCACACCGATCATTTTTGTGTTCGGACTAATGCTTTTCACATACGAACCGACACCAGATGCTAACCCACCGCCGCCAATTGAACAAAATAGATAGTCAATCGGATCAGACATCTCGTTCATAATCTCTACTCCGACTGTTCCTTGTCCAGCAATCGTTCGATAATCATCAAATGGATGGATAAATTCCATCTGCTTATCTGAACAAAAGCTCATTGCCGCTAAATAAGAGTCATCAAATGTATCTCCCGTTAAAATAACCTCCACATTGTCTCCACCAAAAAGTTTCACTTGTGATACTTTTTGTCTTGGCGTGGTGGAAGGCATAAAAATGGTCCCTTTAATATTTAACTGTTTACAAGAAAAAGCCACTCCTTGTGCGTGGTTACCTGCGCTCGCACAAACTACTCCTTTTGCTCGCTCTTCTTCTGACAAGCTATATATAAAGTTGTAAGCGCCGCGTAATTTAAAAGAGCGAACAATTTGCAGATCCTCGCGCTTTAAATAAATATTGCAACCGAAACGAGCTGATAATAGCTCATTTTTTTGTAGTGGTGTTTGAGTCACCACATCTTTTAATGTTTGATTTGCCATGACGATGTCTTCTACTTTTACTTTCGTTAGCGCACTGCTCACATTTTTCCCCTTCTTTGTTTGAATTTTAAGAATTATTCTAACACACTAATAACTAATTTGGGTAGAGAATCACGAGAAATTCTCGTGATTCTTTACACCGATCAATCTTTCAATAGCAGCTGCTACTCCATTTTCATCATTGGTGGCTGTCACGTAGTTACATAGTTCTTTCACTTCTGGATTGGCATTGCCCATAGCTACCGGGAAACCCACACGCTCTAACATCGAAACATCATTGAAATTGTCACCAATCGCCATCGTTTCTTCAAGGGTGATTCCTTTTTCCTTTATGAATTGCTCTAAAGCTATCCCTTTTTGAGCATCACTATGAGTAATTTCGATATTCTCACTTCCTGAAGAACTAACGGCTAAACCTTGGATAAGGGCAAGCTCTTTTTTCGCTTCCTCTAACTTCTCTTTTTCAAATGAAAAAGCTAAAAATTTGTAAACAGCTGTATCCTCGTCATAAATAACCTCTTCATAGCTGTCCACTAATTGAAGTAATCCTTTTGTAAAACGAATTTTAGCCGCTTCACGAATTTGGTCTTGCGGAATTTCTGAATGAGCTGTTAGAAAAATATTGACCATAATATCAAGTGCTTTGTCATAATCATCTGTGAGTGTGCCTTTTGCTGTATGTATTTCAAAATAGAGTCCAATTTTCTTTAGCATTTGGAAAATACGCGCAGCGGTTGCTTTCTCAATAAAAAAATGGTTCATTATTTCCCCAGAGACGTCCCGAATTTCTGCTCCATTCGCACAAATGATCGGACAGTGAATATCAGCTTGATCGAGGGCATAGCGAGCTTCCGCATAAGAACGTCCCGTCGCCACAACAACTTCTACCCCTTCTGCTTGAGCTACTTTTACCGCTCGGCGATTTTCTTCACTAACTTCCATTTTTCCATTTAAAAGAGTGCCATCCATGTCCGTCGCCATACATTTAATCATTTTTCTCACCTGCTATATGTTGTATTGTATTCACTTACTTATTTTAGCATGAATGGAACTCACTATGTTTTTCAAGAAAAGCGCAAAGTCTTCTAACAAATTCCTCCGCATTTTTTGTCTAAATTGTGACATTCTATCTTTTCAATTATATATTATTATGTTATAGTTTTTAAAAATAATTCGAATTGTTTTTATATTGAAAATATAAGGAAATTGTAGATTTTTAAGCCAATACGCATTAAAATTAGTATTCCTTAATAATTATACAAAGGGAGGATAATTAACAAAATGGAAAATATAAACAAGTACTCACTCTCACATATTTTACGTTTTATCATTCCATCGTTTATCGGTGTTCTATTATTTATGACCCCTGTCAAAATCGGTGAAGGGTACACTATCCCTATCGCCTTCTTATCTAACTCTTTACAAGATAAGATAGGGGATTACATCCCTGCCATTATGGCAATTTTAATTCTTATATCAGGAATTGGTACATTACTTGTAAAGATCGTCCGCCCTCAATTTGTAAGAAATTCTCATTTTTTAGCTTCTCTATTTGATATCACGCCTTTTTGGGCAACTGTGCGTGTGCTAGGAGCCATTTTCGCCACGATGACCTTGTTACAAATAGGCCCGGAAGCCATTTATTCTGAAAATACAGGTGGTCTATTATTAAATAGCTTATTGCCTGTGTTATTTGCTACTTTTTTATTTGCAGGATTGCTTTTGCCTTTATTATTAAACTTCGGTTTACTTGAATTTATTGGTTATTCATTAACGAAAGTAATGCGTCCATTATTTAAACTGCCTGGACGTTCATCTGTCGACTGCCTCACATCTTGGCTCGGTGACGGTACAATTGGAGTACTATTGACGAGTAAGCAATATGAAGAAGGTTTCTATACGAAGAAAGAAGCCGCGATTATCGGTACTACTTTCTCCGTCGTTTCTGTTACGTTTTGTTTAGTAGTCATTTCTCATGTTGGGTTGGGAGATTACTTCATTCCTTTTTATAGCGCCGTGATTCTTTCAGGAATCGTAGCCGCACTGATTTTGCCAAGGATCCCACCTCTTTCTAGAAAAGAAGATACGTTTATCAATGGAAATGAGAGAACAACATCTGAAGAGCGAATTCCTGCAGGCTATTCTCCACTTTCTTACGGCTTTAATCAAGCGGTTGCACAAGCACAAAAAAACAAACCTGCTCACGTAGTGAAAGATGGTATTCACAATGTAATCGACATGTGGCTTGGTGTAGCACCAGTCGTCATGGCGTTAGGTACAATTGCATTAGTCATTGCAGAAACAACTCCTGTATTCCAATGGCTCGGAATGCCGTTTATTCCGCTACTTGAACTATTGCAAATTCCGTTTGCTGCAGAAGCATCCGAAACGATTATGGTTGGCTTTGCCGATATGTTCTTACCATCTGTTATCGGTGCTGAAATCGAAAGTGAACTTACGCGCTTTGTCATCGCAACACTTTCCGTTTCTCAGCTCGTCTATATTTCAGAAATGGGTGGTCTAATTCTAGGAACAAAAATCCCAGTGTCATTTAAAGACCTGTTCCTAATCTTCCTATTAAGAACACTCATCACCCTACCAATCATCGCCGGAATCGCACACTTAGTATTTTAAACGAAAACCGACAACGCACCCTCGATTCATCACGAGCGTGCGTTGTCGGTTTCTATGCTGATTATCCAAATCTGTAGGTAAAAGGGTTCCTCTACCACTCTTATCTCGGTATAATAAAACTAGAAAAGAAAGGAAGTGAGTGCATGACTCATAAAAGTTGGTTTCAATTCGGGATTGGAGTTATTCTTCTACTTATCATTATTAGGCTATTTAGAGAAGTGCAAGATATTTTCTATCCATTGATGATTGTGGTGCAAACCGTATTTTTACCGATTTTATTAGCAGGTGTTTTATTTTACTTAACGCGTCCGATGGTTAACTGGCTCGACGGGAAACGTTTCCCTAAATGGTCTTCCATTTTAGTTGTATTCATTTTACTTTTTGGAGTATTTTGGATGTTATCAACCATTATTGGTCCACTTGTAAATGAACAAATGACGAAGCTAATTAAAAATACACCGCGAATGTTTCATGCGGCGGAAGAAGGCATTAGTTACATAATGAATCAACGTGAACGACTGCCAGAAAGTGCAGTTCAAGCGATTGAGGAAGCCCTTAATAAGATTCAAATAATGGCTATGTCTTTCGGTACTTGGCTAATTAATTTTATTCAATCATTGCTACAAGCAACATTTTCGATCGTATTGGTCCCATTCTTCTTAGTTTATATGCTGAAGGACCGTGAAAAATTTGCTCCTTTTATAACGCAATTTTTCACTGGGAATCGCAAAGAATGGGTTCAGAAGACGCTAAGTGATTTAGATAACACCTTGAAATCCTATATCCAAGGACAACTATTTGTTAGCTTTCTCATAGGGGTTATGCTCTTTATTGGATATTTAATCATTCGATTAGATTATGCACTCCTTTTAGCACTGTTCGGTATGGCAACGAATGTTATTCCATTTTTAGGACCTTACTTAGCGGTCGCTCCCGCTCTATTAGTAGCGTGGGCACAAGACCCTCAACTAGTGATTTACGTAGCGATCATTATGCTAGTAGCGCAGCAAATTGAGTCGAATTTAATTTCACCAAATGTAATGGGGAAAGCCCTTGATATCCATCCATTAACTGTCATTACTGTCATCCTTACCGCTGGGAATTTAGCTGGTATTTGGGGAGTTATTTTAGCTATTCCTGCTTACGCCATCATCAAAACGGTCGTCGTTAACTTGTATGATATGCGTCAGGAAATTAAACAAGCAGCGACAAAGAATGTGTAGTAAGAGGCTGGGACATAACTAGCTTCAAATAGGGAGAAGGGTGAAATTGAGCGTATTCAAATTCACCCTTCTTTTATTTTTATATGTGTTTTTTCTAATACCTTAGTTGTTGGCAGTGAATTTCCTTAAATTCACTGCCAGTAACGCGAAGCCCATTTCGTTTTCTACCTTCGATTTTCCTCGTACAGAAAATCGGGCGAAACGCAAATTAGCCTTCAAGAATCCAAAAACTGGTTCCACATCGATTTTACGTTGTCG
>NKXN01000030.1 GCA_002261155.1 Bacillaceae bacterium SAS-127 | reverse complement strand
CAGTGAATTTAAGGAAATTCACTGCCAACAACTAAGGTATTAGAAAAAACACATACAAAAATAAAAGAAGGGTGAATTTGAATACGCTCAATTTCACCCTTCTCCCTATTTGAAGCTAGTTATGTCCCAGCCTCTTCCTGTTATTTTTTCGATTTTTCTTTCGGTTTCTTCAATGTCACGATTAGTTTTTGATTCGATTTTAACACCGTACCTGGTTGAATATTTTGACTCTGTACATACCCTTCTCCCGTGAAGCTCACACGAAGATTAGCGAGGTTGGCAAACTTCGTCACATCGCGTAACGACCATCCATTCAAATCAGGCATAGTCAGTTCGCCATCCGTTTTTAAGATTACTTTCTCTCCCCGCAACAACTTCGTTCCCGGTTCAGGAAGTTGTTTAACAACGTTTCGCCCTTTCCCTATAACAATCGGATTTGCACCATCTTCTTCTAAGGACTTGACCGCTTCATCCTTCTTTTTCTTCGTCCAGTCTTGTAGTTTCACTGTCTTCACAGCAACTCCCTGCTTCGGTTCGATATTCAAATACTGTAAGCTATTTCTCATCACAGGATTGAATATTTTAGAGACAGGAGCAGATCCGCCTTCATCTTCCAATTGAGGCTGAGCCACCCCTACATAAACGATTAATTCTGGATCATCTTTAGGAGCCATTCCTAAAAAGGAGAAAATATAATTATTTCGCCCTGTTAAATATCCTCCTTTAGGGTTAGGCATTTGGGCTGTCCCTGTTTTCCCAGCTACTTCATATCCTTGAATTTGATAAGCTTTTCCCGTTCCATGTTCAGAACTAGTAACTGTTTCTAACACATCTAGCACTTGCTTAGCCGTTTCTTTTGAAATCGGTTCACCTACCACTTTTGGCTTATGATCAACGACTACTTCTTTTGATTGATCATCCACAATCTGATCAATGACATAAGGCTTCATCATTTTTCCCTCATTGGTGATCGCCGTTGCTGCTTGAATCATTTGCAAAGGAGTTGTTGTTGTTCCCTGTCCAAAAGATGTTGTCACTTTTTCAATCGGATAGCGATAAAGAATACTACCTGTCGCTTCATTAGGTAAATCAATGCCCGTCTTTTGCCCAAAACGAAAATCATCCAAGTATTGTCTGAAGACATCAGGACCCATTTTTTCTAATAAGTTAGCCATCACGACATTAGAGGATCGTTGCATCCCTTCTAAATAGCTGATACTTCCCCAACCATTTCCACCATTATGATCTCGAATGACATTTGGTCCAACTTTATAACTACCAGATTTATAGAAAGCATTCGGATTGAACACCCCTTCTTCCATCGCAGCAGCTAATGTAAAAATTTTAAACGTCGATCCCGGTTCAAATGAATATTCCACTAAATCATTTTGCCAGTTTTGATCCAACCCTGCTCTCGTTCCAGGATGAAATGACGGTCTTTGGCTCATCGCTAAGATCGCACCCGTTTTTGCATCGGCCACAATGCCAAATGCCTTGCCTGGCTTATACTGCTTTTCCACTTCATTTAAGGCATCTTCTAAGAAGGTTTGTATTTTCGTATCAATCGTTAAGTAAATATCGTCTCCGTTTTCTGGATCGACGACCATTTCTTTCTTTCCGGGTAATAAGTATCCCCATAAATCACTTTTATACTGTATTTTCCCATTTGTACCTTTTAAGTATTTTTCGTACGCTTTTTCAATCCCCATTTGTCCAGTCATTGAATGGTTTGCCTCATCTGCTTTTTGGGCAAAACCGATTAAGTGAGAGGCAAACTTTCCATTCGGGTAAAAACGCTTTGAATCTCTCATAAAGATAATTCCAGGCAATTTTTCATTTTCTATATTTTTCTTTGTTCCATTCGATAAGTTCCGACCTGCTTTTCCAAATTCAACTTGAAAAGGGGGTTTTCCGTCTGACTTTGTTTTGTTTAATACCCTTTCGATTTCATCCGCCTCAAGGTCAATATACTTAGCCAATACTTTAGCCGTTTTTTTTCGGTCCGTCACATGCTTCGGTTTTTTAGGGTCGGTAGTCATCGACTCATCTAAAATAGCTACAAGAGTAAATGAACTTGTATCTTCAGCAATGACATCCCCTTTTTGATCGTAAATCGTTCCTCTTTTCGCCTCTAAAACATCCGTCCGTAAATACTTTTGAAGCGCTTCATTTTTCAATGAGTGCCCATCCACTTTTCCAGACACTTGAATCGTTAAAAAGCGAACGAATAAGACAAAAAAGAGCAAGGCGAATATCGAAAATAATATCGCTGCTCCTCTGTTCATATTTTTTTTATTTACATTCATTGTGGTTGCACAACCTTAACATTTTGTTCACTCAAATTAAGCCCCAATTCTTTCGCTCGTTTCCATATTTTTTCGTAAGTGCTTTCTTCACTTACTTGAACTTTAAGGTCATTGTTTACCCTTTGTTGCTCTTTAACCTTCGTTTCAATCTGCTGAATCTCTGTATTCACTTCATAGACAGCTGTTTGGGTAGAAATGACTTGTGCCCCCATGAAACAAATAATCAATGCAAATAACAAAAATAGGATTTTCTCTCCTGGTGTAAACCAAAAACGTTTTTGTGGCTGTTCATTTTTATTAACAGTGGCTTGCTTACTCGAATGTACGGCCTGCTTTTTCGCTAAATTATTCATCTTCTCCTCCCCTGTTCATTCGATTATCTTTTCTCAGCAATACGAAGCTTTGCCGAACGAGCACGGTTATTATGCTGTAATTCTTCTTCTGAAGGTAGTATTGGTTTTCTAGTAATTAACGTTAGTTCCGGTTGATACTCCTCAGGGATTACAGGCAAACCTGGTGGGAGATCCGGCCCTTTACTTGCTTCTCTAAAAATCGTTTTGCAAATCCGGTCCTCTAATGAATGGAACGTAATCACACTAATCCGTCCTTTTGAATTCAATAACTCAATGGAGTCCTTCAGTGACTGCTCGAACACACCCAGCTCATCATTCACTGCAATCCGAATCGCTTGGAAAATTCGTTTCGCCGGATGGCCTCCTTTTCTTCTAGCTGCCGCCGGTATACCTTCTTTAATTAGCTCGACAAGCTCACTAGTTGTTTCAATCGGCCTTTTCTCGCGAGCCGCTTCAATTTTACGAGCAATTTGCTTTGAAAACTTTTCTTCCCCATACTGAAAAAAGATTCTGACGAGTTGTTCATATGGCCAATGATTGACCACTTCATAGGCAGTGACACCACCTGTTAAGTCCATTCTCATGTCTAACGGGGCATCGTGATGGTAGCTAAATCCTCTTTCCGGGGTATCCAGTTGCGGGGAGGAAACACCTAAATCATATAAAATACCATCTACTTTATCGACTCCAAGGCGTTGAAGCTCTTCACGTATATATTTAAAATTGCTTTTCACGAATACAACCTTATCCCCGAAGCGAGCTAGTTTTTCCTTCGCGTGTTTGATCGCTGTTTCGTCTTGATCAAAAGCGTATAACTTTCCCTCTTCACCTAGTTGAGATAATAAATATTCACTATGCCCAGCGCCACCAAGTGTACAATCTACATAAATTCCATTCGGGTGGATGTTTAATCCGTCTACTGTTTCTTTTAATAACACAGTTGTATGTTCAAAGTTCAAGAATCACCATTCCAATCGATTTCATAAATATCAAAATCAATCTTAATCTCGACAATTTTAGCGATTGATTTCTTCCCTAACTTTACCACACCCACCCGCTTTTCTCCACTATTTTTGATTTCTGTCCAAACCATTAAATCCCTGCTTTAAAACAAAACTTTTCATCTTTTTCTTTCGCTAAATTCGCTCATAAACCACTTTTCCTCACCATATTCTCTAAATTAGCAAGTAATCACGGCGCCTTCATTCGCAAAAACAGTTCTTTTTACGGAGCAATCTGACAATTTATTCAACTGAACAATTAAAAAAACCAAACCTCTCACTTTTCATGAAAGATCTGGTTCATGTGTTAAATTTTAACCATTTGATGATCGCCGTTAAATACAAAGTCTAATTTCATTAACTCATCAACAAAATCAAGACCATATTTATTTAAAAAATAGAAAACATTCCATACTCGCTCTTGAGGAGCACCCCCAGGCTTTAACGCCTGCTGCACACGGATATACTTACTTAATACATCCTCATGCTGACGCTTCAGCATATCATCTGTCTTCTTTTCTAAAAATTGTAGCTGTTGCAAATGAAATTGCCGATTCTTTTGGATGATCGGTAGCGTCCCTTTATGCAATTGTTTTGCTCTTTCCTCAAACATATCATAATGTTCCATTAAAGAGGATTGAACCGACGCAATCAGCTCATGAAAATGATCATCTCTAACCGACTGCCAAAACAGCTCTCGTTCCTTTTCTACCCCATGAATTAAAGCAGAATGTAGTGAAATGTTTAGCTCCCGTAAATCGCTCACAATGTTTCGTTCAATTAAAGTCATGTTTAAACGAGCTTCAATCGGCGGCATTTTCATCTCAAATAATTCAAAGGTGTTCTTTAACTCCGCCCAATAAGCTATTTCACCTGGACCAGCAATAAAAGCAAGTGTAGGAAATAGCCATTCCTGCATCAATGGTCGTGTCACTACATTATTGCTAAATTTTTTCGGATAGCATTCAAGTAAATGAAGCAATTCTTTTTTAGAGTATTGCACATCCCCACTTTTCCCAATGAATAACTCTCGCTCTCGATCATATTCAAGTAGCATCCGTTCATTATGGTCATAAATAAACAGGTTGGCCGCTTGAGGAGACAACTCAATCATTTGCTTAAACGAATGAGCCATTACCGATTGCTGTGCTTCTTTCACACTCGCTGTGATCTCTTCTGTCCGCTCGATCATCTGTTTAAACAATGATGATTCTAATTGTCTCAATGGCGGATAAGCAGCATCAATCAAAAGCAGTCCATATTGACTGAATAAGGAGTGAATCAAACTTGTAAAAAAGTCGGTAATCGTCTCCGAGCGATCGATCGCTTCATGAACGAAACGTAACAACTGATTCGTATATTCCGTCTCTTCCATACTAGCGAATAACTTTTCCACCCAATGCTTCATTTGTTGGTGATCAAATTCGATATCAGATATCATACGCTTTTCTAACATTTTTTCTGGATACGTTTTCTTCTCCATCATTTCATCAGATTTAACATAAACATGATTCACTTCTAAAAAATCATGGTCTTCCCCAGCAATCCAAAAAATAGGGACGACAGGAATACCAAGTTCCCTTTCTTTCTGTTCTGCTAATTTGATGACCGAAATAATTTTGTGAATGGTATAAAGAGGCCCTGTCAATAAACCAGCCTGCTGTCCAGCGATCACCACAGTCGACCGTTCATCCTTTAATTTACGAAGAGAAGCAGTTACCATTTCAGACTTCGGTAAAGCTTCCATATAACTTTCAATACAATCTGTGAGAGACTCTCTCATAAAGCTTCTGTTGTTTAAATCAGCTACTCGCTGTCGGTACACATCTTCTTTCGTTAATTGATAATGAAAAAAGTCCGTTACAGGGGATTCTTGCTTTAAATAAAGCGAAGCAAACTGATTAATCGCCGGAATGGAAATTCGATCCAGTTCCATATATATGAACTTCCTTTCTACATACATTTTTACTTGTTTGAGTATACCATCTATTGAAAATAAGAAGAAATATTGTGACTCTAATGAAGGGATTTTTTCTCTAACCCTTTAATCATTAAATATAATGTTTGTAGCAATGGAACGTCTACCTCTCGCTTCTTCGCTTCATTGAGCACATAGCCAACAATCGCTTCCACCTCCGTCTGTTGACCTTTTTCTACATCGCTTAACATCGAGGAGCGATTGTTGGCGGTTTTTAAACAAATTTGCTTAACCTTCGTCCACATTGCTTCTTGGACACTCTCTGGAAATACAGCTGAAAATTCAGCAAATATGGTTTCAGCAAGCTTCAAAAACGGCGAGTTAGTCATCAACTCTCCATTAGTGACCTTTAATACTGCTGTTAGTGGGTTGATCACGACATTAGCAGACAACTTCTCAAGCAGCATAGTTCTCGGATTTTCTCTCCAAACGAACGGGAACGTTGCCTCAAACAAGTTCAAAAACGGCGATAACTTTTGCTCCTCCCCACAATAAGCGGAAATATTCGTTCGATTTCGTCCTCTCACTTCAATAGTCGCCAGGTCTGTACGAAGCACCCCATGCTCGACGGTTGCCACAAAAACATGCTTATGCGTCAAGCGATCTAAATCTTGTAAATGCCCCATTCCATTTTGTAAAAACACAAGAGGGACATCTTCACTTACTTGCTGGAGGTAAGGAAAAATACTTGGCAACTGATATTGTTTCACCGCAATAAATAAAAGATCAAACTGATAATGACCTATCTGTTCCGTTACATCCGCTTGGATACAATGGATAACTTTTTGTTCATTTTCAATACGTGTAATCCCTTGTTCAGATAGAGCGCTTGCTTGTTCAACCGTTTTAGTAAATACGATTGTTGAATCTATTTCTGTCATTTGCGTAGCGAACAAAAGACCCATAGCACCGCCACCAATGATTCCTATTTTCACAACTTTTTACCTCTTTCACAATAAAATGATCATTTCTTTTAGTAATTTCACAAAAATGAAAGCGTTATCAGACAACCTATTCATTTTTCTGAATTTCTATTATATAATGAAAATATAAAATTCATTGTACGATTCTCAATGTTTACAGGAGGAGATCACATGCAATTACCAGTTAAAAATTTAAAAGTAAATTTCAAAACGATAGAAGAATTCAAAAGCTTTAAAGAGTATGGATTAGAAGAACTATCCATGTTAGAAGAAATTCAAATCACCATGGTCGAGGATAATGCCAACTCCCCATTTTACGGTATTTACTACGGAGATAAGCTAGCTGCTCGTATGTGCTTATATGTAAAACAAAACCGAGCAAATTTATTAAAAAACGGCTCTGACAGATACCTTGAAATTTGGAAACTAGAGGTACTACCTCAATTTCAGCATAAAGGCTTCGGCTTACAACTTGTCAATTTTGCTAAATCCTTTAATTTTCCAATTTTAACTAAGGCACGTGTAAAATCTAATAGCTTCTGGGAAAAAATGAACTTTGTTCCCCTGTCAGAGCATAGCTCTCGTTTACTTTGGGATCCAAATTCTATCATCACACAAAAAATTAGTTAAATCGTCAGTGGACCATATCGGATACTCATCCGTTATGGTCCATTTTTTATTTCTTATTTAAAAAGCTAGCGACAGCCTCATGATGAGCTTCTGCCTCCCAAAGAATCGCACATTGCCTAATTTCCTGTTCGATTCTCTCCCAAAGGTCACTAGACGCCCATTTTCGAATTTGTATTTGCTTATAGGCAGATAATACCGAACTATGAATAGTCGCTTCGTTCTGTAAAAACCGTTCGACGACTTCCTCATTGATTTTATCAACTACTCGATGAATGAAACCGATATGGACTAATTGCTCGGCCCGATAAGTAATCGCTTCTGATAATAGTTTTAACGCATGATAAGGAGCGATTCGTTCAAATAACAGCGTTCCTCCACCCCAGCCGGTTGTAATCGCTAAACTCCCTTGAATAAAGCCCATTTTCGCTCCCGCCTTGGCGATTCGAAAATCACAAGCAGTAGCAATTTCACAGCCACCACCAACCGCTGTTCCATTAATTAGCGCAATCGTCGGCTTTGGTAAAATCGTCAGTTCATACAAAATTTTGCCCATTTTCGAAAGCATGCTGTATGCTTCCTCTTCTGTTCGTAGCGCATGAAAAACCGATAAATCTCCACCTGAACAAAAGGCTTGCTCCCCTTCTCCTGTAATCACTAACGCTCGAATATCTCGTTCTTTCGCACGTTCAATCGCTTCGCTTAATCCTTCCATCACTTCAAAATTCACAGCGTTTCTTTTTTCCGGTCGCGTAATTGTAAATTCTAAAATGCCATTATGTAATCGTTTCGTTTGAAAAGCCATCAACCTTCCCCCTTTCACCCATTGTAGCCTTAATCTATTGAATTCTTCAATAAAAAAACGTGAAGAGCCATGGTCTCTTCACGTTTTTTTATTAGGATCGAATAAATAAACAAAATTATTTGCTTACAACTTCTTTTCCTTTATATGTTCCGCACTCTTTACAAACACGGTGAGCCAATTTCATTTCACCACAGTTCGGGCATGCTACCATACCAGGTACTTGTAATTTGAAATGCGTACGGCGTTTGTTCTTTTTAGTTGTAGAAGTTCTTCTAAAAGGTACTGCCATTATTTCCACCTCCTTAAAAGAGATTGTAAGTATATGAAGCCAGAATTAGCTGGTACTTCTCAATTTTCATTCCTCATTTGATTTGAAAAAATCAGCCAGACCTGCTAATCGCGGATCGACCTTTTTTTCTTCTTTCGGAAGTTGCTCTTCGCTATGATACTCCCAGCCTTTCCCTGATGGAATAACATGCTGATCAGCATCTTCGCTCAACACTTGCATTGGTACTTCCAAAAGAATCGCTTCTTCCAAAATTGGTGCTAGGTCAATCACATCTCCTTGCACCTTATGAATCTCATCTTCATCCCCATATTCACTGAACAAAGATGGCTTCAACAAAAATGTTTCAGTCATTTGAAAATCAAACGGGTATTCCACATCAACAAGTGTTCGCGAACAAGGTAAAATCATTTGACCTTTCACTCGCAAATGAAATGTAACTTTCTCCGGACTGATATCAGCACGTCCCGTTACATGAACAGGAGCCACATTTCGAATTTGAGGATCTCGACTCTTCAAAATGCTCATATCTACAAGCTCATCAAGAGTCAAACCTTTATCACGAAACTTTTGTAATTGAATAATCGACCATTTCATCACTATCACCTCAAGGCAACAAAAGTAATTATAGCTTTCACAAAAACGTTTGTCAATATATTTTCTTTACACACTGAAAAGCGCAAGCGGATGTTTAGACTCGACGACATCAGACGAACCGTCGAAGTGGCGCTCTTTGCCACACGAACGGGACGGCTTATGTCCGAGAGTCTGTCCGCTGGAGCTAGACAATATCGAAAAGCGTAAGGCGCTTGTCCATCGGCGACAAGCAAAAGACAAGTCGGCTGAAAGGTTGCTCTTTAACCTTTTGGACGGATTGGCTTTTGACCTCGAGCCGATAGCGCCTGGAGCTAGACACCGAAAAGCGGAGCTATTGACAACTAAAACACAGTAAATGACAATAATAACATCATCAATATTAAATAACTATAACAGAGGAACGATTAAATGAAAACAGTTGGTATTGTTGTTGAGTACAATCCTTTTCATAACGGCCACTTGTATCATGCTCAAAAAGCCCGAGAAACAGCCAACGCTGATGTCGTGATCGCTGTAATGAGCGGACATTTTTTGCAGCGTGGAGAGCCCGCTCTCATTCATAAATGGGCGCGCACTCGAATGGCACTTCAAAATGGGGTTGACCTCGTTGTTGAATTGCCTTATGCCTTCTCGACGCAAAAAGCCGAATTTTTTTCTTTTGGAGCCATTTCGATTTTAAAGGAATTAGCTTGTGATTCCTTTTGCTTCGGTAGTGAAAATGGACAAGTTGAGCCTTTTCTAGATACTTTAGAAACGATCAAATCGGCGTCTCCAGCTTTAAATCCATTGATTCATTCCTATATGAAGGAAGGGTATAGCTTTCCGAAAGCACAGACGTTAGCAAGAGAACAACTATTTCACGACTCTCTGCCACTTGATTTATCGATGCCTAACAATATTTTAGGTTATCATTATGTACAAGCAAATGATCGATTAACGAAGCCCATGCAGCCGCTTACGATTAAACGCCAGCAAGCGGGCTACCACGATGAAAGCTTAGCATTCGATAGTATCGCCAGTGCGACAGGTATACGTAAAGAAATAGCAGATTCTAAACATGTATCAACGATTGAAAGATTTGTCCCTGAAAGTACGTTGACGGAATTGACACAGTATTATCATGAACATCACATCTTCCATAGCTGGAACATGTACTGGCCGTTATTAAAATATCGACTACTTTCCGCTTCTATAGAGGAGCTACAATCGATTTATGAAATAACAGAAGGGATCGAATTCCGTTTAAAAGAGACAGCTCGCCACGCCACTAGCTTTATCGATTTTATGGAACGAGTCAAAACAAAACGCTACACTTGGACACGAATTCAACGAATGCTCGCCCACATTCTCACGAATACAACGAAAGAGGAGATGAAAGAAGCGATGGCATCTGTCCGTTATATTCGCCTATTAGGAATGAACGGACGAGGACGTGAGTATATGAAAAGCATCAAAAAAGAGCTCTCACTCCCTCTCATTGCTAGGGTAGCTGCTCATAAAGAGTTACTCGCTTTAGATATGAAAGCATCTGATGTATACATGCAAGGTGTTCAAACGCCTCAACTCTTAAATAACGAATTCACACAGCCTCCTATTTTACTGCCATAAAAAATGAGCTGACACTTTTTTCATAAAGGTCAGCTCATTGACTTTAGCTAGTTACCAAATAGTCTAAGGCATCGTGAAAGGTTTTCACGGGAATAATTTTCATATCTGTTCCTATTTCCTTAGCCATTTCAACAGCTTCATCGTAATTAGGCTTCATATCAGGAATATTTCTTTTTAATTCCGGTGTGATTTCATCATTTGGTGCAAAAAATATTTCTGCTCCCGCACGATCAGCAGCCACCACTTTTTGTTCAATTCCACCAATACGGCCAACATTCCCATCTGAGTCAATCGTGCCAGTGCCTGCAATTCTTCTGCCTTTCGTAATATCTTGCTTCGTTAATTGATTGTAAATTTCTAAACTAAACATTAAACCTGCTGAAGGGCCGCCTATTGATTCTGTTTTCAATTGCACTTCTGGTGTGCTAATTAATTTTTTTTGATCCGTTAAACTAATTCCAAGACCTGCTTTGTTGCTATTATTGGCGAAACTTTTTAATGCAATTTTTTTCTTTTTTTCTTCCCCGTCGCTCACAAACTCGATCGTCACTGCATCACCTGGCTTCTTAGCCTGCACGTAATCGGTAAATTGTTTAGATGATTCGAGCTTTTTTCCATCAACGCCTACAATCCTATCACCCGCCTGAACAATTCCCACTGCGGGCATTCCCGGAAAAACGCTCAACACATATACTCCTTCATAAAGGTATTTATAAGGCTTCTTTGCTGCATCAAAAGCAACTTGAATGGCTTGTTGTTGAGAGTTATCCATTAAGTACTTCTGTCTAATATTATATTCTTTATCCGTTTCATGAGGACTACGGACATTCTCAATGGGAACCACTTCTTCATAATCAAACCATTGAGCCATCGCATAAGAGATCGGTGTCGCCTCTCCCATTTTAATTGTCATCAGCATGAGCGTCCCCTCCGCTTTGTTGCCTCCCGTTACTTTCACAACTGGTGCTAGCTCATGAGCATCCCCAGGTTTCATGACATAATAGGGAAGCTTAATGAAGGAAGTCGCAATAATAGTTAATAACAAAATGAAGGCAACTGAAGTTAATTTATTTTTCATGATGTAACTCCTTCCACTTCTCAATCTGTTCAATAATATCAGGCATTCTTCTGTTCGCCTCTTGCTCTCCTGCAGCAATAATATCTTGAATATTCGTAAATGCTTTAGAACTATACATTTCTACAGGTGGGCGAATCATCACATTCGAAGCAATTTGCCTACTTTCAATAATCTCCAATTGCAAAATATCAATACTTTGCATAATCACATCAAAAATAGTTTGAATTTCGGCATTTTTTTTGACAGAAGAGACATCTACTCCAATCACGATGTCTGCCCCCATCTCTTTTACAACGGAAACGGGCACGCGATCAATCACTCCCCCATCAACAAGCAAGCGTCCATTTACTTTTTCAGGAACGAAAATCCCCGGAATCGCAATGCTAGCCCGAACAGCATCTGCTACAGGACCTTCCTTAAACACAACTTTCTCCGCCATTTGAATATCTGTCGCGACAATTGCCACAGGAATATTTAAATCCTCAATATTTTTCCCATGAGTTAACACTTGAATGAAACTTTTTATTTTTTTTCCAGCAATGAGCCCCATTTTCGGGAAGATAAAATCAAGAAAGTATTTTCTTTTAAACGCTTTCGATAATTTGTATAGCTGCTCCATATCCTGTCCCGCTGCATATAAGCTCGCAACAAGCGACCCCATGCTACTGCCTGCGATCATATCGACTGAGATATTCGCCTCTGCTAAGGCTTTCAAAACACCGATATGTGCAAATCCTCTAGCTCCCCCTGAGCCAAGAGCTACTCCTATTTTTGGTTGGTGCAAATTTTTCCCCTCCATCTCAGGATTTCCTAATAAGCTATGGTCTATTTCTAAATGATATGAGTATATTGAGAAAAACAGGACAAGTGTATAAGTGATTTTGAATTAATCATATTGTACCTGAATTATATGGTGAATCCTAGAGTGGAGCTGTCTATGTACAGGATAGGAGGTAATGAAAGTTGACCGCTTCCAAAATAAAGACCCTTCTTTTAGCATTTTTCATTAGTCTGTTTGCTTTCTCGTTAATCGTATTCCCGAAAATTTCCTTCGAGGCATCTATTAGAGGATTAAATATGTGGTGGGAAATCGTTTTTCCCTCATTACTTCCTTTTTTTATTTTATCCGAAATGATGATTGGTCTTGGAGTTGTCAGCTTTATTGGTGTATTGCTTGAACCGCTAATGCGCCCACTGTTTAAAGTACCAGGAGCAGGCGGCTTTGTTTGGGCGATGGCCATGGCTTCTGGTTTTCCTTCAGGGGCTAAGCTAGCCACGCGCTTAAGACTAAATGGAGAACTAACTCAAACGGAAGCCGAACGGCTCGTGTGCTTTACTAACTCTTCTAACCCTTTATTTATTTTCGGAGCGGTATCTATCGGCTTTTTTTACGACCCTCATTTAGGGATTTTGCTCGCCAGTGCTCATTACTTAGGAAACTTCTTCGTCGGATTGACGATGCGATTTTACGGGGGAGACGAAAAGAAAAAAGATAGTGATACTCCCTCCTTCTCTTTCTATAACGCCTTTTCTGCTATGCACGAAGCACGCCTGAAGGACCGGCGACCGATCGGGCAATTAATGGGGGATTCTGTTCTTTCTTCTGTTCACACGCTACTAATGATTGGCGGGTTTATTATTCTATTTTCGGTCATCAATAAGCTTTTATTTCATTTGCATATTACTTCTTTACTAGCTACTGGAGCGGCTGAAGTCTTTCGATGGCTTCAGCTACCTGCTGAGCTCACTATTCCTTTTATCGCCGGTATATTTGAAATTACGCTTGGGAGTCAAATGATCAGTCAAGTTCAAAATATCCCCCTTTTACAGCAAGCTATTGTCACGAGCTTTATACTGGCTTTTAGTGGGTTGAGTGTCCAAGCGCAAGTGGCCAGTATTTTAGCAGAATCAGATATTCGTTTTCGCCCATTCTTTTTTGCTAGAATTCTTCACGGCTTATACTCTGCTTCTATTGCTTTCATTCTTTGGCAGCCTATTTATGCACGTTCAGTTAAAAACAGCGGAACCCTTCATTCTCTACCTGTCATTAACCTTCAGCACTCACCTATGAACGATATGATCATTTTACTCAAACAATACGGACCGCTACTTACGATTATGATGCTAATGATGTATACGATTTTGTACATACGTACAAAAAAGCAATAAAAAAACACCTAGTTTCTCGGTGATTGACTAGAGAAACTAGGTATTTATGTAAACTATGTTAAATGTGTTGATATTTCTTTTTTAACGCAATTTCCACTTCTTTTGGAACAAGGTCTGAAATATTGGCGTTATATTTAGCTACTTCCTTGACGATGCTTGAACTTAAGAAGGAATATTGACTATTTGTCATCATAAAAAAAGTTTCTACATGATTATCTAGCACTCTGTTCATGGAAGTAATTTGCATTTCATATTCAAAGTCTGATACAGCTCGCAAACCGCGTAAAATGGCATTGGCATTTACGCTTTTTGCGTACTCTACCAACAAATCGTTGAAGTGATCCACTTCTACATTCGGCAAATGCTTTGTAACTGCCTTAATAAGTTCCAACCTTTCATCGACTGAAAAAAGCGGCGCTTTAGAAGAATTACTTAAAATGACCACATAAATCTTATCAAAAATTTTCGCTCCTCTTTGAATAATATCTAGGTGTCCATTTGTAATTGGGTCAAAACTCCCCGGACATACTGCAATACTTGCCATTAACGCTCCCCCTTATTTATCTGACCATTTAAAAATTGACACGCGAATGACACCATACGTCTCCACTTTCACTTGT
The DNA here is from genome assembly GCA_002261155.1 of Bacillaceae bacterium SAS-127. Lineage (GTDB taxonomy): Bacteria > Bacillota > Bacilli > Bacillales > Domibacillaceae > Bacillus_CE. The sequence continues at coordinate 206,393 of NKXN01000030.1, read as the reverse complement.
TGCAATTGCCCAATCATCTCCGGCAAAAAAATATCAGAGCCGTGCTCACAAACGATAAACCCACCAGCATTTAACAACTTTTTCTCCTCGATCCATGTTAAAAGCTTCTCTAGCTGCTGTTTTTTGTACGGCGGATCTAAAAAGATGCCATCAAAAACAAGTTCTCGTTTCGTAATCGCTTTAAGCGCTCTCTCGGCATCATTCCGATACACTTCACAACAATCAGTATAGCCGCATTTCTCTACATTCCCCTTCACCGTTTGAACCGCTTTCATGTCACGATCAACAAAGATCATGTTCTGAAAACCTCTACTTAATGCTTCGATGCCCAATCCGCCACTACCAGCAAACAAATCAAGCCCGAGTCCACCAGAAAAATAAGGACCAATCATATTAAATATGGATTCCTTCACTTTATCTGTTGTTGGTCTCGTATCTCGACCTGGCACAGCTTTTAATGGGATTCCTTTTTGCTCACCTGAAATTACTCTCATCATTCATTCACCATTCATAAAGATTTTCTCATTCATGTTAACACAATTCTATAACTGAATCTAGATGATTTCCATTTCTTCGTATTTGACTAATTTCTTTCATTACTAGTTTAAAAAAACAGAAAGTGGGTCATACTATTGATAACAACATCACTCGGGATGTTGTCGATCACGGAGAAAGCATAATTCCCCATATGCCTTTTCTCCGGTTTCTCCTCTCCCTTTTCCTTCTGTCTAACTGTTGACAATAGAAGGAACCTGCTGATTGTTTTCAGCAGGTTTTTTGTTGTTTTATTACAAATCAAGCGGATTGATGAGGATTTGATCATTTTGCTCACTAACAGAAACTAAAAATATTTTTTGAAGCCACATATCTTCAATATATAGTTCACCGTTATAAGTAGCTAGTGCATTTTCATATAGTCCATAGTCCTCCTCATTCAAAATAAAACGATGCTGATCAAGATCAAAACGATACGTATCTGCACCTTTATTCACAAGTAACGATTGACCATTAGAAAGTACTTTCACATCAAATCCAAGCTGACGTAATGTCGACTGAAACGGAAATAACAATACGCCTTTTTGATTCATCGCTTTAAACGTCATTACCTTGCCATTCACTATGACTGAACGAGTATCCGCAAAAAGCAACGGCTTGATTACACTCTTTGCGTCACGGTTTTCCTGAAAGAAGTGCGTTTCTAATCCTTTCACCTCAGAAAGCATTCGATCTAATTGCTCGGCTTTCACCAGTTCACCCTTCATTTGTAAAACCTCAGCTTTATACGCCTCTTGTTCTTCAGGTGTTAATTGCTGTTGTAAGTATTGATACATTTTTTGTGACTTTTGAGAGCCAAATGCTCGGTTAAGCTCAAAAGCGAGCATTATTTCCGCCAACCACTCCTCCGACTCCTGAAAACGATACTTACTTTTCATATCGTTTAATTGGATTGTGTTCACGAGCTCTGTCAACTGTTGACTATTGTTTAAAATATGAAATTGATCCGATGAATAAGCAGCATGCTGATTCGTTACAATGATTGTTTTCGGCTTAGAAATGTCTAAACTTTTTAATGAATCAATTAGCTGTTCAGGAGCTTTTGTTTCAGACGGCATATATAAAGCGAAATCTTCTCCTACACTCACATTGACTAACGAATCTGATTGCCAATAAAGCGCATTAGCTCCTCCATTTCCTTGAAACTCATAGTAGTTGATCAGGTCTTTTTTTTGTCCACCTGTCGTTTTCAATCCTGAATACCAGTTACCCGTCCTTAACTTCTTATCTGTTAAATAAATCGATGTTTTTTTGATTGCTGCTTCCTTCACTTTAACAAACCAATTCGTCAATAACATTGAAGACTTAACAGGAGGTGCATTTAGCATATATGAAACGGTAAATGTGTGATCTTTAGGGGTGATCACGGCACTTAGTCCGTTCAAGGAACATTTCCCTTCCTTCGTCTCACAGCGCATGTTTTTGGCATCAATAGGGAAAACAAGCGTTAGCGGCTTATCGATTGGTAAATGATGAAATGTTTGTTGAATAGCAAACCCTTTCTCTGAATAAATCATTTGAATTTCCTGTTCAAACTGATTATTACCGAACTCTTTAGAACTCCCTTCATATCCGTTCCATTGTATAAATATTATTCCCCCGGAAATAATCATTAAAAGCAAACTAAATAACAAGGATTTTTTCACCATATCCACTTCACCCTAACTAGTCATATATTCACACTTATAAGATAGCAAATTCTTGATCAAAAAAGCTATTTTTTATTCATATTTATTGTATTTTTAGTGAAAGTCATGAAAACATCTATAAAAAAAGGGATTTGGTGATCTTTTTTATTAGAGTGGTTGAGCTTTATGATACGGAGCGGTACAATGAATAAGGAATTTTCTTAAAAGAATGGAGGGTATCTTTTGATCCAACGATTTATCGAGCTTGGTGAGGGGTATTCAGATTTATATGAACTCATCGAGATCGCTCAAAATAATAAGCACCGTTTAAGCCATATGCTCGCCTTACATTCGGTTATAGAGGGTAGGTCCGTCACCTCACTGATTGTCGTGCTAGAACCGACAAACCCAGGCAGCTTTCAACCATTGTATATATGTCGAGAGGGAATTCCTCATCCGGTTTCTACTCCTAGTCAGCGCTTTGATTTATTTCAGAAAGCTGCTGAATCGTTAAATAAAGTGATCATTCAGTTTGATGTCAAGCCCTCTACTATATTTGCAGAAAGAACATTGTATTATCAATATTTGATTGGTATTTTGAGACTAAACCATTATATTCCGCCGTTAAATTAAAAAAAGCAGGGAAAATTCCTGCTTTTTTTAAACGCCGATTTTATAATCATATTCTTTCGCTTTATCTGGCTTAGAATTTTCATATTCAGTTTTCAAAAATGGTTTAAAAGACGGCTCTACCTTTTTTACGAATGAAAGAGAGTTCAATTTCTCCATGATCTTTTCTATCTCTTCTTGGTTGCAATACACTACCGCATACTTCATTCTCTTTGATACGTAATGTACATTTCCATATTTACGCAACGATTTAACGGGCTTCGTATGATGAAGCCAAACAATCACAGCCTGCCGCTCGATAAACATATAATCTCCCTCAACTAAATACTTTTTCATTAAGTCTAGCACAGAAGGAAAAGTCTTAGCAACCATCACTCACTAAATCTGATGGCATCTATGCTGAGCAACCACAGCTTCCACCACTCCCACAGCCTCCGCCACAACTAGAATCCGCCGAAAAGAAAGGGTTACCAGTAGGCACTTTAATGGATTCTGAAACAGACCGCCCTAAAAGCGTACTTATGTCGTCCAACAGTGTTTGCAATTCTTTCTCTGCCACACGGAAGGCTGCGACATTCTCATCTAAATCCATGTCACGTTTCGCCTCTCTGATCTCTTTCATTACCCGACTATAGTCCGGATGATAACGACCAAAACGCTGGACTTCCTCATAAAGATCTTTTAAGCGACTGAACCGCTGTATCTTTTCTCGTGTTTCAGATGTTGTATATAAAAGCGAATAGCATGCTCGGTACTTTTCAGCAATATCTGAAAGCAAGACCATTTGGCCGAGCTGTTCCGCTTGCTCCATCGTATGAATCTTTTCTAATGTAGCTGTAAGCAATATGCCCACCTCCATTCCATTATATTAACATATTCCCCTCAAAAGAAAAATATTTACGGAATGGTTACATGAAAGGTTTTCTCATATCCGAGAGGCTGATTGTTCTCACCTACAAGCTTCACACCGATTGTATGTTTACCTGAAGTTAAACCTTTGACGATAAAAGCAGCTGTATCATAGCTTTTATAAAATGTTCCATCTATATAAACCGCTACACGTCCCATTACCTTGCCCTGTCTTCCTTCCGTTGAAAACGAAACATTTTCCACAATACACTCAACTAATAACTGTTGTCCTTTTAACGTATGACTGACCGTCCAATTATGATTTTCTGTTCCTTCTGCTTCTACTTCTTTCACTTCAGGAACGGTTGATAACGCTTCTGGTTCAGGAAAATTGAGCTTACAACCAGTTAACATCACGAAAACAATCGCTATAATACACAGCCTCATGCTCTACACTCCTCATCTTTTTATCCCGCATTAACGGGCTGTAAAACCCCCACTGATTGAAGTTTCACTTTATTTTAGTGTGAACAAAAGGAAGCATTTTTATTGATCATTTTTTATGACTCTGCCGAATTTGTAGCTTCTGATGACGTTGGTGTGGATATTTGTGAATTCATCATCGAAAATAAAGCTGAAGCTAATAACAGTCCATCATTGACTCGCTCTACTTGATGTGGGAAGGTCTTCTTATAATAATGAAGGCTCGCTCGTTCAAACTTCTCTAAATCATACGGATTTCTACTTAACAGTCGATACCAGATCGGTTCTTTCCTTAAATAGGCTAACCATTCTTTATTGTCATTGATTTTTCCCATGATTTCCTGTCTCAATCTAGTCCCTCCTTTTTGAAGGCCAAAATGGATCTCTTCTCTCTTTCCCCTGCTCGACCAAGTCTGCAAGAATTAATTGAATCGTTTCCAATATGGATTGACATTCAGCCACATAACCATTCCATTTATTGGCATCTAGTGATGCGATTGTCTCTACTATTTTGTCACTCCAACTAGAAGCTTCATCTGCTTCTCTCTCCTGCTCTTCTTCATCAATCACTTCACCCATTTCATACCACTCTTCAAACAACTGTTGTAAAGTTCGCTTTCTTTCCCTCACCATTCTTTTTAATTTTGGTCGCGCACTCATATACTTTTTAAATTGTTGTACTTCTGGATGTAAGGCATCCTTCTCCATATAGCATCCCTCGCCCGATAAATTTGCTACTATTACTTTATGGACTAGAGGATAAAAAGTGAAAAAATTTCATCATAAAAAGGCAGCCTAAACAGCTACCTTTTAGTGACAAAATTTTGCGTATAATATTTGCGATAAACGCCCACTCCTAAGAGGGAATATTCTTCTTCTAATAATGCTTCTCGATGATCTTCCGAATTAAGCCAGCCTTCCACAGCAGCTGGTCCATCTATATAATTAGCCGCAATATTTTCACCCGCTGTTTGAAATGCGACATTCGCCTTCGTTAACCGGTCACCTAAATCACCTGCAGAAGGAGATTCATGTGCGAAATATTGCTTCTCAAACATATCCTTACTATGCAATCTAGCAACATCCGCTACATCTGGCGCCCACATTAATTGATTGAGATCAAATCGAATCCGAATCATATTCGTCAAATCCAATATTTGCTGTTCATTGCCTTCTTGAATCTTCGCCCAAACAGAGGATGGCGGTTCAGGAACAACTGGCAAATCCCCACGGTAGACCATTTCATATGGTCGTTGCTTAAGTAAGCTATCTTTTGTTAAAAAACGAACACTAGAAAGCGTTCCAGTAAATTTATCAATATATAATTGCGCATAAATATCACCTAATGGAATCAGTGGACGAATATTAAAATCTTCCTCTGACAATTCAAATCGGTACGTACCTTCCTTCATATTAATAACAATTTCTGTATTCAATAAATTAGTACGAAAAATTTCAGCCGATTGTTGTCCGATCTTAAAAGGAGACACATCTGTTTCACCTGTAGCAAAAGCCGTTACGACCTTATTTCCTTCTACACCAAATTGAACATATTGGTGATCTTTTTTATAAATCCACCATTCATACCCGTAAGCAGACAAGTCTTTGCGGATAGGCTCACCATATGTCTTCACTAATACATTGGCTTCTTTTCCTAAAAACGCTCCAACACCCGTCCCAGGCTTCTTAGCAATTGGCGAAGGCTCTGCCTGACTCTTTAATTCTTCTTCTATATCATAATCTGGCTTTGGAGGAGAAAGACTCGTTGAATTTTCAAGCACCCCTTTTTCTTCCATTGCTTGATTCGTATATAAACCAACAATTAAGATAATAGACATCACGATTAATATTCTAATTGCCGATCTCAGAATGCACCCCTCCTTTCCTTCTATCTATACAAATAGCGTCCCCATTTTATACTGATATTATAACACTTTATCTAAATAGACGCATACGAGAAGCTAACAACTACATCAAGGAATGTACTTATATAAGTTTCTCCTTTTCAGCAAATACTTGAACACTCATTGAATAATCGTGTAAAATTAATCTTTTTCATTCCTTTCAATACATTGCAAGAAACTTATTTTTAGACTATTATTAAAATGAAGTAAGCTATGCATAGGGGTATATACGAAGAAGCTCAGGAGGGAATCTTTTATGAAATTTGAAAATACTGGTTTAGAAAATTTACAACTAGATTTTAACCGCTTAGAGTACATTTTAAGTTCACACGGATTGGTTCACGCTGGACAATGGGATTATGAGAGAGCCACATTTGATCGCAAATTCGAATTAAAAGAAGGTACATACTATTTACGCGTATTAGGCTTTGCTACTGAAGGCGATATCGGCGGCGGAGAAGCTGTTATTCAATTAATGACTCCATTATTAGGAAAGCATTATTATCCTCATGGAGTGGAATATGGAGACGGTGAACACTTCCCACAATCTTTAGTAGAAACTTGTGAAAAGCTACTTACAGATATTAAAAACGAAATTACTCCATTCATTATTTAATCTCATCTTTTAAAAGTGCTAGGAAAATCTCCTAGCACTTTTTCTTTCTAAACAATAAAAAAAAGCAGGAGTGAACCCCCTGCTTAAAATCCTAATATCGCCTTAATAACAGATGTTGTCTCTCCACCTTTATATAGAATATATAAAAGACAATAAACAGCAACACCCGTAATCGCTGTAAAAAACCAAATGACACTAGTGATCGGTCCCAGCTTTTTATGCTTAACCAAGTTATTTTTCAAGCCAGTAAGAAGAGTTACAATGCCGAAAACAGCACCTGTTGTAGCTAAAATAATGTGGAAAATTAAGAAGGATGTATAATAGATTTTGATCTCATCCGGTCCTCCAAATGCTGTATTTCCCACGAAAACAGTCCGACTGACATAAATAATGAAAAAGATCAGCGCAAAAACAGCTGCCATTAACATCGTTTTTTTATGCTGTTCAATTTTTCTCTGTTTAATTTGCGCCCAACCAATCGCAACAAAAATCGCACTTAACACGATAAATGATGTACTAATTGTAGGCAGGATAGGTAAAGACATGTCGTATCCTCTCTTCCATATGTATAGGGCAACTACCTTTTAAGTTACCCCTCGTACAAATTACTTAATTAAATTAGATTGATGACGAGCCAATGCTTCTTGTGTAATCGTCTCTTCATCGCGTTGCTCTTTTCGATACCATTCAAAAAAGACAATGGCCAGAATATAGCCATAGACAATCTCTTGAATGATTTTCATAATAATACCGCCGAGTTGTTGATCTTCAACGACAGGCATATTTGAAAACAATTCAGGTCCACTTAAATTTAACCCTTGCAATGTCGTTACTGGCACACATAGCTCCATTGCTTTCAGCCAAGAACCGGCATCACTATATGTCGCATATAGCGGCGTAGAAGCAAAAATAATTAAAGCACAGGCTGGAGTTAGTAAAATTCCATTAGCAAAAATATAGCCTACTTTTCTAATACCAGCTAGTTGTTTTCTGTTTGGTATTTCATTAACTAATGGCCACCACATAAAGATAGCGAAAATAAACAAAATAAATGTGTATAAGCCATGAAGGGTTTCACTCATTTTAATGTAATCAAAAATCAAAGGGATATGATAAAACGAAAACATCCCATTAAACAAAATTAATGCAACAAGTGGTTTTGTAAACAATTGAAATACGTTTTTAATTACAGGTAACTCAATAACCACTTTCCAAACCCACCAAGGTATTGCTTTAATGAGAAGTGGTGGAACAACTAAATAAAGAACAGCCATTTGAACCATATGATAAGAAAACATAATATGGCCCAGCAAGTCAATAGGAGAGCCTTTGACAGCATATAATACAAGGATCGCCATTATAAATAGGCTTGCTTGGCGTTTCGTTAACGGTTCACTTTCTTTAAAATCCTTTCTCCATTTCACCGTTATTAAGAAAAACAAAACAGAAATGAAAGCTAGCACAAGCATAAACAAAGGACTCCATAAAGATTGAAATCCAAAAATCCCAATGGGCATTATTTATTCACCTCGATCATTTTTGAGAGATGTCCTATTAATGATTATACCTTTCTCCTTGCTACCTATCAATGTTAGCAATTGACAAGTTGATGACATTATATAAGTAAAACAATGACCGAACAAATCAAAAAGCCAGCCCATAGAGGCTAGCTTTCTCATTAAATCCATACAATCGTTACAAATGCTAAAACGGTTACAAATGCTATGACTATAGCCGACCACAAGAAAAGAGAAGGTGCTTCATGACCTTTATGGCTCATATGCATGAAATAATATAATTGAAATGCTACTTGAACGCATGCAAGTAAAAGAATAAATGGAACGATAAACCATTTAGAAAAACCTGCTGCAACAGCTACAAAGGCAACGACTGTAAAGAAAATCATTAAAGTAAAGCTTACGACTTGCATTCTCATTTCTTCAGCATTTTTTTTACGTCGGTATTCGTAATCAACTCTTGGGTTGCTTGAATTTGATTGATTATTCACCATCAATTATCCCACCATTCCCATTAAGTATACTACAGTGAAGATAAAGACCCAAACAACGTCAATGAAGTGCCAATAAAGACTAGCTAAGTAAAACTTAGGTGCGTTGTATAGACTTAATCCTCGCTTTGCGTTACGAACCATTAAAACAATAATCCATGATAAACCGAAGATTACGTGGGCTCCATGGAAACCGACTAATGTGTAAAAGGCTGAACCGAATGCGCTGCTTGTGAATGTGTGATTATACTCATGATAGTAATGATTAAACTCGTAAATCTCACAACCTAAAAAGGCTAAGCCAAGAAGAACTGTAAACAATAACCAAGCTTGCATACGCTTGAAGTTATAGTTTTTCATATGATACATCGCAAACACGCTCGTTAACGAGCTCGTTAATAACAACATCGTCATAACGAATACTAAAGGTAACTGAAACAGATCTTTCGCTAACACGTGATCCGGGCTTGGAACTTTATCTTTTAACGCAAGATAGGTTGCGAAGAGAGAAGCGAACAAAACTGTCTCTCCTCCTAAAAAGAACCAAAACCCAAGAAATTTATTTTTCCCTTCAAGGGTCGCTTGCTCCGGTGATTCTGGCCAAGTTTGGGGTGTGAATTTTTCTTCAACGTGCATTATGCCTTAACCCCCTTATCTTTCTCATCTATTAAATCTTCTTTATGGATATGGAATCCATGATCGTCTTTCACTGAACGATAGAACATAGATAGGAATGTAACGGCTAACCCAGCAATTAACACTGGAAGCGCCCATGGTTTGTCATCTACATGATACATTGCTCCGAAAGAAGCGATGAATAAACCGAGAGAAATCATAAATGGTACGAATGATCCGTTAGGCATATGGATATCACCAAGTGGTTCAGCTGGTGTAATCCCTTTATTACCTTCCATTTTTTCAATCCAATAAGTATCTAATCCACGAACAAGTGGTGTTTGTTTAAAGTTGTAGAACGGCGGTGGCGAAGCGATTGCCCACTCAAGTGTACGTCCATCTTCCCACGGGTCGTTGCCAACTTTTTCGTTTTTCACAGACGTTATTACAACGTTGAATAGTAACACGATAACCCCCACTGCCATGAATGCTGCTCCTATCGAACTCACGAAGTTTCCTGTGTCAAGTCCTTGACCTGGTAAGAACGTCCAAACACGACGTGGCATCCCCATTAAACCTAAGAAATGTTGAACAAAGAATGTTAAATGGAAACCAACGAAGAATAAAACAAACGTTACTTTTCCTAATTTTTCACTTAACATTGTTCCAAACATTTTCGGCCAATAGAAATGAGTGGCTGCTAATAACGCTAACACAACTCCACCGACAATTACGTAGTGGAAGTGAGCTACGATAAAGTATGAATCATGATATTGATAATCCGCTGGTGCTGCTGCTTGCATAACTCCTGTTACCCCACCGGCAACGAAAGATGGAATAAATGCGACAGCATATAGCATTGGCGTAGTGAAACGAATACTACCGCCCCAAATCGTTAATAACCAGTTAAAGATCTTAATCCCCGTTGGAACGGCAATCGCCATTGTAGCTACCGCGAAGATCGCATTCGCCACAGGACCCATACCCGTTGTAAACATATGGTGAGCCCACACCATGAACCCTAAGAAACCGATTAATACAGTTGCGAATACCATAGACGAATATCCGAATAAACGCTTTCTTGAGAACGTTGAGAAGATCTCAGAGAAAATACCGAAAGCCGGTAAAATCAAAATATACACTTCAGGGTGACCAAAAATCCAGAAAAAATGCTCCCAAATAATTGTGTTACCACCAGCTGCTACGTTAAAGAAATTAGAACCGAATAAACGGTCAAACATTAACATGAACATACCTACTGTTAACGGTGGGAATGCGAATAAAATAAGCGCAGACGCCACAAATGTCGTCCATGTAAATAAAGGCATTCTCATGTAAGTCATACCAGGAGCACGCATATTAATAATGGTAACGAGGAAGTTAATCCCCCCAATTAACGTACCAAAACCTGATACTTGTAAGCCAAGCACATAGAAGTCTATTCCATGTCCTTCCGACGCAAGTGATAAAGAAGCATAAGATGTCCACCCTGCATCAGGAGCTCCACCAAGGAACCATGATAAGTTTAAAAATAATCCCCCGAAAAAGAATAACCAGAAACCTAGTGCGTTTAAGAAAGGAAATGCAACGTCACGAGCTCCAATTTGAAGCGGCATAATCGCATTCATAAATGCGAATAGCAATGGCATAGCCGCTAAGAAGATCATGGTTGTTCCGTGCATAGTCAAAAGTTCATTAAATAAACCCGCACTCACAAAATCATTGTTTGGTTTAGCAAGCTGAATCCGAATCATCATGGCTTCAACGCCACCCATGAGGAAGAAGATACCGCCTGCAATTAAGTAAAGAATCGCAATTTTCTTATGGTCAACCGTAGTTAAATAATCCCAAATCGTAGCTGCGAAACCTCGTTTTTGCGCAATGGTACTCAACGATTTTACCTCCTTTTTGATCGTTTATTAATCTTGTACTTTCAAACTCATTAAGTATGCTGCTAGTTGATCTAGCTCATCTTCAGATAACTCTTTATATGTGTCTGTCATTTTGTTACCAGGTTTGTATTTCTCAGGATCGCGAATCCAGTTTTTCAATTCTTCCTCGTTATGCTCTAAAATACCAGCAACACGGGAACGCTCTCCAAATGTTGCTAAGTTCGGAGCAAGTCTCGCTTGTTCCGGACGTGCATCTTGTGGAGTAACAGCATGACAACTCAAACAGTTTTGTTTGAAAAGCTCTTGACCTTTTGCTGCTGTAGCATCAGTCGGTGTCTCTTCTTTCGCTGTTTTCATATCATCCATCCACTGCTTAAATTCGTCCTGTGGAATCGCTTTTACTTTGAAGTCCATTAAAGCATGTGAAGGACCGCAAAGTTCCGCACATTTACCATAGAAAAGGTTTTGTGCATCTTTAGATTTCTCATTGTCAAACTCAAGCCAAAATTGGTTAACGTTATCTACGTTCGTATCCATCTTTCCACCTGCTGCAGGAATCCAGAATGAATGCTTAACGTCAGATGCTTTTAAATTAAAATAAACTTTTTGATCCGTTGGTACGACTAAATCTTGACCAGTAACTACCTTTTGATCCGGGTATTCAAACTCCCACCAGTACAAGCTTGCACGTACGTTTACAACAAGTGCATCGCGCTCGCCCTTTGCATTCTTCTTATCCATTTCCTTTACATCTGCAAGGTCAAAAGTTGCTTTAACTGTTGGCACTGCAAGAACTAAAAGAAGAATAATCGGAATAACGGTCCAAATAACTTCTAATAAATGACTTCCCTCTACTTGCTTAGGGATTTTGTTTTCGTCGCCTTTTTTACGACGGAAGCGGAAAATAGCGATAATAAAAATAACAAAAACGACTAAAATTACAGCAACCATGATGATCGTACTCAAAAGCATTAAATCATATTGTTTTTGAGCGACTTCTCCGCCTGGTACTAACGCGGACAGAAATGGTTCACCACAGCCAGATAGAACAAGCGCCAATGCGGTAAATACCGAGAAAAGACGCCATTTAGTTAGCCTTTCTCTCATAGCTTAATTAACCCCCTCTTTCTTCTGAATTTCTAAAATGAACATGAGCTTATATATGGATTTCTTTAACAAGAAAGAATTCCCCTCTTTATATATGACAGTTAAAATAACCATCGCCACAAACGCAATTGTTAAATATTGAAAATAATAAACAAACATTAGCTTGGCCCATTTTAGATCATCTTTCATTTTATATCCAGCCAATCCAAGAGCAAGCCAGCCAATTAATGGCAGTACAGCACCAGAAATGCTTCCTACAACGGTATTGCTAACATATCTCCTCTTGAACCATATAGAGTAAAGGACGACATAACTAAATACTCCGATCAGTCCAATCATACCCGCTGTGAACGTCGTTAACAACAGCAAAGTCGTTCTAATAATAAACGCGAATCCTATTGACATGATTTTTGGAAAACTAATCTTTCCAGTTACAGTCGGTCGACTTTTCGTTCGTTCCATCAACGGATCGATGTCGCGGTCAATAAAATTATTTAAGCTTGCAGATCCAGCGATAATCAATGCCGAACCGAGCAATATATAATTTTCTAATTTTTCAAAAACGCCTATCAATTCAATATTAAAACATATCTATCCATTTTTTTGTGAATACATCTTGAACTAATTATGTCGAATTTGTGTCCGGTAATCAAGTACTATTTCTATCATTTTTGTCTTATTGGCTAATAAATAACAAGACTGGGCTGTAGATACCAAGGGTAAATAGTTAATTTATCCCGTTAAGCATAACAGTTTCATAAAAATTTACAAGTTGTCTTTTACCACTATCTTCTGTATTATCGAGAAGATATATTCTTTTTATTCAAAAAGTTAATTTTACATAAGTAGGTGATCACATGCAACGCTCGCTAAAATGGTTAGCGATATTAACAACGTTCGGTATGCTTCTTGTACTACTTGGAGGCGCTCTAGTCACGAAAACAGACTCCGGGCTTGGTTGCGGACGAGAATGGCCGCTTTGCCATGGGCAAATTATTCCTGATAACATAACCATTGAAACTATTATTGAGTTAGCGCACCGACTCGTTTCAGGTGTAGTTGGATTACTGGTACTAGCCCTTTCTGTCGCTTCTTGGCGAATGATCGGGCATAAAAGAGAAACAAAATTCCTTGCGTTCTTATCTTTCTTCTTTTTAGTTGCTCAAGGGTTAATCGGAGCTGCTGCTGTTCTTTGGGGACAATCTGACTTTGTTCTTGCTTTGCATTTTGGTATTTCACTTATTTCTTTTGCGGCTGTTCTTCTGTTAACACTTTTAATCTTTGAAGTTGATCAAAAATTTGATGCTTCCTCTGTTATTATTGACAAACGAATGAAATGGCACACGATTGGAGTCACGCTATATAGTTATCTAGTCGTTTACACGGGAGCTCTTGTCCGTCATACAGATGCTAGCCTTACTTGTCCCGACTGGCCGTTCTGTGTAAACAGCGCACCAGGGCTTTCACTCAATATGTATCAATGGATTCAAATGGGGCATCGATTAGCAGCAGGACTAATCTTTGTTTGGATTGCTTACATTACTTTTGTCGCTGTAAAAAACTATAAGCATCAACGTGTGATCTACTGGGGCTGGATTATTGCCTTTATATTAGTTCTTCTACAAGTCATTGCAGGGGCTTTCATTATTTATACTCGATTAAACCTATATATCGCCTTAGCCCATGCATTATTTATTTCCTGTTTATTTGGGTTGTTATGTTACTTTATTCTTTTAATATCAAGAAGCAAATTAAATGAAAAATAAAACATAAAATGCAGTAGGCTGTTGCCTACTGCATTTTATGTTTTATTTTTCCAATTCAATTAGTAAATCACCTGTTGAAATCGCTTCACCGTTTTGTACGTAAATATTTTTCACAATACCCGTAAACGGTGCCTGAACAGTTGTTTCCATTTTCATCGCTTCAGTGATCATTAAGTGATCTCCATGGTTAACCTTTTCGCCTTTTCCTGCAACCACTTTAATAACCGTTCCAGGCATAGTCGCTGCAATATGGCTTTCATTTTTAGGATCGGCTTTTATTCTCGATGCAACGGCCGACTTCACACTTTCATCCTTAACCACAACTTCACGAGGCTGACCGTTCAACTCAAAGTAGACGACACGCGTTCCATCAGCTTGCGGTTGTCCAACTGAAACAAGTTTCACAATTAGTGTTTTTCCTGTTTCAATCTCCACTTCGATTTCCTCTCCAAGTCGCATGCCATATAGAAACGTTGGTGTATCAAGTTTAGATACATCTCCAAATTGCGCAATTGTTTTCGTGTAATCAACAAAGACTTTCGGGTATAATGCGTAAGCAATGACATCTTGACTGGTCACCTGATGTCCCAATTCCTGCGTAAGTTGCTGATGAAGGGCATCAAAATCGACAGCTTTCAACAATTCCCCCGGACGAACCGTGATTGGTGCTTTTCCTTTTAATATCACTTGTTGAAGCTGCTTAGGGAATCCTCCATAAGGCTGTCCTAAGTAACCTTCAAACAACTCAATAACAGAGTCTGGGAAATCTATTTTCTCTCCCTTTGTCAGTACATCGTCTTCAGACAAATCATTTTGGACCATGAATAAAGCCATATCTCCGACGACTTTAGAAGATGGAGTAACTTTGACAATATCTCCAAACATTAAGTTGACTCGACTGTACATATCTTTTACTTCTTCCCAACGCTCACCGAGGCCCACCGCTTTTGCTTGTTGCTGTAGGTTGCTGTATTGTCCACCAGGCATTTCGTGCTTGTAGATCTCTGTATGAGGAGCTAACATGCCACTTTCGAAATCTTGATAATATTTACGAACACCTTCCCAATATTGAGATAGCTGCTCAAGCGAGTCAATATTAACAGTCGGTTCTCTATCTGTTCCTTTAAGTGCGTACTTAAGCGTGCTTGCACTTGGTTGAGATGTCAATCCTGCCATCGTACTTAACGCCACATCGACGATATCTACACCGGCTTCAATTGCTTTTGCATACATATAAATCCCATTTCCACTCGTATCATGTGTATGAAGATGGATCGGAATATCAACTGTTTCTTTCAATTCAGAAATTAATCGATAAGCTGATTGCGGCTTTAATAGACCTGCCATATCTTTAATGCCAAGAATGTGAGCTCCTTGATTCTCTAATTCTTTCGCCATCGCTTTGTAATAATCAACATCGTATTTTGTACGAGTTGGATCATCAATATCACCAGTATAGCAAATAGACGCCTCTGCGATTTTTCCTGTTTGACGAACAGCGTCAATAGCTACTTCCATCCCTCTAACCCAGTTTAAACTATCGAATATTCTGAATACATCAATTCCAGAATCAGCTGATTGGGTCACAAATTCACGAATCACATTATCCGGATAGTTCGTATAGCCGACGGCATTTGACGCACGAAGAAGCATTTGGAATAATACATTGGGAATTTGCTGTCTTAATGTGTTCAGACGCTTCCAAGGGTCCTCTTTCAAGAAGCGGTACGACACATCAAATGTAGCTCCTCCCCACATTTCCATAGAAAATAAATCAGGAAGTAATTTAGCTGTTGGCTCCGCAATATGCGTCAAATCATTTGTTCTCACACGAGTTGCTAATAAAGATTGGTGAGCATCGCGGAACGTCGTGTCCGTTAACAGCACTTCAGGGCGAGATTTTACCCAGTTTACTAAACCATCTGCACCTTTTTCGTCCAAAATTTGCTTCGTACCTGGAGTAATCGGCTCAGAATATTTCATTTTAGGAATAAACGGTTTTTCGAATACAGGCTTTTTCTTCTTCTCAATTCCTGGAAAGCCATTAATCGTTACGTTCCCAATATAGCTAAGCATTTTTGTCCCGCGATCTAATCTTTTCGAGAAGCTGAACAATTCAGGTGTTGTATCTATAAAAGACGTATCATAGTTCCCAGTCACAAAGTTCTCATGACGCATCACATTTTCTAAAAATGGAATGTTCGTTTTAATCCCTCGAATTCGGAATTCCTGCAAGTTACGAACCATTTTCGAAGCCGCTTGCTCAAAGGAGAGTGCCCAAGTAGACACTTTGACTAAAAGTGAATCATAATAAGGAGTAATGACTGCCCCCTGGAATCCATTCCCAGCATCTAGACGTACACCGAAACCTCCACCAGAACGATAGGCCATAATTTTACCTGTATCAGGCATGAATCCATTTAACGGATCTTCTGTCGTCACACGAGATTGAATAGCATACCCGTGAGTAACAATCTCTTCTTGAACAGGAATTCCTATTTTTTTGCTATGGAGAGCATGTCCTTCTGCAATTAAAATTTGCGATTGTACAATGTCAATACCGGTAATCATTTCGGTAATTGTATGCTCCACTTGCACACGAGGGTTCACTTCGATAAAGTAAAACTCCTCCCCTGCTACAAGAAATTCGACTGTTCCCGCATTTAAGTAATCTACATTTCCCATCAACTTAACAGCCGCATCACAAATGTGATTTCGCAACTCAGCAGATATTGATACGCAAGGTGCCACTTCCACTACTTTTTGATGACGTCTTTGTACAGAGCAATCTCGCTCATACAAGTGAACGATATTCCCATCATTATCGCCTAAAATTTGCACTTCAATATGCTTAGGGTTTTCAACAAATTTCTCCACATATACTTCACTGTTTCCAAAAGCAGCCTTCGCTTCTGATCGAGCTCGATCAAACGCCTCTTTCACTTCATCGACGCTTTTTACAATACGCATACCGCGTCCGCCACCACCTAAAGCGGCTTTAATCATCAATGGAAAACCGAACTTCTTACCAAACTCCACGACTTCCTCAAGGCTGTCTACTGGTCCGTCTGTTCCTGGAATCACCGGAATGTCGGCAAGTTGCGCTTGCATTCTTGCCTTTACTTTATCACCAAACATATCTAAATGCTTGGATTTAGGACCGATGAAAATGATCCCCTCTTCTTCGCAACGTTTTGCAAATTCGATATTTTCTGACAAAAATCCATAACCTGGGTGAATGGCATCTACTTCTGCTTGCTTAGCAATTTCAATAATACCCTCAATGTCTAAATAAGCATCGATCGGCTTTTTCCCTTCACCAACTAAATACGCTTCATCCGCTTTGTAACGATGATAAGAACCCGAATCTTCTTTTGAATAAACGGCTACAGTACGAATATGTAGCTCTGTACAAGCACGAAACACACGGATCGCAATTTCTCCTCGGTTCGCAACCAGTACTTTACTGATTTGTCTCATAATCATCTCTCCCCTATTAAGCAAATAAATATATATAAAAAGGTTCAATAAATTGAACCTTTTTATTTCGAAATAACGGCTTGTTTACAAAAATTATTTTCTATAAGAACTTTCAAATCTATTAAACATAGAAATATTAACTAATATCCCCATAGAAATAGCGAGCAACATAAGGGATGTCCCACCATAACTAATAAATGGAAGAGTCACTCCAGTAATCGGAATCAACCCACACACACCGCCAAGGTTAATACCAGCTTGGATAGCGATCATACTAGAAATACCAACCGCCATCATCGAGCCAAATGGGTCTTTACATTTTATAGAGACATAAATTCCTTTCAAAACAATAAAGCTTAATCCACCAAGGACAAAGATCACACCAAACAAACCTAGTTCTTCAGCAATAACAGCCATAATAAAGTCGGTGTGAGGTTCAGGTAAATAGCCAAGTTTTTGTACACTTTGTCCAAGACCGGATCCAGTTACTCCACCTGAACCAATCGCGAGATACGAATTCACAAGTTGATAGCCATCACTTTCTTGATGCTTAAATGGATCAAAATGTCCGGTAAAGCGGCTAATTTTTTCGTCTGTGAAAATTTGATCTTTTTTCCAGATTATCACAGGAGAAAGAATGACGGCAATCATTAAACCTAAAACAACTAGTTTCCACATACTTTTAAATTTCATACCTGAGGAAACGATAATGGTACACCCGATAAGAAATATAATAAACGCTGTACCGAAGTCAGGTTGAGCAGCGATCACCATACAAGTAACTACTAGAAATACAATAGGAGGAATAACTCCTTTGTTAAATGAATTAATATACTTTTGTTTTTTCGCATAGACAGCTGACATATATACAATCATCACCAGCTTTGCAAACTCAGCCGGTTGAATGCTAAACCCACCTAAACTAAACCAACTTTGGGCGTTATTTACTGTTTTTCCAAAAAACAAAAGAGAAATCAACACAGCGAGAATACCAAACAAACTAATAAATAAAAATTTACTATTTCTATAAGCTTTATATGGAAATGCTGCTGAAGCAATGAAAAGAACCATAGAAAGAAGTAAAAAGATTTTCTGCCTGCTGTAAAAATGATCGCTTGCGAAGCCATATTTTTGCACAGCGACGACAGAGCTCGCACTATAAATCATCGTTAGTCCAAAAAGACATAATAAAACAAATACAGCAATTAAAGAATAATCATAAGATTTGAGAATTTTTTTCCACATAAACCTTCACCTCATCCCTTTTACATCTTACTATCATTGGGATGTATTATTTTATGTAAAAAAACTCAAACATGGAAAATATCCGTTTGAGTTTCTTTCACGTTTATTTTTCAGTAGATGCCTCGTGGAGAGCTGATAATTCTCTTTCTAATGAATCAATCAGTTCTTTTCCATCGTGTTCATCAACTAGTCCTAAACGTATGGCAAAATCTATTTCACGGGATAAGCCAAACATTTGAGTATCAAGCACTTCCTCATAAAGAGGACACTGGGGCATCGTTAAGTTGTCCATTTGAACTTTAATGAGGCGCAAAATCTTTTCTGCGTCTGCTTCTAATAGAGAGTAGGCTTTTTCCCTGTGATCGACTTTCATTTCAGACGCCATTTGTACACTCCCCCTATTCCGTGCAATGGATTAGCTATAATTTAAAATTCTATCGTTAATCGGATTATTTTGCAAGGAATTTTGTATTTGTCCCCTGACAAGAAAACAATTAAGAGCTATACTTTACTTTGAACAACCAATACACGCAAGGAGGAAACACAGTGGAAAACATTATGCCTATTTACGGAAAAGTGAAATTTTCTGTAACATTAGATCCAAGCGTATGGATTTTTGACGATCGTCGCATTGATTTAGATACATATTTTGATACGAACGAAACCGAAAGCCTTTCCGAAGAAGAAGAGTACACAAAGAATATTTCTCAGTTTTGGGATAAAGAAATTCGTGAAGGAGCGATTTCGCCACCTACGATCAAATCCGAGAAGAAATTTCTAAAAGAACAAATATTAAATGGAACTTTCGCTGTACCATTTGAACCTTTTTTAAAAAATGCAGAGCCAAATGAAGAAGCGACTATGATCATCATTGAAACTGAAAATGGTGAAGAACGACTCCCATTACATAACGCAAGTAATATGTTGTTAGCTTTTTCGAAAAAAGGGAAACCACTTCGAGAAGACGGTCCTGTTCATGTGTTATATAAAGATGGCTCTAATCGCGAACATCCAATTCGTCATGTAAAAGCCTTTCGAATTGATTGATCATTAGCAAACTATTGACACGATACTTCTGATTCAAAAAAACCATTATTTCTCTGCACCTACCGCTTCGCTTTCAGTGCAGAAAAAAAGGGGCGCCTCATCCACTTATGAGACGTCCCCTTTTTGTTGCTGTTTTCCTAATAAAGTCGTATCTGTTTCGCTTATCATGACCGTTAATTCTTTAGACAAATCTAATTCATAGGGCTGATCCAATTCACGATTTTCTTCTTCTAATATTAATAACACAGGGCGGTCGCTAACATGAGGCGTCTGCCTTAGTACGACTCCTTTTCGATGATCATGTAAATGAACGGTTAAACCATTCGGATAGACAACAATCGACTTACGAAACGCTTCTACCATTTCTGCATCGAATTGAGTTCCTGCTCCCGCATATAGTATTTCTAGACCTTCGGAAGGAAGCATCGCCTGTCTATATACTCGATTAGAAGTGACAGCATCATACACATCAGTAATCCCTAAAATTCTTCCATACAAATGAATTTGATCACCTGTAATACCTCGAGGATAACCTGTACCATTGAGTCGTTCATGATGCTGATAAGCACAATGAGCAGCTGTAAGCGGAATTCCATGTTCCTTCTTTAAAATATTAAATCCATACTCAGCGTGCTTTTTGATTTCTTCATACTCTCCATCCGTCAGTCGCGAAGGTTTCATTAAAATAGAATGAGGAACAAGTATTTTTCCAACATCATGCAACATCGCTCCAAGACCAATCTCTTCTAGTTGTCGAGACTTTAATTGTAGCTTTAAACCAAGTGCTAACGTATAGATCGTGACATTGAGCGAATGAGCTAAAATATAATCGTCGTGTGCACATACGTCAGAAAGCAAAGAAACAGCTTCCTTATGCCCTTTTATTTGATCAAGCATCTCACGTATCACGCTCTTAAACTGCCGCTCCATTTTGTCAAATGAAAACTTATTGTTGAAGTTTTTCGCATTCGCTACAGCTTCAAACGATTGTTTCATTACACCGAGAGCTTCCTGGCGCGCTTTTTCTGTCACAGCAGGACGAAACACAATATCTTCTGTTTTTTTGTCTTCCGTATAAACAAATGTAATGCCGAGTTGGTGTAGCCGCAATATCATTTGCTTCGTAAGTGGAATTCCATGTCCAATAAGAATTTGACCAGCCTCATTATATACTGGCTTAGCTAACTTAACATGCTCTTTTAATGTTGAAACAGCGACTAGTCTCATTTGCCGATAACTCCCATCTACTACGATAACCTCAGATCTGATATATTAACAATTTCTTATACCGCTTTCAGTAGTTTATTTTAACACATTTTCCATTCATCATTGAATTTTTTTCGACATAAACAAACAAAAAACTTGATCCCGAAAAGTAATATGTGGTATATGGAGAGAATTAACTTTTCCACATACCACATATTCTAACAGAAATCAAGTCGATACGAGCCGTTATTTCATACTACAATAAATCAGCAGCTAATTGAGCTAAACCAGACCTTTCTCCCTTCATCAGTTTAATATGACCTGCAACAGCTTGATCTTTAAATTTTTCGATCGCATAGGTTAAGCCATTGTTATACTCATCTAAGTAAGGGTGATCAATTTGTGCGGTGTCGCCCATTAATACGATTTTACTTTTTTCTCCCACTCTTGTTAAAATTGTTTTCACTTCATGCTTCGTTAAATTTTGTGCTTCATCAATAATAATATACTGTTCCGGAATACTCCGACCACGAATATAGGTAAGTGCTTCTACTTCTACAGAATTTAACCCTGCAAGAATTTGGTCAATTTCTCCCGACTTTTTCGTATTAAATAAATACTCTAGATTGTCATAAATCGGCTGAATCCACGGTCGTAATTTTTCCTGTTTTTCTCCTGGTAAATAGCCAATATCTTTACCAACAGGCACAATCGGTCGGGCAACGAGCAATTTTTTAAACATTTGCAAGTCTTCTGTTTGAAGTAATCCCGCCGCTAAAGCGATTAACGTTTTGCCTGTCCCTGCTTTACCGGCCATCGTAACAAGTGGAATGTCCGGTCTCATTAATAACTCGATTGCCATCATTTGCTGAACATTTCGGGGCTTGATCCCCCAAATAATTTCCTCATCATGCAATAGCTTTTTCATGTACTTCCCTTTTCCATCTACCATTGCTACAGCTGAAGAAGAGCTTCCTAAGGCGTCCTTTAATAACAGAAACTGATTAGGATAAAAAGGGTGATTGGCCACTTCTGAAAGGGCTAATTCTCCTTTTTGATAAAACAAATCTAACGTTTCTTTCGACACATATATTTCTAAAAAACCTGTATATATATCGCTCACTTCGACGACTCGATCACTTAAAAAATCCTCAGATTCTAAACCAAGTGCATCCGCCTTCACTCGAACTAGCGTATCTTTACTAACTAAAATCACAAGACGTCCATTTTCTTTTTCTTCTTCTTCTAATGACAAGTTTTTAGCAACCGCCAATATGCGATTATCATTTGTCACTTCAATAAAAATATCTTGCAGCTTTTGAAAAGAACGGTGATTTAATTCAATTCGCAAGCTCCCTCCATTATCCAACGACACGCCTTCATGAAGCTTTCCGGTTTCCCGCAGTTTATCAATGATTTTCGATACAAGTCTAGCATTCCTTCCTATTTCATCCATATACCTTTTTTTCGAGTCTAATTCTTCTAAAACGACAGCTGGTATCACAATTTCATTATCTTTAAATGAAAAAATAGCGTATGGATCTTGTAATAAGACATTAGTATCTAAAACATAAATTTTACTCAACGAGACGCCTCCTGCTTTTCATCTTTTTTTATTATATGAAGATCAGCTTTGTTGCGTTCTTACAGTTGGGCTGGTAAATATATATGTGCTAATGCATAAGAATAGACGAAATTCGCACACTAGAAATAGAAAAAGCTTATTAAATTAAAATGATACAGAGGTGACCATATTGAAAAAAATTCTTATTCTCCTCACTTTATTCACACTTTTCGGTTGTACCCAGAAAAAAGAAGTTGGCTTAGAAACACAAGACGATCGACACAATTCTCAACCGTATCAAGTGAATGTGAAAAATGATCAAATCAATGAAGATCAACGTCTTTCTATTCAACAAGCATCAAACCGTTTAGCAAAAACAGCCGAAGATATGCCTGGAGTCAAGAATGCCACAGCAGTTGCAGTAGGCGATTATGCGATCGTCGGAATTGACGTAGATGCTAATCTCGATCGCTCGGAAGTTGGCTCAATCAAATACACTGTTGCTGAAGCACTAAAGAACCAACCGTATGGAGCAAATGCTCTTGTCGTTGCTGATCCCGATTTATATGCAAGGCTAAAGGAAATAAGAGCAGATATTAACAACGGTCGACCACTTCAAGGATTGGCGAATGAACTAGCCGATATTGCTGGACGCACCATCCCTGAAATTCCTGGAAACTTAACCGAAACAAACGATGCTGACAAATTGACAGAGCAACCGAAAACAAAGCTTGCACCAAACGAAGATCGACAGTTAGAAAAACAACAGCAAGAACAATCTAACCATCAGAAATAATCATATAAAAACCAGGGAGCTGAATTATGATTCAGTTCCTTTTTTTAATGCGTCCATCACTTGGCGATCTAGCTTTTCAGCAGCGACTATATCATATGTTTTCTCATAAGCAGGTTCAGAAACCATTTTTGACCCGTAAAACATTACATCACGTATCTCTTCAATGTGAACTTCGACAATTGACACTTTCAACGGAACTGATGATGCCTGCTTCGTTAAAATCTGACTTTGACCTGTGATCGTATATGTAGATTCATTTGCAATGAGGTTAATACTTATAGCTGTATTTTTTTCTAAATTTTCAATCATCCGCGAGCGACTAGTGACGGCAAAGCGAAGAGTACTTTCATCCACCGCATAAATCCAGGAAATTGCATGAATCATCGGTGTGCTAGTTTCGTGGTCTATCGTTGCTACAGTCACAAACCTGTCATTTTGTAATGCTTCAAACAACACAGGAATTAATTGCGTTTCCAAACGATTAACCAAATGAATCCCCTCCTTATTTAATTCCATTATACATCAATTCCGTGTCACTTCCGAATTTTACGAATCCCTTCTTCTTTCATATGAAGATGTTTACAGACAGTCATGATATACTAATGAAAAAGCACGAGGTGGTTACAAATGAGAGTTAAATGTATTTTATGTGAGAAAATCGAGAAAATTGATGATAATTTACTAATCGCAAAAAGATTAAGAAATCGACCCATTCACACATATATGTGTTCAGAATGCGACAATCGAATTGCTGAAAAAACGAGAGAACGAATTGCTACTGGTCAATTCCACATTTACCGCTCCGGCAAAGAAAAAGAATGGCTATAGTTCTCTATATACAAAAAGGACCGCATCTCGCGGTCCTTTTTCATGCTTCATTTTCTTTTTTATGCATGCGCAATCTGATTTTATATATCCCAAGAACTAACGCAGCTACAAACAAGCTTTCAACGACTGGCAGTTGGTAAGAAAGAATTAATAAAAGCAAGGAACCAACGATTAAGGAAATATAGACAATAATGTTTTTTCCAAGCGATAGCTTCTTAGCGAAACCGAGATTGTACACTAAAATCGACAGGAGCACTAAGGCAAACCAGTAAAGCCTGACAGCCCATGTGACCCCAACTCCATTAATTAAGGCGCCCAGTAGTGGACTGACATGCTCTAATCCTTCCACTTCTTACCTCCCCCTTAACACTTAGTTTTCTTCGTATTTCTTCTTTTTCGCAGCTCTTTCTCGCTCGTTCTTATCAAGAATCTTTTTACGAAGACGGATCGATTCAGGTGTAAGTTCACAATACTCATCTTCATTTAAATACTCTAGCGCTTCTTCTAGAGACATGATTCTTGGCTTTTTCATCGTAGTTGTTTGATCTTTCGTTGCTGAACGAACGTTTGTCGCTTGTTTCATTTTCGTAATATTAACGGTTAAGTCATTTTCACGAGTATGCTCACCGACAATCATTCCGCCATAAATTTCTGTACCTGGTTCTACAAAGATCGTTCCACGGTCCTCCACTTGCATAATACCATATTGAGAGGATTTTCCTGACTCCATAGAAACGAGTACTCCTTGACGGCGTCCACCAACACGTCCTGGTTGCATCGGCTGATAGCTATCAAATGTATGGTTAATAATTCCATACCCTCGAGTCATCGTTAAAAATTCAGTTGTATAACCAATTAATCCACGAGCTGGAACGTTAAACACAAGACGAACTTGACCGTTTCCATTATTAATCATATCAATCATTTCGCCTTTTCGCGACCCTAATGATTCAATAACGGAGCCTGTATATTCTTCAGGTACATCAATTTGAACGCGCTCCACCGGCTCACAACGAACACCATCGACTTCTTTAACAATTACTTCCGGTTTAGATACTTGTAATTCGTATCCTTCACGACGCATATTTTCGATTAAAATCGATAAATGCAGTTCTCCACGACCAGACACGATCCATTCATCAGGAGAATCTGTATTCTCTACTCGCAAGCTTACATCTGTTTCAAGCTGTGCTTCTAGACGCTCTTGAATTTTTCTCGCTGTCACAAATTTACCTTCTCGGCCCGCAAACGGACTGTTGTTTACAAGGAAAGTCATTTGTAACGTTGGTTCGTCAATACGAAGAATCGGCAACGCTTCTTGATGTTCAATCGGACAAACTGTTTCCCCAACGTTAATGTCCTCCATACCAGATACAGCAATTAAATCACCGGCATGAGCTTCTTGGATTTCCATACGCTTCAGACCCATGAAGCCAAAAATTTTCGTTACACGGAAAGATTTCACCGTGCCATCAAGCTTCATTAAAGCGACTTGCTGACCTACTTGAATCGTTCCACGGAACACACGACCAATTCCGATACGACCTACGTAATCATTGTAATCAAGTAATGCCACTTGGAATTGTAACGGCTCCTCTCTGTTATCAACCGGAGAAGGAATATGTTGTACAATCGCTTCATATAAAGCTTCCATGTTCTCATCTTGCTTATCAGGTGTTGTACTTGCTGTTCCGTTAATACCAGATGCATAAATAACCGGGAACTCAAGTTGCTCATCATTCGCATCAAGCTCGATAAATAACTCAAGAACTTCATCAATCACTTCTGCCGGACGAGCAAAGTCACGGTCAATTTTATTCACAACGACGATTGGACGTAAATTTTGCTCTAACGCTTTCTTTAGTACAAATCGCGTTTGTGGCATACAACCTTCATACGCATCAACCACTAACAATACACCATCTACCATTTTCATGATTCGCTCAACTTCTCCACCGAAATCAGCATGTCCTGGCGTATCTAAAATGTTGATTTTCGTATCTTTATATTGAATCGCAGTATTCTTCGCTAAAATCGTAATGCCGCGTTCTCTTTCAATATCATTTGAATCCATTGCGCGCTCTTCAATGTTCTCGTTGTTTCTAAAAATCCCAGACTGTTTCAATAATTGATCAACAAGCGTTGTTTTCCCATGGTCAACGTGAGCAATAATCGCAATGTTTTTCAAATCGTTTCTTGTATTCAAATTAGTTCCTCCTGACTAATATAAGCATCTCAATTTCGATATCATTCTTCAATAACTGAATTATTATATCATAAGTCAACATGAATTCCTATTTGTTAATTAGGATTGTCAAATCATTTTTTTATTGTAAAATAGAGAAAAAGGAGGGACGGATCGTGAGAGAATTCAAGTGGGTGTTTTTTCTATTTGCGCTGGCAGCTGCTTCCTGTATGATCGGCATGGGAATCGCTATCGGTGAAAGAAGCATGAGTGGAGCCATCGGATGTACGGTTGCCCTTATTGCAGTTATGGGGTTTGGTTTTTCAACAAAAGCAAAAATGCGCAGAGCAGGTAAATTATAAAGTGAACCTTCAACCAACAAGGGCCTTTCAGCCTGTTAATGCGGGATAAAAGATGATATGTAAAAGGCTGTCCTGAAGTTAGTAGCCATGTTCCTCTATAATTGAAGAGGAACATGGCTACTGTCGGACAGCCTTATTTCGTTGGTAATAAAAATTGTTCCAGTATGTCCGAATGAAGGCTCACTTCTCCAGCAAACACACTGTTAACAGAAAGCATGTCCAACTCTTCTCCAAGCAAGGTAGTCACCACTCCACCAACTTCTTCAACAATAATTTTCCCAGCAGCAAAGTCCCAAGGGGAAAGCCTCATCGTTAAATAGCTATCTATCCTCCCAGACGCTACGTAAGCCAATTCTAGCGCAGCTGAACCATACGAACGAGTCCCCCTAACAGTAGTCGCTAAAGAAGCAAGTTTATGTTGGTCAAAGTACGCATTTTTCACTAACCATGTGGCGTTAACAGCAATGAGAGCTTGGTGAATGGAAACTTGTTTCAAAGGCGGTAACTTCACTTCATTCATGTAAGCGCCTTTCCCTTTCTCCGCAAAATACAGTTCGTCATGAGTGACATCATAAATATAACCTAATCGTCCGACTCCATTTTCATAAATCCCAATAGAAATAACAAAATTTCGCTGCTGATGGATAAAGTTCATTGTGCCATCAATGGGGTCAATAATCCACACAATTCCCTCTAATGAGTGTAATTGATCTCCATTCCCTTCTTCTCCTAAAATGCCGTGGTCAGGGTAGGTGCGACGAATCTTGGAAATGAAATACTTTTCTGTTTCTTTATCCATATTTGTCACTAAGTCATTAGGGTTTGATTTTGTTTGTATGCTTAAAGAGTGCATAAAGGAGTCTCGAATTGACTCCCCAGCATCCGCAATCCATTGCTTTGCATACCGATCTATTTCCGTCCAATTTGCCATGACCATTCCTCCAACGTGGACATAATGTACCAAGTGAAATTTTTTAACTTATTTGACATTATAGTATATAACACCACTTTTTTAAATAAAAATAGACTCGCTAGTTGGATAGACGAGCCCATTTTCTCATTTTTTCACTTTTCTACTTCTTTATAGCTACCGTTCATCACCTTTTTGCAATTGTTCCCATAATTTTCGTAATGCCGCTTTCGAATTCTCCATTTGGATTCGATCGTTCTTTTGCATCGCTTCAAATAGGACGGCTAATTCATAATCAAGCTCAAGACGGATCACAGCTAGTCTTTGTTTCGTTTGTGTTTGTTTAATCAGACCATTCACCACTTGTTTCATCATGCAAGCACTCCTTTTTATGATATGATATGGACGAACAACTGAAGGAGGATATTTCATGGCATTTACCGGTTTTACAACAGATGATTTTCAAGTGTTCTCAATTGATGGATTACAACCAAGAATGGACGCTCTACAACAACATATCAGGCCAAAACTAGAAGCTTTAGGGGCTTTTTTCTCACAAGAATTGGGTCAACTAGCTGGAGATGAAATGTTTTATCATGTGGCAAAACACGCTCGTCGTACAGTTAATCCACCAGATGATACGTGGGTAGCCTTTGCTAATAATAAGCGCGGCTACAAAAAACATCCTCACTTTCAAATCGGCTTATGGGGGACTCATGTGTTTATTTGGTATGCTGTTATTTATGAAGCACCCCGAAAAGCTGAAATCGGCTCCCTGCTTGAAAAAAATATAGAATCAATCCGCGAAACAATTCCTAGTCACTTTGTCTGGTCAGACGATCACACAAAACCGGCAGCTACTAAGATGGTGGATTTATCAGACGAACAGCTACTCCAGCTATTTCAGCGTCTCCAATCGGTGAAAAAAGCCGAAATACTTTGTGGCATCCATCTACATAAGGACGACGTCATTCGCATGAACGGAACAGAATTTCTTGACACAGTTTATGATACGTTTGTCAAATTAATACCCCTATACAAATTATCTTAAACAAATGAAGAGGCTGACCAATCGTTTTTTGACGATTGGTCAGCCTCTTTCATTGTTACTTCATTTTAATTCGCTCGCCGTCTTCGGCCGCTTTCATCTTTTGCACAGCATGGTAAGAAGAATAGCCGCTTACCTCTTCAAATTCATTACAGAGCTTTTTTTCTTCCGCCTTACTCGGGACAATTTCTTTAAAGCGGCGATAAGCTGTCATCAGCTCTTCTTTATTGATACCTTTCTCATAAGTGTTTTCGATCGCTTCAAAAAACTTAATGACATCTATCACTTCTTCTGTCGTCCAATCCGTTGAAAAAGGATAAGAATATTCCATGTACTTCACCTTCTTTATGTCTTTTCTTACGATGTTCCCCATTTTTTGCGAATCTCTTCACCGTCGGCAATCATCTTGTTGATTAGCTCACTCACGGGTGGGGCATCATGAATTAACCCCATCACCTGTCCAGCCCAAGCGAAACCTTCCTCTTCTTTTCCCTCATGAATGTAACGCTTGTTTGCGACACCACTTATGTACTCTTTCAAGCTTTCGTAGTCGCCATGTTCTTCTTCAATCACCAAAATTCTATCTGTCCAGCTGTTGGCAATGGCGCGTGCTGGTGCCCCGAGAGAACGCTTAATGATCACTGTATCATTTTCGCTTCCTTCAATCAAAGCATTTTTATACAGTTCAGAGGCATGCACACATTCTTTCGTCGCAATAAATCGTGTCCCCATTTCAATGCCTTCTGCCCCTAAAGAGAGCGCCGCCATCAATCCTCGCCCATCCCCGACGCCTCCAGATGCAATGACAGGGATATTGACACTTTCTACAACTCTAGGAACGAGGACAAACGTTCCTGTGTCACTTCGACCAAGATGTCCTCCACCCTCTTGCCCGACAACCATGACAGCATCAGCTCCAAGCTCCTCCGCTTTTTGCGCTTGTCTCACAGCAGCGACGAGCACAAGTGTTTTAATTCCTGTCCCTTCAAGCTGTTGAAACAACGGAGCAGGGTTTCCACCAGTCATGGAGATCACCGGTACTTTTTCTTCAATCGCGACATCTAAATAAGCAGCAAATGGTCGCCTTTGCTGTCCGATGGAAAAGTTAACACCGAACGGTCGATCAGTCATTGAACGCACTTTTTTAATTTCATCTCGTAACTGTTCAGGATCTGCCAAAGACATCGCCGTAATTTGTCCGAGTCCACCAGCATTAGACACAGCTGCAGCTAAATCAGAATAAGCTAAGTGTGCCAGCCCTCCTTGAATGATCGGATATTGAATATTTAACAATTTCGTAATTCTCGTTTCCCAGTTCATCACCATCACCCTCCTCTTTTTTCTTTTCTCTCCTTGAAAGCGTAAACCCTTTTTTCTGCTAAGAATATTTAAAAACTTTCTAGGCAAAGCTATGTCAACATGCTATAATTCTCTTGTTTTATGCAAAAAATGTCGATTAACTAAATAATCAATAAAGTGATAAAAGAGGTGAAAGGTAAGTTGTCCCAATTTGAAACACCATTATTTACTGGCTTATTAGAGCACGCAAAAAAAAATCCGGTACAGTTCCATATACCTGGACATAAAAAAGGAAATGGCATGGATCCCGAATTTCGTGATTTCATCGGAGAAAATGCCTTATCAATTGATTTAATTAATATCGCCCCCCTCGATGATCTTCATCAACCGAAAGGAATCATCGAACAAGCTCAAAATTTAGCGGCAAAAGCATTTGGAGCTGATCACACATTTTTCTCCGTTCAAGGAACGAGCGGCGCCATCATGACGATGGTGATGACCGTTTGTGGACCTGGTGAAAAAATCATCGTTCCTCGAAATGTGCATAAATCTGTTATGACAGCCATCGTGTTTTCTGGAGCGATCCCGATCTTTATCCATCCAGAGGTCGATAAAGAACTTGGTATTTCTCACGGAATCACAGTAGATGCTGTTCAACGTGCATTAGAGAAACATCCTGATGCTAAAGGTGTCCTCGTCATTAACCCAACCTACTTTGGTGTTTCAGGAGACTTGCGACAAATTGTGGAAATTGTACATTCCTATAATGTGCCTGTACTTGTTGACGAAGCTCATGGAGTACATATTCATTTCCATGATGACTTACCACTCTCTGCAATGCAAGCAGGTGCTGATATGGCTGCGACGAGTGTTCATAAACTTGGCGGCTCGATGACACAAAGCTCGATCCTCAATGTGAAGGAAGGACTTGTGTCCGTTCAACGTGTTCAAACGATTTTGAGTATGATGACGACGACATCAACGTCCTATATCCTTCTCGCTTCTCTTGACACAGCTAGAAGACAATTAGCTACACAAGGGAGAGCAATCATTGAACAGGCGATTCAATTAGCTCAGTCGATCCGCACGCAAATTAACGAGATTGATGGTTTATATTGTGTAGGGGAAGAAATTCTCGGTACGAAAGCTACTTTTGACTATGATCCAACGAAATTGATTATCTCTGTGAAAGCTCTCGGTATCACGGGTCATGAAGCAGAAGTTTGGTTAAGAGAGCATTACAATATTGAAGTGGAACTATCCGACCTTTACAATTTACTCTGCATTGTCACACCTGGAGATACGAAAGAAGACACTGAAACTTTAGTCCGTGCACTTCGTCAATTAGCAGACCAATGTGCGAAAAGCAACAGATCGTCCCATACGGAAGTGTTATTACCTGATATTCCAGTCATTGCTCTCTCCCCGAGAGATGCTTTTTATGCGGAAACAGAAATTGTTCTGTTTACCGAAGCGGCCGGCCGCATTAGCGCTGAATTTGTGATGGTATATCCACCTGGCATTCCTATCTTTATTCCAGGAGAAATTATTACAGAAGAAAATCTAACGTACATTAGTAAAAATCTCGAGGCGGGATTACCTGTTCAAGGCCCCGAAGACTTCGAGTTAAAAACATTGCGAGTCATTCGAGAACGAAAAGCAATTAGTTAACATTACGGAATAAAAAAGGCGATTCCCCTGCGGAAATCGCCTTTTTTGTATCATTATCTCTTTTTGGCTAAAAACTTAATCTTCTAGCTCTATTTCTTCTTCACAACCACAGTGTGAGTATAAAACAGATACTTTTTCGTCTTCAAAGTGTTCAATTGTATCTAAGCAAGACTTACAAACGATCGTCCCCATATTCAACACCCTCTCCTTTATTTTGTAAGCGATTTATATTTGTTTTTATAATAATATAACACATTTGATTTTTCAAGCCTAAATTGTATGTCACATTTATTTTTTTCTATACTATTTTGCTAATATTATTAAAAAAAGAGCGACATAAGCCATCGAAAAGAAAAATAGGATAACAGAATCATAACGGTCATCATGTAGCTCCGTTTATGGTCAAACAGTTTTCGAGCGACTACAACACATAAATAAAAAAACATTAAAAATAGCAACCAATGAAATTCCGCCGAATCTCCTTTCGATAACCAACGAGCCAAAGAATAAAAGCTCCAAATCATCCATTGAATGATAAAGACAATGTAATAAGCCATATTGATCACCCACTCATTTCATCACAGACTGTTTTTATTATATGAATGACCCTCTGCTTATTAACACTAACTCGTCCAAAAAAAATAAGACTGTCATTTTAGACAGTCTTATTCTTTAAATAAACATTATTTTACGATATGAATAGGTGTTCCGATAGCTACTTCAGCAGCTTCCATAGAAATTTCACCTAGAGTTGGATGAGCATGAATCGTCATTGCGACATCTTCTGCTGTCATACCTGCTTCGATCGCTAGACCAAGCTCAGAGATCATGTCAGAAGCACCTGCACCCGCAATTTGCGCACCAATAATCAAGCCATCTTCTTTACGAGTCACAAGTTTCACAAAGCCGTCTGTGCTATTAAGAGCTAGGGCACGACCATTTGCAGCAAATGGGAATTTCGCAGCAATAATTTCAATGCCTTCTTCTTTCGCTTCTGCTTCTGTATAACCAACAGTCGCTAATTCTGGCTCAGTAAAGCAGACAGCTGGAATGCCTAAGTAATCAATTTCAGATTTTTCGCCGGCAATCACTTCAGCTGCAATTTTACCTTCATAAGAAGCTTTATGAGCTAATGGAGGACCTTGTACGATATCACCGATTGCAAAAATGTTAGCAACGCTTGTACGGCATTGCTTGTCGATTTCGATTAAGCCACGCTCTGTTAATTTCACGCCTGCTTGCTCAAGTCCAAGTTCGTCTGTGTTAGGACGACGACCAACTGTTACTAGTACGTAATCCGCTTCGATTTTCTCTTCTTTGCCATTAGCTTCATAAGTAACAACGACACCATTTTCTGTTGTTTCCGCTGATTTCGCCATCGCTTTTGTAACCATGCTTACGCCTTTTGCTTTTAAATTACGCTTCACAAGAGCAGACATTTGCTTTTCAAAGCCGCTTAAAATTTCTGCTGCACCTTCAAGAATTGTAATTTCTGTACCAAGGTTTGCATATGCTGTAGATAACTCAGCACCGATGTATCCACCGCCTACAACGACCATTTTGCTTGGAATTTCTTTCAAGCCAAGAGCGCCAGTAGAATCTAGCACGCGGTCAGAAAATTTAAAGTTAGGGATTTCGATCGGACGAGAACCCGTTGCAATGATTGCATGTTTGAAATTGTATGTTTGAGCAGAATTTTCATCCATAACACGAAGAGTGTTTGCATCGACAAAGTACGCTTCGCCACGAACGATTTCAACTTTGTTTCCTTTTAAAAGTGCTTCTACTCCACCTGTCAATTTCTTGACAACGCCAGCTTTCCATGCTTGAACCTTTTCAAAGTCAACTGTTACATTTTCTGCAACAATTCCCATATCATCAGAGTGTTTTGCTTGCTCTACGCGATGTCCTGCAGTAAGTAATGCTTTCGAAGGAATACAACCAACGTTTAAGCATACACCACCAAGGTTAGCTTTTTCTACGATTGTTACTTTTTGTCCTAGCTGTGCAGCACGAATCGCTGCTACATATCCACCAGGTCCTGCACCAATTACTATAGTGTCCGTTTCGATTGGGAAATCTCCTACTACCATTTGTCTTACGCCTCCATTAATAAAAGTTCTGGATCATTTAATAATCGCTTAATGTGATTAAGCGCGTTTTGAGCAGTGGCTCCATCAATCATGCGGTGGTCAAAGCTCAATGATAATGCTAACACAGGTGCGGCTACAATTTCACCATTTTTTACAATAGCTTTTTCAGAAATTCTTCCGATTCCAAGGATCGCCACTTCTGGGTGGTTAATAACCGGTGTAAACCATTGTCCACCAGCCGAGCCGATATTCGTAATTGTACAAGAAGCACCTTTCATTTCATCTGGAGCCAATTTGCCATCACGAGCTTTGCCAGCTAGTTCATTAATTTCATTCGAAATGGTAAACATTGATTTACGATCCGCATTTTTAAGAACAGGCACTAATAAGCCTTTTTCAGTATCCGCTGCGATTCCGATATTATAATAATGTTTTTGAATGATTTCTCCTGCTGCATCATCAAGAGATGTGTTAAATACAGGATATTCACGTAAAGCACTAGTCAAAGCTTTCACGACATATGGAAGGAATGTCAACTTGATGCCCTTCTCTGCTGCCACATCTTTAAATTTCTTACGATGCGCCCATAATTTTGTTACTTCTACTTCGTCCATTAATGTAACATGTGGGGCTGTATGCTTCGAATTTACCATCGCTTTAGCAATTGCCTTGCGAATACCACTCATTTTCTCACGAGTTTCTGGGAATTCCCCTTCAGGTAAAACCACTTTTGCTGCAGCCTTTGTCTCTTCAGCTGGCATTGCTTGTTCGTCTTTCGCTTCTACAACTGGAGCTTCCGATGTTGCTGTCGCAACATTTTGTCCACCTGATAGATGAGCATCAATGTCTTGCTTCAACACACGCCCATTATTGCCTGTTCCAGCTACTTGTCGAATATCTACTTCACGCTCACGAGCATATTTGCGAACAGAAGGCATAGCGATCACTCGACGGCTAGGATCTACTCCTTCTTGCTGTGTCGCTACCGGTGCTGTGTCCGCTTCTGGTGTCACTTCTTCTTTTGCTTCTGTTTTCTCTTCATGATCCCCTTTAAACTTTAAGTTCTCATATCCAGGAGCATCAAATTTAACAAGTACATCTCCAACGATCGCTGTCGTGCCTTCATCTACTAAAATCTCTTCTACAGTACCAGCAACCGGAGAAGGAATTTCTACTACTGCTTTATCATTTTGCACTTCACAAAGCACATCGTCTTCTTGCACTTTATCGCCTTGCTTAACAAACCATTTAACGATTTCGCCTTCATGGATACCTTCACCGATATCAGGTAATCTAAATTCAAAAGCCAAAGTCTTCTACCTCCTATTACTATCAAATGTATTTTTATGGATTAAAAAGTAAGAACTTTTTTCGCTGTTTCAATGACATCCTTATAGTTAGGAAGCCATACAGACTCTGCTTGAGAGAATGGGAAAACTGTATCTGGAGCCGCTACACGCAGAACAGGTGCTTCAAGGCTAAGGATCGCACGTTCATTAATTTCTGCTACAACATTAGCCGCAATACCTGCTTGCTTCTGTGCTTCTTGAACAACAATGACGCGACCAGTTTTTTCAACAGATGAAATGATCGTATCAATATCAAGCGGCTGCACTGTACGTAAATCCACTACTTCTACAGAGAAACCTTCTTTTTCAAGCTCTTCTGCGGCTTTAATTGATTCATGTACCATTGCTCCGTAAGTAATAATCGATAAATCAGTTCCTTCACGTTTTACCTCTGCCTTACCTAGTGGGATTGTATACTCCTCTTCAGGTACTTCTTGACGGAAAGAACGATATAATTTCATATGCTCTAAGAAAATAACAGGATCGTTATCACGAATAGCGGAAATCAATAGTCCTTTTGCATCGTAAGGAGTGGAAGGGATCACCACTTTCAATCCTGGTTGTTGCGTAACTAACCCTTCTAAACTATCTGCATGCAGCTCAGGTGTATGAACGCCTCCACCGAACGGAGAACGAATCGTTACAGGAGCCGTATACGTTCCACCAGAGCGGTAGCGAAGACGTGCTAATTGTCCGCTGACAGAATCCATTACTTCATAAACGAACCCGAAGAATTGAATTTCAGGTACAGGTCGGAAGCCTTCTAAAGCAAGACCAACAGCAAGGCCACCAATTCCAGATTCAGCTAGCGGTGTATCAAACACACGATCTTCACCGAATTCTTTTTGAAGACCTTCTGTTGCACGGAAAACCCCGCCGTTTACTCCTACGTCTTCCCCAAAGACTAATACGTTTTCATCATTCTTTAGTTCCGTGCGCAAAGCATCCGTAATTGCTTGGATCATTGTCATTTGGGCCATGGCTTACTTCGACTCCTTCTCTTTATATAATTCGAATTGCTCTTTTAAATTTTGCGGCATTTCTTCATACATGAACGACATTAAGTCGGTTACTTTTTGTTTTGGCGTATCATCCGCTTTTTTGATTGCCTGTTTAATTTCTTCTTTCGCACGCTCAATGACTTCATTTTCCTTGTCTTCATTCCATAAACCTTTGCCTTCAAGGAATTTACGGAAACGTACTAATGGATCTTTCTTTTCCCATTCATTGTCAAGATCTGATGTGCGATAACGTGTTGGGTCATCCCCTGCCATTGTATGTGGACCGTAACGATAACACATTGTTTCAATTAGTGTAGGACCTTCACCGTTAAGCGCGCGATCACGTGCTTCACGTACAACCGCATAAACAGCAAGCGGGTCCATCCCGTCTACTAACACACTTGGAATACCAGCTGCGATCCCTTTTTGAGCGATTGTTTTAGCTGCTGTTTGCTTTTCTCGTGGAGTAGAAATCGCAAACTGATTGTTTTGTACAATGAAGATGGCAGGAGCATTGAAAGCACCAGCAAAGTTAATTCCCTCATAGAAATCACCTTGTGATGAACCGCCATCGCCTGTATATGTAACTGCAACCGCTTCCTTTCCACGTTTTTTAAGCCCCAATGCTACTCCAGCATTTTGGATATATTGAGCACCAATAATAATTTGCGGCGCCAATACGTTGACTCCTTCTGGAACTTGGTTGCCGTGGAAATGTCCACGCGAGAATAAAAATGCTTGATATAGTGGTAGTCCGTGCCAAATAATTTGAGGAACATCACGATATCCCGGTAAAATCCAATCTGCTTTTTCTAAAGCAAAATGAGAAGCAATTTGTGAAGCTTCCTGTCCAGCTGTTGGCGCATAGAATCCTAAACGACCTTGACGGTTTAAAGAAATCGAACGCTGATCTAATACTCGTGTATATACCATGCGAGTCATTAATTCTTGAAGCTGATCATCCGTTAATTGCGGCATCGCCTCTTCATTAACAATTTCGCCTTTTTCGTTTAAAATTTGAACCATTTCAAATTGATCTTCAATCATTTCGAGCGTTTTTTTCGCATCGAATGGTACCTTTTTCTTAGCACTCATGAAAGCCACCTACCCTTTCGTTTTCTAAATAGTGTGTCTGTTTATTGTGCAACTCGTCCCTATAATACATACGAATAATTCCTTTAAGGAGTCGAATTGCTTCTGTACTAATTAACATGTTGTATATAACTAGTACAACCCCTAGTATACAGTCAATAGTTTATAATATTGAGCAGCGTGAAGTCAAATAAAATAAACGGACGATTCGCTCATTCAAAATAAATGAAATGTTTTCAAAAAAACAACTGTATTACTTCCAAAAAGTATCCTGTACTATAAAAAAACTCCAAATCTCGATCTGTTATAGAGTAGATTTCACAAATTTCTATACCCATAAATACTCTTTCCTTATAGAAAGAAAACTAACCAATATATTGCTCAATTATTCACTATTTTCTTAAGCGCTCATACTTTCATTAACAAAATGACATTTATTTGATAAACTATCGATAATCATTGATGCAAAGAAAGAAGGTTCGAATTATGATTACGATGAAAGATATCGTCCGTGAAGGACATCCTACTTTACGAGAAAAAGCGGCGGAAGTCGTTCTTCCTGCCAGCGAAGAAGACCGTCAAACATTAGCAAGGCTTATTCAATATGTGAAAAATAGCCAAGATGCTGAAATAGCAGGCAAATACGGATTGCGTCCAGGTGTAGGATTAGCCGCTCCGCAAATCGGTGTTTCAAAGCGGATGATTGCGGTGCAAGTACATGACGACAACGATCAATTATTGAGTTATGCCCTCTTTAACCCACGTATTGTCAGTCACTCAGTGGAAAAGGCTTATTTAGCGACAGGAGAAGGCTGCTTATCTGTAGATCGCGATGTTCCAGGCTATGTTCACCGTTATGCAAGAGTCACCGTGAAGGGAACCACTCTTGAAGGAGAAGAGGTGAAGCTTCGTTTAAAAGGAGTGCCAGCGATTGTGTTTCAACATGAAATTGATCATTTAAACGGTGTGATGTTTTATGATCATATTGACCCCAAAAAACCTTTTCAAGCACAAGAAGGCGCTACACCTATCGAACGTTAACAAAAAAACAAGCCAGCACCTACGTCTGGCTTGTTTTTTACAATTAAATAAGTCCAAGCTTCTCCAGAGCTAAAAATATGCCATCATCAGCTACGTCGGCTGTCACCATATCCGCCTGTTCTTTTACAATTGGGTGAGCATTTCCCATCGCCACACCCGTTCCTACTGCTTGTAACATTTCAATATCATTTAATCCATCTCCAAATGCGTACACATCTTCCAACTCAAACGGAAGGCGCTCCAACATTCTCTCTATCCCCACCGCTTTTGAACCCCCTACCGGCACAATATCAAGAGAGTAAGGATGCCATCTAATGAATGTGAATTCAGGAAATTGCTCTCGATAGTTCTCTTCATCCTCCTCGCTACAAAACAGTAGTGTTTGATATAAATCATTTTGTTGATAAAAATCTGGTTGAGATTCCGGGTGAGGAAAATTTAAACTACTGAAACTTGTTTCAATATGCGTATGGTGAGGGTGATTCGATCTCATCGTTGATTCATTCATAAATACGAGCGGATGCTCTTTCTCTTTTGCTTGGGCTACTAAATTCTTTAAAGGGTCGATATGTAAAGGATTTAAATAAACAGCTTCTCCTTCAAATACAACATACTGTCCATTAAAACTAATAAATGATTCGATACTCAATTCTTTTCGTAAATCTTCAAACATAAACGGAGCTCTTCCAGTTGCAATAGCGGTATAAACCCCTTTATTTTGTAGCAATTTAACCGCTTCTTTTGTTCGAGTAGGAAGCTGTTTCTCATGATTTAAAAGTGTTCCATCAATATCAAAAAAAACGATTTTAGTCATCTTGACGACTCCTTTTATTTCCTCTATTATTCATAAGGGCTTTCGAGTCAAAACTAACCCAATTGTTCCAGAAAGTCAACGAAACACACCTTATATTACCATTAATAAAAAATGCTTTACACATAGCATACTATACATACAACCACCGCGACCATTTCCTATTTTACTTTATATTTAGATAGTGTTGTGGTAAAATACAGCTAAGGAGTGATCCACTATGTTAAAGAAGCTAAAGAAGAAGCTTGCAAAACAGTGGAAAGATATGCTCAGAAGAAAATCAATCGCATAATAAAGAATGGTTGAGCCCTTCCTTTATGAAGGGCTGTCTTTGTGTAAAACAATAATAATTGTCCATACTAAGTGCTATCTAAACTACGCGAATGCAAAGCTTAACGCATGAAAAAGTATTGGACATTCTATATAATATAATTAACAAATGACGGTATTTATAAGAACTGGGGGACCAGTTTTAGATATACATTTCGGATAAGGAGAGAATACAATGATTTTTAAAGTGTATTATCAAGAAAAAAAAGAAGAAGTACCAGTACGGGAACACACTAGAGTCCTTTATACAGAGGCAAACTCTGAACGTGAAGTTCGTCACGCATTAAAAAACCGCCCCTATAATGTTGAATTCGTTCAAAAGATCGAAAATTCTTATTTAGAATACGAACAACAATCTCCAAACTTTAAACTGGAGCAGCTCTAACTTATGAAATTTGTTAAAAATGATCAAACAGCTGTGTTCGCCCTAGGCGGTTTGGGTGAGATCGGCAAAAATACGTACGCAGTTCAATTTCAAGATGAAATTATTTTAATTGATGCGGGAATTAAATTCCCTGAAGACGAACTGCTAGGGATCGATTATGTCATCCCCGATTATACTTACTTAGAAAAAAATGTAGACAAAATTAAAGGGTTATTTGTTACTCATGGGCATGAAGATCACATCGGTGGGATTCCTTACTTGCTTCGCCAAGTGAATATTCCTATATACGGTGGAAAGCTTGCTCTTGGATTAATTAGAAATAAATTAGAAGAACATGGGTTACTTCGTCAAACAACTCTTCATGAAATCCATGAAGATGATGTGATTAAATTTAGAAAGACATCTGTTACTTTCTTCCGTACGACACATAGCATCCCTGACTCCTATGGAATTGTTGTGAAAACGCCTCCTGGAAACATTGTTCATACAGGAGATTTCAAATTCGACTTCACTCCAGTTGGAGAACCAGCCAACCTAACTAAAATGGCTGAAATCGGAAAAGAAGGCGTTCTTTGCCTTTTGTCTGACAGCACAAATAGTGAAGTGCCTAACTTCACTATGTCTGAACGCCGTGTTGGTGAAAGCATCCATGATGTTTTCCGTAAGGTGGAGGGAAGAATTATCTTTGCAACCTTTGCTTCAAACATCCATCGTCTTCAACAAGTGGTAGAAGCCGCTGTAGAAAACGGTAGAAAAGTAGCCGTTTTCGGACGTAGCATGGAAGCTGCTATCAATATCGGTCAAGAACTAGGTTACATCCGCTGCCCAAAAAATACATTTGTCGATACGCAACAGCTGAATCGTTTACCAGCTAACAAAGTAACGATTCTATGTACAGGAAGCCAAGGGGAACCTATGGCTGCTTTATCTAGAATTGCTAATGGTACACATCGTCAAATACAAATACAACCTGGAGATACAGTCGTCTTTTCTTCCTCTCCTATTCCTGGAAACACGATTAGTGTGAACAGAACGATCAATATGCTTTACCGTGCAGGAGCTGAAGTCATTCACGGACCATTAAGTGATATTCACACGTCTGGCCATGGTGGACAAGAAGAACAAAAGCTAATGCTTCGCTTGATTAAACCTAAATTCTTTATGCCGATCCATGGGGAATACCGCATGCAAAGGGTTCATATCCAACATGCAGTCGACTGTGGCGTGCCAGAAGATCATTGTTTTATTATGGACAATGGTGATGTGTTAGCCTTGAGTAGAGATTCTGCTGAGATTGCAGGAAAAATCCCTTCTGGTTCTGTCTACATTGATGGTAGCGGAATCGGCGATATCGGAAATATTGTCTTGCGTGACCGCCGTATTTTATCTGAAGAAGGACTTGTCATTGTCGTCGTCAGCATCAATATGAAGGACTATAAGGTAGAAGCAGGCCCAGATATTATTTCTCGTGGATTTGTTTATATGCGTGAATCAGGTGACTTAATTTATGAAGCACAAAGCATGCTCAATAAACATATTCATAAAGTACTAAACAAGAAAACATCTCAATGGTCTGAAATCAAAAATGAAATCATTGATACGTTAGCTCCATTTCTTTATGAAAAAACGAAGCGTCGCCCAATGATTTTACCAATTATTATGGAAGTGTAAAAAATATACATCGACAAAAAGGATGCGAAGAAACACGCATCCTTTTTTAGTTATTATCCATTCATTACTCTCTTCTCAAAACGACTAATATCTGAATCGGCACCAATAACAATTAATAAATCACCTTTTTGAATAGGTTCTGCTGGATGAGGAGAAACAATCACTTCTCTGCCTCTTTTAATCGCCACAATATTAATACCATATCGTGCCCGAATATCCAAATCTATGATCGAGTTGCCTGCCAGTAATTCATTGGCGACAATTTCCACGATAGAGTGTTCATCTGATAACTCTAAGTAATCTAACACATTATTTGAAATCATATTATTGGCGATTCGTTTGCCCATATCGCGTTCTGGATGCACCACTTGGTCAGCACCAATTTTTCTTAATACTTTTTCATGGTAATCATTTTGTGCCTTTGCTGTAATACGCTGCACACCTATTTCCTTTAATATAAGCGTAGTTAAAATACTCGATTGAATATCCTCTCCAATGGCCACAATTACATGATCAAAGTTTCTAATCCCTAAGCTCTTTAAAACGGACTCATCTGTTGTATCCGCTACTACGGCATGAGAAGCAATCGAAGCAAATTCGTTTACCCGGTCCTCATCTACATCAATGGCCATAACTTCCATCCCTTGTTCTGCTAGTGCTCGACAAATACTCCCACCGAAACGACCTAAACCAATGACGACAAACTCTTTTTTCACAAAAATTCCTCCACTAATTAAACAAAATTCAAGTTATGTTTATTTTACCACAAATCGGGATAAAACAACTGTTGCTTCTTATTTAGCTTGATCAGACAAATAGTGAAAATAGCTTGTGATCGCTTCTATTGCAAAGGTAATCGCCTCTTCGCTTGGATTTAATTTCGCATGGTGCAAGCCATGCTCTGAGCCTACTCCGAGCCAGAACATAAGCCCTGGTATTTCCTTCAACATGTAACCGAAGTCCTCACCTGTCATCGCTTCTTTACAAACAACTAAATGAACGCCTTCTTTTTCTTCCATAAAATTCATGAAACGCTCCGCAACCGCTTGATCATTATTTACTTGATAATAATTGCTTCCATAGTCGATCCTAGCTTCACAATCAAACCCACATTCGATGCCTTTTACTAACGCTTCTATGCGTTTCTTCACCTTTTGCATCGCTTCAGCAGAAAGGGTGCGAATTGTCCCTTCCATTCTAGCTGTCTCTGCAATAATATTTTGAACCGTTCCACCAGTAATCTTTCCTATAGTCACTACAGCACTATCGAGCGGATCGATATTTCTTGCGACAACCGTTTGCAACTGGGTCGTTAAATGAGCCGCTGCAACAACCATATCCTTCGTTTCATGAGGATACGCTGCATGACCACCTTTTCCTTTTAAATCGATATATAGTTCTGATGTA
This sequence comes from Bacillaceae bacterium SAS-127, assembly GCA_002261155.1. Lineage (GTDB taxonomy): Bacteria > Bacillota > Bacilli > Bacillales > Domibacillaceae > Bacillus_CE. Next base: position 163,519 of record NKXN01000030.1, on the reverse strand, counting down.
TTAGCAAACAACAGCCCAGGTTTAGTGGCGATGGAGCCAACTGGGTATTCAGGCGCAATATGGAGAGCATAGATTTCGTCCGGCATCCATCGTTGCAGCATCTCACTTTGCATCATTGGTGCCGCACCACCAGGCCCCTCTTCGGCCGGCTGAAATATAAACACTAAATCATCATTGATTTCTGTTTCCACAAAATGAGTTAACACACCAAGACCGATGCTCATATGGAGGTCATGACCGCAGGCATGCATCGCTCCTTCGTGTGTGGAACTAAACGGCAATCCTGTTTGCTCAGTAATCGGTAATCCATCGATATCCGCTCGATACCCAATCGTACGTGAAGGTTTTTTTCCTTTGATTTTCACTAATATTCCTGTTTTCCATATGTTAATTTCCAATCGGTCTTGAGGCAAAGCTTGCAAATAATTTAATAAGTAACGCTGAGTTTTTACTTCTTGAAATCCGAGCTCCGGTATTTGATGAAGATCTCTTCTAATTTGAATAAATGGATTAATCGTCATGTTGCTTGCCCTCTTTTCTTTAAAAACAGGCGTGAGCTGAAAAGCCCACGCCTGATCGATTCTTTAACTCACAGTAGCTTCTTATAGTTTACGAAGCTCCTGCATAATTTCTGTTTTAGACTTTGTTTTGTCATCGATTTGCTTAATGACTTTTGCTGGTGCACCTGCTGCTACAGAGTATGGAGGAATATCTTTCGTTACGATCGCTCCCGCTCCAACAACAGAACCTTTCCCTACTGTGACACCTTCTAAAATAACCGCATTCGCTCCGATTAATACATCATCTTCTAGCACAACCGGCTTAGCAGATGGTGGCTCAATAACGCCAGCAATGACAGCTCCCGCCCCTACGTGACAGTTTTTCCCGACAGTCGCACGACCACCAAGAACCGCATTCATATCAATCATCGTTCCGTCCCCAATGACAGAACCGATATTAATAGACGCTCCCATCATGATCACGACATTATTGCCGATTTCTACTTGGTCACGAATAATTGCTCCTGGTTCAATTCTAGCGTTAATCCCTTTAAGATCTAACAAAGGAATCGCTGAATTGCGACGGTCGTTTTCAACTACGTAGTCTTCAATTTTATCTTCGTTTTGTTGAAGTGCTTCAGAAATTTCTGACCATTCACCAAAGACAACTCCTGATTTTCCTTCAAGGAACGTTTGAGCAGATGAACCAAAGTCAATACCTTCTACTTCACCTTTTACGTATACTTTTACTGGTGTTGATTTTTTACTGTTTCCAATAAAGGAAATAATCTCGTGTGCATCCATCATTTTCATGTTATGTATTCCTCCTCTAACAACTTATGTATTGCCGACGATTTCGTCTGCATTTCTTATTAATTTAACAGAGTGAAGTAAATTTCACAAGCAATTTTAACTAGATCACATCGTTACTGTTTAAACTCTTCAATCACTTCAATAAATGCTTGGACTTGTCTTAACTCAAAGGCTGAGTCATACCCTAGAAGCCACGTATCTCGACGTAGAGGGCATTGATCTTGGTCAAGCAATGGGATTTTATACACTTCACTCGATGTGCCATTTAACGTAATTTCAGGCAATATAGCATAGCCGATCCCGTTAAACGCCATTTGTCGACACGTCTCAATTTGATCGACAATAATCGATTGTTTGGGCGCACTTTGAAATTGCCGGTGCCACCATTCTTGTATTTCCTGAAAGTAAGTTGAATCGCTTTTAAATTGAATAAATGGTTTATCTGTCGTTAATATTTCATCTACATATTTAATTTCTCGATCAACTAAAAATAGACTATCCTTAAATAAATGAATTTTCCTCCCTTTCCAATCAGGTGTGCCGCGAATGATTCCTATATGTACTTCTCCTTCATATAATGCTTTAGAAATTTCACTGCTCCAGCCGGTCATTAAAGAAATTTTAGCGTGAGGATATCGTTCAACAAAGCGTTTCAGCACTTGCGGGAGCCAATTTTGCCCGACAATGGATGCACAAGCAATTTTTAATGTTCCATGAACTTCCGATTCCAATGATTGGATGCTTTCAACTACCTTCTCTCTTTTCTCCACCACTTCTTTTGAAAATTGAATAATCATTTCTCCCGCTGGCGTCAACGTTAAGCCCTTTGTCGTTCGATTAAATACTCTCGTTCCCCAACCCTTTTCAATCGTTTGTAATCGTTGCGACAGCGCAGGTTGAGAGACAAATAAACGCTCCGCAGCTTTTCTCATATTCATTTCTTCCGCTAATACAGTTAGCAACTGAGATTCTGAAAACACCATCAATATCTCCTCCAGCTAAATACAAAAAGCCAAACCCCTTGATATAATGTAAGAGGGATCTGACTCTATTAGATCATTTTATAAGTTTTTATTTCAACTGATCGACGTGATAATTCAATTGCTTTAAGATAACCCTTCTCGTCAGAATACCTTGAAATTCTCCTTCTTCATTGGTAACACACAAAAAAGGGTGATTGATTAATAACCCGAGTGCTTTACGGAAATGATCATGGACCGTTAACGACGGCTTGTCGATTGCCATCACTTCTTCCACTTTCATATTTTCTAACTTCTCAAATTCGATTCTTTCCAGGCCTAAAATAGCCTCTGTAATCATTGGAATACTAATTAATCCTTGCAATCGGTATTTGGCATCTAAAACTGGAATAGCTGTATATCCGCTTTTTGTTAGCACTAAGAGCGCATGCTCAAGATTATTCCCCGGCTGAACATGAGCAACTTTTTCTGACGGGATTATGTAATCCATTATATTTGTATTTAATACGTCCTTACTTTGAAAAGAAATCATTGAACTACCCCTTTATTCTTTTTGTAAGCGCTTTACTCCCCAAATAATACATTACACCCTTTTTTCATTATATCAAAGTTACCCACTTGCGTTCCATTATTAAACATAAATAACCCCTGCTCATTGAATGAAGCAGGGCATTATATGAATCATTGTTGTTTTTCTTCTTGTAATAAGTCAAAGATCTCAATTGCCGTCATATCGATATCATCAAAAGGATATTTACTTCCTTTACCATCTTTATCGTATACTTCTAGTTCAAATGTATCTTTCCCTGGAAAATATTTCACCTGGCATAAAGTTTTGCCGTTCACTTCGAACAGTCGTTGTTGAACCTCGCCTGCTTCTCCACCTTCTTGCAATGATTTCAAACGTTGGACAATTCCCATTAATTGTGACATAGTATCGGTTGACTCCTTTCATCTGTCTTTCCAATATTTATTTTGTTTTTGACCGTACATAATCCTTTTGTTATAAAATAAATAGGCAAATGAAATATACCATACATCTATTTCATATCCAACTATTTTATTTTATTTTATATTTAAAATAAGGCTTTTATGAGTTTATAGGAGGAGAAAATATTGGCTTCTATTATTCTGTATACCCAACCAGAATGTCCACCATGCAATATTATCAAATTATTTTTCAACGATCGTGGAGTGCATTATGAAGAAAGGAACATTGCTTCTAATCCACTATTTAAGGAAGAGCTACAAATCAAGTGGCAGTCTTTATCTACTCCAACCATTATCGTAGAAAACGAAGTTGTACGAGGATTTGACATTGATAAGTTAAACGAACTGTTAACTAAACATAACCTTTAAATCAAAAGGAGGTTCAACCTTGAGCCTCCTTTCCTCTTCTTACCTATTGGCTATTAAATAAAATACGAAAATTAATAAAACACCAAATCCAATAATATAGGACCAAAAAATAGGGTTTTTAATATATGGATGCTGCTGTACAGTTTCCGGGATCGACGAATCTAAGCCTTCCTTTGCTGTCTCGTGCTGTTTAAATACCCGAACAGTATAAAATACAGACAGAAAGACTGTCACGCACCCAACAAAGATTAAGACAATGAAAAAATCACTCAACTTCAACACTCCCTATCGAACTTCTTATCGGTAGTATTAGTTAGCCTCGTGATTTTATTCAAAATTAATAAAGTAAACCATCTTGTTCAAATAAAAAATCATATGAAATATCCATGAATAAATATTCACGTTCATTTAAAGCATAAGAAAACGTTCGAATCGTCTCTCCTTTTTCGATATCGCTGTACAAATCAGAAATTAGACCGACTCGATTTTTTCGCATGCGTAAAATATTCTCTAAAAAATACGGCCGCCAACTCCAATTTTTCCCAAAATACTCAGGTTGAAAAATCCAGCTTCCTTCCTTTTTGAAATAATTCGAAGTTAATTCAAACCCATTTTCATCACATATATATATGCGAAAACACATATCTTCAAACTTTTCGCCAATTTCAACTAACAATTGTTCCTTTGTTATCGCTTGCTTTGTATACTTTGAAACAACATCCTGTAATGTCGTTTGAATCGATTCCGCTAACAAATATACTTTCTCAAGCGAGCGCTTTTCATGAAGAATAAATTCTTGACATTTTCTTTTTAACGTTTCTTTTTGGATGTCCTCTTGAAGAAAATGTTCATAAGGCTCATGCAAATAATAACCTTGATAATATCTTCCTCCGTGCTTCCACGCATATTGCAGCTGATATTCCATTTCAATGCTCTCAAACAGCAAAGAAGCACCAATTTTTCTAGCAAGCATCGAGATCGAATATAAAATATCTTTATACGTCTGACCAGAAGAATTTTTCCGCAACGCTTGCAAACTTACCTTTAAAATATCAGGTGCATAGCCCGTATATTTATAAACATCTCCGCTCCTTTCACCAATATGATCAATCGCAATTTGAATACCAAATGTTTTATAATACCTTAATACGTGCTCTAACTCTTTACTATATTCTGATTCGGAAATTTCAAGGACAATGTCGCTTAAACGCAAGCCCTTCTCTTCATATTCCTGCAAAATGATCAATAAATGCTCTCCATAGTCATCTTTCAATAACTGAGCATTTCTATTAATAAACAACTTTGCCTGAATACCGGAATTCAAATATAATGATAACGCTTTCTTTAGTACGAGATCCTCTACCTCAATTAAGTATTCATCAGGCACTTCTTGATCATGAAAAAAAGGTCCTAAACTTCTTGCTTCATTACCTATTAAAAAACGCCCTAACACTTCATATCCAATAATCTTATGCTCATCCGCACTAAAAATCGGTTGAAAAAAAGGCGTGACATGATCAAGCTGTGACATAATTTCTAATGCATCCATCCACTCTTCCTCCAACTCAATAATCCTTTTAATTATACAAGTGAATGATTATTTATTCAACCATTAACCTAGAATTATATTTATATTGTACTTTAAATTATATGAAATTCAAAGGTAAAAACAGTATATAGTTGTAATAATATCCCAACAAAAAAAGAACCATCTTTAACGATGGTCCTTACTCACGATCAAAATGGATGACTGTTTAACCATTGTCCACCATCCATTGTTACACATTCACCATTTATATAAGCTGCCTCGTTAGAAAATAAGTAAAGGGCTAAACCTGCAATTTCCTCTGGTGTCCCTAATCGACGAAGCGGGACACTTTGAAGCGTTCGTTTCGCCGCTTCTTCTGATTCCCATAGCTTGTCCGCTCCCCCTGTACGTTCAATTGGACCTGGAGCAATCGCGTTCGTTCGAATACCATACTTATGCCCCCACTCAACGGCTAACGTTCTCGTCATAGATAAAACGCCTGCCTTTGCAGCCGCTGAATGGATAACACCAGCTCCGGCATTCCATGCATACGTAGCGACAACGTTAATTATACTCCCTTTAATTCCTTGCTGAATCCAGTAATTCCCTACCGCACTTGAACAATAAAACGTGCCATTCAACACGATATCAATAACTGAATTCCATCCATTTACGGACAGTTTTTCAGCAGGAACGATAAAGTTTCCAGCCGCATTGTTCACTAAATGATCAATGGTTCCAAAATGTTGACTAGTCGTCTCCACTAGCCGCTGCACGTCCTCTGGGTTACGTACATCCATCGATACAGTTAACAAACGTCCATCCCCTGTATCGATCTCTTCTTTAGTAACCTGTAGCTTATCTTCACTGCGACCAGAAATCACTACCTTTGCTCCCTCTTGTAGAAACCTCTTTGCCATGTATTTTCCCATCCCACTAGAACCACCAGTCACGATCACCACTTTATCTTTCAACGTCATTCCTCCACCCTTCATTTAATGAATGAATAATCACTCATTTATATACTAACATACTTCCGAATATTCAGACAATATAACAGGCAAGTATTTTTATTTATTGTTCACTTTTTTACGTGTACGCCTTCTCTTTCACAATGAGAAGGCTAAGCTAAATAACAACATCGAACCAAGGATCGTCAGCAACACATACACGATAAAAAGAGACATACTTTTCTTGTATAATGCTGCCGCTTCTACACTAAATGTTGAAAACGTCGTAAAACCGCCTAACACACCAGTTCCAAGGAGCCATTGATCATTTATTGAGAGAGAAACAGTAAATCCAAGTAAAAAGCTACCTACTAAGTTAACAAGAAGAGCACCAAGCGGTAAAGGACTATTCGTATTGACAACTAACAAGCCAATCAAATAACGGCCAGCCGCTCCAATCGCTCCGCCAATCGCTACTAAAAAAATATCCATTATGCTCTCCTCCCCACTTTTAATCCAACTAGACTAGCTAGTATACCGACAACCACGGTTATTATCACATAAGATACGCTTAGCAACAGATTAGTTTGCCATAGTTCCACGGCTTCCTTAGAAAAAGTAGACATTGTCGTAAATCCTCCACACAGCCCAGTACCGTAAAAAAGTGAATCTTTTTTGTTCATTTTTTTGCTCATAAAACGAGCGGTAATCATCCCTAAAACAAAACTGCCTATAATGTTAATAAACAAAGTTCCAAAGGAAAAAAAACTTTCATTCCATCCACTTAATAAATAACGAAACACAGCTCCAATCGCTCCACCAGCAGCGACAAATAATATATTCATATAAACTCCTTCCATTTAAAAGAGCCGGATTCCCCACCTCTAAGCATGACACTTAGTAGGGAATCTGGCTCTTGTCGAATAACAACTGCTTATTCTTCGTCCTCACGAATGCGATAAACCGCATTTAAACATTCCGCTTGACTGTCGATCACTACGTCTCCTTCTGTACGTTCAACGTAATGATAATTACCTTCATTATCTTGATAACGAGCTTTCGCATTGTCACTTAACTGCAAGTCTAAAAATTGAACGATGCGATGCTTTAATACGCCATCAAAAATCGGGAATAATATTTCCACGCGTTTAATCATATTGCGTGTCATCATATCAGCTGAAGATAAGTACATTTTACTTTCTCCATTATGATGGAAATAGTAAATACGGCTATGCTCTAAAAAGCGACCGACAATACTTGTTACGCGAATATTTTCACTAACACCTGGAATTCCTGGGCGAAGACAGCAAATGCCGCGAATAATACACTCTACTTTCACGCCTGCACAAGAAGCTTCATACAATTTCATGATTAATGTTTTATCGGTTAAGGAATTCATTTTAGCAATAATATGTCCATTTCCATGCTTCTTATGACAAGTAATTTCTTCATCAATTAAACGAATAAATTCCTCTTGAATATTGTAAGGAGCCACCACAAGATGATTATACGTTGGCTTTTCTGTATAACCACTTAAATAGTTAAAGAAGTTCGTTGCATCTATACCGAATTTCTTTTTCGATGTAATTAGACCGTGATCAGTGTATAACTTAGCCGTTTGATCATTATAATTCCCTGTTCCTAAATGAACAAATCGCTCAATTTTGCCATTGCGTTTACGAACAACAAGTGTAATTTTGCTGTGAGTTTTCAAGTTATGCATGCCATAAATGACATGGCAGCCTGCCTTTTCAAGCTCTTTCGCCCAATGAACATTATTTTCTTCATCAAAACGCGCTTTTAATTCAACAAGTACCGTAACTTGCTTCCCTTGTTCCGCTGCTCGTTTTAACGCTTCGATCACAGGTGAATCTCCACTCACACGATATAGCGTTTGTTTAATTGCTAACACCGTCGGATCATCTGCTGCCTGTGAAACAAATTCAACAATTGGCTCAAAAGATTCGTATGGATGATAGAAAAGCAAATCCTGTTGCAACGCTTTCTCGAACATATCTTCCCCTGAATGCAAATCAAATGGTGGCTGCGGAATGAATGTTTCATAAGAAAGATCTTCACGAATATCTTGTAGCTTTTTCATAAATGAAAATAAGAATGTTAAATCGAGTGGACCATCAATTTTGTATACATCTTTATGGTGGATTTCTAGCTCATCTAGTAAATAATCAAGCCCCTCTTGATCTAAATCTTCTCCCTTTATCTCTAATCGGACAGCTGCTCCCCATTTACGCTTTTTTAATTCTTTTTCGATTTCAAATAAAAGGTCACGAGCTCCCTCTTCATGAATCGTTAAATCAGCATTGCGTGTAATTCTAAAAATATTAGTTGACTTCACTTTAAAACCCTTGAAAATTCTACTTACAAAATACTCTAATACACTTTCAAGTAATACGTAATAATACTCACCGTCCGCAGATGGCACTTGTATTGTTCTTCCTAGCACAGCTGGCATTTGAACAATTGCGACGCGATCACCTTCAGCATCCGGCTCGTCATTTTCTAGCATTACAAGCAAGTTAATACTTTTATTTAATAGCATTGGAAAAGGACGATACGCATCAATGGCCATCGGTGTTAATACTGGGAAAATCTCATTATCAAAATACTCTCGAAGAAATTTCAACTGCTCTTTATTTAATTTTTCTACAGGAACTAAATGAAACCCCTCTTTATTCAAATCAGGTAAAATTTCATTATTTAATACTTCATATTGACGTTGAACTAAAGTTTGTGTCTTTTGACTAATTGAATTTAATTGTTGTTTCGGTGTTAGACCGGCTTTATTCTCTGGCTTATTAAAGCCTGCTTTCACTTGATCCTTTAATCCAGCTACGCGTACCATGAAAAACTCATCCAAGTTCGAGCTGAAAATTCCGAGGAATTTCAATTTCTCAAGCAATGGGTTTTGATGATACGACGATTCTTGCAGAACTCGTTCGTTGAAAGCTAGCCAGCTTAATTCTCGGTTATTATAATATTGTGGACTTGATAAATCAGTTTTCATGTTTTCCCCCATTATTTGCACCTTCTTTTTTTATTGTCTAATAAAAATGAGTTGAATAGGTAACTGTAAGGCTTTTTCTAAATGTCTTTTTTGTTTTTCACTTTGGTATTGCTCAGCTAAATGGTTTTTACCACAAAACACAGTTAATTCCATTGTACCATCTTTTTGGCAAACTTGAATCTCTTCTACCACATTTCTTTTCGTGCTATTTAAGCTATAGCACAATTTAAGTAAAGCTCCCCATTCTCTCATTTGTTGAAACTCTTCTTTCGTAAACCAATTCTTATATGGCTCTATATTTTGCTTAAAAGCAGAGTTGTTAGTGAAAGAAGCCATGATCGAGATTTTTACTTTTTCTTTATGTGAATACCCATCAAAAATGGAATTGGTTAACAAGTATAATGTATTAGGACCTTTTGAACTACTCGAAATATATTCTCCGAGATAAAACAATAAGGCTGCTTGATGAGCAAGATACTCATCTTCTTTGCTTATATGTATCACATTTATTTCTTTCATTTGTGCTATTAATTGATTGGCTAGCATAGCCACTTGTTCGGAGCCTTGTTCATTTTTTTGATAACTATGTAATAGACGATTGGTCCCCTGCTCTTTCGCTTCTCGTCCTGTTCGTGCCTTTGTCTTCAATAACTTCTCCATGATCACTCCGTCTCTTAACCCTCTAGAACTGATGATCATTTGTTTTGATTTAGAATGTAACAGTAATTGATAAAACACTTCTAATGCCGGCAAAATTAAATCCGCTCTTTCTCTAGAAAGACCATCTACTTTTTCTAAATCATCATAAGACATGGCAGAAAGTTCGTTTCGTAACTCTTTAATCGTTTCTATCGACATGTCATACCCATGTACGCCTAATGACGGATAATTTCTTTTAATTTGATCTACATTTGCGAGGTTTCGCCCACTTCCTCCAATAGAGACGATCGCCCCCCCGTTATTTTTGATCCAAGGAAAGTTGGTAAATTGATTTTTGATATAAGCAACAAGCTCTTTTTGTTCCTGTTCTGACATACCGTTCCCTTTAAGGAATTGTTCCTTTAACGTCACAGCACCGAAAGGAAAGCTATGCGATTCGATTAATTGTCGATTCTCAAAATAAGTAATTTCCGTACTTGCTCCTCCAATATCAATCGATAATCCAGAGTCAAGGTTCACTGTTTGAGTCACAGCAGTAAAGCCGTAATAAGCTTCTTCTTCACCAGACAAAACTCGAATATCAAAACCGATCTCATCTTTAATCTCTTTTAGCACTTCTCCCCTGTTCGATGCTTGGCGAACAGCAGCAGTGGCTGTACACTCGACTTCGTAGACGCCATAACTATCTAACAATTCTTTAAAGCTATGTAATACATCCTTTAAGGCTTGGATTCCTTGTTCAGACAGCCATTTGTTTTCATCTAAATATCTTCCTAAGCGAATTGGAGCCTTTACATTTTCCACTTCTTCAAACCCAGAATTACTAAGATTATAAATAACCAAACGGACAGTATTTGAACCGATATCGATAATGGAGATTTTATTATTTTTAATCATTTGCAACACTACTCTCTTTTTTAAATCTATTTTTCACGAAAAAATATGAGTTAAAACATGGGATTCCCTTTCCATAAAGAAAAAAACGAGATATAATAATGAAAAAATAGTACGAAAGGAGTCTTTTCATTGAATAATCTAAACAGTCAAAATAAATCTCTCCCCCACTCTCCATCAACTGCGAACCTCGCTCAAGCAATCTTTACTGTCAATCGGCACGCTAAAACAGCAATAAACCCGAAATTTTTATACTTATTGAAGAAAAAAGCATTAATTAGAATGATACAGGAAGGTCGAGCAAAAAAAACTGGTTTACACTTTTCCAACAATCCAAAAAACAGTCAACAGCAATCTGATGTACTCGTGACTTGCGGAGAGTACACTTTTCATATGCCACCTTGCAAGGAGGATTTTCATAACTTGCCTCATTTCGGTCGCTTAGATCAAAAAAAACGAAACCCTCGCTCAAACATGAATTTAATGGAGGCTAAGAAAATTCTTCAAACATACACTGGCATGAAGGAAAAACAACCCCATCCTTCCTCTAGCAAGAAACGCTATAAGAAGCCTGTTTTTAAACCTCTTGGTCAATCTTATTAACTGAAACAGCGAATACTTTCTTCAAAAAAACACCGGCTATCGTAACCGGTGTTTTTCTTCTATTTCAACTCTTACAACACTAACCGGTCAATATTTTTCACTAATTCAGCAATTTCAGGCTTACTTACTTGAGCATTTGCTCCAACTCCATCTCCTTTATGGCGAAGGTCTTCCGTAATTAATGAAGAGAAGATAATCACAGGAAGTTGTTTTAATGCTGGATGCTCTTTCACTCTTCTTGTTAAATGATGGCCATCCATTTGCGGCATTTCAATATCAGTGATCACTAGCTGTACCTTTTTAGTAATATCAGACTCTGCTGCAATAGATTCTAAGTAATCAAAAGCCAATTTTCCATTTTCGAAAAACTCAACATTCTCATATCCAGCTTCAGATAACGTATCATGAAGTAGTTTTCTTAATAGCGGGGAATCTTCTGCAGCAACAATACTTTTAGTCGAGCGCTCTCTAGCTCCTAATTGCTTCAGTTGTCCGACATGTATACCTGATTCAGGATTGATATCTAAAATAATCTTTTCAAAATCAAGTAGAAGAATCATCTGACCGCTCACCTTAACAACACCAATAACTTGGTTGTTACCTCCTTGGTACATATCAGACGGCTTTTCAATATCTTCCCAAGAAATCCGATGAATACGCGTCACGTTTTGAACATGAAATACTGCTTTTTGCTTATTAAACTCAGTCACTATGTACTTATCATTTGAGTCATCTTTTACGATTGGCACGCCAAGAACTTTTGCCATATTAATAACGGGAAGCACTTCTCCCCGAAGTTGAATCACACCTTCAATATGTTCATGTGAGTGAGGAATCAACGTTATTGGCAAAGGTTGGATAATCTCTTTCACTTTTATAACATTTATTCCATATTTATTATTTTGCACTTCAAATTCCACAATTTCAAGTTCATTTGTACCACTTTCTAATAAAATTCCTTGTTCATGCTTCATAAGGCTTTCGTCCTCCTATTCTTTATTTTACTATATCATGATTTGTTTCGACGTATCCTCTAAAAATTTTTATATTTATTAACATTATTTTTAAAAAAATTAACAAAACCTTTTTCTTTTTTATTTAAACGTCCTTTTCCTTCTAGGTTTCTTCTTTTTTGGAGTGATGAACAGCCATCCTTTCTTATTAAACATAAATGCCATAAACAGAGCAATGATAAACATCATACCAATAACAATATAATAACCGTAGCGATGCTGGAGCTCAGGCATATAATTAAAATTCATTCCGTAAATTCCGGCTATAAATGTCAATGGCATAAAAATAGTCGTAATAACAGTCAACGTCATCATAATATTATTCATTTTGTTCGAGTTGACTGACACGTAGTTATCTCGTAAATCGGAGGAAAAGTCGCGATAGGATTCAAGCATTTCAGCCAGCTTTAATAAATGATCATACACATCCCGGAAATAAATTTGATGATCATTCATAAACTCTAGCCTCGTTGAATTTAATACTCGATAAACAAGATCTCTCATCGGAAAGATCGATTGTCTTAATTTCGCCATATCATGACGAATATCAAATAAGCGATCAATTAACTCATTTCCTGAATAATTATCTGTTTCCTCATCTACTCTGTTCAATTGATCTTCAATCTGATAGACAAGGGGAAAGAATTCGTCGACAAAACGATCAATGAGCCGATGCAAAATAAATACTGGACCTTGTCTCAGCTTTTCTACCCCTTTTAACTCTTCCCATACATAGTTCAATTCCGGAGCCGAAATATTATGGAAAGTCACGATCATCCGCTCATTGACAAACACATCTACCTCTCTCGCTTTATATGTGTTTGGATCTACAGTATGAACAAGAAAGAAATAATACTGATCATAAAAATCAAGCTTAGGACGACCGACTAATTGATCAAGACAGTCCTCGATCGCCAATGGATGAAATTGAAAAGCTTGGCTAAAGAGTTGTTGCTCCTCATCAGTTGGCTCGGCAAAATCAACCCAGCACCATTCCAACTCTTCTTTGTTGATCTGCTGTAAAGGCAAGTCATATATTAATTCACCATCTTTTGTTAACACACAAGTTCTAATCATTTTGTCTCTCCAAGCCTTCTCTCTTTTTGATTATCCGCAAAGCTCTTTTCAATGATACAATAGCATACATAATGGAAAGGTGGCGATTCTCTTTGGAACATTGCATTAACGAAAAAGTTAAAAATATTCAAATATCAGGCATTCGCAAATTTTTTAATCTCGTAAGTGGAACAAAAGATATGATTTCGTTAACGATCGGACAACCTGACTTTCCTACTCCTGAGCATGTGAAAGTAGCAGGAATAAAAGCGATTGAAAGTGATTATACAACTTACACTCATAATGCAGGCTACATTGAACTACGAACAGCTGCAGCGAACTATGTACATAAGAAATACGCTTTAACGTATTCTCCGGAATCAGAGGTCATTGTAACCGTCGGTGCTAGCCAAGCGATCGATATCACGTTACGAACGATTCTTTCTCCCGAAGATGAAGTGATTCTACCTGGTCCTGTTTATCCAGGTTACGAACCGATTATTCATATGTGTGGTGCTCATTTAAAAACGATTGATACGCGCGATAGTGAGTTTAAGCTAACCGCTGACAAAATCCGTTCGGCACTTAGTGAAAAAACGAAAGCGATTATCTTACCTTATCCGTCTAATCCAACGGGTGTTAGCCTTTCACAGGAAGAATTGAAAGACATTGCCGACTTAGTACGCGGGAAGGACATCTTTATCATTGCGGATGAAATTTATAGCGAGCTAACTTTCGACCGTCCTCACGTATCGATCGCTTCTTTTTTAAGAGAGCAAACGATTGTATTAAACGGATTATCCAAATCTCACGCAATGACAGGCTGGCGAATCGGCTTTTTATTTGCGCCTGAAATGATTGCCAAGCATATATTAAAAGTTCACCAATATAACGTATCATGTGCTTCATCCGTTGCACAAATGGCAGCTTTAGAAGCAGTCGAAGCAGGGATTGATGATGCTCTTCCGATGCGAGATCAATATAAACAAAGACGTGATTATGTGTATGAACGTTTATCTGCTCTTGGCTTTGAAGTGGTAAAACCAGATGGGGCTTTTTACTTTTTCATTAAAATTCCTTCATATGTAAAAGAAACATCGTTTGATTTCTGCTATAAATTAGCAACGGATCAAAAAGTCGCTGTCGTTCCTGGTAGCGCCTTTTCTGAATATGGAGAAGGCTATTTCCGCCTCTCTTACGCTTGCTCGATGGAACAGCTAAAAAAGGGATTAGATCGTATCGAAGCGTTTATGAATAAACAAAAATAAAGGAAAAAGCTGACCTTAAAAAGTCGAAGCACCATCATCGTTTCTTTTGGTCAGCTTTTTTGTATTTTTACCTTTCCTCCCAGTACTTAATCAATGCCTGCGTCCCACTCAATTCTTCTCCTTTTGAGGCTAATTCCTCATACATTTCTTTAGCCATCGCAAGCCCTGGTAAGTTCAATTCCATTTTCTCAGCTTCTTCTAAAGCAATTTTCATATCTTTAATAAAATGTTTAATATAAAAGCCCGGTTCAAAATCTTCTTTTATAATACGCGGAGCTAAATTCGACAATGACCAACTGCCTGCCGCTCCACTAGAAATACTTTTTAATACCGTCTCTGGATCTAACCCCGCTTTTTGCGCGTATAGCAATGCTTCACAAATACCGATCATATTGGTCGCAATGGCAATTTGATTACACATTTTCGCATGTTGACCGGCTCCCGCTTCTCCTTGATACACAATATTTTGTCCAATGATTTCAAAAATCGGCAACATCTTTTCATAGGCTTCTTGATCTCCACCGACCATAATCGCGAGAGTGCCATTTTTAGCGCCAGTATCTCCACCAGAAACAGGTGCATCTAACGCAAATACTCCTTTTTCCTTCGCCTTCAAATAAATCTGTTGAGCCAAGCTTGGTTTTGAAGTCGTCATATCAATGATCGTTTGCCCAGCTCGACTAGCGGCAAGAATTCCTTCACAGCCAAGATACACTTCTTCTACATCTTTTGGCTCTCCAATGATCGTAAAGATGACATCACTTTGCTCTGTGACTTCTGCAGGGTGCTCACACCAAACAGACCCTTGATCAAGTAATTCCTTCGCTTTCTCTTTTGTGCGTGTATAAATATACAATGGATATTGTGCTTGCAACAAATGGCGTGCCATGCTTCTCCCCATAACGCCCGTGCCGATAAAACCAATTTTCTTCTTCATTTTCTCTCCACCTTTAACTGAAATAAGACCATAAAAAAAGAGACCTGCCATTTAGCAGGTCCCAAAAAAGGGGGTTGTGAGTGAGAATCTCCAATCAATCATGCTTATTTACAATATTCCCAATCCCCTGCGGCTTTAAACATATCTTATGCGGTTTTTATTTTTTAAATAGAACGCACCATTCCACCATCTACAAGAAAGCTACTTCCTGTTACGTATGTATTGGCATCTGAAGCGAGAAAAGCAACTACATTAGCGAACTCCTCAGGGTTACCGTAACGACCAAGAGGAATTTTCTTTTTCATCCGTTCCTCTTGCTGCTCTACTGAAATCCCTTGTTTCTTCGCGTTCACTTCATCTAGATGACGCACACGTTCAGTCGCAATTCTTCCAGGAGCCACTGTATTGACTAAAATCTGATGTGGAGCAAATTCTTCTGCTAATGTTTTGGACAGCCCGACAATTCCTGTGCGAAATGTGTTCGACAAAATCAGTCCAGCAATTGGTTCTTTAATCGATGAAGAAGCAATATTGATAATTTTTCCGCCTTGTTTTTTTAAATGAGGCAATGCTTCACGAATGGCACGAATATAGGAAAATAAGTTTAATTCAAATGCCTGCTGCCAATCGTCATCTGTCATGTCTTCGAACAATCCAGCAGGTGGTCCACCGGCATTATTGACTAAAATATCAATCGTGCCAAATGTCGCTACTGTTCGTTCGACTAGCTGTTTAATGTCTTCCACTTTTGTAATATCGCATGCAGCATACTCGATTTTCCCGGACGACTCATTCTGCAAATGATCCTTTACTTCTTTCAGCTTCTCATCATTACGGCTCGCTAACATAATATTAGCTCCACCTTGTGCTAATTTCTCAGCGATCGCTCGACCTAACCCTTGACTAGAGGCAAGAATCAACGCTGTCTTTCCTTCAAAAGAAATATTCAAAAAAAAACCTCCCTTTCCTAATGTCACATTAACCATTATAATATAATTTGAATTTTCTTTCAGTTTTTATTCTTTTTTGTCCTAAACAAAAAGGGCTGCCTCTAATAAAGAAGGTTAACTCCGAACAACGATATCTATTAAGATATTCGTATCGGTGACTAGCCTTCTTATGAGGCAGCTTCGATCAAATAAGGGAAAAATGAGAATGAAACTATGGTTTCAGCTATTTCATGAGCTGTTATGTATACATTACCCTCATTTTTCTTAAATAAACATATGGAAACAGATGATTGAACCTATTTTATTCTGCTAATCCTTCGTTTTTCAATACATCATTAATCGTTCGTAAAGCATCTTGCTCGTCGCTTCCTTCTGCACTAATCACGATGTTGGAATGTTGACCAATTCCAAGCGACATAACACCCATAATTGATTTTAAATTCACTTTCTTCCCTTTAAATTCTAGCGCAATTTCACTAGAAAATCTGCTAGCTGTTTGAACTAATAAAGTAGCTGGACGTGCATGAATGCCCGTTTCTGCTGTGACAGTAAATTGTTTCTCTACCATTTCTCACTTCACTCCTTTTTTATAAAAATAAGATGTAGCATTACATTACAAGAAAAGCGTCCTATGTGCAATTAGTTAGAAAAATGATTATTGCCTTTTTATTGAGAATATGATAATCAAGTTAACTTCTCGCTTCCTCCAAATAATAATAGATGACAGAGCCTCCCCGTTGAGCAACCCCTCGAACATGCTTAAAGTCCTCTCTACTAACTAGTACATGTTGAAAGCTAAGGAACTGTTCTTTACTTATTTGAAAGTGCTCGATCTCGCCATTTTTTAATTGATCTAACATATTTAAAGCCTCTTCTATCGTCACCGTCGCCACCCCTTTCAGAATTTTAAATAAATTTATACATATCTCTTTACTCTTTTACAAAAATAAGGCAAACTGTGAAGTAATACTCTTGAATGATCGAATAATGACTATCCGTTTCATTCTACTAGGTAATTCTAAAAAGATTATAATCAAACGTCAAGAAACACACAATGAATAACCTTTTCTATATTTATACGTGAAGGAGAGACAGAGAGATGACGAAAGCAGAAGTTGGTAATATCATTGAATTCAAAAATGGCCTACAAGGGATCGTTGAAAAAGTAAATGAAAATTCGGTGATTGTCGATTTAACGATCATGGATAATTTCGATGACTTAGAGTTAGAGGAAAAGACAGTCGTCAATCATAAAAATTACACCATTGTTAATTTTTCATAATATACAATATACTAAAAAAGTCTGTCCCCCCCGGGCAGACTTTTTTCTGTCAAAACTTATTCATTACAATTTAAGCCGCTTTTTGTTAAAATAATGGCTGTAGTAAAGAAAGGAGTTTGACACAATGACAGTTCTTAAAGATTGGCGTTTAGCTGTCAGCCTTGTACTAGCGCATATTTTGCTTTATATTACTTTCTCTGACCGTGATATATTTTGGTACATATATACAGCTGCAAACCTTTTTTTCATTAGCTTTGTAATTATAAATGAGAAAATTGATGATAAACAAAAGACAACTAATTTTATTAAGTATGGTTTGTTATCAGGGCTTCTTCTGTATCTCTTGTTTTGGATTGGACATTTATTGCTTCCAATTCTCCCTTTTTCCCTAGAAAAACAAGTGACCTCTATGTATAAATGGTACTCTCCACAATTTTCTTGGCACTATATCGTGCTTTTATTAGTGTTTATTCCTGGAGAGGAATTATTTTGGAGAGGATTTATTCAGAAGCGTCTCTCCAACCATTTTAATGATTTAACAGCAATATTAGTGAGTGCGTCTTTGTATGCGTCCATCTTTATATATTCTGAAAAAATCGTATGGATGCTTGCCGCTTTAGTAGCTGGCTTGTTCTGGGGAGCTTTATATGCTTGGAAACGTAGCATCCCAACGTTAATTATTTCTCATTTAGTGTTTGATTTATTGTTAATTATTTTCCTTCCACTTCATTAACGATGACTAAAAGCAGGCGTCTACCGTCTGCTTTTATTATTTCTTCCACAATAATAGCAGAAAAACTAGACCGATCCATCCAAACAGCGGATATAGAAAAGCCAGCAATGTACTATAGGAAATTTGACTAAGGATCCATCCACTCGTAAAGATGACCGCAAAAAGAACACTTGGCTCCCACTTCACCCGTTTCTCTAGCTGTTGCTTCAGTCCATAAGCATTTCCGACCACCGAAGTAAATATTTCCCCATAGATTAAGATGGCATATATATAATGAAAAGTCGGCATATATACCTCTACTACCTTTGCCATCGGAATTTCATATAAAGTGAAATCATCTATTTGAACAAGGCTGATATGGCTGGCCATCAACAACAGCATTAAAGCCGCTCCTCCAAGAAAGGCGCCTCGCTTGATCATCCGCTTGTCCTTGACTTCATAAGCGAGCGGAACTAATACCGCTTGTGCTAGCGTTAAATTAAGAGCTGTATAAACGAAAGGGGCTGTCCACATTTTCCATGTCCAATCGTCACCTTTACCTACTAATAGGCTCTCAAAAAAAGAAGGACTAGTTACTGCTTCTGTTGCTAGTCGAAAATGAAATAACAACATAAGTGGAACTACGAATATATTCACAGCTAACAACCCTTGTATCCCTCTCGTCATAATTAAAAACCCAACAAAAATCGTTAAAACAATGCCGACATTTGCTGGCCACTGAAGTCTTTCTTCAAATAGGGCTCCTGCCCCTGCAAGCATCACTCCTAGAACACCAATCAACATAATAAACTGTATAGCTGTCACAACTTTCCCTAACTTTTCCCCAAAAAGAAATTGATTAAATTCTTCAAAAGAAGAAGCTTTCCATTCAATAGCTGTGAGCATCATTTTCGCTCCAAGAAAAATAAATAATACTCCGCTAATGACGATACTAATCAGTCCGTAAAAGCCAAATTGTGAAAAGAACTGCACGATTTCTTTACCAGTAGCAAAACCAGCCCCGATTACAGTCCCTACATAAACTGCTGCTACCTGGCAGGCACCGCTCCAAGTTCTCACTATGCATCCCTCACTTCTTCGCCGTTACTTCACCTTATGCTTGTCAATTGATATTAAGAAGAAAAAAGCAGAGATTTCAAACAAAATCCTTGAAAGTCAAAAAAGGTCAAAGTATAATACAGGTATAAGGTCAAAGATAGTCAAAGTCAAAACTAAATACTGAAGGGGTTGAAACTAAATGTTATGTCAAAACTGTCAACAAAAAAGAGCAAATGTACAATTACGAATGAATGTGAACGGTCAAGAGAAGCAGATGCTTTTATGCGCAGCATGTTATCAAAAAAATAAACAAGCCATTGGTCAGTCCTTTCATTCGCAAGGGTTTGGACAATTACCGATGGATGAGTTTTCTAAAGACTTTAGCACTCAAAAAGCAGAGCAAATAAACGTACCATCAAAAGAGAGAAGTAACAGCAACAACGGCTTTCTTGACCAATTCGGACGAAACTTAACGAATATGGCTAAAGCCGGTATTATTGATCCCGTCATCGGGCGTGAGCAGGAAGTCAAACGAGTCATGGAAGTATTAAATCGCCGCAACAAAAATAACCCCGTTTTAATCGGGGAACCAGGTGTCGGAAAAACAGCAATCGCTGAAGGACTTGCCCTTAAAATTGTAGAAGGCGATGTACCAGCTAAATTAAAAAGCAAAGAAGTCTACTTACTTGACGTTGCCTCACTCGTTGCCAATACAGGAGTTCGTGGTCAATTTGAAGAAAGAATGAAACAATTAATTACAGAACTGCAATATCATAAAAACATCATTCTTTTCATCGATGAAGTCCATCTACTTGTCGGCGCTGGCTCTGCAGAAGGTTCAATGGATGCAGGAAATATTTTAAAACCAGCACTAGCTCGCGGGGAACTCCAATTAATCGGAGCGACAACATTAAAAGAATACCGACAGATCGAAAAAGACGCAGCACTCGAACGTCGATTCCAACCGGTACAAGTCGATGAACCATCTGTGGAAGAAGCGATCAATATTTTAACAGGGTTGCAAAAACGCTACGAAGATTTCCATGAAGTCACTTTTACGAAAGAAGCGATTGAAGCGTGCGTTGTTCTTTCTCACCGTTATATTCAGGATCGATTCCTTCCAGATAAGGCCATTGATTTAATGGATGAAGCCGGATCAAAATTAAACTTAACGATTAACACGCAAAATACAGAAACGATCCAGCAGCGACTAACAGAACTCTCGAAAGTAAAAGAAGCGGTTCTACAAAAAGAAGAATACGAAAAAGCAGCGAAACTTCGTGATGAAGAAATGAAACTAGAAGAGCAGTTGAAACAAACAGAAGGATCAACAGAACGACCTATCGTAACACTTGAAGAAATTCAATACTTGATCGAACAAAAAACAGGTATTCCTGTTGGAAAGCTACAGCAAGATGAACAACAGAAAATGCAGCATTTAGAAGAAAGTCTTGCAAAGAAAGTAATTGGACAAGTAGAAGCTGTTCAAAAAGTAACGAAAGCGATTCGTCGCAGTCGTGCTGGGTTAAAATCAAAAAAACGCCCGATTGGCTCCTTCCTATTTGTCGGTCCAACAGGTGTCGGCAAAACAGAATTAACAAAAACATTAGCAGAAGAATTATTCGGCTCAAAAGACGCAATGGTTCGTCTCGATATGAGTGAGTACATGGAGAAGCATAGTGTATCGAAGTTAATCGGTTCTCCACCAGGATATGTCGGTCATGAAGAAGCCGGACAATTAACAGAAAAAGTTCGTCGTAACCCATACAGCATTATTTTGCTAGATGAAATCGAAAAAGCTCACCCTGATGTACAGCATATATTTTTACAAATTCTTGAAGATGGTCGTTTAACAGATAGTCAAGGAAGAACCGTCAGTTTTAAAGATACAGTCATCATTATGACAAGCAACGCTGGGGTCTCCACTAAAACGATCACAGTAGGCTTTGAAAAGAATACTGCTCCGGATGAAAACTCGATCTTAGATTCTTTAAGCAGTTTCTTTAAGCCAGAGTTTCTAAACCGCTTTGACAATATCATTGAGTTTCAAGCGCTAGATAAAGATCACCTATTACAAATCGTTGACTTAATGCTTGCAGAATTAAGTCATACCTTACAAGAGCAACAAATGGCACTGCAAGTATCAGATGAAGTGAAACAGAAGTTAAGTGAACTCGGCTATCACCCGGCATTCGGTGCTCGTCCTTTACGCCGCGTCATTCAAGAACAACTAGAAGATCGCATCGCTGATTTTATTTTAGATCATCCAGAAGTGAAGCAGTTGCAAGCAGTGATGGAAGAAAATCAAATCAAAATCACAGCGTAATCTAAAAAAGTGCCCAAACTTGGGCACTTTTTGTTATTTCACTTTGTCGCTTCCTTCTTCTAACCATTTTTCAATTGGCTGTAACACAGAGGCAATACATCCTTCTTCAAAAGGTGAGATTAAGTTTGCTTTTGCAACGATGTCAGTAAAAGAGAGGCTGCCTCCGATTTGACAAATCGCTACATAGTCTTTCCATGCTGCTTCTCGATCCTCATCCATGCGCTTCCAAAATTGCAGGGCACATACTTGAGCTAGCGTGTAGTCAATATAGTAAAAAGGCACATCGTATATATGGCCTTGACGTTGCCAAAAACCACCCGCTTCTAAATATGGAATCCCATCATAATCTCGATGTGGCAAATAGTCTTTCTCGATTTCTTTCCACACTTTTTTTCGCTCTGCAGGTGTAAGGGACGGTTGTTCATACACTCGATGTTGGAATTCATCGACAGCTGCTCCATAAGGCAAAAATAAGATCGCTTCGCTTAAATGAGCATACTTATATTTTTCCGTATCTTCTTTGAAAAACAGTTCCATCCACGGCCAAGTGAAAAATTCCATGCTCATCGAATGAATTTCGCACGCTTCATACGTTGGCCATAAGTATTCAGGCACAGAGAAGTCTCTACTACAATACACTTGAAAAGCATGTCCCGCTTCATGCGTCAATACATCAATATCTCCAGATGTACCGTTAAAATTGGCGAAAATAAATGGCGAACGGTAATCATGCATATACGTACAATAACCACCACCGGCTTTCCCTTTTTTCGCTTCAAGGTCCATTAATTGACGATCGAGCATAAATTGAAAGAAGTCCGCTGTTTCTGGTGATAATTCTTCATACATTTTCTCTCCATTTTTAATAATCCAATCAGCATCACCTTTTGGCTTGGCGTTCCCCGTCGTAAATCGATACGCTTCATCATAAAACTTTAAAGAATCCACATCAATTCGCTTTTTCTGTTCATTTCTTAATTTTGTTGCTAACGGAACGATATGCTGTTTAATTTGCTCTCGATAGCCTTTGACCATCGAAGCATCATAATCAACTCGATTTAAACGATAATAGCCAAGTTCAGTGAAGTTTTCAAATCCAAGCTTATGCGCAATTTCTGTTCTGATTTTCACTAATTGATCATACAGCTCATCAAACTTTTCTTCATGCTCAGCAAAAAAAGCAAAGCGAGCTTCTACTGCTTGTTTACGGAGCGTACGATCAGCGACTTCCGCATAAGGTTCTAGCTGGGCTAACGTAAGCGTTTCGCCATTAAACTCAATTTGGGCCGAAGCGACCAGTTGAGTATATTGTGAAGACAGCTTATTTTCTTTCTCAAGCAAAGGGAGAATGTCTGTAGAAAAGGTTTTTATTTGCGCTTCCGCTGTGGCAAATAGTTGCTTTCCTAGCGCTTTCTCAAGCTCAGGACGATGGCTAGAAGCAAGCAACGCTCGGTTTAATTTAGACGAAATTTCTTCCATTCTCGGTGACATTTCATCCATATAAGCTTGTTCTTGTTGATAAAATTCATCTGTCGTATCAATCGTATAGCGAATGTAACAAAGGTCTACCATCGTGCTCATACGATTTCGGATTTGATTGATTTTATTTAACAGCTCAATCTGTTCAGTCGCTATCTGCGCTTCTGCAAAACGTTGAAGCAACTCATCTGTTTGAATCGCTGCTTCTTCAATATTCGGTCGTTCATAGACATATTCGGTAAACTTCATCCTAATCCCCTCTTCCTCACGATAGATCTTTAATCGACACTCCTAGTTTTCTGATTAAAGCAATCGCTGTCTCTCTTTCTTCTTCTGATAATACGTTCATTAATTGATGAATATTTTCTTCATGCTGAGGGAAAATTTCGTCAATTAACTGTCTACCTTGATCTGTTATTTCCGCACGGATGACCCGGCGATCCTTCTCATTCGTTTTGCGAGCAAGCAAGTTTTTCTTCTCTAGCTTGTCCACCACATATGTAATACTCCCACTTGCCATTAAAATTTTATTACCAATTTGCTGCAAGGGCTGAGGGCCTTTATGATATAACAGTTCTAGCACGGCAAACTCTGTCGGATTTAACCCTGACTCATAAATGTATTCATTCACTTGTTCATTGATCACTTTCGTCGCCCTTGATAATACAATAAATAATTTCAAAGATTGCTTGTTTTTTTCATAACTCATACGTTCCCACTCATTTCTTTACTTACACGGAAGGAGTAATAACTGTCCAATTGTTATTCACTTCCGCTGTTATCGTTCCACGTTTACGAATATAGGCGGAAAGAAGCTCCGTCATATCGGTTTGTATTTCCTTTATAACCTTTTTCCCTTTAAACATCAAGTAATCCCCGCCCCCACCTGCACGGTAATTATTCATAACTACTTTGTATAATTGATCACTCTGAAGTGGTTTCCCACGATAGGTCGCCTCGGTTATTCGATTGCCTGATGGACGCGTGAGATCAATCGTGTATTCAATCCCTTCCCACATATCATAATTATAGTGCTGTGGCTTCGGATATGAAAATTCCTTACTGACAGCTGGCTTATGATCAATGAGCGTAAAGTAAGAAGCTGAACGTTCTAATGCCTGCTTCATTTCCTGCCCCGTTACTTCAATCACCATTAATGAATTAGGATAAACATAGTTAGCCACAATATCTCTCATCGTAATATTATGAGGTAAACCCGGTGAGCCATTATGAAAAAGAGCCGTACTAGAAATATCGACATTTGCCGCTTCTACCTGTACTTTATTAATTAATTCAATCATTGGATGTTCTGCCAATCTCGCTTGAAAAGGATCATGAATGATCATATCTCCTTCTACTGTACCAAGCACTTCATCTAGCCACTTTTGCGTTCCTTGTTCATAAGATTCTATGAGAGCTACAAGTCGCTCATCGGTTTCTAAATCTGCCGCTAATATCGTTTCAGGTGTCACTTGTTGTAACTTATATTGATCATTTTCTTTCACAAATTCCGCTGTTATTTGACCAATCGCAGCCCCGTTATATCCCGGTTGGACAATCGCTACTCCATTGACCATTTGCTGTTCTTGACGATGCTGATGCCCCGTGAGCAACACATCGATTCCTTCTACCTCCGTGCACAGACGATATGCTTGATTCTCTCCTTTTTCAACTGGTTCAATGCTTTTACCAGTAGCTAAATCAATTTCAAATCCACCATGATAGGAAACGATCATAATATCTGGTTTTTCTGTTTCTCGAATATACTTAACCCATTTGGACGTTGCCGTAACCGCATCTTCAAACAATAGTCCTTCAATATGCGCTGGCTTTTCCCAATTGGGGATATAGTGAGTCGTTACACCGAGAACTGCCGCTTTTATTCCTGATGAAAAGGTTTTGATGATGTACGGTTCACCAAAAAAAGGATCACTCGTCTCTCTATTTAAAATGTTACAGCTTAAAAAAGGACATGTGGCATCATCTGCTGCTTTCATTAAAATATCCAACCCATAATTGAATTCATGGTTGCCTAAAACAGCAGCATCATATTGTAAATAGTTCATTCCTACAATCATCGGATGCATCTCTTGTCTCAACATATGAAAATAATAGCTAGCTAAAGGAGTGCCTTGTATAAAGTCGCCATTATCAATAACTAATACATGTTCATGCTCCTTTTTTATTTTTTTAATATAAGAAGCCAGTTTCGCTAAGCCAATGTCAGCCGATGTATTCGAGCTATATTGAATAGGAATCATCGCCCCGTGCAGGTCGCTTGTTTCTAAAATTATCAATTTCACATCAGCCATTTAACCCCTTCTCTCTATTTGTTTTTCTTCTTAATTAAACCATCATTTTATGTAAAAATTCACCTATCTACAACTTATTTCGGGAAATGACGATTTTTTTGTTATAATATAAAAGAATGACTCTTTTAAAGGACGAAAACCAATGAAAAAACATGGAAAATTTTTATATATATTTGTCGTGATTCTCCCCTCTATTTTAGCGATTATCGGCTTTTATGATTTACTTTCTAATCGAGCCGGTCAACAGCACAACAAAGAGCTAGAATGGATCGCCAGCTTGCATAAAAATCAAATGGATCAATTCATTAGTGAAACAACAATAAGCCTAGATATACTAGCTGTCAGCATTGAAGAAGATCTGAACAATTTAGATAAAGTACAAAGCATATTTAAAAAAATGGCGAATCAAGATCCTCGTTATGGAGGCATTTATTTACTTGATTTCGAGGGGAATTTATTAGTTGGAACAAATGATTATTTAAAACAATACAATCTAAGAGATAAACAATATATTAAAGAAGTACTATTAACAAAGGATACTGCTGTGTCCGATGAAGTTGAAACTCTTTCAAATAATCAGGCGGTTATTGCCGTTGCTACACCTGTTTTAAAAAGTGAACAACAAGTAGAAGCTATTATCGTCTCTCACATTCGCCTAGATTATATGAAAAATATTATGAGAGTATTGACACCAGAGCATTCAATTTTCTTTGAAAATGCTAAGCAAATTCCTGTATTCTCGGTTAATGAAAGACCTGAAGCTTCAAAAAACGAGCTTTCTCTTAAGTATCCACTTTCTCAGCTCCCTTGGAATTTAGTGATTACAACAGATGAACAAAAAAACAATAACTTTATCGGATATACATTCCTATTCGCAGTTGTCTTTATTGTCATAGTACACATTATTTATTTATTTATTAAATATATGATGCTCAAACGACAAACGAATCTTGAAAGAATGCAGCAGGAAACGCAAAAGCTAGAATTAATCGGAACATTAGCAGCTAGTACAGCTCACGAAATCAGAAATCCATTAACTGGTATTAAAGGGCTTGTTCAATTGTTAAATGAGAAATATAATGACCAGGAAGATGAATTTTATTTTTCCGTCATTAACAAAGAAGTCGCACGTATTAATCAAATCGTTAGTGAGCTATTAATACTAGGAAAGCCAACCGCTCAAAAGGTTAGCATAGTAGATATGAAAGACATTATTTCTGACTTAAACCCATTAATTTATTCAGAAGCTAATTTGTATTCTGTTGACTATAAATTCACTTTGCCTGAACAAGAAATTTGGGTAAAAGTCAACATAGACCAAATGAAACAAGTCATTTTGAATTTAACAAAAAATGCCTTTGAAGCAATGAACAATGGTGGCGAGCTACGATTAACGGTATTAAAAAGAGAAAATAGTTGCCAGTTATCGATCACGGACAATGGGCCGGGAATTGAAAAAGAAAAACACGATCAATTATTTAAACCTTTTTTCACCTCCAAAGAAGATGGGACGGGTCTCGGACTGGTCGTTTGTAAACGAATCATCGACTCCTTTGATGGAACGATTGAAATCGAAAGTGAATTTGGTTTTGGTACAACCGTCACCATTTCCATTCCACTGCAAACGCCTGCTAATGAATGATCAAAGGGTGTCTCGGAAGCCAAATGGCTTCCGAGACACCCTTTTTTATAAAGTGAAATTTCAATCAGTGGGGGTCTTACTGCCCGTTAATACGGGATAAAACCCCTTCTATTTTTAACAACTCTCTTTTTTTGTCAATTTCCTTCCCAGCATAACCTGTTAACGACTGATTTTTTCCGATCACTCGATGACATGGAATGATAACAGGAACAGGATTCGCTTTATTAGCTTGCCCAACAGCACGAACCGCTTTTTTATTGCCGATTTGCTCAGCAATCTCACTATAAGATCTCGTTTCACCAATAGGAATATGTCGTAAAGCTTCCCAAACAGACTGTTGAAAGTCTGTTCCCTTTATATCTACTGGCAGCTCGAAGCTCATGCGATTTTGTTGGAAATACTCCTCTAATTGACGAACCGCCTCCACTAACAATGAGTCGCTCGGCTGAAAGACAATCGCCTCTCCTTCCTCTAATATCGAAAACCGTACTGCACAAATACCTTTTTCATTTCTCACAATCGATAAGGGACCAATCGGGCTCTCCATATATGTAAATAATTTCTCCATGCTCCACACCTCTTTCTTACATTGTATTAGCAGACAAAATAAAAATCATGTATAATGCAAGGATATGTTTATAATTCATTTTCAAAAGGTGATGCATAATGTCTAAAAGAAATTATTACTTTGACAATGCAAAATTTATTTTAATTTTCTTTGTCGTTTTTGGTCATTTTCTTCGCTCGTATATTAGTGACAATGCACTCATTTTTGCTTTATACGCTAGCATTTATTTGTTTCATATGCCTGCATTTGTATTAGTCTCTGGTTTTTTTGCGAAAAGCTTTTATAAACAAGGCTATGTTAAAAAAATAGCTCAAAAGATTTTATTGCCCTTTTTGACCTTTCAAGTCATTTATTCTATCTTTTATTTTTATTTGTATGAAACTCGTTCATTTGAGATTGATTTGCTGATTCCACACTGGTCTTTATGGTTTTTGCTGAGCTTATTCTTTTGGAACATTTTACTACTATTCTCAGTGAAATGGCTCAAACTGTCAGCTCCTATCCTACTGACACTAGCATTTGCTGCTGGAATCACGATTAATTGCCTGAATGATCACTTAGATGTCCTCAGCTTTGGACGTACCTTTGTGTTTTTTCCATTTTTCTTAGTCGGCTATTATTTGAAAAAGGAGCATTTCCAATTACTATCGAACAACATCATAAAAATAGCTTTGCTCATAAGTGCGATAGCAATCTTTTTCAGTGCTTATACACATCCAGATTTTGATTTTAATTGGTTTTTCGGATCTATTTCTTACGCTGAGCTTGAAGTAACAAACGGAGAAGGAATGATCATTCGAACGATTCTTTACGTATTAAACTTTATCATGATCGCCGCTTTCTTTGCTTTTGTGCCAAAGAAAAAATTCTTTTTCACCGCTTGGGGGAAAAACACGCTTTATGTCTATTTACTACATGGTTTCATTATAAAAAGCTTTCGCGATAGCGACTTTCAAGATGGAACAGAATCAATCATTTTATTATTAACAGCTTCTCTACTGTTAACAATGTTATTATCATCATCTGTTATTACAACTATCACCGAACCTGTTATTGAAGCAAGGTGGTCCAAGTTTAAAAAGATCTTTCGCGATAAATATGATTCGCAAAAAATTTCAGAAAAGCAATAAGGAGAGTATTAAATGAAAGTAGTCATAAGTACATTAAATGCAAAATACATTCATACGAACTTAGCGATTCGTTGTTTAAAAGCATTTGCTGAACCCGATTATAAGGTAGAACTTGCTGAATACACGATTAAAGACCCTGTCATTAATATTGTAACAGATCTTTATAAAAAGCAGCCGGATGTTTTAGGATTTAGCTGCTACATTTGGAATATTGAAGAGACGATTAAAGTCGTTGAAATGATGAAGAAAGTGTTGCCTAACACGATCATCATTTTAGGCGGACCAGAAGTAAGCTATGATGTGCCATACTGGCTCGAGCGCATCCCTCAAGCGGATTTTATTGTAATTGGAGAGGGTGAAGAGACATTTAAACAGCTACTTGATGCAATGAGCGGAGATAGAGATTGGAGTAACGTACATGGCATCGGCTACCGTAAAGATGACATGCCGAACATTAACCCGCAACGTAATAAACTAGACTTACGTGAGCTTCCATCTCCTTTTCGTTTTGAGGAGGACCAAGAACAATTATCAAAGCGCGTGACTTATATTGAAACGAGCCGTGGTTGCCCGTTCCGCTGTCAATTTTGCTTATCCTCTATTGAAGTAGGAGTTCGTTATTTCAACCGCGAAAAAATTAAAGACGATATTCGCTATTTAATGGCTCACGGAGCAAAAACAATTAAATTTGTCGATCGGACATTTAATATTAGCCGTAGCTATGCGATGGAAATGTTCCAATTTCTTATTGATGAACACCTTCCGGGAACCGTGTTTCAATTTGAAATTACAGCAGATATTATGCGCCCGGAAGTCATTCAGTTTTTAAACGACAATGCACCAGCGGGACTATTCCGCTTTGAGATTGGTGTTCAATCGACAAATGATGCTACCAATGAGCTCGTCATGCGTAAACAAAATTGGTCTAAGTTAACAAGAACTGTCACGATGGTGAAAGAAGGAGGAAAAATTGATCAGCATCTCGACTTAATCGCTGGTCTGCCTGAAGAAGACTATACCTCCTTCCGCCAAACATTTAATGATGTGTTTGCATTAAGACCTGAGGAACTGCAACTTGGATTTTTGAAGATGCTACGTGGCACTGGATTACGTCTACGAGCCCAGGAGCATGATTACGTCTATATGGATCATTCCCCTTATGAAATCTTACACAATAATGTTCTCTCATTTGCTGATATGGTGAAAATTAAACAAGTAGAAGATGTACTTGAGAAATATTGGAATGACCACCGAATGGATGAAACAGTTGAATACCTAGTCACAAATACATTCGACACACCTTTTGACTTCTTTCAATCTTTCGGCGCTTATTGGGAGCAACAAGGCTGGGAACGTATCGGTCATCAATTAGAAAACTTATTTGAACGACTAGTACAGTTTTTAACTGCCTCAAACGTCGCAAACATCAGTGATATTCAAAGCTTAATGAAATATGATTATTTAGTAAATCAACGCTATAAGCCTAGAAAACCTTGGTGGACACCGACACTCGATAAAAAAGAGCGATCACTTTTGTACCAAGAAATTTTACAGTCTCCTGAACGTCTCGATCACGACTTTGTTGCCCTTGGCCTAACGGAAAAAGAGTTATATAAACATACCATCATTGAAGACTTAACAATGATTCATGAAAATGGTCAGTGGGTAAAACAAAATAATTATTTACTCGTTTATTTTGAACCTGCTAGCGGCCGTCCGCATACCTTTTTCATAGATCGTCATTCATAATTTAAAAAGGGTGTGATACCAATTTTTCGGCATCACACCCTTTTTTAAAACTAACTATTCTCTTAATGAGATTCCTCTGTTTGTTCAGTTACTGGGCCTTTCTTTTTAGCAAATAAGTAACCTCCCAATGCAATCCCTAGTAATACGATCCAGAAGGTTAACTTCCATCCAGTAGATTCTGGGAAGTGCTCGTCAAGAACTTGAATTTTAGGATGAGCTAAAGTAAAGACGGCTAGCTTCACACCTACCCAACCAACAATTAAGAAAGCGGCTGTTTCAAGTGAAGGATAACTTTGCAATATGCGAACGAACCAAGTAGCGGCAAATCGCATAATGATAACTCCGATAAACCCTCCAAGGAACATGACGATAAATTGACCGCCATCGATTCCACCGATTTGGAATGTGCCGATTGGCTGTAACGTTAGAGCTAAGGCAACCGCCGCAAGCATTGAATCAATCGCAAAGGCAATGTCTGCAATTTCTACTTTCAACACAGTCATCCAGAAAGAAGAGCCTTTTGCGTCCTTAATTTCATGACTTTCTACACCATTTTTATGCTTCCAATTTTTATATAGATGATTAATGGCAATGAACAGTAAGTAAATAGCTCCAATTGCTTGAACTTGCCAAATATTCACTAAGAACGAAATAAGGAATAAAGAAGCAAGACGGAAAATAAACGCACCTAACAATCCGTAAAATAGTGCCTTTTTCTGCTCTTTTTTCGGTAAATGTTTTACCATAACTGCCATAACAATCGCATTATCAGCGGCTAAAATCCCTTCTAGAGCGACTAGAACAAGCAACACCCAGCCATATTCGAGTAACAACGCTGCATCCATAAATGTAATCTCCTCCAATAGTGTGTTGGTTTAAATACTAAACAACAAAAAAGCGAGACCTTTGCCCAAAAAGGCAAAGGTCTCGCTGAGCATGATCTTCCATCATGCCAACAAAGCCGATGGATAATAATCCATGAAATGACGACTTTGTTCTAGGTAGTTAACTACCTAACGGCTACTCCCCTTTGACTAACGTCAACGAAGGTTCAGTTGTTTGTACACCTATTATAAAAAAAACAAACAGAATTGTAAACCATTTATTCACTTACTTTGCATTCATTCGTCTCGTTTCTCGATCAAAGAAGCTGTAGACAACTGGAATGACAAACAAAGTTAAAAACGTGCTAGAAATTAACCCACCAATAACAGCAATCCCCATCGGCTGATTAATTTCTGTTCCTCCACCGATTCCCATTGCCAGTGGAACTAGTCCAAGAATAGTTGTTAATGCCGTCATTAAAATTGGACGCGCTCGATCTTTAACAGCGGAAACAATCGCTTCATAACTATTCGCTTCCTTCTCTTTCCGCTGAATAATGTAATCAACAATAACAATCGCATTATTGACGACAATTCCAGCTAATATGAGAACGCCGATAACAGCCGGAATACTAAGAGGTGTTCTCGTCACAGTCAAGGCAATCGACACACCAACCACCATTAGCGGTACGGTAAACATAATCACAAATGGGTATTTAAATGACTCATATTGTGCAGCCATGACGATATAAATTAATACAATCGCCAATAACAGAGCCATAACCATATCATCAATGGAGCTTTCTAGTAAATCGCGATCTCCACTGAACGTAATTTTAGTTTCATCTGATAAATCAAGCTCCACGATTTTCTCGTCGACTTTTTTAGAGATGGCACCAAGGTTTGTATCGGATGTATACATCGCTGTAAACTGGACAGCTTCTTGCTGATTAATCCGTTGAATACTAACCGGCCCTTGTTGAATTTGAATATCAGCAAGTTCTTGCAGTTTCATGAAATTTCCTGAAGGTGTTTTCACTAACAAGCCTTTCAGGTTATCTATATTTTTAGTGGCCGTTTGATCATATTGAACCTTTACCATTTGCACTTCATCATTTTTGTTAATAATTTGTGTCGCGATCACTCCTCGAGTAGCATCATTAACAATCGCAGCAATTTGAGCAGGAGGAAGTCCAGCCTCTAGCGCTTTCTCTCGATCGACAGTCATTTGAATTTCTTTGACCGTTTCCTCTCGATTCGTCGTTATCTCGGTAATTTCATCGATATCCTTAACTGCTGCCTCAATCTTCTGCACCGCCTGATCTAACCGCTCTTTACTCATATCTCGGACATTAAAAGTGAGTGTTTGTGGACTTGTTCCAGAAGCAGACTGTAAGTTAAAAGTAACCTCCGCTGTTTGATTGACATTTTCCGCTACTGTAATGACATCTTTCTTAATATCGTCTACAAAGGCAAAAACAGATCGATCTCTTTTCTCAAGTGGATCTAATTTGACATAAAGTTCAGCTACATTCGTTGAACCTGTTCCTCGGAAGGAATCTTCTTGAGTCGATCCAATGAGACTAACAAACACATCGACATCCTTTTGTTTCTCTAGTTCGTTCTCAATCGCTTCCATGACACGATTCGTTTCTTGTAAAGAAGTCCCATTTTCAAGCTCGACTCGCATGTTGAAAAACCCTTCATCTGTCGGCGGAAGAAATTGTGACCCAACCGTCGTCAACCCAAAGGCTCCGCCGATCAACAACACGAATGAAATCGACAATACAAGGAGGCGATGATTCAAGGACCAACGAACTGCTTTTTCGAAACGTGACATCACTGATGTTTGTTTTTTTTGTGCGCTTGTTTCAGGTGCCTTTAACCAGCGGCTGGCCATCATTGGAATCACAGTTAATGCGACCACTAATGAGGCTAGTAAACTAAAGGAAATTGTTAAAGCAAACTCTTTAAAGATTTGTCCAAGAATACCGGATATAAACACAACCGGTAGAAAAACAGCGACTGTCGTTAATGTGGAAGCTGTAATCGCTCCACCTACTTCTTTCGCTCCGTCACGAGCCGCTTGCTTTGAGTCTTTCCCCATCGATAAATGTCGGTAAATATTTTCAATGACGACGATCGCATTATCGACAAGCATTCCAATACCTAAAGCCAGTGCTCCAAGCGTCATAATATTTAAGTCAAAGTCAGCAAAATACATTAATACAAAGGTCACAATGACCGAATATGGAATTGCCACACCGATAATAAGTGGGCTTCTTACATTTTTGAGAAAGATAAATAAGACGAGCATCGCAAACACGCCACCAAGAAGAAGTGAATTTCCTATATTCCCGATGGAAAGGCGAATATAATCTCCTTGGTCGAATAAGATGTCTGCTTCAATATTTTTGTATCGGTCTTCTTTTAGAAGTTCATTTAACTTCTCTTGAAACTGTTTAGACACTTCTGCTGTGTTAGCATTTGCTTGTTGCAACACACTTAATAGGGTAGCAGGATTTTGATTTGCTCTTGTTATCGTGCCTGTATCTTTTTCTGTTAATGCAACGCTAGCTACATCCTCTACTGTAATTTCTTCACCGTTAAGCGGATTAACCGTTAACACTAGTTGCTTAATCTCATCTATACTCGTTAATTGACTTACAATTCTTGTCGTTAACGACATTCCATTAGATTCAACCGTATCGCCTGGAAGAGAAATATTGTTCGATTGAATGAGCTGCACAACGTCTGATTGAGCTAAATTGTATTCTTTAAGCTTTTCTTCATTTAACTCAATCTTTACTTCTTTTTCTAGAGAGCCCGTGACACTTACGTTAGCTACTCCTTCTACAGCTGCTAAATCCTTCTCAAGTTCAGACGCTATCTTCTCTAAGTTCTCCTTATTATCCGTCGACTGAAGCGACAACTGAATAATAGGAAATTGGGATGGGTCAAATTTAAAGAATTGCGGTTTATTTGCCTCTTCTGGAATCGGTGTGCGATCAATTCGCTGCAATACATCCGATTGAATATCATCAATTTTTGTACTCCAGGAAAATTCGAGTAATAGTAAGTTCGACCCTTCTCTCGTCGTCGACGTAATATTATTAATTCCCGGAAGTGTTGATAAACTTTCTTCTAATGGCTTTGTGACCTTCTCTACCACTTCTGTCGGACTCGCCCCTTCGTAGGAAGTGACAACTACTGCAATGGGCGGATTAATGTCCGGTATAAGCTTTAGTGGAATTTTTAATAGAGACACAACACCTAAAATGATCACTAAAAACATAATCACTGTAGTAAAAACCGGTCTCTTGATAGAAAAATTACTGATTTTCAAAAAAATTCTCCTTTCCAAACATGTTCGTTCTTACCCTTATCTTTCTAACTATAATGCACACGTTTACAACGTACAACTTTAATCACTTTCATATTTTCACCCGATGAATTATTTAATAAACGAAAAAGAGACTAACATTAAAAGTTGTTAATCTCCTTTTTCATCCTTATTTATTTTTCGTCAATGTCCATCCTGTCACTCCGAATAAAATAGTTAACATCGGACTTAATAAACAAAAGAAAGCAAACGGTAAATAATCAAGAGTAGAAACACCTAGCATTTTCGTAATAAACACTCCACATACACTCCATGGCACGAGCGGATTGATGACTGTCCCCGCATCTTCAAGTGTTCGTGATAAATTTTTCTTCGCAAGTCCTACTTTTTCGAATTGCCGTCCAAATGCTTCTCCTGTTAGTAAGATGGATAAATATTGCTCCCCAATAACAAAATTCACACCAATCGCAGAAGCAGCCGCTGCCGTGATTGTGCTCCATGCTTTTTGTAAACGATGCTCAATCGCTTCGAATAAACGCGGAACAATGCCTAGTGAAAATAGTAATCCTCCAAGACTTAAAGAAAGCAAAACGAGAGAAACCGTAAACATCATGCTTTCCATACCGCCTCTTGATAATAAAGCATCCACTTCCGCATTTCCTGTCTCCGCTACATAGCCAGAAAAAATCACTTGAAAGACATCAGCGATTGTATGATCTGAATGAATAAATGATAACGCAATCCCCAATATCGAGCTTAATGCTAACGTAATAAAAGGAGATACTCTTTTAATAGAGAGGATGAATAATAGAACTACTGGCAACCAAGAATACCAATGAACTAGATTCATCTCTAGTAACATAGCCTTTATCGCTTCGATTTTCGGAAAATCCGCTCCAGTCATTTCCGGTGAAACCACCGCAAATAATACAACGGTAATGAAGAAAGCTGGAATCGTTGTCCACGCCATATTACGAATATGTTCAAATAAATCAACGCCGACAATCGATGCCGCTAAATTTGTCGTATCCGATAAAGGAGACATCTTATCACCAAAAAAGGCACCAGACACGACCGCACCGGCCGTAATCGCAACCGATACATCCATCGCTTGACTCACGCCGATAAAAGCTACTCCGAGCGTTGCAACCGTCGTTAAGGAGCTACCGATGCCTAATCCCACGATCGCCGTAACGAGAAAGACGACACTATAAAAGAATTTAGGTGTCACTAGTCCAAAGGCTGCGTGAATCATCGTCGGAATAGTTCCAGACAAAATCCAGCTACTCACTAAAACACCAATAAAGAAAAAGATAAAAACTGCACCCATTCCGCTTTTTGCCCCATCTAGCATGCCGGCTTCGAGCTTTTTGAATGGAACTTTTTTGAACACTCCAAAAGCTAGCAATAATAAGGTCGAAATAAGAATAGGGATATGTGGGACGGATCCCAGTTTAATAATCGACGAACTGATAACTGTAATGATCACCGCAATTAATACAAGGGCTTGCACTAACGTAGGCTTCATTAATGGCTCAACTTTAAACATTTTGTACACCTCTAATATATGCAATTACTTTTTTGCTTGAACGCTTTTCTGCATTGAAGCATGTACTTTTCATTATTGTCTAATTGAGCAACGGTGTCAATCCATTATTCTATATAAGTAAAAAAAACCAGCTAGAAAATGAGCTTTCTAGCTGGTTTTGATCTATTTACTCCATAATGTTATACAATTTCAAATTTTCGTTCTTATCACTGAACCAACGTAAAGCGAATTCATTTTCAAACAGGAAGACAAGACGGTCATAGCGATCCCTTACAAGTAAGCTCCGGGAATTAGATAAGCTCTCTTTTACATCTTGTTCATTTTCGATCCAACGAGCAATTTTTGACCCCATCGGCTCCATGATCACTTCCGAGTTATATTCGTTCTTCATCCGATGCTCAAACACTTCAAATTGAAGCTGACCTACCGCACCTAAAATATAGTTTTCTGTGTGCAGCGTTTTATAAAGCTGAATAGCTCCTTCTTGTACTAACTGCTGAATCCCTTTATGAAAACTTTTTTGTTTCATCACATTTTTAGCTGATACTTTCATAAACAGCTCCGGTGTAAATTGCGGGAGCTTTTCATATTGAAAGAATGGTTTTTCTCCGACTAACGTATCGCCAATTTGATACGTTCCTGTATCATATAAACCGATAATATCCCCACTTACTGCTTCGTTAACGGTACTACGATCATCTGCTAAAAATTGAGTCGATTGTGACACTTTAGATGATTTTCCCGTTCTTGTTAACGTCACGCTCATACCGCGTTCAAACTTTCCTGAACAAATTCGAAAGAAAGCAATACGATCACGGTGAGCCGGGTTCATATTCGCTTGAATTTTAAAGATAAAGCCAGAGAACTGCTCACTGACCGGATCAATTTCACCTTTATCAGAATTACGAGGCTGTGGCGGTGGAGCAAACTTCAAATACGTTTCTAAAAATGTTTGCACACCAAAGTTTGTTAACGCACTACCAAAGAATACCGGCGTTAATGTTCCGTTAGCAATTCGTTCTTCTGAAAATTCATTCCCTGCTTCTTCAAGCAGCATAATTTCTTCTAACGTTTGATCGTATAAAGAGGATTTCTTTATGTCATGATCAACGGCTAATTCTCCATCTTCATTCAAAGGAAGGAAACGATCTTCCTCATTTTCCACACGAAATTGTTCAACTCGTTGATTAAAACGATCATAAATACCAAAGAACTCTTTCCCCATTCCAATCGGCCAGTTCATCGGATACGACTCAATACCTAACACTTCTTCAAGCTCAGCTAGAAGTTCAAGCGGTAACTTTGCTTGTCGATCCAATTTATTAATAAATGTAAAAATAGGAATTCCTCTCATGCGACATACTTTAAATAATTTAATCGTTTGCGCTTCGATTCCTTTCGCGGCATCCACAATCATGACCGCACTATCTACAGCCATTAATGTTCGATACGTATCTTCACTGAAGTCCTGATGTCCAGGTGTATCCAAAATATTAACTCGATAGTCATCGTATTGAAATTGCATCACAGAGGAAGTGACTGAAATTCCCCGCTGCTTTTCAATATCCATCCAGTCAGATGTCGCATATTTTCCTGTTTTCTTTCCTTTTACTGTTCCCGCATCACGAATGGCGCCTCCAAACAGTAGTAATTTCTCTGTCAATGTTGTTTTCCCCGCATCTGGATGGGAAATAATCGCAAATGTTCTCCTAGAGAGAACTTCTTCTTTTAATGAAGCCATGTAGTAGCCAAATCCTTTCAAAGTTAAAATCCGTTAATTGCCATGAAAAAAATATAGCGAAAAATGCGGGAAATGTCTATTACATTTCGCACGTCCACTGATAAATTCGGTGAGCTAACCTTACAGCAGGCTCCTCTTCCAATCCTGTTTTCATTAATGAAGTAGACATTTCGGTTACCAAGCTTTCCCCGCTCTCTTCATACGTGAAAGAAATAGACCACTGCTGTGCTGGAACCGCTACAACAAAGGTCTCTTCTTTTTTATTTTCGTATATATATACTTTAATTTCTTTTTCATGTAACAATGTTTTTCTTATTTTCATGTGTATGCTCCTTCATTTAAGACAAATAATAATAGCGTCTTGTTTCTGCCTGTTAAATATTTCTGTGAAAAACGGACTATTTTATTATTGTATATCTTTTTATCTCATTATAAACTATACACCTGTGTGTCAAAAAGTGAAATATAGAGGTGATTTAATTGACTTATATTTGGGGTCTATTTGGAATTTTAGTCGTTCTTGGAATAGGCTATATTTTTTCTACAAATAGAAAAATGATTAAGT
Source organism: Bacillaceae bacterium SAS-127 (assembly GCA_002261155.1). Lineage (GTDB taxonomy): Bacteria > Bacillota > Bacilli > Bacillales > Domibacillaceae > Bacillus_CE. Next base: position 124,702 of record NKXN01000030.1, on the reverse strand, counting down.
GGAGAACCGTGCTTGGTGGACTAGCTATTCAGCTTTTGTTCGCTTTTATCGTTTTAAAATGGGATTGGGGTCAAGCAAGAATGCATGACTTCACAATGCTAGTCAATGCCATTATTGACTATTCGCGAGCAGGAATTGACTTTTTATTTGGTGGGTTATATACAAAGGAATCAAACATCACCTTTGTATTTGCTTTAAACGTATTACCCGTCGTGATTTTCTTTTCTGCTTTAATTTCCGTTCTATATTACTTAGGAATTATGCAGTTTTTCATCAAAATTATTGGTGGGGCACTCGCTAAATTACTAGGTACGCGAAAAGCAGAATCCATCTCAGCTGCGGCTAATATTTTTGTCGGGCAAACAGAAGCACCACTTGTGGTCAAGCCTTACATTAATAAAATGACGGAATCAGAGTTATTTGCAGTCATGACAGGTGGATTAGCTTCTGTCGCTGGCTCTGTTCTTATCGGTTATTCATTATTAGGCGTGCCTCTAGAATATTTGCTAGCTGCTAGCTTCATGGCTGCTCCAGCTGGACTTGTCATGGCTAAGCTATTTGTTCCTGAAACGAACACAGAGCCTGAACCGAAAGAATTTGAAATGGAAGTGGACTCTGATTCCACAAATGTGATTGATGCAGCCGCTAAAGGAGCCGGTGTCGGGTTGCAACTAGCATTAAACATCGGCGCAATGCTTCTGGCTTTTATCGCCTTAGTAGCTATGATTAATGGACTTTTCGGCTTCATCGGCGGACTCATCGGCATAGAGAATTTATCGCTTGAACTTCTGCTTGGCTATATCTTTTCTCCTCTTGCTTTTGCTATTGGGGTACCATGGGACGAAGCCATTCAAGCTGGAAATTACATCGGCCAAAAAGTCGTCATTAACGAATTTGTTGCCTATTCGAATTTCGCCCCTGAAATTCCGAATTTATCTGAAAAAACAGCCGCAATTTTAAGCTTTGCTCTTTGCGGATTTGCTAACATTTCATCGATGGCCATCTTACTTGGTGGTCTTGGAAATCTAGCACCAAGTCGCCGGTCAGATATTGCCCGTTTAGGAATTAAAGCGGTTCTTGCCGGTGCCCTTGCATCCTTATTAAGTGCGGCGATCGCTGGGATGCTGATTTAAAAAGAATGAAAAAACACTAGGAAATCTTCCTGGTGTTTTTTCATTTTGTACGATAACAGAACCATAAAAAAGATTGCTACTTACATACTATATAGATCATTAGTAAAGAATAATATTTGTTCTTTTAGAAAAAGATATTATCAGGAGGTGTTATCATTGGCCAAAATCGGTGTCGAACTTACTCTTCAAAATGTGAAGCAAGCACTACAAGAAAAAGGTCATCAAGTCGTCGATTTAAAAAATGAATCTGACATACAGCAATGTGATTGTTGTGTCATTACAGGTTTAGATGCGAACTTAATGGGTATTCAAGAAGCACTAACAAAGAGATCTATTATTGAAGCAAGCGGCAGGAGTGCAGAAGAGGTATGCCAAGAAGTAGAAAGTAGAATTTAATATCAGTTTCATCAGCCGTCCGCACATGACTTATAAGTATGCGGTCGGTTTTTACCATACAAAAGACCGTTAAACTTAGTAAATAATTGACGGTTGATATAAGAGAATAAACTAAGTAAACATGATAAGGAGGAATGAAAAATGGGCTTCATTATGTATTTAATTGTCGGAGGACTCATCGGCTGGTTCGCCGGAGTTATTCTTGGTAAAGATATTCCAGGTGGGATTATCGGCAATATTATTGCCGGCATTATCGGGGCTTGGGTTGGTGGTAAGCTACTTGGCACTATGGGACCAATGATGGCAGGAATTGCAATCATCCCAGCTTTAATCGGATCTGTCATTTTAGTACTTATTGCAAGTTTCTTTTTAAGACGAATGAAGCAGACTTCTTGATAGGTGTTTAGGGTCTGCTTGAACAGAGAATTAAGCGAATAGCAGACCCTTTACATTGATTTTATTTATATACACTAATAGCTTTTACTTGCTGCAATGCTTGACGACAATCTTCAATTAAATCCTTTGAAGATTCTAATCCGACAGAAAGTCTCAACAGTCCGTCCGTTATTTCTCGTTTGGCTCTTTCCTCTTTAGGCATCGCCGCATGTGACATTTTAGCTGGATAAGAGAGAATGGATTCTACGGCTCCGAGGCTTACGGCAAACACAGGAATATTTATATGCTGAACAAACCGCCTAACTGCTTTTTCATTTTTCAACTCAAATGAAAGGACGGCTCCTGCTCCTCTTGCTTGATAGGAATGCACCTCATGTCCTGGATGATCCGTTAAGCCAGGGTAATAAACTTTTTCGACTAGTTCATGTTTTTGTAAAAAGTCTGCTAACTCTTTAGCTGTTTTCGAAGATTGCTCCAAGCGTACATGAAGAGTTTTCAGCCCTCTTAACACAAGCCAAGAATCATGAGCACCTAACACAGCACCAAATGTATTTTGAAGCTGATATAAACGGTCGCCTAATTGTTCATCTTTCGTTACAGCTAGGCCTGCTAATACATCGCTATGACCAGATAGGAACTTTGTTGCACTATGCAAAACAAGGTCGACACCTAACTCAAGAGGTTGCTGCAAGGCAGGCGTTAAAAAAGTGTTGTCACTAAAAGTTAAGCAATGATGCGCTTTTGCTAACTTAACGATCCCACGAATGTCAGTCACTTTTAATAACGGATTAGACGGCGTTTCGATATAAATAAGGCGCGTATTTTCTCTTATATTTGAAGCCACTTCATGTAAATTGCTCATATCAACAAATGTATAGTCAATCCCAAATCGGTTTAACACGGTCGTCACCATTCGATACGTGCCCCCATACACATCCTCCGTGATTAAAACATGATCTCCTTTCGAAAGTAATAAAAACGCGGTAGAAATAGCTGCCGTGCCTGACGAAAAAGCAAATCCTCTCGTCCCACCTTCTAATTCAGCAATCGCTTCCTCTAATGCTGCCCTTGTTGGATTGCCTGAACGACTGTAATCATAGTCGCCAAATTGATCAAAATCTACTTGATGAAAGGTGGACGCATGCTGCACAGCAACACTTACTGCGCCCGTTTTTTCATCAAATTTATGACGATTATGCAATAATTTTGTTTGAAAGGAATACGTTTTTTCCACACCTATCACTCCTCTTTCATTTTGTGAAATGCCTGTGTTAAATCAGCTAATAAATCTTCGGTATGCTCAATACCGACCGAAAATCGTAGCAGACGATTACAAACTCCGCGCTCAAGTCGTACTTCTTCTGGAATGTCCATATGGGTCTGTGTGGCGGGATACGTAATAAAACTTTCAACTCCACCGAGACTTTCCGCAAATGAGATCAACTGAAGACTTTGCAAAAAAGGATCGATCCAACCTTCTGACGCTATTCGGAAAGATAACATCCCTCCACGACCTGGATAAAAAACATCCGTTACTTCCGAGCAACATCGAAAGAACTCGGCTATTTGCTTGGCGTTTTCTTCGTGCTGTTTCATTCGCAGCCCTAGCGTTTTTAACCCGCGAATTAATAACCAAGAATCGAACGGTGATAAAACTGCTCCACCTGCATTTTGCAGCTCTGCTATTTTTCCTGCTAACTCCTCACCCTTCACAGCTACTAGCCCTGCTAATACATCGTTATGTCCACCCAAATACTTCGTGGCACTATGGATGACAATATCCGCTCCAGCTAAAAGTGGACGTTGGAGTAATGGCGTGTAAAATGTATTGTCAACAATCAATAATAACCCGTGCTCCTTAGCAAAAGCGGCGACAGCTTTTATATCTGCTTCCTGTAAAAGAGGGTTCGTTGGCGTTTCAAGGAAAATGACCTTTGTATTTGGCAATAGCTTCTCTTTCGTTTTAGACAAATTTTGAAAGCTATCATAGGTAAACGATACGCGATACTTTTTCCACATCTTCTCGAATAATCGATACGTGCCTCCATAAAGGTCTGCAGATACAAGCCAGTCATCTCCAGGCTCAGTTAACGATAAAATTGTATGAATAGCCGCCATACCTGAAGAAAAAGCGAACCCGGCATCGCCCCCTTCTAACTCCGCTATTGCTTGTTCTACAATATGTCTAGTCGGATTTCCTGTACGAACATAATCAAACCCGGTAGAATGACCAATTCCTTCATGCCGATAAGCAGTAGAAAAATAAACAGGTGGATTCACTGCCCCCGTCTGTTCTTCACTCCGGTTACCAATTTGCGCCAAAATCGTCTCTATATGCTTATTTCCCATATTATCCTCCCCTTACTAACAAGTAATTTATTTAGAAAAAAATAAAAAGCCTTCTTAAGAAGAAGGCTTTTTTCTATCACTTCTCCTCATCTTTCGGATCTTTCATCCGCTGGATTTAGCACCTTGACTTACAAATAGCCGGTTGCTGAAGTATCATCGGGCCAGTCCCTCCACTTCTCTTGATAAGAACATATTTAATTTGAAATTTTTCGTTTTTATTACTGTACAGGATCAACTCATCAATAGCAACACTTTTTTGAATTTTTATTTTTTATCAATAAAATATTTGTTTTAACAAAACAATTGATGACTCTTTATTACTTTTGTTAATTTTCTGAAAATTTTGTTGATTATCTTTTTAGGCTGTTATACAATAAAAAACATTAACTTATAATGCAGGCTTCTGAGAGCGTTTTACTTAAATAACAAAAGGAGAGAGTAAACATATGCACAATTTGCGAGAAGATGCTTTAGAAATTCATCGACACCACCAAGGAAAGTTAGAAACGTCAGCGAAATTAAATGTAAAAAATGTAAAAGATTTAAGTCTTGTGTATTCGCCTGGAGTAGCAGAGCCATGCTTAGAAATCCATGCTCATCCCGAAAAGATATATGAGTATACTATGAAGGCGAATACTGTTGCGGTCGTTTCAGATGGGACAGCGGTTTTAGGTCTTGGTGATATCGGAGCAGATGCCTCGCTACCTGTTATGGAGGGAAAAGCCATTTTATTTAAAAATTTTGCAGGCGTTGATGCTTTTCCTATTTGTATTGACACGAAAGATCCTGAAGAAGTCATCAAAACGGTTAAATTATTGCAATCTTCCTTCGGTGGTATCAATTTAGAGGATATTAAAGCGCCTAATTGCTTCCTGATCGAAGAAAGGTTAAAAAAAGAAACGGATATTCCAATCTTTCACGATGACCAACACGGAACAGCCATCGTAACCCTTGCTGGCTTAATTAACTCATTAAAGCTCGTTCACAAAACATTTAACGATATTAAAGTGGTTATTAATGGAGCAGGTGCTGCCGGGATCGCTATCGCTAAATTATTATACAGCTTTGGCGTGAAGGAAATCATTATGTGTGATTCCAAAGGAGCGATATATGCAGGAAGGCCCCATGGGATGAACTCGGTAAAGGAAGAAATCGCAACGTTCACTAATCCTAACCGAATAGAAGGAACACTTGAAAAAGCGATCATCAATAGTGACGTATTTATTGGCGTTTCTGCTGCTGGAGCATTAACATCAGAAATGGTCCGTACAATGGCACAAGATCCGATCGTCTTTGCAATGGCCAATCCTAATCCCGAAATTGATCCTATAGAGGCAAAAGCAGCTGGAGTTAAAATTATTGGCACAGGACGCTCAGATTTTCCTAACCAAGTAAATAATGTTCTTGCTTTTCCAGGGATATTCCGCGGAGCACTTGATACCCGAGCAACCGACATTAATGAAGAAATGAAAATTGCCGCCGCTCACGCCATCGCTTCCCTCATAGCAGACCATGAACTAGCAGATGATTATATCATCCCTTCAGCATTTGATGCCCGAGTTGCACCAGAAGTAGCCGCTGCCGTGGCCGCTGCTGCTATTCACTCTGGTGTCGCTCGCCAACATATTAATGTTGATTCCCTACGTCATAAAACCTACCAGCTATCAGCTATTCAAGTAAAGCCTGCTGAAATCATTTTATAACGTGAACCTTCAATCAGTGGGGGGCTTCATCCCCCACTGATTGTTAGTTGAACGAATCGGGCGTTTACGGGCAGTTGACTCCTCATCTAAATAGCTTTGCTTCTCTTGCTATTTGGAGGTGAGGGTCTTACTGCCCGTTAATGCGGGATAAAAAAAGTTGACCGTCATACAAAAACATATGATGGTCAACTTTTTTATTTGATCGTTTGAATGACGATACCTCGGCTTTCAAGTTCTTTACGAATATAGCTCGCAAAAGTAAGAGCATGAGGACCATCTCCATGAATACAAATGGTATCTGCTGACATAGCAACTGTTTCTCCAGTAACCGCCTCCACTACACCTTCCTGAACGAGACGAATCGCTTGTTGAACCGCTTCTTGATCAGTAGAAATGAAGGCTTTTGGATCTCGTCTGCTCGTTAATGATCCATCCACTTGATATGTGCGGTCAACAAAGACTTCTTCAGCTACCTTTAATCTAGCCGTCTTCCCCGCTTTAATCAGTTCACTCCCTGACAACCCATATAATATGAGTGAGGAATCAAAATCCATAACTGCTTGAACAATTGCTTCCGCTAGTTGCTTGTCTTTTGCCGCCATATTATAAAGAGCTCCGTGCGGTTTGACATGGTGAAGCTTTTCACCTTCCGCTTGAACGAAAGCTGATAAAGCCCCCAGTTGGTATAAAACAGATGTGTATGCTTCTTCAGCAGAGAGTTCCATTGGTCGGCGACCAAAACCACTGAGATCAGGAAATCCTGGATGAGCACCAATGGCTACACTATGCTTTAACGCAAGTTTTACTGTTCGTCGCATCACAACAGGATCTCCGGCATGAAAACCGCATGCAATATTAGCAGACGTAATAAACGGCATAATCTCCTCGTCTGCTCCCATTCGATAAGCACCAAAACTTTCCCCTAAGTCGCAGTTAATATCTACTCTCATTATCCTTTTTCCTTTCTCCATTTCAGTTGAATCACTGCTCGAATCATTTGTAATTCATATTCCCTTTGAATGTATAATTGTTGGGCTTCTTCTAACGTGGCATACTGAAAGTACACCTCTGCTCCAGGTATTTTTTGAGCCAGACTAGGGATATCCACCGTCGTCACATTGGCTATTTTCGGATACCCACCTGTCGTTTGCCTATCTGCCATTAAAATGATCGGTTGACCCGATGCAGGTACTTGAATCGTTCCTATCGCTACAGCTTCAGAAATCATCTCTTTTGATTCATTCATTTCTAAACGAGCACCGTCTAGCCGAAAGCCCATTCGATCGGATTCCGGTGTAATTTTATAAGGTGTCCGCCAGAAATCTTGTTGTGAGGCAGCTATGAAATAAGAATACTCACTTCCCTCTACACAACGCAAACGAGTATTTTTTAAAGATTGGTAAACGGAAGCAGAAATTCCCCAGTTCATCGCTAATACACGATCATTCGCTTTAGATATAGTATCCATCACCGCTTGAACGGCTTCACCTGGGTGACCGATCGGAAGATTGTCCCCCTTTTTTAAAGCTCGACCTTCAAATCCCCCAAATTGACCTCGAGTATAAGTAGAGCGGCTACCTAATACTTTCGGTACATTTATTCCTCCAGCAATAGACAAATAGATGCGACTCCCTTGGATCAATCGCTTTACATGCACTTCACTTCTTGGAGGTATATAGACGGGACGCCACATCGGAATTGATTTCCCTTTGCACTCAATGTTCGCTTCTGCCCCAGTGAAAGCAACAAAAACAGGTTCATCAAATTGAACGCTTGCTCCTGTCATCGTCATCTCAAGGGCACCAGTACCACCTTCATTCCCAACTAACCAATTGCCAAGACGAAGTGATAAATCATCCATCGCTCCGGACACTACTACACCATACTGCCTATTACCTGTTCGGCCACGATCTTGAACGGTGGTAAAAATCCCCGGACGAGCAATCAACATTGCCATGTTGTACTCCCCCTCTCTTCCTCAAATTGACGTTCATCAACTGCAACAAATTTAATTTTGTCACCCGCATGAAGCAAGCTTGGCGGCTGATGTTTTAGATGAAATAAATCCCACGGTGTCCGACCAATAACATGCCATCCACCGGGAGATTGAATCGGATACACGCCAGTTTGCTGACCTCCTATGGCGACAGAACCAGCGGGAATATGTAAATTAGGCGTTTCTTTTCTCGGAGTGTAGAGTTGCTTTGATAGCCCTCCAATATAGGGAAACCCAGGAGCGAATCCGATCATGTACACAACATACTCCGGCTCCGTATGAAGCCGAATCACGTCTTCTACCTCCAGGTGATGAAAAGCGGCTACCTCTTGAAGATCTGGGCCACTTTCTCCCCCATACAAAACGGGAATATGCAATAAGCGCGGCTCTCTTTCTTCTTCATAGACAATCTTCTCTATCTCTTCTAATATTCGTTCCTTTAATGTTTGAAAGTTCGTCTGTAAAGGCTCATAGTAAAGCGTGACCGCGGCGAAAGACGGAACCCACTCTTCGACCCCCGGCCACTTCTCTATTGCTAAGCCTCTAGTAAAAGCTCGTACTTTTCGATGAACATCGCTACTAATTTCATCCCCCAGTCGAACGGTTACCGCGCGATCCCCAAGTGGAATAATCTTCATCGATGTTAAGACTTTTTGCTTCACTGTTCACACCTCTATCTCGATATTCAGCAAGTGATTATTTTTTGTTTAAATTTTCTCATAATTTTAAATTAACATAAAAAAAGACGATTCCGCTATGTAATCGCCTCACAATATAATTTAATTATTTTATTTCAAAATAATCTTGTATGTAGCTTTTAAGTTCTGAATGATTAGTGATAGCAACTACTATCGACTCAATAATCGCCCGACGAGGTTCGTGTTGACTGAATTCATTTTGCACAAAAAGCAACAATTCACGCTGCTCCGCATCCGCACCTTTTAACATCACATTAATTTTCTGGATGATCAGCCGTTTTTTATTTGCTTTTAACAAGCTTGTTTCCGAAAACTGGTTGTTTAATAGATCACCTTCTAGTAATTGATCGCCACATTCTTTCACATCGGCAACAATCGTTTCTAAGCGACGGATAGAGTACCGAATGACCTTATCAATATCCATTCCTTGATCGACCATTAGAAAGAAGTGGATATAGTTTTGCATCATCCCAAACAGTCCAACTGCCAAATCTAATGAGTAAGGCAAAACTTCCTCACCATACAACTCCAACATCCGCTTTTGTAGCCATTGTATTTCCTCATAGTGATGGCTTTTTACTACTTTCTTTAATTCTTCATCCTCTGAAGCAAATACTCCTTGGAAAAGAGCAAATAAGTTGTTTTCTTGATTCACTTTCATTTTAACCGCAATCTGCTCCATAAATGCTTCTTTATCTGAAGTCGATCGTCCAGCGAGTATAGCTACACGCCGTTTATTCGTTTCGTTCTTAATCGTTTCGAATATCGTCATTAATAATTCTTTCTTTGATGAAAAATAATTATAAAATGTCCCTTTAGAAATTTTGCTTTTATCTAAAATATCTTGAATGGACGTTGTTGCATATCCTTTTTCAATAAAAAGGATATGTGCCATTTCGATGACTTGGCGTTTCCGATCCATCATTTGATCACCTCATTTTCACACAATTGAACTGCCTGTACAACCGTATCGTAGCCTATTATCAAAGGTGAATCAACCTCGTTAATTTTTTTGTTGCTATTTTTGTAACAACAGTATAAAATAAGATCCTGCTATAACACAAGTACATTATTTTATACACCTAGTATAGGAGGGTGCAATTTGAATACACAAGGAACAATGAATAAACCGCCTTATGGAATGATCGCTATTTTATTTGTCGGTGCTTTCGTATCGATCTTAAACGAGACACTGTTAAATGTCGCACTTCCGTCAATCATGAAAGAATTTAATGCCTCTGCTTCAGCTGTACAATGGCTATCTACAGGTTATATGCTCGGCAATGGAGTGTTGATTCCTGCTAGTGCTTTCTTCATCCAAAAATTCACCAACCGAAAATTATTTATTTTTGCGATGGCTTTTTTTACAGCAGGTACTTTACTAGCTAGTCTTGCCCCATCTCTCAACGTGCTATTGTTAGCTCGAATGATTCAAGCGTCAGGGTCGGCAATGATGATGCCTCTACTTATGAACGTCATGCTCGTTAGTTTTCCGATTGAACGTCGTGGAGCGGCTATGGGGATCTTCGGGCTTGTCATGATCACAGCCCCAGCTATTGGCCCTACGCTGTCAGGCTGGCTCATTGAACACTATTCTTGGCGTACATTATTTGATGTCGTTCTTCCGTTTGCTGCAATAACGTTAGTTTTTGCCTTTTTCAAACTGAAAAATATTACGCCACAACGTCAAATCAAACTTGATGTTTTATCGCTTATCTTATCGAGTATTGGTTTCGGTGGGCTATTGTACGGGTTCAGTTCAGCTGGAGAAAAAGGTTGGGATTCTCTACTTGTTTATGGACCAATTATCGTTGGAGTCCTTTCACTCATTGTATTTATTACTCGACAGCTTCGCCTAGATGAGCCACTTTTGGAGTTTCGTATTTATCGTTATCCAATGTTCGCACTCTCTTCTGCGATCTCTGTCGTCATTTCAATGGCTATGTTTTCAGCGATGCTATTAATGCCCATTTATGTTCAAACGTTGCGAGGCATTTCTCCGCTTCATTCCGGATTATTAATGTTGCCTGGAGCTCTTGTGATGGGAATTATGTCTCCAATTACAGGTAAATTATTTGATAAGTTTGGTGCGCGAATGTTGGCAGTCACTGGTTTATCGATCACGATATTAACGACTTATATGTTTAGCCAATTAACATTAGAGACTTCCTACGGCTATATTATGATGATTTATACTCTTCGTATGTTTGGTATGTCGATGGTGATGGTGCCAGTGATGACGAACGGACTGAACCAATTACCAGCTCATATGAATCCGCATGGAACAGCCATGAACAATACATTGCAGCAAGTTTCAGGTGCCGTCGGATCCGCTTTTCTTGTGACATTGATGCAAAACAGAACAGAAGTGGAAGCGAAAAGATTATCAGAGGAAGCAATGCAAAATCTCTCCTCCGCTGTGCAGCCAAATGCCGCTCAGTTAAGTGAGATGAAAGCACAAATCATGAATGAAGCCATCCTGCATGGCATTAATTTTTCTTTCTCGATTTCGGTCGCTATCGCTTCAATTGCTCTTATTCTCGCACTGTTTCTCAAACGTCCCGTGCCAACAACAGAAGTAACCGCTCAACCAGAAAGCTAATAATAGAAAAAAGTGACTCAAACTTTTTGTTTGAGTCACTTTTTGTTTACGATCTATAAATTTCGGGAATCACTTCATAAAGTGAAGCTTCAATCAGTCCAGGGCTTCATCCCCACTGATTGAAAAATGCAAGATAAATGGGCAAATGTTTGCACGTTTGCAGTTATATATCATAAAAATAAAAAAAATAAATATATTTATGTTAAGTTTTTGTAAATAATGTGTTAAGATATATTCATAAGCAATTTACAATGTTGGGAGGAAGGAGGAATGAGCTATGACAGTAGCTGAATTCTGCGGAACACTTGATTATTCTGTTTCTCAATTTGCTGTAAGACTTTCAAAAGAGGTAGAAGAGAAAATTAAAAAAAGAGAGTTATTTTATCAAGATCAAATGAATCGTTACATTAATCGTCGCATTGAATTATTTATGAAGACATTACATCTCACTCCAGCGCTTTACTCCGTCTATCGTCGAGAAATTCTTCACCACGTACTCTTCAAAATAAAACCCGTTTTGAAAAAAAACCACATATTTCAAGTAGTTAAATAAAGAAAGCAGCGCCACCTCGGTGCTGCTTTTTTATGTGAAAGTATTGAGTTTATATGCTTTTTTTATTAGCATATAAATAAAAACGAAGGAGCATAAAGCTAATGATTTCTGTATTAATTGTCGATGATGATCCAGCTGTTCGTCGGCTCGTAAGTATCCATTTAAATGAAGCAGGTTTCTCTACGGTACAAGCAGAAAATGGACAAGAGGCTTTGGACTTGCTTCAAATGAAGAAATGTGATGCCGCTGTTATCGATGTGATGATGCCCCACATGGACGGCTTTGAACTTACTCAAACAATTAGAGATGATTATGACTTACCGATCATTTTACTAACAGCCAAGAGTGCATTAAGCGATAAAGAAAGTGGATTTCGCTCAGGAACAGATGATTATCTTGTAAAGCCGTTTGAACCACAGGAGCTGATTTTCAGACTAAACGCATTGCTCAGACGCTACAATAAACAGCAGTCATCTAATATTCAAATCGGCAACACAGTCATTGATACGAAAAGCTATGAAGTACAAGTCGGTGACAGTTCTATACTGCTGCCGTTAAAAGAGTTTGAACTTCTGTCTTTTTTAGCCACCTTCCCTCGTCAAACTTTTTCAAGAACTCAGCTGATTGATTCCGTATGGGGGCTCGATTTTGACGGCGATGATCGAACGGTAGATGTGCATATTAAACGCTTGCGCGAAAGATTTAAAAATCGGCATCCAGGGTTTGAAATTCTCACAGTCCGCGGAGTCGGCTATAAACTGGAGGAAACGGTATGATCCGTTCACTGTATAGCAAATTTACTTTTACTACGATTCTAATTATGTTACTAAGCGGTATCACTGCTTTTCTACTCTCAAATATGTATTATCAGATGATCTTGAAGCCATATAATGATCAAAAAAATACAATGATTGCACAAGAAATGGTTGACTATGTCAAGGTTCATCCGGAATTGACATTAGATTCATATTTAGATCACTTGGCAGCAGTCGGGTATCAGTTTTACGTAACCGATGGGCAACACGAACAGTTTTATGGAAAAGCCTTTCGAGAAACAAATTTAGCACCAGAAGATGTACAAATGGTTTTAGATGGAGCCACCTTTCACGGAATGCAGCAGTTTCCTCATGCCTTTTTTGTCACTGGCTTTTTTGCTAATGAGTTAAAGAATACAATTGGCGTTCCGTTAACGTATGAAGGAAAACCATACGCCCTATTTATGCGTCCAGATATTAAACTGCTTTTTAATGAAATGCATCTTCTGTTCGGCTCCATGCTTTTCATTACCATTTTGTTAAGTATTTTATTTGTGTTAATAGGCGTGAAATTACTAACAAATCCAATAAAAAAACTCACTTCTGCTACCTTTGAGTTAGCCCAAGGAAACTTTAATATTCAGTTGGATATTAACCGCAAAGATGAAATCGGTGAGCTCGCTCAAAGTTTCACACAAATGGCTAATCAGCTTGAGCAATTAGAAGAATTACGCAAACAATTAATATCGAACATCTCCCACGATATCCAATCCCCTCTTTCTAATATTAAAGGGTACACTTCTTTATTAGCTCAACCGACTTTGTCAGATGAACAAAAGCTTTACTACGCAAATATTATTAATAAAGAAGTGCTACGGCTTTCGATGCTAACGAAACAAATTTTACTGCTGGCTTCACTAGAGCAGGAAGAACAGCCATTAAAAAAACAAGCCTTTTCTTTATCGGAACAACTAAAACAAGTATTAAAGCAATACCAATGGAAGATGGAGGAAAAAGGTATCATGGCAGACTATCAACTTCCTTCTACTGATTTTTATGGCGATCCTACACAACTGTATGCCGTTTGGGACAATATAATATCTAATGCTGTGAAATATAATATAGAGGGTGGATATGTAAAGGTTTCTTTAACTGACAAACCCAGCCATGTCGAAATACGAATAGGAAATTCTGGAGTCGGTATTAACAAAGCAGACTTGTCTCGTATTTTCGAGCGTTTCTATCGGGCAGACACGGCTAGAAGCCGTACAGTTGAAGGGACTGGATTGGGGCTCTCCATCGCCATGACGATCGTGCACCTTCATCAAGGTCGAATTTACGCCAAAAGTGAAAAAGGAGCGGACACCGAAATCACCGTAGAACTTCCAAAACAAAAAAACGTACCCCTTCCCTGAAAATCGATACATTCAGGGAATTTTTTATTTCCTTTTGTGAAACACCAATTGTAAATTCATGTTCATCTTCTGTTCATTTTTCAATTGTATGATGTCAATAGATCAACGGAAAGAAAGGTGAATAAACATGCTCTCACTCTCTATAAAAGAAATGAAATTTTTCAAGTTAAAATATTTACTCGTTGCCTTTATCTTATTCTTTACAGCTTCTCTCGTCTTTATTATCAATGGATTAGCTAATGGGTTGTCCCTTGATAACGCCTCAAGCGTAAAGAATATGAATGCGGATTCCTTTTATATGAAAACAGATGCAGAACAAAGATTAGACCGATCAAAGATTAGTGAAGCAGAAGCTTTGCAAGCACAATCAAAACACGGGCTTGAGCCTCTCGGCGTTCAAATGTTCTCTTTGAAAGAAAAAGCACATGACCAAACGATCGATTTAACATTTATGGGTATTCGGGAAGAAGGTGAGCTGCATCCGAAAATATTGGAAGGTCAGACGTTAAAAAAGGCGGATCCATTGTCCATCGTAGCTGATCAATCATTAAAAGAAGAAGGAATAAAGCTTGGCGATAAGCTTTATGAAGAAACATCCGGACTCACTTTTACCGTCGTGGGATTTACAAACGGGCAAACATACAGCCATACACCTGTCGCTTTTATTAATTCAAAGAGTTGGGCTCAATTAACAGGGAGAAACAACAAAGTATACTACAATGCACTTGTTGCTACTGCGGAAGAACAAGCGACTGGAAAACCCGTAAAAGACGGGCAATGGCTACTAAAAGAAGAGGTAATGAAGAGCATTCCTGGATTTGAAGCAGAACAAAGCTCGCTGTACATGATGCTCGGATTCCTACTAGTGATTACCGTCTTCATTTTAACTGCGTTCTTTTACATTATAACTGGGCAAAAAATGAATCAATTTGGCATTTTAAAAGCGATCGGATCAAAGAATAGCTTTTTAATTGGAACAACTATTATACAAGCATTGCTACTATCAATCATTAGCAGTGGCCTAGCTACCGGATTGGCTATTTTCATGACAACATTATTGCCAGAAGGAATTCCTTATGTTATTGATATGACCAACACGATAATGTTAGCCGGAATATTATTAGCAGTTGCCTTAATCGGGGCTCTTATTTCAAGCTTTAATATTGTTCAAGCAGACCCAATTGAAGCAATGGGGAGAGTAGAATAATGAGCTATCCACTTGTACTAGAAAATGTATCAAAATCATTTAAAGATGGGGACTCCACCATTCATATTGTTAAAAATTTATCATTTCAAGCAGAAGCTGGTCAGTTCACTGCTGTTATCGGCCCATCCGGCTCAGGAAAAAGCACCTTCTTATCGATTGCGGGTGCACTCTTAAGTCCTAATAGCGGAAATGTTTATATAAATGATAAAAACATTACTCATTTCACTAACAAAGAAAGAGCACAAGTACGACTGAAAGATATCGGATATATTTTTCAAAGTTCCAATCTTGTTCCTTATTTAACAGCGAAAGAACAACTAAAAATTGTGCTGCAAATGTCCAACAAGAAAGACTCTCAGCAAAATAAGCATATGGAAGAGTTGCTTACATCCGTTGGGTTGCTTCCTCGAAGCAATCATTACCCGCATCAATTATCTGGAGGGGAGAAACAGCGAGTGGCGATCGCCCGCGCTTTTGCCAACGATCCAGCGATTATTTTGGCGGATGAACCGACCGCAAGTCTTGACCCAAATCGTAGCGTGGATATAGCTACTTTAATTGCTAAACAAGCAAAAGAAAAAAATAAAGCGACTGTGATGGTCACACATGATGAAGCCATCTTGCCGCTTTGTGATAAAGTGTATCGCATGGAAAATGGAAAATTAGTAAAAGTATAATTTCTAAAATTGCTGATTTTTATTGATAGTTTTCTTTAAACAAAAATAATCTCTTTTGTTAATCGGAATTCTCTCGGAGTAATTCCGATTACTTTTTTAAAAGTGGAACTGAAATAGTTAGGTGTGTTAAAACCTACTTCATCCGATATTTCTTCGATCGTTTTATCTGTATATCGTAGCATCCAAACCGCTTTTCTTAGACGAACAAACGTAATATACTCTGAAAATGTATTCCCCGTTTCTTTCTTAAACAAACGAATGAAATGAGAATAGCTTAAATTCACATGGGCTGCTACATCTTTGGCGGTCATTTCTTCTGAAAAGTGATCCTCAATATATTCTGTGCTTTTCTTTATATCGGGCTCTTTTGAAATTTCCTCAAAATAGCGCAATGACACTTCATAATATGGCGGAAGCGCTCTTGCAATTTTCGATTCTTTAAAAGAATGATGCAAAAGCAGTGGATCATTATAAAGCGAGCCGACACCAATATAGATTTGAATTCTATATTCCTTTAATAGACGATCGACGATTTTTTCAAAGATCGCTCGCCCTTCCCCCCATTCTTTTATACAACAAATATTGTCTGTTTGCCGAAATAAAACAATCAAAGACCTGCGAAAAGGCAGGAAATATACCCGGGGAACGATTCCCTTAAATTCCTGTTTAAAATTCGAGCAAATAAGCTGTACGGACTGATTCTCATCAATCGGATGACCATCAAGATGAATAAAGCCTTGTACATAGCACACTGTATTAGGAAATTCATTCTCATTAAACAGGGATAACGACTCCATCATTTCACTTTCCGAATGAATGTCCTCATGCAAAAGCCTTCTTAACATATAATGTTCCATTGATTCATTAAGCTTCATTTTTGTTTTATGTACAGAGATAATTTTCTTTCCCTTTACTTGAATCAAAGCAATTTCTTGTTGATCTAGCACATTAATTGCTTCGCTTATACTTCGAAAAAAAGCCGATTTTTTCACTGGATTTAATAATAAAGATTGCATTTGCAAACGAATAGCAATTGGAGATGTGTTCACCCATTCTTCATCAAGCAACAATATATAATAGCAATCATAATGCTTCTTTAATCGATTTACTTTCACCCAATCATACAACTGACTTACTTGAACAATTTTAATATGAATGGGCTCATCTGAATAAGCTCGCTCCATCACGGAAAGTCGATCTTTAAACCTTTCTTCTAGCCATTCCTTCAACAAAGGATAGATCGCTAGACTTACATGAGAAAGACATACCTTATACTTCATCCCCCCACCCCCCTCTATACAATAGTAACGCGCTTAAATGACAAAAACAAGCAAATATTTATAATATTCAGACACTATATTGTAAGGGATTTTGTTGGATTATTATATATAATTTGAGAAAAGGAGGAGATATATGTGGAAAAAGAATACGAAATGACAGATCAATCACAAGGACTGATTGATGCCGCTCAATTACCGCCGCTAGATTCCGACACAAGTGCCATTATGAAATCAGAATTTCGAACAGGTGTAGGACTTTCTTCTTTCTACTATGTATTTATCTTTTTCATCCCAATCATTAATTGGTTTTTCCAAGACTTTGCTTTCTTCCAGTTTTGGGGAGGAATGTCCGTCACTTGGTTTTTAACGACAATTATCGGGATGGGAATGGCGTTCTTGATTGCCTACATTCATACGAAGCGTTATGAAAAACGATTGGCACAATACGAGCAACCGGTTAACGAGAATCAAGCAAAAGGAGGAAACACCGCATGATCCAAACATTATTAGAACCTAAATATTTATTTACGGTTATCTTGATGGGTACGATTATTTATATTACGTATTTGTCGAAAAAGAGTTCTAGCGCCAGTGATTTCTTCGTTGGTGGGCGTTCCTTCGGCTGGTTTACTAATGGTTCCGCTATCGCCGGTGACTATTTAAGCGCTGCCACATTCCTAGGACTAGCCGGTTTAACCTTTTCGATCGGTTATGATGGAGCATTCTATACGTTTAGCTTTTCCATCGGATTAACACTTCTGGCCATATTCGTTGCTGGTCCGTTGAGAAGATTTGGCGCTTATACGGTAGCGGACTTCGTTGCCTATCGCTTCCACAGCAAACGCGCTCGTTTAGTAGCTGTACTCGTCGTTCTTTCGATCTCGGGCTTCTATGCTGCTCCTCAGTTGCTTGGTGCTGCTCAAATTTTAAGCATGTTTTTTGGTACTTCCTATGAATTCGGTATTATTTTTACTTGTTCCGTTATGATTCTTTATGTCGGAATTGGCGGCATGAAGGGGACGACTCTTAACCAAGCATTAGAGTTATGGATTCGTCTCGGTGCCTTCCTGATCATGGTGGGAGCGGCCATTTATGGTGGACTTCATTACCAAAAAATATTAGCTGCGATCACCGAATTCAGTGGTACAATCGCTAACACAGCTCCGTTCACACAAGACGGAAAAGACGTCGCTGTAGATGGACAAGCTTGGTCTACATCAGGAGTTATTACACCTAATTTCTTACACACATTATCATTAGTCATTGGTTTATCCTTAGGAACCATCGGCCTACCTCATATTTTATTACGCTTCTACACAAATCCAAGCGCCAAAGCAGCACGTAAATCTGCGTTAATGGCGATTGGTATCGCTAGTGTCTTCTTCTTATTTGCTGTTTATCTTGGGGTTGTGGGACGAGCTTTATTTATCGAAGGAAATGTCAGCCCTGAAGTAATGAAGAACTTAATTACAGGTGGAGACAATATGGTTGTACCATCCATCGCCGAAGCATTAGGTGGAAAATGGTTACTCGGACTCGTCATCGCTGGTGCCTTTGCCGCGATTTTCTCAAATCTATCCGGTTTATTTATTGCCAGCTCAGGAGCTCTTGCCCACGATTTATACGCTTCTTTCTCTAAAAAGGAATTAACTCAAAAGCAACGCGTCATGGCTGGAAAAATTTCCATCGTCATTCTTGGTGTGTTATATGGCGCCTTAGGCTTATTAGTAAAAGAAGCTTCTATCGGTCACTTAGTCGCTTTAGCATTTACGGTTGCTGCAAGTACGTTTACACCAATTTTCCTATTCGGAATTTGGTGGAGAGGAATGACAGAAAAAGGAGCAATTGCTGGTCTTCTCGTTGGACTTACAGTTTCAATGATTATGATCTTCTTTGCTTCTGCTCTCCCACCTGCTCTGCAGTTTAAAGTACCAGGCATCATTACTGTACCAATCGGCTTCTTAACGGTGTATGTCGTATCTAAATTAGATCGACAAGTACCAAAAGATGTAAACTTATTCATGAAAAAAGTTCACTCGAAGCAAAGCGAAGTCGCTTAATTCGTTTCCACCAAACAGAAACTGGAGTAGCCTTGGCCGCTCCAGTTTTTATGTGGCAATTAGTTTAATAGCATTCGGCTTTATTCGAATAGCTACAGGGGTTTCCCCTATGATCTCTCCATCAGCAATTACCTTTAGCGGACGGTCACTGGAAATACGAATATCTCTCCCTTTTAAATAAGTGACCCCATCCTTATTAATATGCTTCCCTGAATAAACTTTAGGTAACAACTTACTAATAATCGTGCGCCTGTTCACCGTATGCAAAAATACAAGATCAACAATTCCATCTGTTGGATGAGCAAGCGGACAAACCTTCATTCCACCACCGTAGCTTTGCGTGTTTCCACAAGCGACCATCCATACTTTCTCAGCAATATATTGATCATTATCAATTTTAATTTTTACATGACTAGGCTTAAACTTCGGAATGACTAATAAAGCACTGAGCACATAAGTGAGTGAACCTACTCGCAAAAAATTGAACCATCGCTTATAAAAGGAGCGGGCAGCATGATCAGTAATTTCCGCATCCATGCCAGTGGCTGCAATCGTTAAGCAGTAATTCCCATTTACATGAAGCACATCAAGCTCTCTTACTTCCTGTTTCAGAATGGCTTCAGCTAGCTTGTTTGGATTATTCGTTAACTCGAAAGCTCTCGCTAAATCGTTCCCAGACCCTGCAGGCAAGACAGCTATGGGAATATCACTTCCTGCTAAGTCTTGAATCACTGTATGGACTGTTCCATCTCCACCGATCACAATAAAAGCCGTCACGGTATTCTTATCTTTAAATTCCCAAACAACCTCACGCGTTTCTTGTTCGGACGCTGTTACAAAGGCTTCGTAAGCCATTTTTTTACTCACAAATATTTTCTCTAATTGCTCCCATTGTTTGACACCTTGGCTATTTCCTGCTTTTGGATTGACCAGCACTACATACATACGAACCGACCCCTGCCATGACTTATTTATCCTATCATATCATGATTTGCGCGGTCGCTTGACAAAATGTTCGTATGAATACTTTGATAGACCTTACTGATCTCTCTTTCTTTCTGTGTAGGGCTCGCGTTCATATGGAGGTAAATCTCCAAATGAAGTCATAATCCCTTCTTCATCTAGTTCTTCTTCATATCGTTCATGCTGTTTGTTTGGATAAATAGTTACCTTTTCCCCTGTAATGTCTACTCCAACAAAATTTTCATAATCCTCTACATATCCTATATTCTCGTCTGATTCAACATACATATGATCATAATCGGCAGGAGGAGCAACAAAGTCGGATGGTGATTCAGAGGTTCCCCATTTTGCGACATCTTGCCATGCATCTTCTGCGTCATAACCGACTGATTCATTCGGATGACCATCATATTCAAATTGGCCAAAAGGTGGGCTTAATACTTCTTCTTCAACCGGCCGATGTCGAGAAATCGTTCGATCCGGCGTATGCTCGATACAGTAAACAGTAGATGGTAGCGCTTCAAGTCTTTCTATTGGAATGTCTTGGCCACACACGATACAAGTTCCGTACGTCCCTTCCTCAATCGCCTGTATCGCTCGATTGATATTGGCTAATTCGTATTGCTCATGTTCATTTAACGCTACGTCTTTTTCTCTTTCGAATAACTCCGTCCCCTCATCAGCAGGGTGATTATCATAACTTGACAGCTCACCCATCGAATCGTGAGGGTGGCTTCTTTCTAGACCAAAATGCCGATGATCCTGAAGCCGACGCTCAAGCTCTTGCTTCTCCATCATGAGCTGTGACAGAAAAGCTGATAATTTCTCAGCTGCCAACAACACGGTCACTCCCTTACACAAGTTTCCGAAACATTTTTAGTATGAGTTAAATTGACATACTCATACTAAAACTTTCAAAGGTATGGATCACCCATTTAAAAATAATAAAGACAGGCTAAACAATTGACTCGTTTAGCCTGTCTTTATTTCACTAGCGGTAACAGTATTTGCACCGTTGTTCCATTCCCTTCTTCACTAAAAATTTGAAAGGTTCCTTTGTGGTTTTCAATAATTTTAAAGCTAACCATCAATCCTAGTCCTGTTCCCTTCTCTTTACTAGAATAAAAAGGTTCGCCTAATCGTTCAATCTTCTCGTTGGAAATACCAACTCCATTATCCTCTACTTCTATACAAACAAATCCATTTGACTTCACCATCGTTCGAACGAAAACCTGTCCACCCGAAGGTATCGCTTCTATAGCATTTTTGATTAAATTAATAAATACTTGCTTTAACTGCTTTTGCTCACAAATGACCATCAGTGGCTCATCTGTAAACTCCGTAATGATTTCCACTTGATTTAAGATCGCTTCAGGTCCCATAAAGGTAATCACTTCTTTTAATACGTCAACGATGCTTTTTTCTTCCATTTTCATTTCTTCATGGGGCTTAGCAAGCATTAAAAACTCGTTCATAATAAATTCAATTCGTTCAAGCTCAGTAAGAATAATATCAGCATACTTTGTTTCCGTTTCTTGGTTTAGTAATTGCAGAAAGCCTTTGACAGCTGTTAATGGATTTCTTATTTCATGAGCAATTCCAGCGGCCAGCTGACCAACTACACCGAGCTTATCCGACTTCTTTATTAATAGTTCACTTTCTTTTAATTCTGATACATCTTCAGAAATACTCAAATATCGGACAATCGTTCCATCATTATCCTTTACTGGCGTCACTTTTGTACGAATCCACTTCAGCTCCCCGCCGTTCGTCACTATGCGATATTCTAATTCTTTAGCGGAATGATGAGGCGTGAGGAAAAAAGCTCGAGCTTGATCAACATCCTCTTCATAAACGGTATCAAATATGACGTTTGCATCCTTATACACCTCTTGCAAATCAAATCCCCATACTCTTTCATAAGAAGGGCTAATATACACATATTTCCCCATTTGAATGTCATACAGACAAACAATTTCATTAATATTATCAGAAATATTCTTCAACAACTTCTCTTGTTCAGCCATAAACTCGCTTTGCTGTTCAACAATTTTTTGCGTGTTAACGAGCTCCGTTAAATCTTTGATGATCGCAGAAAGAGCGACAATTTCGCCGTTATCATCACAAACTTTAGAATAAGTGACCGAGACAGGGATAATTGTGCCATCTTTCTTCACTCGAAGTGTCTGAAAATTAACAATTCGGCTACCATTCAGAACCTCTTCTTTCGCTTGATCAAATTCATATTGTCTATCTGGCGGAATGATTTCTAATTCTTTACCAACCATCTCTTCAGCTGTCCATCCAAACAGTTTTTCAAACGCTGTATTGGCAGCGATGACCCGACCTTCAAGGTCAAACATGTGAGCGGCCTCTCCTGAATACCCATAAAAGGAGTTATACCATGTGCGAGTAGACAGGACTTTTCCATGATTATTACTATATTCAATCGGCCTAGCTACCCCTTGGATGTAACCGCTTCCTGAAATAGCCGCCATTATCCAATGAAAACGGTAATATGTACCGTCCTTCCTTTTATACCTATTAATAAATGGGATAAACTGATCTTTTTTTAATAGCTCAAGATGTTCAAGAGTATGCTCTCGGTCTTGTTCATGAACAAAGGTTAAGTAATTCTGATTCTTGATTTCTGACAAAGAATATTGTATAGCTCTTTCAAAGGAAGGATTTATGTATTCAATTTGTCCTTCTTGGTTTAATAAAATTAACAGATCATTGGTTACCGTAGTGAACCATTTCGCTGTCAGCTCAACTTCCTTCATATTCATACTTAAATTGTTCACAAACCATCCCCCCTTATTTATTATGTAAGAAACGATCAAGGATTTCACTAAAAATTTTCCGACAAAATTATACTTGTTTCCCCATAAACATTTTTCGACAAAAACCTAGTGCCCTCTATTGTTATTTTTTCTTCACAAAAGGCTGTCCCAATAGGGTTTAACCATTTGGAACAGCCTGAAGGAGCAATAAATCATGCTATCTCTTTTTTTTGTTCATTTCTTGTTGCTGAACAGATGAATGAGTCTTAGATGCTGTCTTCTTTTTTCCACACCCACAGCCTGACTTTTTCTTTTGAGGTCGACTTGTCATTTTTTTAACCTCCTACCAATCATATACAATAATATATGGCGGAAAGAAAGTTTTGTAGACACCAACCACCTAATTTATCCTTTTTTCTTAACTGAGCTCCACAATTGTTTAGCTGCCATCTCTGGAGACTGATGCTGGCTAATCGCTGTAATCACGGAAACACCGTCAGCTCCTGCACGAATAACGGCACTAGCATTCTCAGCAGTAATTCCACCAATACCTACAATCGGAATGGTCCATCCTTTTGCCCGAATTTCTTCAACCAATGTCGTCCCTTGCACTTCCTTTGCATCGGCTTTCGTTTTAGTAGGAAACACCGGACCTATTCCTAAATAATCGGCGCCATCGGCAATAGCAGCTTCCACTTCTTCGATCGTGTGGGCGGATACACCGATAATTTGATTCGGCAATTTCTTCCGAACGACCGCTACATTTGCGTCATCCTGTCCGATATGAACGCCATCGGCATGTAATTGGATAGCAAGATCAACATCATCATTTACAATAAACGGGATTTGATGTTCTTTACAAATCACTTGTAGCTCTTTGGCTAATTGAAGTTTTTCCTCGCCAATTAAAGCTCTATCCCCTTTTTCCCGAAATTGAAACATCGTGATGCCACCTTTAATGGCTTCCTGCAATATTTGTTTTGGGGAAGACACACTGTTAGCCGTTCCCATAATGAAGTATACTTTCAACTGTTGTCTTAAGTCCTCCATTTACTGACGCCCCTTTTTATAAGCCCAATGATTCGTCGGTCCGTGCCCGCCGCCAATATGCAAATCATGTTCAATCGCTGCGTGAACGAATGCAGATGCTGTTTCTACTGCTTGTTGCACCGTTTGACCTTTGGCTAATTCTGCTGTCATCGCCGCTGCAAATGTACAGCCCGTTCCATGTGTATTTTTCGTGGAAATTCGTGAACTTTTGACATAAGTAAACTCATTTCCGTCAAATAAAAGGTTGATTAAGTCTTCTCCATCATCTGCATGTCCACCTTTTATGACAACATTCTTCACACCAGCATGATATAATTTTTCGGCGGCGACTTTTCGGTCTTCGAGGCTATGAATACTCATCTCCGCAAGAACTTCAGCTTCAGGTATGTTAGGCGTAATAACTAGCGCCCGCGGCAGCAACACTTCTTTCATCGCTTGAATTGCTTCTTCCTGTAATAAAGACGCTCCTCCTTTAGCAATCATCACTGGATCAACGACGACTTTTTTCCAATTATACTTTTCAATTTGCTTCGCCACCGCTCGAATGATTTCTCCACTGAATAACATCCCGGTTTTTAAAGTATCTGTCCCCATATCTTCTCCAATAGCTTCGACCTGTTTTTCAACAGCTTCAACAGATAACGGATACACCCCGTGAACACCTAGCGTATTTTGAGCCGTTACAGCGGTTAGCGCAGACATTCCGTACACTTCTAACTCTTGAAATGTTTTTAAGTCCGCTTGTATCCCCGCTCCTCCACCGCTATCTGATCCTGCAATCGTCAATGCTTTATATACTGTCATGTTGATTCACCTCAAATAATAATGATCGTTACTCAAACCGTGCTGATGATTGAATGGTCGCTGCTGTCACCTTCGACAAGCTGTTTAAAAGCTCGATTTGAAAACTTCCCGGTCCCTTTTCTCCACTCATTTCAATCGCTCGCTCAGCGGCCACACCGTAAGTGACGACAGCTGACACCGCCGCGGACAGTACATCTTTTTCCACCGCGGCGAACGCTCCAATCACTGATGTTAATAAACAGCCGGCACCCGTCACTTTTGTTAACATCGCATCGCCATTATGAACCAAATACGTTGTGCTTCCATCCGTAATGACGTCCGTTTTGCCAGTGATAACGACTGACATCCCTAAGCTTTTCGCCGCTTCTTGAGCTAATTGAATGGGATCTCCTTGCCCTTCTTTAGCATCAACACCTTTGATCTCCCATTTGTTCCCTGTCACATGAGCAATTTCAGCAGCATTTCCGCGAATGACGGCCACATTTACTTCACGAACAATTTTACGAGCCGCTTCTGTCCGATAAGCGGTCGCTCCAGCACCTACTGGATCAAAAATAACAGGAATACCTGCTTCATTAGCTGCTTTCCCAGCAATGATCATCGCTTCCACTTTTTCCTCATCTAATGTACCGATATTCAAAACTAATGCACCAGACATTCTTGCCATATCCGCTACTTCTTCTTTCGCATAAGCCATCACAGGTGACGCTCCTAGTGCCAATAATCCATTAGCGGTAAAATTCGTGACGACCACATTCGTAATGTTATGAATCAGCGGTTGCTGCTCACGGAGTTTTCCCAACGTCTTTCCAATGCTAGATGTATCCATGCTGTTAACATCCTTTCCGCTTGATTATGTTCACTCAGACGTATTAACAAACAGTTCATCGATGTTCGGATCTTTCTTAATCAACCCAGCTTCTTTCATCCACTTGCTCGTTTCTTCCCAAGATTCTTTCTCCTGACTGCCAAATCCATTTTCAGACTTCATCTTTGGTAACAGAATGTCTAAGCTTTGTTTTTCTACTTCTTCGATAAGCGGGAAGTTCGCTGCATCTTGCTTACTTAATAAAATTTGAAGCGCTTCATCAGGATGTTGCTCTGTAAATTCAAAGCCTTTCTCCGCTGCACGCCAAAACGCCTTAACCACATCTTGCTGCTCGTTCCATGTTTGATCACTTGTTACCGCAACCAACTCATAAAAGTTAGGTACGCCGTATTTTGATGGGTCAAAGTTACGAGTTTCAATGCCCTCATGCTTCAATAACGGCACTTCATGGTTCACATAAGCGCCTACGACCGCATCCGCTTTTTTACTGGCAACAGCAGCATTTAATTCAAAGCCGACATCGACCATTTTCACTTTCTTCGGATCGCCTTGATCATGTTGTACCATCGTATCAATAATCGCTTCATTTAAAGGAATACCTGAAAAACCGATTGTTTTTCCTTCTAAGTCTTTCGGTGTTTGAATCTCACTATCTTCTAGAAACATCACTCGATTTAATGGCGAACGAACAATCGCACCGACTGACTTCACCGCGATATTTTGATCGGTACGCGCCATTACGACATCCGGCTGATAAGAAATGCCAAGTGTCACTTTACTCGCAGCCGCTAATTGAATAGGGTCAGTTGGATTCGCAGGAAATTGAATATCTAGATTAATCCCTTCCTCTTTAAAATAACCTTTCTCTTGTGCTACATATAAAAAGCTATGCACCGCATTCGGATACCAATCAAGCATAATGCTGACATCTTTCAGTTCTTTTTTCTCTTCATTTGAAGATGTCTTCTGTTCTTCCTTCTCTTTTGAACCACACGCTGTCAGCATCGCTGCTAGAACAATGCTAACGGCAACTAGTAACCATTTTTTCATTCCGTTTTCCTCCATTTTAATGATCGTCTTTCGAATACTTTCACAATCGTAAACATCATAATTCCAACTGCTGATAATAAAACAATGGGCGCAAACACGGCCGCTCCGTCGAACTGAGTCATCATCCGTCGACTGAAATAACCAAGTCCTGCTTGAGCCCCTAACCATTCCCCAATGGCCGCTCCAATAACGCTTAATGTAACAGCCACCTTTAACCCCGAGTAAAAATGAGGCAAAGCTGAAGGAACACTTAGTTTAAAGAAAATTTCTTTTTTCCAGCCCCCATCGTTAACAGTAGCTCTTTCAATTCTTTGCTGCTCGAACGCAAGCCATCAAACGTGCTGACCGTAATTGGAAAAAAGGTGATTAATATCGTCACAATGACCTTGCTCCAAATGGTATATCCAAACCACAAAATAAAAATCGGAGCAAGAGCAATGATCGGAATCATTTGTGAAGAGATAATGATCGGGTAAAACGCTCTTTCGGCTACTTGACTAGCGTCCATCCAAATCGCCATGCCAACGCCGAATACGATAGAGATAGACAGCCCAATGATAATAATTAACAAAGTGGCTGGTAAATGCTCAGTAAATAGCGGGATTTTTAACTCCCACAGTTTGGCGAGAATACCGGTTGGTGGCGGCAAAATAAACACCATATCCATCGAGCGAGCGACCACTTCCCAAATCATTAAAAACAACAAGATTAATAATGTCGCTGGCATATATTCCTTGCCCCACTTCATGTTGTCACCTTCTGACGTAGTTGCTCAATTAATTGATCTTTCAACTCTAGGATCGGCGGAGCATTTAAATCCCGTAAATGTCGCGGTCTTGGCAAAGGTACTTTCACCTCTTTTAATTGCTGTACGGGCGTTTCAGTGAAAATAAAAATACGATCGGATAAAAACAACGCCTCGTTGACATCATGCGTAATAAACAAGACAGTCGTTTTCCGCTTTTCCCATTGTGCAAGTAACCACTCCTGCATCGACAACCGAGTAATCGCATCGAGCGCACTAAAAGGCTCATCTAATAACAGCACATTTGATCCACTTAATACGGCTCGTAGAAAAGAAACTCTTTGCCTCATGCCCCCTGACAGCTCACTCGGGTAACGATGTTCGACACCTTTCAATCCGAATTCTTCAAGAAGGGGAAGTACAGCATTTGGAGACTCCCCTTTGATTTCAAGTGGAAGTGCCGCATTTTCTAAAATCGTTCTCCACGGCATTAACAAATCTTGCTGTGGCATATAGCCTACTTGTCCTAAGCGACTTTTATGCTCTACTCCGTTAATTAAAATTTTTCCGCTATTAGGCTGCTCTAAGCCAGTAATCAATCGGAACAACGTGCTTTTTCCTGAGCCACTTGCCCCAACAATACTAATGAACTCCCGATCGAACACTTGCACATTTAGGCTATCAAGAATCGCTCCCTTTTGATCATAAGCAAAGGTCACATTTTGAAACGTTAATACCGGTTTATTCATTCCCCGGCCACATCGCTTCTTTGTAGGCCATATCCCAGAACATGTATTCAAAACGAGTCGTATTTAAGAAAATCTCTTCTAATTTATCAAGCTCAGCTTCTGTTTTTCCTTCCGTATGTTGATCAAGAAGCTCAATGCACCAAATGGCTACTTGACCAAATTCCTCCGAGCTATACATTTGAATCCAATTACCATAAAACTCGTGCTCACTTGCTCCCGGAATTTCATTCAATTCTTTCCCAATCTCCCAGTAGCTCCATGCACAAGGTAGTACAGCCGCTAACACTTCTGGTAAACCACCTGTTTGACTAACAGACAGCATGTAATGATTATAAGCAAGTGTAATTGGCGAAGGCTGCGCCTGCTCTAATTCCTCTCTTGAAATACCAAAGCGAGCGGCATATTGACGGTGGAGTTCCATCTCCATATTGAGCGTTGAATCTAATAAAGCCGCAAATTTCCCCATCGTCTCCAAATCATTCGCTTTCACTGCCCCTAAAGCAAACACTTTCGCATAATCAATTAAATACAAATAATCTTGCACCATATAAAAACGAAACTTTTCTTTATCGAGTGTGCCGTCTCCCATTCCTTTCACGAAAGGATGGTTATGGTTTTGTCTCCAAATCGGTTGTAATTTCTGATGTAATCTTTCACTAAATTTCATTTATTCTCCACTCCTTGAATGATTATATGTATTTCATAACTACTTTTTCGTATGTCCCCACTGGTAAATAAAATGAATCATGACCTTTGTAAATTGAATGAGTTGCTCAATCGATAACTGCTCATTGACCGAGTGAGCATTTTCTAAATCACCTGGACCATAAAGAGCCGTCGGAATCCCAGCGTTAGCAAGCCAGCCGCCGTCTGTAACGGTTGGTGATACGTCTAAAATGGGCGATTGAGTGAAAACACTTTCATGCGACTGCATCAACGTATGAACTGCTGGATGATCAGGATCCACCTCAAAAGAAGGAAAAATCTCTCCTCGATCTTCAATCATCGATGTTCCTCCCCATTCAAAAATAGGAGGATTATTCCTCATCCATAAGTCACCATCTGCTACTTTTCTAATATGATCTTCTACCTCTTTTGCGACTTGCTCGTATGTTTCATTCGGATAGTAATGAACAGTAATCCATAAACGGCATTCATCCGCAACAAAAGCAGCATGACGTCCACCTTCGATTACTGCAGGATTAATCGTGTTCGTTCCTGGCAAAAAACCTGGATAGCTTTTCATAACCGCCCAATGCCGTTCTAACTCCTGTAGTCCTTCAATGATCTTCATCATTTTTTCAATCGTACTAGCCGCATGTAAACCGCCGCCCGCATGAATCATCTTTCTTCTTGTCGCATCATGATGCGTTTGTTTATTTTTCAAAGTGATCCAACCTGTGATCACTCCGCCTTGACCTTGAATATGTAAGTCACTCGTATCTACTACGACTGCAAAATCAGCTGTATATCTACGTTTGCAGCATTCTAATGTACCTGCCTCTCCAACTTCCTCCCCTATAACCGATTGAAAAGTCAAATCGCCTGGAAGTTGAATCCCTGCTTCATGTAACAATTGCATCGCAAATAAAGCTCCGGCTAATCCGCCTTTCATATCAGCGGCTCCCCGACCAATAATCGCTCCATCCTTCACAAGAGGATCAAATGGTCCTGTCCCCCAAACTTCACCATCATTTACTTCTGCCACGTCGATATGACCATTAATAATTAAGCTTTTGTGATTCTCTCCATCTCTTCCCTTTAATGTACCGACGACATTTGGATCACCAGGATAGATCTCCCACAAATCAACCGAAAACCCTAAGTCTTTCAACAAACTTGCGATATACTGTTGAGCCTCACTTGTGTTTCTCGCTGGCGGTGCCGGCGTTTGATAAGAAATCAATTTTTTCACTAGAGAAACAAGTTCCTCCTGTCGATCCTCCACTTGCTTCATAAGAAGCATTACCTTTTCCTCCATGTCTTTCACCTCCAAATAAAAAAAGCTGCTTCTAGAAAAGAAGCAGCTGTAAAAATGCATAGTACGTTACCAAATGGCAGGCACATATTATTACAACACCGCTTCCCTCCGCTAGTATTACCTAGTTCAGGTTATAAGGGTTAAGGTCATGAGCCTCTCTCAGCTAAAAAAGCACCCCTAGTGGTGAATCTTATTTAATTAAACTCGTCTTAGTTGTACCATAAAGAAACAGAACCTTCAATAGATTTCGAACGTTTTGTCACTCGTCACCTATCTTCATCTTACTCGTATATTATAGAAAATCAATCATTAGGAGGAATAATTCACAATGTATTCTGCCTATCAAAATCGCTACTTTTACCCCTATTATCTACACTATCCCACTATTCACCAAAGAGTGTATCCACAAGTCGATGTCACCTTGTTTAAACAATCGGCTGAATCGATGAAAAAGCTGCTAAAAGAAACGACCTTATTGGTAAACAAACTATCCAGTTCTCCTAGTTTTGCTTATCAAGTGATGAATGCGGCACAACAGTCCAATCAAAAAGAAATAGAACGATTAATCAAATCCGCAGGCGTGACATCTAAAGCAGAGATTTCGTTCAACCCCGATAACATTCACCTAGAATTAAGCTCGAAAACAGGAAGCACAAATTGTTGCCACCTTACTGTTGCACTTCGCTGGCAATAACCTTTTTCCAGACTTTCAATTTTACAAGACGCTTGACTAACAGCAGACCAATGACGGACCCAGATATACTACTTACAAGAAAAGGCGGAAAGAAGAAAAAGGCACCAACCGTCGTTCCCATGAATATTTTGGCATAAGGTACAGCAAACAAAGAAGCCATCATCCCGGTTCCGATTACTTCACCGAGAGAAGCAGTCCACATCCGACTTGTTTTTTGATAAAGGTAGCCTGCAAGAAAAGCTCCAATCATGCTTCCAGGAAACGCAAGTAATGATCCTGTCCCGAGTAAATTTCTAAGCAGGCTCGTTACGAAGGCGATGACGACCGCTGGAATTGGCCCAAGTAACACCCCTGCTATCACATTAATCGCATGCTGAACAGGATAGGCTTTCGCAACTCCAGCTGGAAACCAAATCAATGACGAAGCATAAGTAGCAATAGCTACAAATAAGGCCATATAAGTTAATTTGTTCACGCGATTCATTAAAACCCTCCCTTTCCAAACGAAAAAGCCGGATCCAATCAAACCCGGATCCGGCAATAGTTAATGAAATAAATACTCATCCACTACTTCCCTACGCTGGCATCATCCAGATCAGGTTCAAAGAGTTGAAAAACATTTGTTTTTCTCTCAGCCACAATAAGGCACCTCTAGCAGTTCAAATATTTTTTCTCTATTATAAAGTAAAAGTTTAAAAGATTCACGTTTTATTTTTCGCCTCATCTAGTCGCTTTGCTACTTCATCCCAACAAACAACATTCCACCAATTTTGAATATACTCCTTTCGCTTCGACTGATATTTTAAATAATAAGCATGCTCCCACACATCAAGAACGAGCAAAGGGACGACATCCCATTGACTCAAATTTTGGTGTTTTTCTGCTTGAAGAATTTCCAATCGTTTCGGTTGTCGTGCCCAAACAAGAATCGCCCAGCCTGAGCCCTCAACCTTTTCCGCAGCCGCGGAAAAATGCTGTTTAAAAGCAGAGAACCCACCAAAAGAATGCTTGATTTCTCGCTCTAACTCACCTGTAGGTTGACCGCCACCTTTTGGACACATCACTTTCCAAAAAATCGAATGTAAATAATGGCCCGCTCCATTGAAAGCGACTTCTCTCTCCCAATGCTTGATCAAGGCGTAATCATTCTTTTTCCTCGCCTTCTCCATTTCCTTTTCAGCCTTATTTAAGCCATCGACGTAACTTTGATGATGAATATCATGATGGAGTCTCATCGTTGCTTCATCAATATAAGGCTCTAACGCATCGTATCGATAAAACAGTGGCGGAAGCTTATGACCACCTATCGGGACACTACCACTACCTCTTTCGCTGTTCAAGCTGTGATACCATTCCTGCCATTCCCTATATAAAGTAGCCATTCTTTTTTGTAATAGCTGGTGATCAACTACTGTCTCTAATTCCTCTAGCTGTTCTTGCCACTTCGTTAATCGCTCTGCCTCAATCTTTCCTTCTCCCTGATCGCACCATTGTCTCGCTTCTTTTATAAATTGCTGATAGTTTGACAAGTGAATTCCCCCTTCCTAGGCACTTTTATCATATGTATCAAAATGATTTCACGTTCTTTTATGAAACTTTTTTGTTTATCAATAACGTATTATTTGCAATAATATAAATAGCATTGCTAGTTATATACATAGTCATTGGAGGTTTGTCATGCTGTTTGCCATCCTGTTTTTTATTTTGATGTCTGCTTTTCTATCCGGTAGCGAAACCGCACTTACTGCTGTCAATAAAATGAAATTGAAGACAAGAGCAGAAAATAACGATAAGAAATCCCAACATTTACTTGGTCTTGTCTCGAAGCCAGATGAACTGATCACAGCAATTCTGATCGGAAATAACATCGCCAACATTATGTTGCCAACACTCGTAACGATCATTGCCATAAAGTACGGATTTAGTGTAGGGATTGCGACTGGTATTTTGACTGTTTGCTTAATCATTTTTGCTGAAGTACTCCCAAAAACAATCGCTGCTACATTTGCGGATAAGATCGCTTATAAGGTCTATCCTGTCATTTCGCTTTTAGTGCTCCTTTTAAAGCCGCTTACCTTCCTGCTCTCTAAATTTACAGGAGCGGTGATTTCATTCCTTTCTAAAGGGCAAGTAAAGCAAGCTTCGTTATCAAAAGAGGAATTGAAAACAATGGTCGATATTGCTTCTCAAGAAGGGACATTTCATAGTGAAGAAACGTTGCGAATTAAAGGAATGATTGACTTTTATGCAAAGGGTGTACATGACGCCTTAAAAACACCGCGAATGGACATTGTTGGTATTCCTGCTGGAAGTACACTTAAAGAAACAGAAGCGATTATTTTAGCTAATAACTATACGAGATATCCGGTATTTGAAAATGATATGGATCATATCATTGGAGTATTTCACTCAAAGCTTTTATTAAAATGGTCATTAACACCTGAAGAAAGCTTAGAAACATTTTCCGACAACGACCCGCTGTTCGTGATCGAGTCGACTCCTATTGAGAAGGTTTTCAAAAAGATGTTGAAGGAAAGAAAACATCTCGCTATTGTTCTAGATGAATATGGAGGGACCGCGGGGATCATTACACACGAAGATATTATCGAAGCGATGATCGGGCAAGAGATTGCCGATGAGACGGATCAAAATGATGAATTGCTTATTGAGAAACTAACCGACACCGATCTCATTTGCAACGGTCTTCTTTCTATCCGCCATTTGAATGAAGCTTTCCAAACGGAACTCCCGGAAGATGAAGGAACGTTAGCTGGTTTTCTTATGAAGGAGTTTGGATATGTACCAAAAGAAGGCGATACATTACAATATGAGCATCTCCAATTTACCATTCAAGAAATGGAATACAATCGAATGAAACGAGTAAAAATAGTAAAAATAGTAAAAACTCCAGACTAAGTATCTGGAGTTTTTCTTACTTACAGTTGATATTTAATCGCACAAGTTTTCACTTGGGAATAAAAATCTAATGCTGCTTGTCCTTGTTCTCTTGTGTGTGAGCTAGACCATTTCATTCCACCGAATGGAGCTTGATATTCTACACCAGATGTTTCTTGGTTAACACGCACCATTCCGGCGTCTACCTCATCAAGAAAACGCATCGCTTTGTTCATGTCATTCGTAAAAATAGCGGCACTTAATCCGTATAATGAGTCGTTACATACGTCAATTGCTTCTTCAAAATCTTCCACTTGTACGACCGCAGCTACTGGACCAAAAATTTCTTCTTGAAATAAACGATGCTCAGCTGTGATGCCATCGACAACGATTGGTTGAATGAAGTAGCCTTGCTTGTCCGCTTTCAGTGGACCTTCGCCAATCACGTTTGCTTCTTGACGAGCTAATTCTACATATTCAGAAACCGTCTCATATTGACTTTTCGAAGCAACAGGACCTAAATATGGGTTTTCACTCGCTTCATTTACAACGACTTCATTTAATTCCTTTTGAATCGCTGCAACAAATTCAGGATAAATTGCTTTTTCAACGATCATACGGCTCGTTGCTGTACACTTTTGTCCCGCTGAACGGAAAGCACCACCTAAAATAATTGGAACGGACTTCTCTAAATCTGCATCCTTTAACACGATCGCCGCATTTTTTCCGCCCATTTCTGTTTGATACTTAATGTTGCGCTGGGCACATGACGCAGCTACACGCTGACCTGTCGCGGTAGAACCAGTAAAGCTGACCGCATCAATTTCCGCTTGTTCAAGCAATACATTCCCAACCACTCGGCCTTTACCGATGACTAAGTTTAATACACCTTTTGGTACATTCGCTTCTTCAAATACCTCCATTAATAACGTAGCCGTTAATACCCCATGTTCCGCTGGTTTCCATACAACTGTGTTTCCGCAAATAAGAGCAGGAGCAATTTTCCAGATTGGAATCGCCACTGGGAAATTCCATGGAGTAATAATCGCCACCACCCCAAGCGGGACTCTTCTTGAATACTGAACGACATTTTGCTCACTAGAAGGGATCAATTGTCCATCCGGGCGAACGCCTTCGGCTGCATAGAAACGAAGCAAGTTCACACCGCGCATCACTTCTCCACGCATTTCACCAATTGGTTTCCCCATTTCACGACTCGCTAATGAAGCAACTTTTTCAGCCGATTTTTCAAGCACTTCAGCCATTTTATATAAAACAGCAGATTTTTCACTACCTGATTTCTTCTTCCAAGCAGGTAAAGCTTCGCGAGCAGCAGCTACCGCTTCAAACGCTTGCTCTTCCGTCGAAAAGCGCATATCTCCTACTTTCTCGGAAGTGTTAGATGGATTATAGACAGGAACGCTTTCCCCTTGAAGCTCTTGCCATGCACCTGCAATATAATTTTTCGTCATAACTTCTAAATTTTCTGTAATCAATGCCATCACCTTTCCCCTATTAAAAGAGAGACCTATGTCTCCCTTTATTTATGTAATGTTTATACCAAATCTATTTTAGTTTAACATAATTAACTTTTTTGAAAATAGACAATTTTGTATTTTTATTCGAATTTTTTTTGAATTCCGAATGGATGTCAAATAATTTTCTTTTTTTATACATATTCCATCCTTTCTGGTCAAAACTACCCTTATCAAACATTTTGTAGGTGGTTACTATTTACAAGCCCGATGCGATCACTCCATTACAATTAATATTGCTAGCTATGACGGCAATTGGATTAAAAAATCATGTATTTGCGATTTCCCCATTAGTATCGGTTGCAGGAAGAGATGCTTGGATGAGCGTTCTTTTGACGATGGTTCTAACATTTATGTGGGTGCCTTTGCTATTGTTTATTCATAAAAAAACGAATAATAGACCACTCATCGTCTGGCTTTCTGAAGTGATAGGGGATAAAGCAACGAAATTACTTGTATGTCTACTCATTCTCTATTTGCTTTTTATGTGTGGGATCGCCTTAAGAGAAACGATCGTTTGGACAACTATCGCTTATATGCCAGAAACACCTCCCCTTTTATTAACGATTCTCTTTCTGTTTACCTGTTGGTATTTAGCAAAAGAAAGAATGCAAACTCTTAACACTCTAAATGTATTCCTTTTATTTTTTATCATTATCTTTGGTTTCTTTGTCGCAATCGCCAATTTTCAATTTAAAAATCACTCTTTACTATTACCAGTTTTAGAACATGGCATCTCCCCTGTTTTAGATGGAGTTATTTTTCAAGCTTCTGGTATGGTTGAAATCTTTATCTTTCTTTTACTACAACATAAACTAAATACCCCATTAAAATTTCGTCACTTTGCTGTCATCACTCTGCTATTAACTGCATTAACACTCGGTCCTTTAATTGGAGCGATTGTAGAGTTCGGTCCACAAGAAGCGAAACTACAAAGATTTCCTCCTTTTGAAGAATGGGGGCTTGTATCTATTGGGAAATTTTTTGAGCATGTAGACTTTTTATCGATTTATCAATGGCTGTCAGGGGTATTTATTCGAATTACTTTATTACTCTTTTTAATAAAAGAGTTATTGCCTATTAAGAAACAAAAAAAGAACCTTGTTTTATTCCTGTTATTATTTGTAATCGGCGCAATGGTTCTTGCACCTATCACTGATTTTCAGTTTAATTCCTATTTAAGAAAATATGTGTTGCCAACTACCTTTTGGTTTTTCTTTAGCTTTTCTATCCTAGTAGGTTTAATTACTATGTTTCAAACAATACAAAAGCGGAGGGGAGTCCAATGAAGTTTAATAAGGTTTCCTTAAAAAAATCTAAAAAACTAGATGAGTTCATTAAAGAAAAGAAATTAGAATCGACTCTTAATGAACAAGCTTTAGAATCAACTCTTAATGAACAAACTTTAAAGGAGACATTTAAACATTGTTCGGATGTAACCTTTTCTCACTTACAATTTCATCATGAACCGATCACCCTTATATATTGTACGGGACTCGTTAGCACCGACATGCTCTATAAAACGGTGCCAAAGAAGCTAGAGAGTTTTTTAAAGAATCGACCTAGTGACTTTACGGAAGAAGCTTTACAAGCTCTTCAGCTCCCTACCTTGCAAGTCGTTACTAGTACTGAAGAGGCTGAAATGGAGATTTTCTCAGGTAAGTTATTACTAATTTTCCGTTCAGAAGAAACGATTTACTCCGTAGATATATCTGATCGCCCTCAACGAGATACAGAAGATTCAAATATAGAAATTGCCGTTAAGGGGCCACGTGATAACTTCATTGAAGACATCACTATTAACCATGCTTTAATTAGAAAAAGATTACGCACAACTAGTCTCATAAGTGAAAAATTCGAGGTGGGAAAACGCTCCAAAACTAAACTTTCTATTCTTTATATGGCAGATATCGTTGATACAGCAACTTTAAGTGAAATAAAAGAAAAAATTTTATCTATAGACGTCGACGGATTATATAGCGGCACACAACTTGAAGAATTAATTAATGATGATCATCCGTTCGCTCTATTCCCTCGACATAGTTATACTGGGCGTCCTGACTTTGCTGTACAATCATTGCTAGATGGCCGCTTTGTTATTCTAATTGATGGGGTATCCTTTGCTTATATTACTCCCATTAATCTGTTCTTCTTATTAAAAACAGCTGAAGACAGTGAATCAAATTATTTATACGCTGCTTTTGAACGATTATTAAGGGTTTTGGGTATTGCTGTTGCTGCATTCCTTCCAGGCTTCTGGGTAGCTTTAACCGCCTTTCATCAAAATCAAATCCCCTTCACTTTATTAGCTACCGTAGTTGAATCAAGACGAGGGGTACCTTTACCTACAGCAGTAGAAGCCTTTATTATGCTTATTTTATTTGAAGTATTTCGTGAAGCAGGGATGAGGCTACCGCTTTCAGTTGGACAAACATTAAGCGTCATTGGCGGGTTAATTATTGGCGATGCTGCTATTCGTGCTGGATTAACAAATCCAGCGATGCTAGTTGTCATAGCTGCTTCAACAATCGCTACCTTTACATTAATCAATCAGTCATTAGTTGGAATCGTAGCTTTAATCCGATTTTTTGTTATTACTTTAGTTGCCTTCTTCGGTCTATTTGGTTTCTTTGTTTCTGTTTTCCTTGTAAGTACGTACATTGCTAAATTTCACTCTTTTGGTGTTCCTTATTTGCAAATAGCCAGTGAAATGAGTCTAAAAAATACTTTGAAAGCTCTTATTAAGTTACCAGATCAACTAGATAACAAACGACCAAACTCCATGAATCCTAAAGATAAAACAAAA
The DNA here is from genome assembly GCA_002261155.1 of Bacillaceae bacterium SAS-127. GTDB lineage: Bacteria > Bacillota > Bacilli > Bacillales > Domibacillaceae > Bacillus_CE. The sequence continues at coordinate 86,598 of NKXN01000030.1, read as the reverse complement.
CAAGGAGGTTCTTCATGAGGCTTTATGTTAAACGTGTACTACTATGCATCATTTCTCTCATGTTGATTCTTCCTCTAGCCGGCTGTTGGGATGCCAATGAACCTGAACGAATGGTATATATTCAAGGATTAGGTGTCGATTATAAAGATGGTGAGTTCGTTGTCTATTTGCAAATGCTTAATCCTGGTTTAATTGCTAAGTCTGAAGCAACAAGCGGCGTGCAACAATCTACTGTCGTTGTTGGCAGAGGCAGAGGGAAAACAGTGAATGAAGCAGCATTCGACGTGTACCGTTCATCTCAACGCCGTTTATTTTGGGGGCATTTGTCTTTTTTTATTTTTACGGAAGAAGCTTTAAAAAACAAAGCGTTAGAAAAAACAATTGATTTGTTTGATCGCTATCGCGAAACTAGATATGGAATAGACATATTCGCAACGAAAGAGCCACTATTCGATATGATGACTACCCTTCCCGCTTTAAAAGCATCAACTGCTTATACTAAATTAAACGAGCCAGAGGCTTCGTATAAACAAAGCTCCTTTGTTAAACACGTTGATATGAGAGAGTTATTAATTTCCTTAAATGAACCACCTCATGAAACGGCTATTCCTTATGTAGAAATTACAAAGAAATCATGGAAATCTGACAAAGGAATGAAACCAGCCATTCAAATGGCCGGCATCGCATCCATAACGGCGAAAAAATTAAAAGATGTAATATCCTACGAAAAAATGAAGGGGTTAAGATGGCTAAATAATGATTTAAAAAGGGCTGAACTCAGTATCAAAGTGAAGGAACTAGATATTAGTTTATTAGTCGAAAAAGTCAAAGCTAAAAAAAAGCCAATAGTGAAAGGCAATGATGTTCACTTCAAACTATCCATCGATGTGACCGTCTTATTACGAGAAATTGCGACTGAACGAAACCTCAAAGAAATAGAAACAGCAGCTGAAAAAGTTGTAAAACAAGAAGTAATCGCAGTATATAAAGAAGGGTTAAAAACCGATTCTGACCTTTTTCGACTATCTGAAACTTTGTATCGAGAGGATGTTCAAGCGTGGAAGAAAATAAATAAAAATGGAAAAATCCCATTAACAACTGACAGTATAAGACCATCTGACATACAGGTTAAAGTGAAAATAATCCGAGGCGAGCGACAAAGAAAATTACCAACTCTTTAAAATTCAGGAGCTAATCTAGGAGGTTCTTCATGAGATTTCATGTTAAACATATACTACTAGGTATCGCTTTTCTCCTATTGATGATTCCTCTAGCTGGCTGCTGGGATGCCAATGAACCTGAGCGAATGGTATACATTCAAGGTTTAGGTGTCGATTATAAAGATGGTGAGTTCGTTGTCTATTTGCAAATGCTTAACCCTAGTTTAATTGCTAAGTCTGAATCAACCGGAAAGGTAACACAAACGATCGTCGTTGTTGGTAGAGGAAAAGGAAAAACAGTGAATGAAGCAGTTTTTGAAGTGTACCGTTCGTCTCAACGCCGTTTATTTTGGGGACATTTGTCTTTCTTTATCTTTACGGAAGAAGCTTTAAATAACAAAGCGTTAGAAAAAACGATTGATTTGTTTGATCGCTACCGTGAAACTAGATATGGAACATACATCTTCGCAACAAAAGAACCACTGTTTGATATTATGACTACTCTCCCTTCTCTAAAAGCATCAACAACTTATACCAAATTAAATCAACCAGAGGCTTCGTACGAACAAAGCTCTTTTATTAGATCCGTTGATATGAGAGAATTGTTAATTGCCTTACATGAACCGCCTCATGAAACGTTTATTCCTTATGTAAAAACAGTGAAAAAGTCATGGAAATCTGATGTAAAGATGAAAAAAAACATTCAAATGGCTGGGATCGCATCGATCACGGAAAAAAAATTAAAAGATATAATACCCTATGAAAAAATCAAAGGATTAAGATGGCTAAATAATGATTTAAAAAGAGCTGAACTCAGTATCAAAGTGAAGGGATTAGATATTAGTGTGTTAATTGAAAAAATAAAAATCAAAAAAAGGCCCTTAGTGAAAGGAAGCGACGTTCATTTCAAACTATCCATCGATGCAACGGTCTTATTACAAGAAATTGCGACCGAACGAAAACTTAAAGAAATAGAAAAAGCAGTTCAAAAGACGTTGGAGCAAGAAGTAATCTCGGCATATAAAGAAGGTTTAAAAACAAACTCAGACTTATTCCGACTATCTGAAACTTTATACCGAGAAGATGTTAAAACATGGGCAAAAATAGAAGAGGACGGGAAAATCCCATTAACACAAAACAGTTTAAAACAACCTGATGTACAAGTTAAGGTGAAAATGATACGAAGTGATCGACAAAGAAAGTTCCCAACCCTTTAACAGTCTATAAAAAGTGGACACAGACAGTTGCCCCCGCCTAAATAACTTTATTGCTCGGCGGGGACCTTACTGCCCGTTAATGTGAGATAAACAAGGGAACTTTTTTGATAATACTCTATTTATGATTCATCGTCTCTTTAATCATCACTCCTCGTTTCTCCATCTCCTTTATATAAATATCGCCGGGGACAATTTGTTCAGGGGGATAAACCCCTCGCTTCGTAATTATTCCATCTCCAATCATTTGCGCTGCAATGGAAATTGTCGTCGCTGTTGCTCTCGCCATCGCAGTGACATGATTCTCTTGATCTTTATAAGTAATCATTTCATAACGATAACTAGCTACTTTTCCTTCTTTCGACCCCGTTGTTAATACACTTAACAACACAACATCTTCCCCATCTTTTAAATCGACAATCGGAGCAAGCACCTTCAAAAGAACATCTCTAGGCTTTACTTGCTGACCGTTGATTTCCACAAAATAATCATTGCGTGTTAAGTTCAAATCAACCAACAACTGAAATTTTTCTGCATGGCCGGGATAACGAATCGTTTTGTACTCTAAACAAGCTAAATCAGGATAAGAATAAGCTAAAGTGGACGTTCCTCCAGCGGTATGGAACGCTTCTAACGGACCAAATTTTTCAAAAAAAATCGTCTCTATTTCTGATAAAGAAGCAATCTCCTGCTTTTTTCCGTCTCGAATAATAAAAGAAGGATCAGTGTAATGATCGAATACCCCTTCCATCGAAAAGACATGATTATACTCAAGCGGTGGGGATGGCCTCAAAGGAATCCCACCAACATATAATTTTATCTCTTTCACTTCGTCTAATTGACTAGCTCCATATCCCGATAAAATGTTGATCGCACCAGGTGCCACTCCAAGATCCGGAATAACCGTCACTCCCGCTACCTTTGCTTGATCATGAAGCTTTAATACACGATCCGTTGCATGACCAATATGACCACCGAGATCGACACAATGCACACCTGCCGAAATAGCTGCCTTCGCTACACTTTCATTAAAGGAGTAAAAGAGAGCATTCACTACGATATCATGTCTGCCCATCATATGAATTAATTGTTCTTCTTTTGTTGCATTCACAAATGCCACCTCAAGCTTCGACGACTGTAAGCTACTACAAATTTTTTTCGCTTTCTCCATATCCATATCAGCAAGTGTCACCTTCAACACCCGTTCACTGTTCACTAAATCCCTCGCCACCTCCTTCCCCATTAACCCTGCTCCTAACACTAATACGCGCATATAAATTCCTCCTTTGTTATTGGGAGTTTTTATTGTTGCGTCGTTCAATTATCCCCATGCACCGTTCATACTGTTTCATATCTATTCTAATATATACTGATTTTTTCCCTATTATCCCTATTGAGTAAACGTAAATGAGTTGCAAGTTATTAAGATTCAGGTATCTCCTACTCACTTCAAAATAAAATGATGATTACTGAAGGTATACGTATCATTAAGTATTTTTCCAACACCTGAAGAACAAAACGAGAAGTAGAAATCAATGTGAACACGGCTTACGTTACGTTCTAATGCCGCTGAATCCAGATTTATCAGTAGAAGATATGATTCAACAAGCGGTGAACATGCAGCTTTCTAACTAATAAATGACTAAAAAAAGAGCAAAAGGGCTCCTTTTTTTACTTATCAACCTTGTAATACGATGCACATTGTATTACTATGTAATTATTCCAATACTTTCTAAAGGTGGTGAATGCAATGGATAAAGAAATGATGAAAGGTAGCATTGATTTAATCTTACTTTCGCTCATTTCTCAAAAAGATTTGTATGGCTATGAAATGATCAAAATTTTGCGCGACTCAAGCAATCATACATATGAAATGAGCGAAGGCACATTATATCCCGCTTTAAAGCGGCTTGAGAAAAAAGAGTGGATCGAATCCTACTGGTTGGAGAAAGCGGCTGGCCGAAGAAAATATTATAAAATCACGGCTTCAGGTTTGATTGAATTGGAAAAGAAAAAGAGAAATTGGAGTCTAGTAGAAAATTTAATTCGCAAAGTACAAGGTGACTTTACATGAACAGCCAACTCGAACAATTTGCTCAAAAGATCGTTTTCAAGCTCGACTGCTCTCAAGCAGAAAAAGAAGAGATGTACGAGGAAATGCTCATTCATCTAGAAATTTCGCGAGATGAACTTTTGAAGCAAGGTTATTCACTAGAAGAAGCAGAAAACTTGGCGGTTCAACAATTCGGAAATGCAGAGGTCGTCCGTTCCGAATTACAACAAGTGCTCATGCCGTATCGAAAAGAAATGTATTTGACGTTTGCTTTGGCTTCTTTAATATGGACAATCACCATTTATTTAACGCAACTATTTACGAACGGAGATGCACATATTTTTTGGCTGATGCTCGCTTTCGCCTGTGGAACAACTTTTCTAATTTTTGCTTTACTACCATTAACTAATCATCTTAGAAAGAGGTATCAAAACAGTTTATTAGTAATGTCTTTGCTTGTACTGATCTATGAATACTTGATGGCTACCAGCTTGAATCATACGTTGTCCAGCTCATTAGCGTTCGGAACGCTCTTGCTCATTATGACAAATGTGTTTTTCCTTTATCAAACGAACCTCATCGAAACATCGGGAAAGATGGACAAAGACAAAAAAGCCATTCACTTCATTAACATTACATCTGGTCTTATCATAGGTGCATTTTCTCTCTTTTTTATTTGGGCAGGATTCGCCCTGTTCGGAAAACCTCAACCAAAAATGATATTGTTTGCTTCACCTCTTATCATCTGGGGAGGATTATATAAACTTCAGTTAGTTCTCTGGAATAATAATCGGACGTTTAGTTATATCATCACGACTCTACCTATATTCATTTCCCTGCTAATAGTTGCTTTCATTCTTGCACCTGAACTCTTTTTATAAATACTGTAGGGAAAAAAATTTAGAGAATACGAAAAAAGAATCGAAACACTTTCACAAGGGAGCAACCAACATGAAAAAAAGACTAACGTGGATCATCGCCTCAGCTTTGCTCATCCTAACTACCCTTTTAGCCGTAGGATTCTTACTCCAAAAGGGAGATAACGAGAAAACAAACGGTTTAGCCGAACATTATGATGTTTCGTCAAACGGAACTATTGCTTATATTACTTTTACAGATGGGAAACCGTCTCTTCGAATTAAAAATGATAAGCAAAAGCTTGAAAAAGAACTCATTCAATACGATAACGATAAAATAATCTTAGATCCAAGTTTTTCTGCTGATGGATCACAATTAGTTTACATAGTTTCTAATAAAGATATGGAGCAAACACCATATAGCTGGGTTGTCTCCATCAATATTCAAACAGAAGAAATCTCAACTTTATTTAAAGAGCAGCAACTTATCACCGAAATCGAATTAGCTAAAAATGATCAATCTATTTTTTATTTACAAGCAGGTACTTTTGAAAATTACTCTCCGATCACCGGAAAGCGTCCGCACGATATCGATATTTTTGAATACCATTTGAAAGAGAAACAGCAAATTCAACATACTAAACTGAAAGAGTATGGAATGAATTCCTTACAAGTTGATGAAAAAGGACGTTATGCTTATGTCGCAATGGTCGATGATAAAGAGGAACAAACAGCTGATGATGCGTTTGAAATGAAAGAACGTATTTTCCAAATCTCATTGAACGGAACAAATAAGGTAAAAGTTTATTCCGCTCCTGATCGTAAAGAGGATATCTATGATTTCAACTTTATTGGAAACGAAATCATTTTTCAATCTGTAGCCAATTCTGAAACAAATGGCATCTTTGAATATGAGCTATTTCAATTCAACCCTGCTTCAAATAAAGAAACACAGCTAACACAGTTAGGTAAATCAGCTTCGCATCCAGTGATAGCCGCTGATCTTCAAACTGTTTACTTTATGGTCGATATACAGTTCGGTGAAGATGAACCTGAATATCATCTCTATCAATTAGATTTAGCTAGTAAGAAGACTAGTGAAATTTCTTTACCTCATAATTATTAAGTGAGAAGAGAGCTTTTGCCGCTCTCTTCTCACTTTTTTTGTAATATGTAAGAATTTTCTTCAATAATTGTAACCTTTCTTCGTTCTTTCCGTTATGTTATTGAGGGAGGTTAATCGATGTCGATTGAAGATTTATATCGCACTTATTTCCATGATTTATATACTTACCTTCTCTCTCTTTCCCGTAATTCTCATGTCGCTGAGGAGCTTTTGCAGGAAACCTTTTATCGTGCTTATATTCATTTGGACAGTTATCAGGGTGAAAGTCCTAAGCCATGGCTATTAAAAATTGCTTATCACGCATTTATTGACTGGACACGAAGCGAAAAGAAGCGGTACCAACAAGAAATGACAGAAATGATGCTGCCAATCGTTCAGAGTACTGAACAAACCGTTTTGATTCAAGCGAAAATTAACGACTGGCTTCGTATTGTCCAGCAATTTCCTTTAACGAAAAGACATGCTATTTTACTACGTGATTATTATGGGTTTTCTTATGAGGAAATTGCGGAGCTTTTAAACTTGACCACCGCGAACGTAAAAGTCATTTTGCATCGGACTAGAAAAGAGGTAAGAAAAAGACTGGGGGAAGAAGATTGATGGAAAAAGATTCATGCCAACATTTTCGAAGTTTATTAAAGAAAAATGAACTTTCACAAGAAGAAGAGCAACAGTTAATTGAACATATCGAAATATGTATCCACTGCCAAAATCATATCGATATGACCGAAAAGAACGAGCCTATACCAGCTTTACCCAACGAGAGAAACATCTTACGGAAAGCGAAGTGGAAACAGCGTTGGAATCAGCTCTCTTTTCTGTTCGGACTCGCTTTACTCGTGTATCTTGTTGGCAGTCTGTTTTCAGCAGCTTATTACGGGATTGGTGATCGTGGCGAGAAAATTAATGCGGTGTCAAATTTGGCAATAGAAGCTTTCTATCCAGGTGTTGAGGTTATGCCTCGTTCAAATAAAACTGGTGTACTACTCAGTCAAAAGCAAGAAGCTGACTTAGAAAAAATGATTGGAAATGAGTATTTTTCAGTAGGAGAGATGCACACAAATGCTCGGCTGTCATTCCTCAATTCATCAATTGAATGGAATAACGATCATAATGCTGAAAGTCACCTAAAATTTGTACATCCTGATTTTCCCGAGAAAATAGGAAGCAAATTTCGAGAAGAAGTTTGGGAGGCTTTAGAAAAACTCCCCGAAGGAACAGTAGCAGAGCTTGGTATCTCTTTTAATCGAACCCTTACACTTGAAGAGGTTTACAAAGAAATAAACAAAACCACTCTGAACGAGGAATTATATCATATCCCTTGGTATGCCCTTGATACTGGCCATGAATATCAAGGTAACCTTGAAGAAACAAGCCCTTTTTTAATACCTGGACAAATTTTCGGTTTTCCTTCAAGTATCGAGCTTTATCCAAGTAGAGAAGAGTATAGTGATGAAACATTAGAAGAAGACGTAGTCAAAATGATGAAATTGCTAAAAGACTATCCAAATTGGGTGAAGCCAATTTACTTATCAGGAAAGAACGAAATGAAATTAAACGAACGCTATCAATATGTAAAGGCAAATGGAGTAACAACATATGGTATCATTATTACTGGTCCAACTAAAGAACTGTTAAAATTAAAAAACAGCTCCTTAATCGATTTTGTCATTATTGGAGAAATCGAGTTATGGAACTGGTATTCCTCTCCTTTTCGATGAACAAAATATTCTTACTAATCAATAGCCTGACAGACAACATTCCGTCAGGCTATTTTATATCACTTAGTCAAACCTAGTCATTTCACAAGCATTTTTTGCATCTTGCACAGTTTTGACTGGAATCACTTCCGCTGGCATACAAGAAATATATACTTCTGCTTCTTCTTTAGCTCCTTTTTTTTCATCAAAGGAAAAGGATACTTCCGCTGTACTTGTTAGTTTATGTACTTCATGAACAAGCTGATAAATTTGTTCCCACTGCTGCTCCGAATCATTAAAAACGCCTGCTTTACTCACCTCTACCCACATAAAAGCACCTGCTTCTTGATAAGTCGGAATCGTTGGCCCCTCTACTAATTCGCCACTTTGGCCATAGGCGGTACCAACATACCAATCTTTTAATTTCGGAAAGTTTTTTCTAACAACTGGCTCGATGTCTTCTTGAAATTCTCTTTGCCACACACCTTCTGGATAATCATCCATTATTGCGTCTTCACTTTCTTTTCTTGCATTAAAGGCCATCGATTGATCCTTAGTTGGTGAAAAAGTTGCTCCATATACTCTTTCTTCCTCATCAAAAAACGTATGATTCAAAACAAAAGATTCATCATACCGCTCTTCAAGATATTGCTGAAGCTCATTTGCCACTTGCTTCTCTTTCCAAGGCAAGCCTTTAAAATATGCATAAACAAAACTACCGATACAACCAAGTAATATCAGACTAATTACTAAAAACTTTTTTCTTTTCTTTTTCATTCATTCTCCCCACTTTGACAAGCTGTTTGCCATTCTCGATATGCTTCTTCCTTGTCGTATCCACTAAACAACCGATAATCTTCCTTATCTAAAATGCGAAAATGACCGCTAATCACATTTTGTTGTAAACGAATACCTTGACTGGATTCCACTTCTCTCCACCAAACACGCCCTCCCATCGTTTTCTCTTTAGGAGTACTAATACTGTTGTGAGCAATCGTCTCCACCATCTCTACCGGATCATCGCCGAGGCATCCTTGCAGAATTTCACTTTCCCGAAATAAAGCACATAATGCCACAACCGTTGTCCAACCAGCAAGCGTTCTCCCTTTTTCAATCTGAACAAGCGTCTTTTTAGACATACCAAGCACTTCTGACATTTTATCTTGCGTATAACCTTTCTCTGTACGAATCAGCTTGAGCTTACCGGACAATAATTCATTTACTTGTTGCTTATCCATATATATCACCTTCATTACTCTTCTATATGAGAAGTTGTCGTTTGAAAATTTTCGGCAAACACGAATATCATTACACCACTGTTTTAAATCGTATCTACTAGTGTAATTTTATACTAAAATAGGAAAAATTCCAATATAAAAAGCACCTGATTTATCAGGTGCTCACTCTTCCTTATTGATCCAATTAGGAGCGAGAAAAATTCCTGTCACTACTAGTAAACAGCCAATCCTTTGCCAAAAATGCTTTTCAACAGGAAGGGAATAACTACAAAAGGTAAGGATGACCCCAACAACAACCAGTACGAATCCGAAAATCATTCGTTTCGGCATCCTACATCCCCTCCACTTTGTTAGGCTCTCCCTCAAATTGTAGCTTTTTCTGTCTAACACGACCATTCCATGAAAAATTCGTCCATATTCTTAACAATTGTTCTATTGGTCCTCTTTTGAACCTTCTCAAGTAATAATGACTGGCGATTGCTTGTAGGGCATAAATCATCACCGCTAACACTATCCCCCAGATCATACCTAACTTCCCAAACCATCCGAAACCATAGCCATAAAAAAGCGTCGTACAAATTACTGTCTGCATTAAATAATTCGTTAACGACAACTTGCCAACACTTTCAAACGCGGCAGGAAATATCTTATTGGGCTTCCTTGTATAAAGAAGAGCAAACAAAAAGAGATACCCGAGTGCTAACAAGCTCGCTCCAAGCATTTCAGCCACACCACTCCAAGCCGATTCACTGACGTGTGGAATGACCTTTAGTGCAATACCGATTGGCAACAAAAGTAGCGTACCTTTTACATATAACGACCGTTCCTTTTGCACATGAACAAACGCATTCGCCTTTGCCGCAAACATCCCGAATAGAAAAAGTGGAGCAGTAAGCAATGGCGCAAAAATTAAAATAACTATATAAAAAGCATCTGGTAAATTTAACGGATCTTCATTATTGCGATGATGCTTAATTTCAGCATAACTACCGCTACTATAAATGATGTTTGTTTTTTCAACATATTCAGCCATGATTTTTTTATCCTTGGCTGACTCTTCCACATTTCCATATCCTAAAAATGACATAATGATTAATAAAGACGTGCCCCAAATCAATAATGTTTTCTTACTACGATTCATAAACAACAAGAGAAAAAAGCCCATCAAACCGTAAAAGAAGAGAATATCTCCTTCCCATAAGAAAGTGGAGTGCAAAAGCCCCGCGCACACTAAAAATAAAAATCGTCTGATGAAATATCGTTTTACCGGAACACCTTTACGTTCCAAACTCTCCTTCATTTTAATCATTGAATAGCCAAATAAAAATGTAAAGATCGGCATAAAGCTGCCTTCAACTAATACTTTGACTAATTTATAGGCTCCTAGATCAGCTGCTGATAACGAATAAAAACCGATTTCATCCTTTCCCCAAATTCCATATTGAAAGATCAGCATATTGGCTAATAAAATCCCTAATAAACTAAAGCCTCTCATACCGTCAATCGCCGAAACTCTATATTTATCCATCATATTCTCCTCACATGTATTGATACTATTAATTTACACAAGAAAGATTTCTTGGAAACAAACAATAGATTAACATTTCATAAACTCTTTCTCTTCTGTTCAAGTTCTCGTAATGTTTATGTGCTACTATAAAAAATGAGGTGTATAGAAATGGAAACAAGAACCATACTGCTCGTTGATGATGAAAAAGCGATTGTGAAAATGATTGAAACCGTTTTACGAAAAGAAGGATTTAAACATATTTATACCGCACACACTGCAAACGAGGCGCTAGCTATATTAGAAAAAAGACATATTGACTTGATTGTACTTGATGTAATGTTACCGGATTATAGCGGGTTTGAATTATGTCCTAAAATTCGGGACATATCAGAAGCCTATATTTTATTTGTCACAGCAAAAGTGTCCGATCTAGATGTATTGACGGGATTTGCCATCGGTGGAGATGACTATGTTACGAAGCCGTTTAACCCGTTGGAGATCGCCGCGAGAATTAAAGCTCATTTTCGCAGAAGTTCATCTGTTGAAACATTACCAGTAGTGAACAAGAAGAAAACTTTCAACTTTGGAAGGTTTTTAGTGGATGAAGATAAAGGAGAATTATTAGTCGATGATCAAGCCGTTTCATGCCCAACCCAAGTCTATTTACTTTTGTTGTATTTTTGTAAACATCCAAATAAAGTCTTCTCTAAGTCTGAACTCCTAGAAGCGGTTTGGGGCTATAACCATTACGTCGATGATAATACGGTATCGGTCCATATAAGACGAATTAGAGAACGAATTGAAGAAGATCCAAGTCGACCGCAATTTTTAGTGACTGTCCGCGGTCTTGGTTACAAACTGGTTAAAGGAAAAATGATATGAAATCATTGAGAAGAAGATTAATCTTTCATTTTTCTATTCAATTTATCTCCTTGTCCATTGCTATTATCATTTTATTTTTCGCCCTGTTTTTTCTGCTACTACAACATATATCTAATCAAGAACTTCGGAGAAACTATCCCGCAGGTGTATTAGAATACTTAACAACAGAAACGGTCATTGAAGATAACAAGGCGGAAATTGATGAAAAATGGGAGCGAATACTAAAAGAAAAACAAATGTGGGCCCAAGTAGTGAATTATCAAGGGAAGGTCATTGAAGCAAGCAACACCTCTTCGTCTTTACCCGAGCAATATTCTGTCGGTGACATTTTGCAAATTGAAGAGAATAAAAAATTTCGAAAGTATACGGTATTAACCGAAATCGATAATACGTATGAAACCCCTTATGTGTTTATGGTTGGATACGTCGATAAACCATTGGATATTTTAAAAAATCTTGTAACAACCTATAGTAACGAAGGAAAAATCTCTGAAGCGAAAAAAAATCAGTTAGAAGAACAACTGAAAAGTTTAAATGGAACTCTTCAAATTATTAATCAAAATGGCCACATTATTGACACCGTTGGCAAACCGATGAAAGCAAAACAATACGAGCCATTAGAGATTATTTCTAAAAAGATGGCACCTGGTATTTATTCAACAAAAACCTCTGTGTATACTGACCCGTCCACAAACTATACTTGGCTTTTACACTTACCAAAAAAGAAGGATAAAAACCAAACACTATCAGTAATGGAGGAATATCTGCTTGGATTTGGAATTGTTGGCGCTATTGTGTTGCTCATTACTCTTACCCTATCCTTTTGGAATGGCTTTCGCTACGGCCAACCGCTATTTATTTTTACAAGCTGGCTAGAAAGAATGGAACAGGGGAATTATGAAGAAGTGCTAACAGAAAATGAAAGGAAAAAAATCTTTCGTAAGAACGGAAAAGTAAGAATTCGTTATCGCCTATACAAAGAAGTGATCAATGCTTTTTATAAGATGGCCGAAAAGCTCGATACATCAGAAAAAGAACAAGCTAAACTAGAAAAAACACGAGAAGAATGGATGACAGGTATATCCCACGACCTTCGTACGCCACTATCCACGATCCAAGGGTATGGCCATTTATTAGAAAGTGGACAATACCATTGGTCGCAAGCAGAGCTGGAAGAAATGGGGCAAACCATTCGCGAAAAGGGTGAATATATGCTTCATTTAATTGAAGACTTTTCACTGGCCTTCCAGTTAAAAAATAATGAACTTCATCTGGCAAAAGAAACGCTTGAAGTGAATCAGCTCCTTGCAGCAATTACGTCTAAGTTTATTCATGATCGAACGTTGCAAGATTATCATTTTCATTTCGAACCTATAATGACACAGGTAGAGATAGAAGCCGATCGAAAGTGGTTCGAGCGCATGATGGATAATTTAATCTTTAATGCCATCAAGCATAATCCAAGCGGAACAACTGTTACAATTCACCTCTCCCACTCAAAAGATGGCTTACACATTTGGATTGAAGATGATGGTGTCGGCATGGATGAAGACACGATGGAACAATTATTTGAACGCTATTATCGCGGAACAAATACAGACGAACGACTCGAAGGTGTTGGACTTGGCATGAGCATTGCCAAACAAATCGCCACTCTTCACGGTGCTATAGTAAATGTTCACTCACAAGTTGAAAAAGGAACCATTGTAGATATTCACTTGCCAAAAAGCTGAATTCTCTCGTGAAAAACCTAATAAAAACTAGCGACCTCAAGCGTGAGGTCGCTAGTTTTTATTCAAATATCACAGCCTTCATCTGTACAAGTGGAGCCTGTCGTTTTTGTTGACAAATCTGTTAGAACAGGTCTTTCATTTTCTTCTTCCCATACTTTTTGTAAAGCACTTAAGAAAGCTTCAGGCGGTTGAGCACCTGAAACAGCGTACTTCTCATTAATGACAAAAAACGGAACACCTTGCACACCGAGCTTTCGTGCTAAATTCTCATCCGCTCTTACTTCTTCAGAGAAGCGATCGCTTACAAGTAGCTCTTGCACACTCTCTTCGTGTAGGCCTACTTCTTTTGCTAATCCCACAAGTATAATTTGATCATTCACGTTCATTGAGTCGGTGAAGTATGCTTTTAATAAGCGCTCGACCATTTCTTTTTCTTTGCCTTGCTCCTTGGCATATTTAGCGAGTCGATGAGCGTGAAACGTATTCACTGATCGCATATTGTCAAAATTAAATGGTAAGCCTATTTCAGCTGCTTGCTGGCTAATATTTTCTGTCATCTGTTTCGCTTGCTCTATGCTTGTTCCATACTTTGTAGCTAATGCTTCATGAATCTGTTGTTCATTTTCTTGCTTAGCATTCGGATCGAGCTCATAGCTTTTATACACGACTTCTACTTCGTCTTTATGCGGAAACTGCTCCAAAGCCTTTTCTAGCCGACGCTTTCCGATATAACAGAAAGGACAAACAAAGTCAGACCATATTTCAATTTTCATCCTTACACCCCTTTTCATCGTTTCTCGCTCATTTTATCATACTCCCCTAGGTTTCTACACTTCTCATGCTTACATGAAAAAAGAGAAGCTCTTCGCTTCTCTTTTGCCGCTTACTTATTCAGCATCTACAACTGTTACTTCCTTCATCATATCGCCATTTTTCATCGCAAGAACTGTTTCAAGTCCAGACGTCACTTTTCCAAATACAGTGTGAACGCCATTTAAATGAGGTTGTGGCTCATGGACGATAAAAAACTGGCTGCTCCCTGTGTCTTTTCCAGCATGAGCCATCGAAAGACTTCCTGCTTCATGCTTATGAGGGTTACCTTCTGTTTCACATTTAATTGTTGTACCGCTACCGCCAGCACCTGTACCTGTCGGGTCTCCTCCTTGGCTCACAAAGCCTGGGATGACACGGTGGAAAACCACACCATTGTAAAATCCTTCATTTGCTAACTTCTCAAAGTTGGCTACTGTATTCGGTGCTTCCTTTGGGAATAAATCAAATTCGATTTTTTCACCGTTTTCCATAATAATTGTTCCTTTTTTCGCCATAATATCGTCTCCTTATGTAGTAGTTTTCAGTTACTACTATAACTGACAGACGCACGAAAGAAAAGCTTAAGACTTTTCTTTTTTAAAAGAGAAGGAAACCAATTAAACAGCTAGTGAATACCGCAATGGACAAGACAATCAGATTGACTTTAATCATCCGCTTAGTGTGGCCTTCCCATTCACTTACGGGACTTTGATCCACTTTTCGAACTCGAATGGCGTGCATAATATTGAAGAAGAATATAGCAAAAAGGTAGATAATAATCATGATAGGAACACTTTGGCTAAATGCCATTTTTATATCTGTACCGAAAGTAAGAAAAGCATTCAAAAGAAATATAGCTCCTAATAACAATTGAGATATTCCTTGATACCGTTGCTGTTTCCTCCATTCTTCCCCCATCTTTCTCTTCTCATATTCAATCAAGCGTCGTATTTTCCTTGACAAAAAATAAACAGATGGAACCTGCTTTAAAACAATCGTTCCACCTTCAAAAAACATCAAACCTGCCAATAATAGAAAAAAGGTGGATTGCTTCATTCCAAAAGTGCCGAATAAAAAATGATAACTAAATAAACAGACATAAGGATATTTAATAAAATTAATTGAAACATTCGTAATTGGATCAAGTCTTCTTTTTTCATTTTCTCTCCCTCCTCCCCTCTGAACTTACCATAAATAAACAAAGGTAGGCATTATTAAACAACCACTTTTTGAATAAACAAATAAAAGTTTCTACTTATCTACTAATTTAATATATAATAGAAATAAAATTAGGTATTTACTCACTGTTTTTTGCACTTTTCATCTAAAAAATACTTTCCAAAGGAAGTCATTATATTAACTTATGAATATTTCTTTAAAACATTTATTTCTGTTCATTGCCCTAATTTCGATTATTTTCACCTTGACTAGTGGTGTAGTAGCAAGTTACCAAATGTCTCAAAATACTTTAATAAAGCAGGCGTTAGAAACAAATCAAGTATATGCTCAGAAGTTAGCCAACTCGACCGATGTATTTTTACAATCAACCTTACAAACATTGGCAACTAGTGCTGAAGAGCTAGTCCCTTATATGAAGGAGAATAATGAACCGTATCTTTCAAAAGAGGCCAACCGCTTAAAAAATCAAACAGATACATTTAATGCAGTGCTTATTTTAGATCATACGGGTAAAGTTCTCGTAAATGCGCCAGAAACAGTAGATTTAGTAGATCGACCACTAAGCTCTTCTGGAGGAAAACAAGCGTTAAAATTGAAAAAACCGCTCATTTCTACACCGTACACCTCTTTAACGAATAAACTAGTGATTTTTATTTCTTATCCTATTTTTGATGAAAATGATCAGTATCTTGGGTTAGTCGGGGGATCTCTTTATTTGAAAGAAATGAATATTCTTTATGAGTTTTTAGGGGCACATTTTTATAAAAATGGATCATATGCGTATGTCGTGGATGAGAATGGACAAGTTATTTATCATCCAGAACAAGAACGAATCGGAAATATAGCGACTGACAACCCTGTCGTTAAACGGGTAATCTTAGGTCTAAGTGGCTCACAACGCCTTGTCAATACGAAAGGTCAAGATATGTTAGCAGGCTATGCTTATATCCCAACCGCTAAATGGGGAATTGTCGCTCAACAGCCGACGAATATCGCTCTCGCTCCATCTAAAGAAATGGTGAAGGAGATGCTCTTCACATCGCTGCCGCTGACTTTAGTGTCCCTTCTATTTATTTGGTTCCTTTCCAAGCGAATTTCTAGACCGTTACAACAGCTCGCTTATCATGCGGAGCATAGTACAGAACAAAACCAAGAACAAAGTATTAAAAATATTCATACGTGGTACTATGAAGCGATTCAGCTAAAAAAAGCATTAGTATTTAGTTTTTCCGCTTTACATGACAAAGTGAATGACTTCATGTATCAATCAACAACTGATCCATTAACGAAGCTTTATAATCGCCGAACGATGAATACGTATATGAGTGAATGGATAGAGCAGCAGCAATCGTTTTCACTCCTTCTTATAGACATTGATCATTTTAAACAGGTGAACGATACTTACGGACATACCGTTGGGGATGAAGTTCTGCTGTTTTTAACACACCAAATGAAAAAAGTGGCTAGAGTAGACGATATTTGCTGTCGTTACGGAGGGGAAGAATTTGTTCTCCTGCTACCTCAAACTAATGAGGAAGAAGCTTATCAACTAGCTGAAAAGCTTCGAAATACAACCGAAAACACAGTCAGTCCTTGTGGAAAAAACTTGACCATCTCCATAGGAGTTTCTACTTTTCCTCATCATGCAGAGACAGTGGAAACATTGTTTAATCAAGCTGATGAATGCTTATACTTAGCAAAAAAATTAGGAAGAAATCAAACGGTCACTTATAAGCAACTATGCCAGGCATAAATACCCCTAAAAGGGTGACTGTAACAGCAATCATTTCTTCTGCTGTTGAGTCACCCTTTTCCTTGAATATAGAATTATATTCTATTAGTCAATGCTTGCTCAAGGTCTTGCCAAATATCTTGTTTCGCTTCAAGACCGACAGACAGACGGATGAGTTGGTCGGTAATACCCATTTGTTCTCGAATTTCTTTCGGTATACTAGAATGTGTCATCGTCGCCGGGTGCTGAATTAGCGTTTCTGTATCTCCTAAGCTGACAGCAATTTTAATGAGCGATAGCTTGTTTAGTACAGCTTGAGCTTCTTCTTTACTACCATCAATTTCAAATGAAATTAACCCTCCACCAGCTTTCATTTGTTTATTCATAATCACGTAATCTTTGCTTTCCGCGTCCCCTGGATAGAACACCCTTTTCACGAAGGAGTGCTGCTTTAATTGTTCAGCAATATAGGCCGCGTTTTCACAATGACGATCCATTCGAACAGGCAATGTTTTCATTCCTCTTAACAATAACCAAGCATCAAATGGAGAAATCACTCCACCAATATCTTTTAATGTCGTCATCGCCACTTGCTGCATAAACGCTTTTTTTCCAGCCGCCAGACCCGCAATGACATCGCCATGACCGCCAATAAATTTCGTTGCACTATGAAGCACGACGTCACAGCCAAATTGTAGCGGCTGTTGTAAGTAAGAAGAGGAGAAAGTGTTATCAACGACCACTGGAATATCCTTTTCCTTTGCTACTTTCGCTACCATCTCTAAATCAATCAGCTTCATCGTAGGATTAATCGGCGTTTCGATGTAAATACAAGCGGTTTCGGGTCGAATTAGTTGGCGAATTTGCTCCTCTGTCTCCATCTCACAAAAATCATGAGCAATCGCATATTTCTCTTTCATCAATTCCAACAAACCAAATGTACAACCGTAAATACCTTGCGAACATATAATATGATCTCCCGCTTTTGTTAAGGAAAATAAAATTGCCGACACAGCTGCCATCCCTGAACCAAAAGCAAGCCCCGCTTCCGCTCCTTCAAGCTCCGCAATCCGCTCCTCTAACGCTCGTACTGTCGGATTGCCTAGTCTTGAATAAATATATCCTTCTTCTTCACCCGCAAATCGCTTCTCCCCTTGCTCCGCGCTATCAAAGGTAAAAGTAGAGGTTTGAAAAATCGGTGTCGACAAGCTACCTAAATGCTCCTTGGCATCATAGCCCGCATGAATAACTGAAGTTTCCATATTCATATATCGTTTATTCATTATATTTCTCCCCTTCACCAAGATGTTTGTCTTTTCTAAATTATCTTACTTTTATAGTATATCGCAAAAATAAACAGAACGCTCTTGCTGTTTTTA
Organism: Bacillaceae bacterium SAS-127; assembly: GCA_002261155.1. Lineage (GTDB taxonomy): Bacteria > Bacillota > Bacilli > Bacillales > Domibacillaceae > Bacillus_CE. The sequence goes on along the minus strand of NKXN01000030.1, from coordinate 68,022 downwards.
TACGATCAATAAGAGCATTGCACATGTATATAATTTATGATAAGTTAATCACGAACACTAGTTCTTCAACAAAATAAAAAAAGAGGTGTCTAATATGATCGCAGGGATTTATCCTTATTTAGTTTTAAATGGTAACGGACAAGAGGCTGTTAAGTTTTATGAATATGCATTAGACGCAAAAATTCTTACCCTTCAAACTTTTGGAGACATGCCTGAGAACCCAAATTATCCAGTCCCTGTTGAAGCAAAAAATCGTATATTAAATGCACATTTAAAAGTTGGTAACACAGATTTGATGCTATCAGATACATTCCCAGGGCAACCATATCAAATTGGATCGCAAGTAACAGTAGCAGTCTCGATCAACGATGTAGAAAAATCAAAAGAAGTATTTGAAAAACTACAAGAAGACGGTCAAGTTATGATGCCTCTTCAAGAAACGTTCTGGAGTCCATTATACGGACAAGTAACAGATAAATTCGGGATAACTTGGCAAGTTTCAACGCAAGCTACTAACGATAAATAATTTAATCATCAAATCTCCATAAAAAAACACGATCCTTTTATCAAAAGTAGATAAAAGGATCGTGTAAAAAGTAATAGTTAGTTTTCCTATCGGTTTATACATCCATCTTTTTAACTTTTTGCCAAACTTCCTCGATATTCTTCATTTTATTATCCCAGCAAGCTTGACTTAAATCGACGGGATATTCTTCCGGATTTAATGAACGCTTATATTCTTTCCATAAAAGCTGTAAGTTTTCTTTCGCATATTGTTGAACCTCTTTAATTTCCGGCAACTGATAAATAAATTCTCCATCAACAAAGATTTGTTCATGCAGCTCTTTCGCTTCAAAATTAGTCACAAATTTAGAGATGAACGTATGGACAGGGTGGAACATTTTCAGCCGCTTTTCTTCCTGCGGGTTCTCATCTTGCATCGCAATATAATCACCTTCTGCTTTTCCATTTGCTTTATTAATGATGCGATACACTCGCTTCAAACCAGGAGTGGTCACTTTTTCTGGATTGCCAGAAATTTTGATCGTATCCTCCATCTCTCCTTGTTCATTTTTGATCGATACGAGTTTATACACAGCCCCTAGAGCGGCTTGGTCAAAGGCAGTGATCAGCTTCGTTCCGATGCCCCAGCTATCGATTTGCGCTCCTTCTGCCTTTAAGTTCATAATCGTATACTCATCAAGATCATTCGAGGCAATAATTTTTGCTTGCGGGAAGCCTGCATCATCTAGCATTTTTCTCGCTTCTTTTGATAAATAAGCTAAATCTCCACTATCTAAACGAATACCGACAAAGTTGATGCGATCTCCTAATTCTTTCGCCACTTTAATCGCGGTCGGCACTCCTGATTTCAACGTATCATATGTATCCACTAAAAAGACGCAATTTTTATGGCGTTCAGCATACTTATGAAAAGCGACATATTCATCTTTATACGTTTGAACGAGAGCGTGAGCATGTGTACCTGACACCGGAATGCCAAACAGTTTCCCAGCTCTAACATTGCTTGTTCCTTCAAAACCACCGATAAAAGCAGCTCGCGTCCCCCAAATGGCCGCGTCCATTTCCTGTGCACGACGACTTCCAAATTCCATCGCTGTTTCTTCACCAACAACTTGTTTAATTCTCGATGCTTTCGTCGCAATGAGTGTTTGGTAATTCACAATGTTTAACAAGGCTGTTTCAATAATTTGTGCCTCAGCAAGGGAAGCTTCTACCCGCAGAATCGGTTCGTTTCCAAATACAAGTTCTCCTTCTTTCATAGAATAGATCGTGCCAGTGAAGCTCATCTGTTGCAAGTAGGAGAGAAAGTCTTCCTCATAACCAACCTCGTTGCGTAAATAGTCAATATCACTATCGGTGAACTTAAAATTTTGCAAGTAGTCTACGATTCGTTCTAACCCAGCAAAAACTGCATAGCCATTTCCAAATGGAAGCTTTCTGAAATACAATTCAAATACCGCTTTTTTGTCGTGAATGCCATCGTTCCAATACGTTTCTGCCATATTAATTTGATATAAGTCTGTATGTAATGCTAGCCCATCATCTTCGTATCTTTTACTCATATTTATACCCTCCAAATTTAAATCGTTCCTTTTATTTATAAATACTTTTAATCGGTACATATTCATTAAAGCGGTAGAGTTTCGTTTTATACTTCGAATTTCTTTGTGTTGTCTTTGGTTGACCGTTTTCTAATGTGACGAGTTCAAGAAACGGAAGGCTCGGTGCTTTTCTCCAAAAAAATGGTTCCGATTTCACGACTTCATCGACGATCTCTTCTGATACGCTCAAAAGCACATTCCGCAATTCGGACAGCGTAAACTCTTGCGGAAGAAATTCTTTTGCCAAAGTTGTTTGCAACATATCTATTTGAATCATTCGTAGGGCATCTTCAATGATCTCTTTATGATCAAAAGCGAGCGGTAATTCTAACGCTTCTTGAACGTGAAATAATTGCACATCCGCTGCATCATCACCAGCTTTTCTCTCAGCAAGCAAATGCTCTGGCACGACCGCATAATGAGCATTCGTAATCATCCATCCTCTAGGGTCTCTTCCCTCTTTATCATAGACTCCGTAATGCTTTAAATGAATCCCTTGAATGCCTGTTTCTTCTTCTAACTCTCTCAGCGCCGCTTCGAAGGCGGTTTCATGAGGCCCAACAAACCCTCCAGGAAGCGCCCATTTGCCCCCTTCTATATTCGGTTGACCTTCCGCATTTTCCATCGCTCGTTTAATTAACAAAATACTTAGTGAACATCTTAATGCCGTCTGTTCATTTCGAGTAATCGTGAAAATCACAATGTCACTCGTATATCCATCGGGCGTACGATATTTTTTTATATCATATGCCTCCAGTGCCTCTTGATCACTGATAAACTCATTTGACAAAACAATCCACCTCAATACTTTCTCTCTGAAATAATGATTAACAATTAGTTAATCAAAAATACTATATATACATTAAAAAAGCAAATTTTGTTTTAATTTTCTGTTTTTTATATAATAAAAAAATCCACAGAACTTTTCATACGTTCCGTGGATTTTTCAACTAGGATTAATCGTCTCTTACCCTACAAAAGAATGCTCTTTCGTTCGTTCAGACGTTTCATCCTGTACAATTTCTTGTAGTGATGTCACACGCCCATAAGTATCTTTGAAAACGATATGTTCTTTAGAGAACTGTGTTGGATTATCGATTCCTGTAGCTGCAGAAATATTGTACAATCCTTTTCTCATAGCGATCACATAGTTAGCAACACGATACTTTTTCTCGTCAATAACGAGAGCTCGTTGTAATTCTGGATCTGTCGTTGCCACACCTACCGGACATTTATTCGTGTGACAATGCTGAGCATTAATACAACCGACAGCAAACATAAATCCGCGCGCAATACTTACTAAATCCGCTCCCATCCCTAAAGCGACAGCTACACGATCCGGTGTAAACAGCTTGCCTGAAGCAAAGATCTTCACTTGATCGCGCACACCATGTTGACGCAATGCTTTATCTAACAACGAGAGGGCACTTTTAATCGGTAAACCAACACTATCAGCTAATTCTTGGTAAGTAGCACCTGTACCACCTTCACCACCATCAACAGTGATAAAGTCAGGGCTTTTTCCTGTTTCCTTCATATATTTAGCTAATTGTTCCACCTCATCATAGGCACCGACAACAATTTTAATTCCTACCGGCTTCCCACCTACTTGCTGCATTTCCTCAACAAATTCAAACATAGATGGTAGATCATTAAATTGATTGAAGCGGTTTGGACTATCAACAGTTTTATATGGTTCAACCCCACGAATTTCCGCAATATTTGGCGATACTTTTGACCCATCAATATGACCGCCGCGAATTTTCGCTCCTTGGCCCAATTTCAATTCAAATGCTTTAATTTGTTCAATCGCGCTTTTTTCTTTAAATTTCTCCCAAGAAAAATTCCCGTCTGTATCACGCACACCGAAAAGCCCCGGACCAATTTGCATAATAATATCGGTATTTCCTTGTAAATGATAAGGAGAAACTCCACCTTCCCCAGTATTCATCCACGTTCCTTGTGCAAGTCCTAATCCTTCAGATAAAGCTGTAATCGCATTCTCACCGAGAGCACCATAACTCATTCCACTCATACCAATTTGTCCACGAACGAAAAAAGGCTGCCTTCTCTTCGGACCGACAATAATCGTATCTTCTTCTTTTAGTAACCATGGATCAGCTGATACTTCTTCCGCATGTTCTTTACGATTGATAACGCTCTGTTTGTCAATAATATATTTCTTTGTTGAAACCGCTTCCTCATTATCAACAGCTAACTCTGCTTTCTGCTTAGGAAACATCGCATTTCGAATATAGTAACCTTCTTTATCAAAATCACGTTTAGACCCAAATGGAATCACATATTCTAAATATTTAGATGGCAATACAACATTTAAGAAATCCATACGTGAGTACGGTTTACTTTCGGTATCATTATCAAAGAAATATTGCCGGAATTCCGGGCCAATAATTTCAAATAAATAACGCGCCTTCCCTAAAACTGGGAAATTACGTAAAATAGCATGTTGCTTTTGCTTATGATCAGATCTCCACAAAAAAGCAAAGATAACTAATGGCACAAGGATCGCCAATAAAATGATTGATACAACAATGAGAAAAATTCCTTCTAAAGACATACTAAATGACTCCTCCTAATAGCTATCAACAAGGTGAAAATGAACCTTTCACCCTATCTTTTCTCCCCTAATCGAATACCAGCATTTATTATAGTATATAGTTATGACAGTAACTGATCTATTTATCGTCGATATGAAGCAGCTCCTTTATAAGATAATTAAGGCTGATTGAAAACGCTTTCATTAAAAAACCATATCTTCATTGTTAATTATATCAGAAAAATTTTTTATGTACATTCCAAAAATGGGATTAAGCGCATAAAAAAAGCCTCCTAGGTTACCAGGCCCAGGAGGTTATTATGGCATTCCAATTACCTTTATGCAATTTGACGCTTAGCTTTTAAGTACAATTCATTCACTACATCCCAATTAACTGTGTTCCACCAATTGGCTACAAATTCTGGACGTCGATTTTGGTATTTCAAATAGTAGGCATGCTCCCACACATCGACTACTAACAAAGGCGTCTTTCCTTCCATGAACGGTGTGTCCTGATTGGCTGTACTCATCACAGACAACTCTTCACCGTCCATCACTAACCAGCCATAACCACTGCCAAATCTTGATATCGCTGCTTGTGATAGCTTGTCCTTAAAATTATCATACGAGTTAAAATAATGATCAATCACTTTGGCGATATCTCCATTGGGCTCACCGCCTCCATTTGGACTCATTAACGCCCAAAATAGACTATGACTATAATGACCTCCACCGTTGTTTCTAACAGCCGTTCGTATTTCTTTTGGAAGCTCTGATAGATGTGAAAGCAAGTAGTCAAGAGATTTCTCTTGTAAATCTTCATATCCTTCCAACGCATGATTTAAATTGTTCACATACGTTGCATGATGCTTCCCGTGGTGAATTTCTAACGTTCGGCCATCAATAAACGGCTCTAATTCATCATAATCATAGGGCAATTTCGGCAATAAAAAACTAGACAACTTAGCCCCCTCCTCTCAAGAAAAAGTTTACTTAGGTAAAAATAATTTACCATATGCAAAATTTATCGTAAATAAATAAAAATGTCAACCACTTTTCTCCATTTTAAATAAAAACGGAAGACCAGCACCTGTCATACCTCCACCCTTTTTTGCATAAATTAGTGACAATCAGGGTATGGAGGGGAGCGATCATGCCAACAGTTATTAACATTTATAGCTTAAAAATTAATAACATTTCTAATAATGGTTCCTTAAATATTGGGGATGCTTTGCATAATGCACATACAGCCAACGCCAAGTCCCAAGGCACCAATTCATCTTATGGTGATATTTCTCCAACTGAGTCAATGATGGAAAATGTGTTTATCGATCCAGATGTCAATGACATGGGCGATATTGCCAACCCAGCAAACGTGAATTCCGCACAATGTTAACTACTAAGATTTGATTCCTTTTTTCCGCGGCTGTCATATAGTAACTTAGGGGACAGAAAAAGGAGGAACACCTATGCCTTTTATTATTAATATCGTGAATATGAAAACGAATGGAGTGACTCAAAACGGAAATATCGATATTGGAGGAACGGTTCATAATAGTCATACCGCTAATAGTAAGTTTGTCGGTGCTAACATTTCGTTAGGCGATTTCTCACCTACTTCCTCTTGCATGGGCAACGGTGTACTTGATACGGATGTAAGCGACCAAGACCAAATCGCCAACCCAGCTTTACCAATTTCCAACCAATTTTAATCACCGAAAGGAGTGAGCCTTATGTTTCCTTTTCAATCGCCCTTCTCTTCTAATGAAGAATGGCAAAAGTGGATGAAGCAATTTAATCATGGCGATATTGAAAAATACGTACAGAACGTCTTAACACAATCAATGCCAGAATCTTTACAACAGCAGCAAAAACCATTTGACTTTTTAAAACACACTCCTTTTCCTTCTATTGACAATCAACAACCGATCGATTCGTCTCCGAAAAAAGAAACTCCAACCATTCATATTTCTGTCTTTGAAACACATGAAGATGTATATGTAAAATTCCCGGTAGAAGATGCTTCAATGTTTTCCCATTTGAAAATTTACCATACATCGAATCAAGTCATTATTGAAGGGATCCCCACATCTGAGGATAAAAAAGTAGTCATCCTCCCAGCTATCGTGAAGAAAAAAGGAGCCGTCACTAATTTTAAAGAAGGCATCTTGCAAATAAAAATCCCAAAAGATATTGATTTACAATATACAGAGGTCGATGTACCTGACTTGGAATAAGTATTAATAGCCGGCAAGCACAAGGAGGAATGAGCCTTGGATTTTGAAAAGTTTAAGCAATGGATGAACTTCGCCCAGCACTATCAATCCGGTGACTTCTGGAATCATATTTTTGACCAATCAAAAGCAACATCTGGTCAATTAATAGAGAATTTCCCTCCTATTGACGTGTACGTCGAAGAATCTCGAGTGATCATTTTAATTGAACTAGCTGGACTAACGAAAGACGATATACAAGTGTCCGTTTCCGGAACTACACTCACCATTCAAGGTCAAGTCAAAAACTTCTTCACCGTCGCCCCAACATTACAAGAGCGATATTATGGAGAATTCAAACGAACGGTCCAACTTCCTGAGCCAGTTGAAGGTAGAAATGTTTCCGCTAAATTTTATCATGGGCTCCTTTTTCTCAGCTATTTCCGAACTTATACTAAGGAGGAACATGTTTTTATCGAATGACCCTCCTTCATTAACAAAAAATGTATGAGGGAGTATGGTCAATGAATCCTAATTACAACGTTAAAACGGCTATTTCCAAATTAGAAGCCCAATTCCAACAATTGCAACTTCAGATCAATGATGTTCATCAAGTAGAAAGACAATTTTCTTCTATCCAAGACGTAAAGCAATTATTACAACAAATCCAACAGCAACTGAACACACCGATTGTTATTCATCATTCTTTTTCTAATACACAACCCATACTCTCAACAGATCATATAGAACAATCCCAGCTGAAATTGAGCCAATTAGAAAGCTATGCTGCCCAGATCGTACACACGATGTCCCTAGTTCAAACACAACTTGAGCTGTTAGAGAAAGAGATGAAGCAATTAAACACCCTCCTTTCCTCCTCACCAAGTGAAGGATCAATCATTTACCAAGAATTCAATATCGACAAGCTATATCTCGATAAGTACGAATTGACGAATAATTTAGGACAACTTGGTATTAAAGACCTGCATGGTACACTCCATATTGGAGCCTCTCACGGGAACATACCTCATTCCGAACCAATGACGGACAAACAGAAAGAACAACTCGAAAAACTGAAGCAGGACAAAAAAAGAAAGTGACTCTCCTATAATAACTGGAGTCACTTTTTACGACGCCAAACTTATTGATTGACAGCCTATATCTCATTGATTACACTATCATTGTTAATAGTATGTATAGCAACTATTTGTAGGTGATTAATTTGAATGTATCCTTAGATGAATATATTAGTATTTACATTCATCAAACTGATTTGCTCATTACGAGTGAAGTGAAAAGTAAACTAGCTCCTTTCAACATCGCTCCAGAACAAAATTTAGTGATGATGCTCCTTTGGAAAAAAGATGGACTAAGCCAGCAAGAAATTGCTGAAAAGCTAAAAAAAGACAAAACCAATATTGCCCGTATGCTGCTCAACTTAGAGCAAAAAGGGCTCATTCGCAGAGTGTGCTGTCAGCATGATCGCCGCTCGCTCAAAGTGTTTCTTACAGAAAAAGGAGACAATCTTAAAGAGATCATTATTCCGATCGCAAAGGAGATCAACAAGCAAATTTACAAAGGCATTTCAGAAGAAGAATTGCAAACCGTTAGATCTGTCTTATCAAAAATGCGTGAGAATTTGCGATAGTTCTCATTCTTTTTGAAATCATAAAGTTGCTATAGCAACATCTTAAATTCAAATATTCACCTGAGTAGTTACACATATTATTAAGTAAAATTTAAACAAAAGAGGCGATCCAGATGGAAAACGTATTATTTATTAAAGCGAACTCTCGACCACTAGAACAAGCTGTCAGTGTACAACTTTACCAATCATTTCTTAACAGTTATAAAGAAGCTCATCCAGAAGACAAGGTCACAGAGTTAGATTTATTTGAAGAGAACTTGCCCTATTACGATACAGCAAAAATTAATGGGATGTTTAAGCTAGCAAAAGGAATGGAATTAACAGCTGAAGAACAACAAGCTACTGATGTAGTCAATAAATATTTAAATCAATTCCTCGCTGCTGATAAAATTGTGATCGCCTTTCCACTTTGGAATTTCACAGTCCCTGCTGTTTTACATACGTATTTTGACTATTTATGTCAAGCAGGTACAACATTCCGTTACACACCTGAAGGCCCTGTAGGTATGCTTACAGATAAAAAAGTCATTCTACTCAACGCAAGAGGCGGCGTATACTCTGAAGGGCCAGCTCAATCGATGGAAATGGCTGTTAACTACGTAACAAGCATTCTTACATTTTTAGGAATCACTGATCTATCTACCGTTATTGTCGAAGGTCATAACCAATTCCCAGACAAAGCTGAGGAAATCATTGAACAAGGCATGGAAAAAGCAACAAAACTAGCAGTACAGTTCTAATTAACCGATGCTCTCCTAGTAAATAAGCGCCACTCCTCAGAGGAGTGGCGCTTTCTATTCAATATAGATTACTTACCGAATTCTTTCATCATCTCTAATAAAGATACTAATGATTGGCCTTCTGCAAATCCAGCACCATTGCCATATCCACCATGGAAAATGAACACTAAGATAATGAGAATGAAAAAGTCATTATTGTGTACATGAACATGTGGGTTTCCGATATTTTTAAGAACGACTGTATCTTTTTCTTCATCGTATTGGCCTTGCGCTTGGTATTGATTTTGCCATTGATATTGATCTTGCTCTTGCCATTGATGTTGATTTTGTTTTTGAAGCTGTGCCAAAATCTCCTCTAATTGAACATCTAAACGCTCTACTCTTTCGTATAAATCATAATATTTACTCATCAAATCCACCTCCTTTCGGTATAAATTTTTCATGACCGATTTTAGTTATCGACAGTTGGAGCTGAACAAGGTGCTCCGCCATGGAAAACAAAAATAAAGATCACGATTAACAAGAAATGATTGTTGTGTAGATGGACACGTGGGTTCCCGATATTTTTAAGAATGACTGTATCTTTTTCCGTATCATATTGACCTTGCGCTTGCCATTGCCATTGGTCTTGGTATTGACCTTGATATTGATTTTGTTTTTGAAGTTGAGCTAAGATTTTTTCTAATTTTACTTCTAAACCTGCCACTCGATCATTTAACTCACAATACTTTCCCACTATTTCTCCCCCTTTCTATCTTTACTAGCAATATATGCATTCATTTTACTTAAGAAAGGATGTTTGTCCCTGAAGCAACAAAATGTACTTTTCACTCAGTTTCCCTCATAATAAAATGAAATTGTTCGTTGCATACAAGAAAAACTATTATTAAAATTTATACGATTGGAGGAAAAATATAGATGCTCAAGACACCGATCGGCAAATTACGGTTTATGGGCCATTTTGAAGGAGCCTCTCTTTTAATCTTGCTTTTTATTGCGATGCCTCTTAAATATTGGGCAGATATTCCTGAAGCTGTGCGAATCGTTGGTTCTATTCATGGCGCTTTATTTATTACATATTGCCTAGTCATTATGTATGTCACCTTTAAAACAAGATGGAATCTACTATGGCCGATTGTCTCTGTTATTGTTGCCTTTATTCCCTTTGGCAACTTAATTCTCGATAAAAAATTAAAGCAACTTGAAGCCAATTAATTTATAAAAACGGACTCGAAAGAATTAATTTCTACTTTTGAGTCCGTTTTTTTTTCAATATTTTTTTCCTTTTTCGCCATACTAAGCATGAGGTGAACAATATGTATCGACTGTTATCGCATAATGATTTAGATGGAGTTGGCTGTGGTATTCTAGCAAAGCTCGCTTTCGAGAAACAAGTCCAAGTCCGCTACAACTCGATTTCAGGTCTCAACTATGAAGTGCAATGGTTTTTAGAAAACGGAGATAAACAAACATTTTTATTGATTACGGATTTATCGGTGAACGAGGAAAATGAAAAGCGACTCAATGAGTTTTATCAAGCCGGAGGAAAAGTCCAACTACTCGATCACCATAAAACCGCCCTGCATCTGAATGAGTACTCTTGGGGACATATTGCGGTGGAGGATGATGAAGGAAAATTAACGTCAGCCACCTCTCTGCTATATGAATACCTGATCAAACACAAACTAATGGAGCCTTCTCCCGCAGTAGCTGAATTTGTAGAACTCGTCAGACAGTACGACACTTGGGAATGGGAAAAAAATGATAATCAAGAAGCTCATCGACTAAATGCTCTCTTCTTCTTAGTTTCCATTGATGAATTTGAAGAAAAAATGGTCAATCGGCTCAAACAGAGTGACCATTTCTTCTTTGACGAATTCGAACAAAAAATATTAGACATGGAAGAGAACAAAATCGAACGGTACATTCGCCGAAAACGCCGAGAACTCATCCAAGCGCCAATCGGAGAATATTTTGCCGGTATCGTCTATGCAGAAGCTTATCATTCAGAGCTCGGCAATGAATTAGGAAAAGAATATCCACACCTAGATTATATCGCTATTTTAAATATTGGTGGAAAACGCATCGGGTTTCGAACGATCCATGATCATATTGATGTCTCTGAAATTGCCAGCGATTTTGGCGGTGGTGGACATGCGAAAGCTGCCGGCTGTTCATTAACAGAAGACGCTTATAAATTGTTTGTTACTAGCACTTTTCATCTCGAACCATTACGAGAAGACGCCAAAAGAAACCGCTACAACATGAAAGGGTCCTCCTTTGGCTCCTTGTATGAAAGTCGAATGGAAGAAACGTTTCTTCTGCATCCCATCAACGATCATAAATGGGGCATCAACCATAGCAAATTAAAAATAGAAGAAACGTTTACAAATTTTCTGGAAGCAGAAAGCTTTCTTAAAAGGAAGTACGCTGCCTGGCTTGTAAAAGATGATGCATTTGTTCATCATTTAATGGATCGTGTCAAAAAGATTCAACAAGAGAAATAAAATGAACCTTCAATCAGTAGAAACTCCCTTCCCTCACCTATGGTGAAAACACTAGAAGTATGTTATAGTGAAATATCCATTTAAAACGAGTTCTATAAATAATAGTAGGAAGTGACTTATATTGATTAAAATTACGATCCCTGAACCAAATGTCATCATTAAGAAAAGTAAGCAAGTTGGAGAACCGGGAGAACCAGCATTAAGTACCGAGTATGGCTTTACTGATTATACGAAGATCGCTCGCGATAAAGGCGGCATTTTCATGTTTTTCGATGTTCATGACCAACTGCTTTATGTAGGGAAAGCAAGAAAGCTTAGACAGCGAATTCGCAAAAACTTCGAAGACACGGTATCCCCTATCAAAAATCATAGAGACGACGTATATAAAATTGCTGTTTGTTATATCGAAGACCCGGTTGAGAGAGACATTTACGAAACCTACATCATCAATAAACTTCAAGCCAAATATAATATTGACAAAGTTTTCTTTAAATAAAGAGGTGCCTGTCACTCCCCGAATTTTGTCGAAAAGACCGTTGCTTTTAGTACAGCGGTCTTTTTCATTTTAAAATAAAAAAATCAAACTTATACAAAACTTTATCCCTTCTAGTAAGACGATACCAAAATCTGTAGCAAAGAGGAGTATTCGCAGCGGCTTACTTCCATTCTATCTCATCGACAAAATCCCCATTTTAATACCTATTTTCTAATCATTAACTTACAAAAGTGAAATTTTTGTGACATAATTATTTTTTAATTGTCTTTTAAATAGATTGAGAATAAGATAGGAATTGTGGATATATGTTTCAATTAATTTACAGCTCTTATCCATGGAGAATTATTGTGAAATATTTAAGGAGTCAAACATATTGTTTGGCTATGATTCATTATGTTTAAGGAAGGAGTACACTATGAAGATGAAATGGGCTTTATTATTTTTTGTTTTCACTATTTCCACGATTCTTACAGGCTGTGGAAATTCATTGATGGTCTTAGACCCAAAAGGACCATCTGCCAAAACTTTATCTGACACGATTATTCTTTCAATTATCGTGATGGCAGGTATCCTGCTCGTCGTTTACGTACTTTATGTGTTTGTACTTACAAAGTATCGTGCTTCGAAATTAGATAAGGATTATGAACCTCCACACGAGGAAGGAAATCATTGGTTAGAAATCATTTGGACGGTTATTCCGATCCTTATCGTTACTTTCTTATCTGTTGTTACTGTAAAGACAACATATGAAGTGGAAACGACGCCAAAAGGGTATGCTGATGAAAAACCATTAGTCATTTATGCGTCCTCTTCTAACTGGAAATGGCATTTCAGCTATCCTGAAGAAGGAATTGAAACCGTTAACTATGTAAACCTTCCGACTGATCGACCAGTTGAATTTCGACTGTATTCATTCGGTCCAATTACAAGTTTCTGGATTCCACAATTAGCTGGACAGAAATATGCAATGAGTGACATGGTGACAAAGATTAACCTTGTTGCTGATACACCTGGATCTTATGTGGGTAAAAACTCAAACTTTAATGGTAAAGGGTTCGCTCATATGGAATTTGAAGCACAAGCAATGACTCCAGCTGATTATGATGAATGGGTGAATGACGTTCAAGAAACAGCAGCTGATTTAACAGAAAAAGAGTTTGATAAACTTTTAAAAGCTGAGTTTGTTGGACGTGAAACATACAGCTCCACTCACTTAGACTTCCGCCCAGCTCCAGAGGGTGAACATGGTGGACATAACCATGGAGTAAGTGCAGACGGAAAAGAAATATGCATACCGCCGACTGCAAGCAACAACACACAGCAAAATAATGAAGAAAAATAATACTGTTTATAGAACACGAAAGGAGTCACACCTATGAAATGGGACGAATTTTTCGTAACCGGTGATCCGATGATTTACGGTGCCATGGTCAGCATCGTCGTCGCTTCGGTTTCCATCGTTGCCGGATTAACCTATTTTAAAAAATGGGGTTATCTTTGGACGGAATGGTTAACAACTGTTGATCATAAACGTATTGGTGTTATGTACATCATCGCTGCTTTATTAATGCTTTTCCGCGGAGGCGTCGACGCTGTATTAATGCGTGCACAAACAGCGGTGCCAGACAACAAACTTTTAAACGCACAACATTACAATGAAATCTTTACAACACACGGACTCATCATGATCTTGTTTATGGCTATGCCATTTATCATTGGATTGATGAACGTTGTTATTCCACTTCAAATCGGAGCACGTGACGTAGCGTTTCCACGATTGAATGCCGTAAGTTTTTGGTTATTCTTCTTCGGTGCGATGCTATTAAACATCTCCTTCGTTATCGGTGGATCTCCTGATGCAGGATGGACAGCTTACTTCCCGTTGTCAGGTCCGGATATTAGTCCAGGAGTAGCAAATAACTATTACTCCATTTCCCTACAAATTGCGGGACTTGGAACATTAATGACGGGAATTAACTTCATCGTCACGATTTTAAAAATGCGTGCACCAGGTATGACTTTAATGAAAATGCCAATGTTTACTTGGTCCGTATTAATTACAAACGTAATTATCGTATTTGCTTTCCCTGTATTAACAGTTGCTCTTGCATTAATGATGTTAGATCGCCAATTCGGTACGCAATTCTTTGCGATGGACAATGGTGGTATGGACATGCTTTGGGCAAACTTGTTCTGGGTATGGGGACATCCTGAAGTATATATCGTTATTTTACCTGCTTTTGGTATTTACAGTGAAATCATTTCTACATTTGCTCGTAAAAACCTATACGGTTATAAGTCAATGGTCGCGAGTATGGTTGTTATTTCCTTGCTATCTTTCCTTGTATGGGCTCATCACTTCTATACAATGGGACACGGCGCGATGGTTAACAGCGTCTTCTCTATCACAACAATGGCGATCGCTGTACCAACCGGAGTTAAAATATTCAACTGGCTATTTACTTTACGTAAAGGGAAAATCAGCTTTACTACGCCAATGCTTTATTCCCTTGCCTTTATTCCGATCTTTACAATCGGTGGGGTAACTGGAGTTATGCTTGCGATGGCAAGTGCTGACTATCAATACCATAATACAATGTTCCTTGTCGCTCACTTCCACTACGTATTGATTCCAGGAACTGTTTTCGCAGTAATCGCTGGACTTTACTTCTGGTTCCCGAAAGTATTCGGTTTCCGTTTGAACGAGCGTCTTGGAAAGATTTCTTTCTGGTTTATTGCTATTAGCTTTAACGTAACATTCTTCCCACTGTTCATTCTAGGACTTGATGGAATGACACGTCGTATGTTTACGTATTCAGAAAGCACAGGCTATGGCCCATTAAATATGCTTTCATTTATCGGTGCCCTAGGCTTAACGATTGGTTTCATTATTCTTGTTTACAACATTTATTGGAGCATCCGTTACAGCCCTCGTGACACGAACGGCGACCCTTGGGATGCAAGATCATTGGAATGGAGCACGCACAGCCCAGTTCCATTCTACAACTTTGCAAAAGTACCAACTATTAAGTCAATCGATGCTTATTGGTTTGCTAAGAAAGATAATAAGCCACTAACAGATGATGGTCCATATGAACCAATTCATATGCCAAACAATAGTGGACAACCGTTTATCATGGGTGTGGCTTTCTTCTTCCTAGGATTCTTCGCAGTGTTCAACTGGTGGAATCTTGCGATCATTGCTGGTCTAGTTGTACTAGCGACAATGACTTATCGCACATTTGAACAAGATCATGGCTTCTACGTCTCTGTTGAAGAGATTGAACGCACGGAAAAAGCATTGCGAGGTGAAGGAAAATGAAAATAGATAACTCGCTACCGTTAGAATATAGTACAGAGGAGAATCGATTAAAGATCTTAGGATTTTGGATCTTTTTAGGGGCAGAAATTGCCCTCTTCTCCACCCTATTTGCTGTATATTTCGTATTAGAACACCGCACAGGTAACGGCCTATCTGGTTCTGAAATTTTTGAGATGGGACCAGTTATGCTAGAAACAATCATCTTATTAACAAGTAGTTTTACAATCGGCCTTGGTATCAATGCGATGCGCCTTGGTGCGAAAAAAGCAATGATGACTTTCTTTGGTATCACTTTAGTGTTAGGTTTAGGATTCTTGAGCGTTGAGATTTTTGAATTCGTCACATACGTTCATGAAGGAGCTACAATGCAAACAAGCGCCTTCTTATCTAGCTTATTCACTTTACTTGGTACTCACGGACTTCACGTTACGTTCGGCTTACTATGGGGAACTGCTATTATGATGCAAGTGAAGAAACACGGTTTAACACCTGAAACAACTAATAAATCGTTTATCTTCTCTTTATACTGGCACTTCCTTGACGTTGTTTGGATCTTTATCTTTAGCTTCGTATACTTGAAAGGATTGATGTAATAATGAAACAATATTTCCCTAGACATCATGTGATGGGATTCGTTTTTTCACTAGTCCTTTCACTTGCTGCCCTGACAGTTTGGTATTTTGATATGTCATTTACAGCTGGCATGACGGTACTACTCGTTACTGCCGCTGCTCAAGCTAGCGTTCAGTTATTACTATTCATGCACATTGGAGAAACATCTGACAAAGCTTCTCTATATATAAATATTGCTTACGCTTTATTTGTTGGAGTTATTACAATCCTTGGATCAATGTTCACAATGATTTGGGGTTACATGTAAGAGAGAGTGCCTGTCACTCCTCGGGTTTTGTCAATAATCGTCGAAAAAGCCACCAGCCGGAGTTCGGTTAGTGGCTTTTTCATATGTTCAAATGATTAAATTTCCTTTTTAATGATAGGGTTTGCTTCTAAATCTGGAGTTTTTGGCAAAGTCGCCTGCTTCCTTGTAAACATTATATAATAATACAAATAACATGCTCCTATAAAACCAAAGCCCCAGTAAAGGGAGATTCGTTGAATGGGATCAAATGCAGTAAACACAAAGATGGAGGCACACATAATGATACAAAGGATCGGTACAAATGGATAGAAGCGAACTCTAAACTTCAACTCCTCCACTTGTCCCCCATTTTCAATATATTGTTTCCGGAACATCAGCTGAGCAATAGCAATCGCCATCCACGTTAACGTTCCTCCAATCCCGCTAATGGCAAGTAAAATAACAAATAATGTATCTGCCGCCACAATGCTTGTCAGCAACGAAATTAAAGCAAATATGAGGGTAACAACTAAAGCATTAGAAGGAACCCCACGCTTATTTAATTTCGAGAAAGCTTTCGGCGCCATCCCATCTAAGGAAAGCGAATATAATATACGTGTACAAGCAAACAAGCCCGTATTTCCAACGGATAGAATAGCCGTCAAAATAACAAAGTTCATAATATCAGCAGCATACGGTATGCCTACCATATCAAACACCGTCACAAATGGACTTTCTAACACCCCCGCTTCTTGCCATGGCACAAGCGCTGACAACACAAAAATAGCCATAATGTAAAACAATACAACACGTACAACAATATTACGAATCGCTTTCGGAATATTCTTTTCTGGTTCTTCTGTTTCTCCGGCTGCTACGCCCATAATTTCTGATCCTTGAAACGCATAAATAACGGTCATCATTGATATAAATATACCGACCATACCTGCCGGAAATAGTCCATCTCCAATAAAATGAGACAAATACGGAGCTGGTTCACTTTCCATCTTCAATACACCAAACATCGCAGCCAAACCTATGATAATAAAAAGAATAACCGCCAGCACTTTAATGCCCGCAAACCAGTATTCAGTTTCAGCAAAACTTCTACTTGCCAATGAGTTAATGAAGAAAAGTAAGAGGACGAATAAAGCACACCAAATCCAAACAGGCACATCAGGAAACCACCTCTTCATTAACAAACCGGCTGCAATAAATTCAAGCCCAACATACAACGCCCAACTTAACCAATACACCCAACCAATGACAAAACCGGTTGCAGGACCAATAAATTTCGTAGCGTGTGCCTGAAAAGAACCCGATACAGGCATCACAACAGATAATTCACCTAAACAAACCATTACTAAAAACATGAGGAGTCCGCCTACTAAATAAGCCAATATCGCGCCAGCCGGACCAGCTTCACCAATGGCATAACCAGAACCTAAAAACAATCCTGTTCCTATAATTCCACCGAGCGACATCATAAATAAATGTCGGCTCTTTATCGATCGCTTCAATTGCGGTTGACCTTCATGATTCCCATTCATCCATTCCACCTTCCTTCGTCATATTTTCATAGCATCAAAAAAGTAAACGCTTACAAATATTCAGATAGAATTCATTTAACGAATCAATGAATTAAAATGCGGATGATGGGGCTGGCTGCAATGGTAGCTTTTCTTCTAAGTCTTTTTGTAGCAGTAAATGAAATTGATGAACACAGTTTTCTGTTAGTGAAAACCTTCCTTGTGTATAAACGCCTGTTTCTATTCCTTTTTGAACCGTCTCACAAATCTCCAGATCTTCTTTTCTCACCAACTCATCAATAGCTATTAAACTTTGCTCTTCCTCTGTAATTTCATCTGTTTTAAAAAAAGTAGTGTATACATATTTCGTCGTTTTATGATCAATGGGGATGGATTGATGAATAGACAAATTAGCTGGTCCAGGATCAAACGAAAACCAAGTGTTAGGATAAAGCCAATAATACCTTCCGCCTTCTCCTAAGCTAAATTCGCTCGTCTTCCCTTTTAGCGGAGTACCTTGATAGGAATAATTTTCGTACTGAGCCACTTCGTACTGATTCATATCTAATTTAGAAACTAACGCTTTATGGACAATCGAGCAATGATCACATTCTAGATAATTATCAATCCCGATTTTCCAGTTTGATTGGCAGATCGATTCTTTAACGCGTACTTTTTTAAAATCTCCGAGATTTTGAGTTTTCACATGTTGAAATAAATCAGGGAATAACGTAGACATAGAGGATGCCTGAGGATCTAAATTCACAAAAATAAACGATTCAAACACTTCCAACTGAATCTTCTTTAAACAAAAATCTTTATGCTCAAAGTTTTCAACTCCATTCATATTCGGTGCTCTATTCAGCGATCCATCTAATTTAAATGTCCAAGCATGATAAGGGCAGGAAAAAATAGCTTTATTCCCCTCTCCTTCAACAAGCTTTGCTGCTCTATGTGTGCAAACATTATAAAACGCTCGCAATTCTTGATCGTTCCCGTAAGAAATAATAATAGGAGCATCCGCTACTTCAGTGGTGATATAATCACCTGGTTTATTAAATTGACTAATATGGCCGACATATTGCCACGTCTTCTTGAAAATTTCTCGCTTTTCAACTTCAAGCACTTCCGGGTTTGTATAAAGCCATGATGGCAGTGTGTACGCTTCACTTAATTTTTCACTCACTCTTACTTCTGACTTTTTCAACTAAATAACCCCCTCTGTACATTTCGGTTCTTAATAAAGAATGCATTTGTTTGATTTTATATTAAAAATATTCTCAATTATATATTTATTTTAACTAAAATTAAGACTTTTCCTGCTTAAAATTTTGTTGCTTTTAACTATTGAAATGTTAAAGCAGCCACTCATTTCGAGGGCTGCTCTATAATTATCTACCATATTTAGTATACTTGCTTCTTAATTGTAAACTGTTTTACCGCATCTAAATCAATCTCATAACCGATACCAGCTGTTTCTGGAACCGTGATCAAGCCATCATGTACAATCACTTCTGGCTGAATGATGTCCTTTTCCCAATAACGAGAAGAAGCTGCTGTATCTCCCGGCAATGTAAAGTTACTCAATGTCGTTAGTGCAACATTGTGAGCTCTGCCAACACCTGCTTCGAGCATTCCACCACACCAAACATCGACTCCCTTCTCTTTACATAAATCATGAATCTTTTTCGATTCGGTTAAACCGCCCACTCGGCCGACTTTAATATTAATAATTTTGCAGCTTCCTAGTTGAATAGCTTTACGTGCATCTTCACAAGAATGGATGCTTTCATCTAAACAAATCGGCGTATTCAATTCTTTTTGAACTGTTGCATGATCGACGATATCATCCGATGCTAACGGCTGTTCAATCATCATTAAGTTAAATTCGTCTAGCTGCTTTAATAGTTCTAAATCTTCTAATCGATAAGCAGAGTTGGCATCAGCCATTAAAGCGATGTCCGGATAAATACGGCGAATCTCTCTAATCACGTCGACATCCCAGCCCGGCTTAATCTTCACTTTAATTCGTTTATACCCTTCCTCTACATGCTGTTTAACAATTGCAAGCAGCTCTTCAATCGCGTCTTGAATTCCAATACTAACCCCGACCTCTATCGACGTTCGTTCTCCACCAAGACATTTGTACAAAGGTAGGTTTTGTCTCTTTGCATATAAGTCCCAAACAGCGCCTTCAATAGCTGCTTTGGCCATATTATTTTTTCGAATGGAAGCAAATAATTCCGTTAGTTCATCCGGATGAGAAATTTCTTTGCCCTTTAACATCGGAATGAGAAAATCCTCTAGCATATGCCAGTTCGTTTGAAGCGTCTCTTCACTATATAAAGGAGACATAAAAGCAACAGACTCTCCCCAGCCCGATCTTCCTTCTTCATCCTTTACTTCTACTAAAATAAATTCTCTCATTTGGATCGTGCCAAAGCTAGTCGTAAAAGGAAACTTCAATTCCATCTTTAACTGTCGTAACACAACTTCTTGAATGTTCATTTTATCCTTCCTTCTCTAAATTTATGGCATCCTTTTTGACAAATAAATAATAATGCACAGGCTCGTCAGGTCGCTGAATCAATTGGACAACAGCATACCCTTCAGCAAACAGGCGTGTGAACATGTCACGTATGTTCATCCGCCAATCCATCGCTAAATCCTGATCTTTCACTTTAATCTCCTGAAAACTTTTCGTGATAGGAACGAGCACACTATCTTTATTGCTTACATCTTCAGAATGAATCAACGAGATTTTCGGAAAACCTGCTGGTGTTACTTCATAGTCGGCAAGTACCATTGCTTGCTCATCAGTAAATGTTTGCTCTCCATTTACATAAGAACTTTGAATCCACCAATCCACTTTCAAGCGATCCGTAGGGAGTCCTTTGTTTAATCCGTCCTTCATTTCCCCATAACAATTCACTTTATATGTATTACAGATCGCCTTTAATTTCGTCAAATTTAAATAAGCATTCACACTTTCTAACGGATCAAATGTCCATGTCAATAAATCATAGCCTAAACGAATCGCTTCTTGTTTTTGCGCTTCCTTTAATACCTTGCCAATGCCTGTTTTTTGATAGTCAGGATCAATCGCTAACATATGCGAGCATAAGTACGTGTGGCCATTAGAAAAACCAGGGAAACCATAACTGAAACCAATTAACCGCTCTCCTGCAAAAGCCCCCATTAATAAACCACCATTTTGATGAACCGTTAATGTTTGTGGGATCGG
Organism: Bacillaceae bacterium SAS-127; assembly: GCA_002261155.1. Taxonomy (GTDB): domain Bacteria; phylum Bacillota; class Bacilli; order Bacillales; family Domibacillaceae; genus Bacillus_CE. The sequence goes on along the minus strand of NKXN01000030.1, from coordinate 46,781 downwards.
AATCGGTTCACTTCCCCAAACTTTTTGCTCTAACTCCTGCATTTTTTCAAAATCACTGCGATCTTGGAATGGTCGAATTATATAATCTTTCGTCATACTACTCATCCTTCCTGTTGTTCAAATGTACTCATGATAGTTTCAGCTAATATTCCGATGCCTGAATAAATAGCTGCTTCATTAAACGTCATCTTAGGGTGATGCAACCCTGGTTGTAAGTCACAACCAAGACCTAGCATCGTTGCCTTTAACTTTGGATTTTTTAAAGTATAAAAATGAAAATCCTCTCCCCCAGTCGTCACGATTGGAGCAACAACTTTCTCCTGACCAAGCACTTTGCCAATGGCTTTTCCCATAAGGTCAGATGCTTCTTCCGATATGATGGCCGCCGCTGTCGTAGATTTCGTTTCAAGTGCAATCGTCGCATGATGCAGGATCTCTAATCCTTTACATACTTGAGCGACTTTCTCCGTTAATTCATTCATTGCTTCATTCGTTTGTGCCCGAAGATCTAAAGAGAAAGAAGCTGTTCCCGGAATAATATTGCTCGACTCTCCCCCACTTTGAAACTTGGTCATTTTAACGGAAGAAGGGATAGCAGGATCCATATGAATTTGACTTAAAGATTGGACTAAATCGGCACCAATCTCAATCGCATTTTTTCCAAGATGAGGCCTTGCCGCATGAGCATCTTCCCCGATAATTTCACCTGCAATAAATTTAGACGCCCCGTGTTGAATACCTGAAGAGGCCTGTCCATGTGATAGCTCTTGAATAGGTCTTAAATGAACACCGTACAAATAATCCAATTCATCAACTAAACCTTTTTCAATCATTTTTAATGCACCAGTTCCTTGTTCCTCAGCTGGTTGAAAAATTACAACTAATTTTCCTTTTGGTTGATACGACAACTTTTTCAACAGTAATAGTGCCCCAACAGCCATTGTCATGTGAGCATCATGCCCACAAGAATGATTAGAAGTAAAAACCCCATCAACCTCCTGCCATAAGGCATCGATATCGCAGCGTAGTCCAACAGTGGCTTCCCCTTCTCCTACTTCCACTACTAGCCCGGTGCAATCCTCAAATGTTTGTGGCTGGAATCCGTAATTCCTTAATAGATCGGCTAAATATTTTGTCGTTTCTACCTCTTCCCAACTGATTTCAGGATGAGTATGCAGATGTTGATATAGTTGCTGAATAGTCGGTTTTAAATCCTCTAGTTGTTTTTTCACAACAAGACTTCCTTTCTCTTCTCTATTTAAAAAATAAATAATCAGAACTGAGCCGTTCATACCTTTCTTGCCGTTCCTTTATTGATTCATCATATTGAACAGAAATACTCGCTAGTAGCGCATTTAACAATGAAAAAAGTGGAGGAAACACGTCTAAAGTAGTATCTTTCCCTTCTCCAATGACAAAGGTAATATCACTAAATCGCGTAATAGGGGCTAGTTCAGAATCGGTCATACTAATTACAAATGCTCCTTGCTCTTTCGCCATTTCAGCTAACTTCACCGTCTCCTTTACGTAGCGATGAAAAGTAATGGCGACAAACACGGATTGTTTGTTCAATTGTTGAAGCATAGCCATTAAATCATCCATAGCCGGCTGATATAAATAAACGTCATCTCGCGCTAACCCTAACACTAAGGAAAACCATTGAGCCGGTGCGAAAGCCGTTCGCATTCCCGTTATATATACTTTGTTCGCTTCCATGATTTTGATTACGGCTTGCTCGATATCCACTTCTCGAATATTAGCTTTCATTTTTCTAATATTCTCCGCATCATTTTCCATCACCTGCGCATATAAATGGGGTTCTCGAGCCATCTCTTTTTTAGAAGAATAGTAATTATTTAAGTGGCTTTTTTGATGAATGAGATGCTCCCGAACCATTGCTTGCAGTTGCGAATACCCACTTAACCCTAATGAATAACAAAAACGAATGACGGTCGTTTCACTCACACCGATGCGATGACCAATTTGGTTTGCCGGTTGTAACGCAATTTCTTCCGGGTTCTTCAGCAAATACTCACCAACTTTTTGCTGACCCTTAGATAGCTGTGAATACTTCTCTTTTATTTCACTAAATATCTCCATATTAAATTCTCCTTATATGAAGTTCAAGCAACATTTACTCAATTAAAGAAGTTTAAACTTCATAATTGAGTAATAAGTTATCACATTCATTATAGATAATCAATGTTTTTTCTGAATATTCAATTGCTCAAAACTCAAAAAATAAAAAAAGAGACACATGAAGTGCCTCAACTAACCTTTACTAATTGTCTAGAAATAACGGGTGACTTCCGCAACTTATAAACTAAGTAGGAAGCAAATGTTGCTTTCAATCTCATCCCATTCTTGATTTAATTGAGCTTACTTTACCGTCCAGTGAGCTTGGAAAATAAGATCCGGTGCATCATATCTTTTCAAATGGGAGCGCTCCTACATAAAACATTTGCACCCCATCAAATGCCACCTCTGACACTGCTCCGTTAAATTCAAAATGATAGATTAGAAGCGTTACATTAAAATTCTCCTCTAATTGATCATCAAAATGCTTAAACAGTTCAGGTAAAAAATAGTGTGAATAAGAGTGTCCCTCTAATAAACTAGTAAGCGAATCAGTTGATTCCTGAAATGAAACTTCAACAAAATCCTCATCGATATAAATATCATCGATCTCACTAGCTTGTACAAACTTAGGAGGTGTCGCATCCCCATCTTCATCATAGGCATACTCCATAAGGGAGTCTATCTTCTCTTTGTCTTCTGCTCTGCCGATCCAAATGGAGACCATGTTATTTTCTTCTACTAACATAAGTTATATACCTCTTCAAAGAGCAAATTTCGGACAGCCATCAAACAGCCACCATGTCTCTAGTTCTTCAGCTTTAATTTTTTCCAATAATTGCTCGCTTCCATGCTCCATAGCATAATGATGTTCTTTTTCTGCTAAAGGAATCATCCATAACAAGTTAATGTCGTCTCCTCGAAACGGTTCAAGCGAAATTACGGAAGCTGTTTTTGGAGAATTAACTAGCAAAACGGCAGGAAAGTTTTCTTGCTCCGTTTGAAACTCTTCGCAAATCATCGTGTGTCCGTGCCCTAAAAACGTGATAAAATTCCATGGGACATTTGTCTGTGCACTCATATATTGAAGAATCCCTTGCTCATTTTTCTTCAATAAAGCTGTCGGAAGAGCCAATGCTAATTCGAAACGCCGATATTTTTCTGGCTCCTCAAAATAAAGCTCCACTTGGGGCTGCGAAAGCAGAGAGGTACCAAGTGTCACCACATATGTCACTTCTTCCTTTTCAAAAGTAACGATCGCTCTCGGCGGCCAATGTCCCCCATCAATCGCATAATATTTCGTATGCTGCCCCAACTTACTTTCAATCGCCTGTAATTGACTCGTTTGAAAGTGAGGCCAGCTGTTCTCATTCCAGCTATTCCAATAATCTTGCGCCTTTTCCATCCGTTCGAATAATACATTTTCAGATGGATCACCCAAAGGCAAAGCATAATGATACATATCTGTGCAGTCTCTTGCATAGCCAGGGTATTGCTCTGTGCCTCCCCAGCTAGGAATAATGGCCAAAACTTCTTTCTCATACAGTAAAGCCGCTCCGTCACCTTCCTCAAACCAGATCAGTTCCATCTTCTCTCGGTCTAGCTTTTCTGCTCCATTTGGATATGCACAAAAAGAAGCTGGCAGCAACGGTGGTAATCCTTCACGCATATCTTCAACTTGTAATTGTTCAGGCGCTTTGCTGTAATTTCGTACCCATACAGCTCGGATATTTTGTTCTTCTCCTCTATCTTCTATTAAATAAAAATAAACACATTCATTTTCCTCTTCAACTATTGCCGTAATTGGGCAAAGTGGCGATTGTTCTTCAACTAAAATAACTTTTTCCATCATACCATCCTTCTTATCCTTATTTTCCCTTTATAAACTTTCGCCATCTTTCGCCATTTTTCCTGCATCCATTTAAATGCATATCTAGATGAAAAATGAGGGTGCCTTCCAAAGTGACACCCTCATCCTTTTATCTTTTCGTATTGCTATGTTTAGCGATGCTTTCTAAGCGAGATTTCGGACTTGTATCTCCTTGGCCTCCACCAGAGTATCCTTGAGGATTTACACCGCTTACTGGATTGCCTCGGTTTTTACTTTTACCCATGAGAAACACCTCCTGCTTATACTATTTACAAAAAACTCATTGATAATCCAAGCGAAAAACGGAAAAACTATGGGAGATGAATTTCATCAATTTCCGAGTGAGGAGATGATCCGTGTGGCAACAAGGCAAGCGGTAGAACAATTTATCGAGCAATGCAAAGGTGCTCTCGAATTTGCCGAGCAGCAATATAAAGAGGCTTCCACCCAAGAACATTACAATGATGTTGAATTTAGCCAAGCACAGCTTACGCTCGAACAAACCCTTAACAACCTTGATAAGTTAAGTCATAGTGCCAATTCTCAGCAAAAAGAAGAGCTAAGACAAATGAAACTACAAATTCACCAAAAGCAAAATGAGATGATTTTACTTGATCATTAAACCATTAACTCTCCTCTTTATTGCAGAGGGGAGTATTTTTATTTCCCTCTAATTCGTACCTGACCACCTACTTTTCAGCAAATAAAAAAACACCCATCAATTCAATAGACAAGCTGTAAAAGTCTAAACATTTTTGCCGACGTTTCATACTATGTATTATTCCCCCTCAATAAGGAGGTGAAAAATATGGGTTACGGTTACGGCGGTGGCTTTGCTTTACTTGTCGTTTTGTTCATTTTGTTAATTATCATTGGTGCTTCTTTCGTATACTAAACAAATCATTCATTTCTCCAAATTCTTCGTTGTTTCTTCGTTGCTCACAATGGCTTTCTCAATAAGAGCTAGGCTTCTTCACCTTGGAGAAGCTTAGCCTTGATTTGCAAAAAAACAGCATACAAAAAGGGGCTGTCCAGTAAGTCAATTTTCGAGTAAAAAGCACCGAAAATAAAAAGCCAAGAATGTTGATTTTACGGCATTCTTGGCTTTTGCTATTTTTAATTTCCGGGCTGAAAAATCACTTTTCGGACAGCCCCTTTTTAGTAAACTTATTGTTTTAGCTTCATCCAGCTTTGTAAGTAATGAATCGAAAATCCATCAAAGCTGGATAGGTCTTCATAGGAATTCTGTACGAGTTGTAATTGCTCCCACATCGCTGCTTGTCCTTCTTCATAGAAAGTGATAAATTCTCCCTCCTGTGAAACCTGTGTTTCTACACCGATGGATACTTTTTTGTTCATTGATGCTGCATAGTTGATTTCATTCTGAGCCAGCTTAATGATTCCGTTTGAACCTAACGCTTGATCACGATAAGCCATAATTGTCACAGAATCTGTATGAGCAATTACCCAATCAGATAGCTTCCCTTTTCCAAATTGATTATTATAAAATCGATTATCAAACCAAAATGGAATATCCGCAGCAAGTGGCAAACCTAACTGTTGAGCTGATTGATTGGCTTTCATCAGTAGCGCTTGATAGGATTGGACAGTTTGTCGATATTGCTTTTTCCAACCTTTGTATAAATAAGGTTCCACATCTAAATGAATACCTGAAAATTGTTCTTCAGGTGCAGCCTGAAGCTGATAATCCTGTACCCAAGCAAAAAAACTTTCTTGAGAAGCAAGGCCTTTTTTAGAGACCCATGCTGGTGCACCATCAAGTGCGTGTACTTTTATATCATTTGCGCTTGCTTGTTGAATAAATGTTTTGTAAGCACTTACAGAAATATCCTTATTTATTTGCAAATAGACATCTGTCACTTGATTTTGTTGCATAAAGTCTAACAACTGATCTTTATTAGATACAATCTCTTTCGTATGCCATAACCATGTTGCTTTTTGCATTGGTTGTTCGTTTGCCGCCGCTTCTTGCTTGAACATAGCCAAACCTGCACTTTCTAAAAGTAATACAGCGATACATACGAATACAAGCTTTCTTAACATCTTCATGCTGAACATCTCCTCATCGAAGTTGCCATCTCACTTCAAAAAGGAGAATGGCGGCTCGGCGGCCATACAGTGAAAGCTGCTTAGGTCCGTAGCTTTGCGTCCTTGATTTTCATCAAGTTTGCCTTTTTACACTCTTTATATCGACATATATAAGAGATTATTTATAGATATAGCGAAAATTCAGGTGTTGAATGTTTCATGCTTCTATCCCTCGTCACTAATTCGTTCTAATTCTTTCTTTAACAGTTCTATTCCATTTGGACTTAAATGGATTTTCCCATCAAATAGACTGATGTTTTCAGATGTCACTTCACCTGTAATGATACAAGCTTGTTCTGCCTTATACTTCCTTAAAATGATTTTATCCTCATCCACAAAAATTTCCATGGCATCCTTTATATCGATCGACAAATTTTTTCGCAATTCTTTCGGAACAACGATTCTCCCCAATTGGTCTACCTTTCGAACAATTCCGGTTGACTTCATTTTCGTCCCCCCTTTACATTCATTGTAGAAATTATATCATATTTTCTACTACAAATGTAAATAAAAAGAAATTTTTACAGAAGGAAATTCACGAATATAAACTTATTTTCAAAAAAAGGAGCTGACGATAATGATGAATGTCAGCTCCTTCATGAAACTTTGCTACTCTCCTATTTCGGCTGCATACGAATCGCTCCGTCTAGGCGAATAACCTCTCCATTTAGCATTGAATTTTCCACGATGGCTTGCACTAATTGAGCATATTCTTGTGGCCTACCAAGGCGCGATGGGAATGGCGTCATCGCTCCAAGTGCTACACGTGCCGCTTCTGGTAACGTGTTAAACATTGGTGTCTCAAATAAGCCTGGTGCAATCGCCATCACTCGAATTCCATCTTTCGCTAGTTCTCTAGCAATTGGTAATGTCATCGCGACGACACCGCCTTTAGAAGCGCTATACGCGGCTTGACCGATTTGTCCTTCAAACGCCGCGACTGAAGCAGTGGAAATAATGACTCCTCGCTCTCCCTTTTCATTCACATCATTTGTGACCATGCGCTCTGCAGCTAAACGAATGACATTAAATGTACCGACAAGATTCACTTGAATGACTTGATTGTAATCACTTAAACTAGCCGCCTTCCCTTTCGACAACACTTTCTTCGGTGTACCAATCCCAGCACAATTAACGACCAAATTAATTTTGCCAAACGCTTTAATTCCTTCGTCTAAAGCATTTGTAACCTCTGTTTCGTTCGTCACATCTGTTTTGACGAAGATAGCATTCTCATGCCCCAGCTGTTCCACAAGAGTAGCTCCATTCGCTTCATTCATATCTAAAATAACAGCCTTTCCACCATGTTCCACAACATGTTTGACCGTCGCTTCCCCCAAACCTGAAGCTCCTCCCGTTACGACTGCCACACTTTGATTCAATTCCATCTTCATTCCCCCTTGTATTAGATAAAGTGAGACTTCACTCAGTGAGGGTTTTCTTCATCCCTCCACTAAGTGTTAGTTGAACCAATCGGGCATTTCCCCCCACATGTCTGCGCTTCTTTCTGCCATGTTGAGGTGGGAGTCTTACAGCCCGTTAATGCAGGATAAAGAAATTAATCGATCCGCTCAATGATCGTTGCATTCGCCATCCCATGGCCTTCACACACCGCTTGCAAGCCGTAACGACCATTCGTTCGTTCTAATTCATTCATCAATGTAATCATCAATTTTGCTCCTGTTGCCCCAAGCGGATGCCCTAAAGCGATCGCTCCACCGTTCACATTCAACTTGTCTGGATTAGCACCAGTATCTGCTAACCAAGCAAGTGGAACAGAAGCAAATGCCTCATTTACTTCATATAAATCAATGTCATCAATCGTTAATTCTGCTTTTTCCAATGCTTTCGCTGTTGCGTCAATCGGTCCCGTCAGCATCAACGTCGGATCGGAACCGACAACCGTCCGTGCAACGATTCGAAAACGAGGCTTTAATTGTAACTGCTCCGCTTTTTCGCGAGACATAATTAACAAGGCAGCTGCTCCATCGCTCATTTGACTGGCATTTCCTGCATGGATTTTTCCATTTTCTCTAAAGACTGCCTTCAAGCCGTTTAATATGTCCACCGTGGTTTCTTTTCTAGGACCTTCATCTTCACTGATCAGCTTTTTAGATCCATCCTCTAGCGTCACTTCAATCGGCAAAATTTCTGTATTAAATCGGCCTTCCGCTTGCGCTTTCAACGCTTTTTGGTGGCTATTATAAGAAAATTGATCTAACGTCTCACGACTCAATTCCCATTTATCAGCCATTCTCTCGGCTGATAAACCTTGGTGAATGATTTCATGTTGAGAAGTGAGTTGCTCGCTCCATTCAGCATCTAGCCGATTAGAAAACATCGGTATGCGCGTCATACTTTCTACTCCACCAGCGATGACAATATCCATATCACCTGCCGCAATCGCCTGGGCAGCAAAATGGACTGCTTGCTGACTCGAGCCACATTGACGGTCAATCGTTGTTCCTGGGACACTTACTGGAAAACCAGCGATTAATGAAGCTTGTCTTGCCATATTGACGGATTGCTCCCCTACTTGCGACACACAACCGAAGATAACATCCTCGACCATATCCGCTGAAATCCCAGCCCGAGAAACGAGCCCTTTTAACACTTCTGCCGCTAAATCATCTGGACGCATATGACTAAATGCTCCTTTACGTCTGCCTACTGCTGAACGAACACCTTCTACAATCACGACTTCTCTCATTTACTTACACGCTCCTTTTTATCGTTCTAAATTTTTAGCAATAATTTGCTTCATGATTTCATTCGTTCCCGCGTAAATCGACAGAACGGCTATGTCACGGTATCTACGAGCAATCGGATACTCCTCCATGTAGCCATATCCACCGTGAAGCTGCATACATTCAGCTGCCACTCGTTTCGCCATGTCCGTCGTCCACCATTTTGCCATCGACACTTGATTGACGACATCTTTTCCTTGCATATGATTCACAATTAAGTCGTCAATAAATGTTCGACCAATTTGAATGTCTGTCGCCATTTCCGCCATTTTAAATTGCGTATTTTGAAATTGACTAATCGATTTTCCAAACGCCTTTCTACTCTTCGCATAATCAATCGTCAGTGCCAACATTTCTTCCGCACTGACAACCGCTTCAATGGCAACGATGAGACGTTCTTGCTGAAGCTTGTTCATCATGTAATAAAAGCCTTTTCCTTCTTGTCCAAGTAAATTGGTGACCGGTACTTTCGCATCTTCAAAAATTAATTCGGCCGTATCTTGTGCCCATTGACCGACTTTTTCTAATTTTTTCCCCCTTCTAAACCCCGGGGTATCGCGTTCAACAACAATTAAACTAATGCCTTTATATCCTGGCTGTATTTTTGTATCCGTTTTACAAGCGACAACAATCAAATCAGAGTGGATGCCATTTGTGATAAATGTTTTTTCTCCATTAATAATGTAATGATCTCCATCACGGACAGCGGTCGTTTTAATATTAGCTAAATCTGATCCAGCCCCAGGCTCCGTCATCGCAATGGCGGTGATATACTCTCCTGTCACACATTTAGGCAACCAGCGAGCCTTTTGCTCTGCGTTTCCATAGGAATCGATATAAGGTACGACGATATCGTTATGTAACCCAACACCGACTAAGCTCGTCCCGATTCGTTCTAACTCTTCTGTAATTACAACAGAATAGCCAAAATCAGCATTCATGCCCCCATATTCTTCATCCACAGCCGGGCATAAAAAACCTTGTTCCCCTAGCTTGTTCCAAAACTCGCGAGGAATGATACGATTTTTCTCCCACTCTTCAAAATAAGGCTCGGCTTCTTTCTTTAAAAACTTCCGAAATGATGCTCGCAATATTTGATGTTCTTCTGTTAAATAGCGATGAGTCATTTACTTTTCCCCCCAACTGTAAAGTGAACGCACGCTCAATCAATCGATAGTTTTTTCACGTAACTACCTAACTTATTTGCAAGTATCGTGCCAATGATGTTTCTTGAAAAATTCATCAATCCGGACACTCAGCTGTACAAATAACGGACACTTTTGCATAAATTCTGTCTACTTTCAAAACAAAAACCCGTCTCATACGTAGTTAAGACGGGCCCTTACTTCCTATAGCGTTCATACACATCGAACAATGTTTGACAGCCTAATTCTTTCAATTTTTTCACCAATCGAACCCACAATTGGGCCGTCATTTTCGCGTCCCCTAACGCATGATGCCGCTCGTGAATATCAATTTCATAATAAGAACAACAGTCCTCAAGATGGAATCGTTCACTTTTAGGTTCTACTAATTTTATAAGAAAAGCTGTATCAACTATTCGCTGTTTAAATGGGGTTTTAAACAGCTTCCAGTTCGCCTGTTGCAGAAAGCTCTTCTCATGACTCGCATGATGAGCGACAAGAGTCGTGCCTTTCGTAAATTGATAAAATCGAAGAAGTACATCTACTAGGGCTGGGGCATTTTTAAGATTTTCATCTATCATTCCTGTCAGCTGTTGAACTTCAGTGGATAGTATACCTTCATAGTGAACGAGCGAATAAAAGGTTTGATCAGGAATAACTTCTACTCCATTTACTTTGATAGCACCAATCGAAAGAATCTGATCTCCCTTGTCAGGGGAAAAGCCAGTTGTTTCCAGGTCAAAGACGACAACTTTTAATTTCTCCAAAGGAATAAATAATGTATTTTCTCTTTCCATTTCTTTTTCCAAATTTCTTAAAAAGGCTAAATGTTCAGCGTTATTTTGTCTGAGTAACGGAGCATACAAGGCGGAATTCGTCTTTCCGTTTAGCTGCTTCATCCAATGAATCATTTGTTCAAACCTCATTTTCTAACACCTTTTTGACCGTCATCTCTACGTAACGTTGAAGATCTCTTCCACCTAATAGAATTTGTTTCAATCCTAATTTCTCTCTTTTATTAAGCTTCTTCACATTCAAGTAATAACCGTCAGCGTACTGAAGACGATAAGATAATAGCTTGTCAAAATGATCAGCATATGAATCTAGGTTATAGGCTGGAAGCTTAGAAAGAGCATGTATTCTAGATAATGTGGATGTTTGTTCAAGGCTCTCCTTGACGGCTAATAATCGAATCGAATTGACATAGGGGAAAAAGGCGGTATGTTTCAATTCAAGACAATCTTTGTAACGCCCATTCGACTCTGTTAGAAACTGACCAAACACACCGATTCCTTTTTTCATATAACTTGTATTATCAAAGAAACGGCTCAATAAGTGGGGATTCCGATAAAGAGATTGATGCAGTCTTTGTTTCAATTTTCGAATGGGACTCGCTTCGCCCACAACGACTCTTGCATCATAAAATATGAGTAAATACCGGATCGATTCCCAACTTTCTTCTAGCAACCACTTATCCAACTGGTGCTCCCACGACTCGATCGATTGACACCAAAGTGGATTCGAGCTCATGACATTTCCGATACAATAGGGGTAACCGACAAATTGTAAATTCACACATAACCGCTTTCCAAAAGTAAGAAAATATTCCTTCGTGTATTCATCATTATTTTCAAACACTAACCCATGATCTTGATCACTATTCACTGCCTGTTCGTATCTACCTGTACTCCCCATCACAAACCAAGAAAAATCACTGGGCAAAGGCCCATGCTCTTTCACCATGTCATCGATCGTCAGGCTAAATACTTTATTGATAACAAGCTCATGGAAACAATTGAACTCATCAGTACTAGACTGATGAGTAGACATCTGCTCTGAACGCCAATTCTTTAACGATTGATAGCGAGAAAAATCAGCTTCCATATAAACACTTCCTTTACCTAGCTAGAATCATTTTTCAGAGTGAATCAGCTGTTGATCCTTCGATAGAAAGGATTCAGGGTATCCGTAGCTTCCATGTTCGCTCATATCCAAACCAATTAACTCTTCTTCCTCCGATACTCGAAGTCCTCGCAACACTTTTTTTATGATGAATAAAAGAGCGAAAGATACAGCGAATGCGTAAGCACCACATACAGCAACGCCTAGCGCTTGAACTCCGAGCTGCGTGAAGCCTCCTCCGTAAAATAATCCTGGTAGCCCTACAGTTGCCAACTCTGGTGTGGCGAATAATCCTGTAGATAACGTCCCCCAAACACCTGCCACCCCATGAACAGACAACGCATAGATTGGATCATCAATTTTTAGTTTTTCAACGAATCTCGCACTATAAAAAACAAGTACACCGGCAACTAAACCTATAACAACAGCCGCCCATGTTTCCACAAAGGCACAAGAAGCCGTAATAGCAACGAGGCCAGCTAATGCTCCATTTAACATTGTCGGAACATCTGATTTCCCGATTATTACCCATGAAATAAGTAAAGCACTAACCGCTCCAGCTCCAGCTGCCAAGTTCGTGTTCAAGGCAACAAATCCAAAAAAACCATCGTCAACACTAAGTGTGCTCCCTGCATTAAACCCAAACCAGCCAAACCATAAAACTAATACACCTAATGCTGTAAACACTTGGCTATGACCATGTAAATTGTTGATAGAGCCATCCTTGTTAAACTTACCGATTCTTGGCTTCAGTAAAATCGTAGCCGCAAGAGAAGCCATTGCACCTGTTAAATGAACGACAGTCGAACCAGCAAAATCTTGTTTTCCGTGCTCTGCTAACCAACCGCCTCCCCAAATCCAATGAGCGACAACTGGATATACGAACACTGAAAATAGAATAGAAAAAATAAGGTAGACCGAAAATTTTGCTCGCTCGGCAAAGCCTCCAAACGCGATCGTTAAGGAGATACCTGCAAATGCAAGTTGAAACAGGAAAAATGCAGCGGTCGAATAATTCATCCCTTCCATTTCATATCCCGAATAGAAGAAATGAGACAAACCCACAAAGAAATTTGCATGATCTCCAAAAATAAAACCGAATCCAACCGCCCAAAACATAAGAGACGCGAGACCAAATGTAAAAACGGTCTTCCCAGCAATATGCCCCGCATTCTTCATCCGCGTTGATCCCGCCTCTAACAAAATAAATCCACCTTGCATCAATATAACTAATATCGCCCCTAACATAATCCAGACACTATTTAGCAAATATAGCTCATCCATTATGCATTCCCCCCTTTAATTTTTTAAGCGCTGGGGGCAGCTCGCCCCAACGCCTATTTAGTCAACAATGTTGATATTATAGTGTTTAAGCCATTGATTGGTTTGAATGAGATGTGCTATGAGTTGAGGTCCTGTCATCAGCTGCCCGAACCAAGGATGTTTCAGTGATGAGCCATTTGTATCGATGATTTCTTTCATTTTTTGCTTAGAAAGTAACTCAAGTATAGGAGAGGTTTTGTTTTCAATGATCGCTGTCAATTGCTGTTTTACTCTTTGTGTATATTTTGGATGATGGGTTTTCGGATAGGGGCTTTTCTTACGATAGAGAACATCATCGGGAAGTATCCCTTCTAAAGCTTGACGCAACAGCCCTTTTTCACGCCCATTCAACATTTTTATTTCCCAAGGAATATTCCAGACGTATTCAACGAGCCGATGATCAGCAAAAGGAACACGAACTTCTAAGCTTGCTCCCATACTCATGCGGTCTTTCCGCTCAAGCAATGTGGTCATAAACCAAATCATGTTGAGATAAAACATTTCCCGACGCTTCGCTTCCAAAGGGCTTTCTCCAGCCAATTGAGGAGTTTCCTTCACTGTTTCATTATATTTTTCTTGTACATACCCTTTTAAATCAAGTTTCGTTTGCCAGTGTGGTAACAATAACTGTTCTCTCTCATCTAGCGACCTCATCCATGGAAAGGCTCCTTCATTCAACATTTCTTCTTTATAAAACCAAGGATAGCCGCCAAATATCTCATCGGCACATTCACCTGACAACGCCACGGTAAAATCTTTCTTTATTCGCTCACAAAACCAGAGTAACGACGAGTCCACATCGGCCATGCCTGGCAAATCCCTCATCATCGTAGCATCCTTTAACCTTTCCACAAGCTGCTCATTGTCAATCACAGCTGACTCATGAATAGATGCTATATATTGTGTCATACGCTCGATCCATGGAGAATCCGCATCTGGTTGAAAGGCATTAGCCTGAAAAAACTGCTCGTTTTGCTCATAATCAATCGAGTACGTGTGCAACAATCCACGATTTGTTTTGGCAAAATAATTAGAAGCCATCGCGCTAATGGCACTTGAATCAACGCCACCCGATAAAAAGGTACAAACAGGCATATCGGCTACTAATTGTCGTTCCACCGCATCTTGCACGAGAAATCTCACATGCTCGATCGTTTCCTGCAATGAATGGTCATGCTTTTTGCTTTTCACGTTCCAGTATCTCCAAATCCGCACTCCTTGACGGTCATAAGTTAAGGCATGGGCGGGACGTAGTTCTTTTACCCCTCGAAAAATACCATGCCCAGGCGTTCGGGAAGGGCCTAATCCGAACACTTCTTGCCAGCCTTCCCGTCCGACCTCGCTTTTCATGTTCGGATGAGCTAACAGAGCTTTCAACTCCGATGCAAATAAGAAAGACTGACCTTTCTCGCTGTAAAATAAAGGTTTGACGCCAAGCCGATCTCTCGCTACAAACAATCGCTCACGTTGATGATCCCAAATAGCAAAAGCAAAAATTCCGTTGAAATAGTCAACACAGGTTTCCTTCCATTCGATATAAGCAGTCAATAATACTTCTGTGTCGGAATGAGAGCGAAAGGAGTACCCTTTTTTCAACAACTCCTTGCGCAACTCTTCCGTATTATAAAGCTCACCATTGTACACTAGCGTATAGCCATCTTTCTCCATCGGTTGAGTACCACCAGCAGGGTCAACAACGACAAGTCGCGTATGACCTAGCGCTGCATGAAGGATGCTCCAAATATTAGAAGCATCTGGTCCTCTTTTACTTAAGGTCGCGACCATTTTTTCCACAATAGACACTTGTTTGCTGACGTCTTGATTCCAATCAATCCAACCTGTAATTCCACACACAAGCATTCACCTTCTTTACATAGGATTTTTTTTGCTTGCGCTCTGAATAGATTTAATATTGCGTTAAATACTGTTCCCGTTCCCATGGATGAACTTGAGTTCTAAACATATCCCATTCGATTTGTTTTGCTTCAACGAAATGTTCAAATAAATGAGCGCCTAACGAATTCACAATGACTTCATTCACTTTTAATTGATCAAGTGCTTCTGCTAATGTCGCCGGTAAATCGACAATACCATTTGCCACTCTTTCTTCTTTCGTCATCACGTAAATATTTTGATCGACTGATTTCGGTGGTGTTAATTGATTTTTGATGCCATCTAAACCAGCTGCAAGAAGAACTGACATCGCTAAATACGGATTGGCCGCTGGATCGACACTGCGAACTTCCACGCGAGTACTTAACCCTCTAGAAGCCGGAATCCGAATGAGGGGACTTCTATTTCTCGCGGACCAAGCGACATAACATGGTGCCTCATAGCCTGGAACTAACCGTTTATAAGAATTGACCGTTGGATTCGTAACCGCTGTAAAACTTGGAGCATGCTTAATGATTCCGGCGATAAATTGACGTGCTGTTTCACTTAGCTCCAACTCGCCATTGGCATCATAAAACGCATTTGCACCATGTTTAAATAAGGAAAGGTTACAATGCATCCCGGAACCATTTACGCCAAACAATGGTTTCGGCATAAAAGTGGCATGTAAGCCGTGCTTACGGGCAATCGTTTTGACGACTAACTTAAATGTTTGAATATCATCACAAGCTTTGACCGCATCCGTATACTTAAAGTCAATTTCATGCTGACCAGGGGCTACTTCATGGTGGGAAGCCTCTATTTCAAAGCCCATTCCCTCTAATTCCAACACGATATCGCGGCGACAATTTTCACCTAAATCGGTCGGAGCTAAGTCAAAATAACCGCCTTGATCATTCAACTCAAGGGTTGGCTTTCCTTTTTCATCTAACTTAAACAGGAAAAATTCTGGTTCTGGCCCTAAGTTAAATTCGGTAAATCCTAAATCGATCATTGCTTTTAATAGACGCTTTAAATTACTGCGTGGATCACCTTCAAATGGCTGACCATTTGGATGATAAATATCACAAATAAAGCGAGCGACTTTCCCTTTTTCAGCCGTCCATGGAAAGATAACAAACGTGTCTAAGTCCGGATATAAATACATATCAGATTCTTCAATTCTGACAAAGCCCTCGATCGACGACCCGTCAAACATCATCTTATTACTTAACGCCTTCTCTAACTGAGAGGAAGGGATCTCTACGTTTTTGACTGTTCCTAAAATATCGGTAAACTGGAGGCGAATAAATTTCACATTCTCTGTTTCAACTAAACGAACAATTTCTTCTTTATTATATTTAGCCATTTCACTAGCTCCCCTCTTTTTTAAGGTAAAAATGTCTCTCCCATCAAATAACGGTCGCATTCACGAGCTACGCCACGACCTTCGTTAATCGCCCAAACGATTAAACTTTGCCCTCTGCGTACATCCCCCGCTGCAAAAACACCATCAACATTTGTCGTGTATTTTCCAAACGGCGCTTCCACACAACCTCGTTCATTTTGGGTAAGAGCAAATGATTGAATCACCTCTTGTTCTGGTCCGCTAAATCCTGCGGCGATTAATACGAGCTGAGCTGGCCATACTTTCTCTGTTCCAGGTATTTCATGAAAGACGATTCGACCATCTTTGCCAATTACTTTTTCCATTTGTACCGTATGAAGCTCCTTCACATGACCAGCTTCATCTCCAACAAACTTCTTCGTTAAAATGCAATATTCACGAGGGTCCTTGCCCGTTTGAGTAGCCGCTTCTGCATAAGCATAATCAAGTGAGAACACTTGAGGGTACTGCGGCCACGGGTTATTGCTGTTTCTTTCTGTTGGCAGCTGTGGATGCTTACCAAACTGGACAACACTTTTACATCTATGTCTCAAAGCAGTAGCTACACAGTCCGCCCCCGTATCTCCCCCTCCAATGACGATCACATCCTGCCCTTTCGCTGAAATAAACTGTCCATTTTCAAGATTGGAATCTAATAGACTTTTCGTATTGAGTGTTAAATAATCCATCGCAAAATGAATCCCTTTTAACTCTCGCCCTTCAATCGCTACGTCTCGATGCTTTTGAGCCCCTGTACAAAGAATGACCGCATCAAATTCCGCTCGCAACTGTTGTGGAGAAATATCCTTTCCTACTTCCGTATTCGTAACGAACGTGATGCCTTCCGCTTGTAGTAGTTGCACACGCCGCTCGACGATGCTTTTTTCTAGCTTCATATTAGGAATCCCATAAGTGAGTAAGCCACCGATGCGATCAGCTCGTTCAAAGACCGTCACAAGGTGCCCCGCTTTGTTTAATTGATCGGCACTCGCAAGTCCGGCTGGCCCTGAACCGACAATCGCTACTTTTTTTCCCGTGCGTGCTTTCGGTGGCTTCGGTACGATCCATCCTTCTGAAAAACCTTTATCAATGATGGCTCGCTCAATCGATTTAATCGTAACCGCTGAATCGCTAATTGCTACTGTACATGATCCCTCGCATGGAGCGGGGCATACCCGACCGGTGAATTCAGGGAAATTATTTGTTTTTAACAAACGCTCTAGTGCTTCTTGCCAACGACCACGATAGACAAGATCATTCCACTCAGGAATCAAATTGTATAACGGGCAGCCCATCGCCATCCCTGCCACTTGAATGCCTGTATGGCAAAACGGCGTTCCGCAATCCATGCAGCGAGCCCCTTGAGTTTGATACTGATCATCACCTAAAGGTTGTTGATATTCTTTCCAATCGCGGATTCGTTCTAAAGGATGTCTTTCTTCTGGCACTTGCCGCTCATAGTCGATAAATCCTGTCGCCTTTCCCATATATATGTCACTTCCTTTCTCATTAAGCATGCTCTAATTTTTTTAATTGCGACTTTTCGGTAAAAGCGTGGAGCTTGGCTTCTTGCAACGAAAGTCCCACCTGTTGCATTTGTTCAATCGATTCCATCATCTGTTTATACTCTTTCGGAATCACCTTCACCCACTGTGGTAATAGCTCTTCCCAATGATCTAAAATGTATCGCGCACGAGAGCTATTCGTATACTGATAATGACGAATAACCATCTGTTTAACCTCTTCTTGATCAGCCGTTACTTCCAATGACTCCAAACTCACCATTTGCTGGTTGCACCGTCGCTGAAAATCGTCTGTTCCTTGAATAAATACATATGCCACTCCACCAGACATCCCCGCCGCAAAATTGTTACCAACTGCTCCAAGCACCACGACACGCCCACCTGTCATATACTCGCAGCCATGATCACCAATTCCTTCGACAACCGCCTGCACACCGCTATTTCTAACACAGAAACGCTCACCTGCCAGACCATGAATATACGCTTCGCCAGCTGTCGCTCCGTAAAAAGCGACATTACCGATAATGCTATTTTCTTCAGGCAGATAGGTAGATTTTTCAGCTGGGTTCACAATCACTTTTCCTCCTGACAACCCTTTACCGACATAATCATTCGCATCTCCTTGAAGCGACATCGTGACGCCTTTCGGTAAAAAAGAAGCAAAGCTTTGCCCAGCCGACCCTATGAATGTTAACTGGATCGTATCTTCAGCGAGCCCTTCTTGACCGTATCTTTTCGTTATTTCACTGCCTAAAATAGTTCCAACTGTGCGATGCACATTTTGAATCGCAAAACTGGCTTGCACCGATTGTTTCCTCTCAATAGCTGGCTGACAAACAGATAAAATTTCTGTTTCATCAAGTGATTGATCTAAACGATGATTTTGTTTTTCTTGACAGAACATTCTGACTTCTTTAGAGGGAGTTGGTTGATAAAGTAGTGAGGAAAGATCTAATTCTTTCGCTTTCCAATACGCTTTGATCTTGTCATTTACGACCAATGTATCTGTGCGCCCGACCATTTCATCAATCTTCCGGAATCCTAAGGTCGCCATGATTTCTCGGACATCTTGAGCGATAAATCTCATAAAATTCTCCACGTGCTCAGCTGTCCCGATAAATTTTTTCCGGAGGTCTGGATTTTGTGTCGCTACACCGACAGGGCAAGTATTCAAATGACAAACTCTCATTAGTACACAGCCTAATACGACGAGTGGAGCCGTTGCAAAACCATATTCCTCTGCTCCTAGTAAAGTCGCCACGACGACATCACGTCCGGTCATCAGTTTACCATCCGCTTCTAAAACTACTCGACTTCGAAGATCATTCAACATCAACGTTTGATGCGTTTCAGCAAGGCCGAGCTCCCACGGAATCCCCGCATGTTTAATACTTGTTCTTGGGGAGGCACCTGTTCCCCCTTCATATCCGCTAATTAAAATCACATCAGCAAGCCCTTTAGCGACTCCAGCGGCAATCGTTCCCACACCAGCTTTTGCCACAAGCTTGACGCTAATTCTCGCGGCTGGGTTCGCATTTTTCAAATCATGGATGAGTTGAGCAAGATCTTCAATCGAGTAAATATCATGATGCGGCGGTGGTGAAATTAAACCGACACCTGGTGTGGACCCGCGTACTTCCGCAATCCATGGATACACTTTTTCTCCTGGTAGCTGTCCGCCTTCCCCTGGCTTAGCTCCTTGCGCCATTTTAATTTGAATTTCTGTTGCATGAACTAAATACTGGCTCGATACACCGAAACGACCAGACGCTACTTGCTTAATCGCACTGCGGCGCAAATCTCCATTTTCATCAGGTAAATAGCGGTCTGGATGTTCTCCTCCTTCTCCACTATTGCTCTTTCCACCGATGCGATTCATCGCAATCGCCAGCGTTTCATGGGCCTCTTGGCTTAATGAGCCGTATGACATCGCCCCAGTTTTAAAGCGGCGACAAATCGCTTCGACCGATTCTACTTCTTCAACGGGAATCGCTTGTGTCTCTTTAAAACCAAACAGTCCTCTTAAAAAGATGAGCTGCTCTTCATTCGCCATTTCAGCGTATTTTTTATACAGATCATAATTATTCGTTCGACAAGCTTGCTGGAGCGTATGGATCGTCGTTGGACGAAAAGCATGAAATTCTCCATCTTGTCTCCATTGAAAATCGCTTCCTGATTCAAGTGATTGATCTTGAGAGTGGAAAGCTTGACGATGACGCACCAACGTTTCTTTCGCAATCGTCTCTAAGGAAATGCCCCCAATTTGCGAAGCTGTTCCGGTAAAATAACGATCAATCACTGTTTGACCAATACCAATCGCTTCAAAAATTTGCGCTCCTCGATAGCTTTGGATCGTGGAAATCCCCATTTTAGACATTACTTTAACAATGCCGCTCGTCGCTGCATCCATATATTTTTCCACTGCTTCTGCGTAAGAGATCTGTTTGATCTGTTCATTTTCAATCATCTTATTAGTACTAGCGAAGGCAAGATACGGATGAATCGCATCCGCTCCATAGCCAATCAGCGTACAAAATTGATGAATATCACGCGCTTCACCTGTTTCTACTATAATACTAGCCTTCGTTCTTGTTCCTTGACGAACGAGATGATGATGCAATCCACTCACCGCTAATAAAGTAGGAATAGGGGCTAACTCTTCGCTCATTTGACGGTCAGACAAAATAATTAAGCTTACGCCAGCGTCAATAGCTTGATCGACAGAATGAAACAGGTGTTGCATAGCTGCATCTAATGACTGTTCCCCATTTTTAGCTTCAAACAGCATCGTAATCGTTTGAGCTTGGAACTCTGCCTGTTGACGAATACTTGTTAACTGAGCATCTGAACAAATCGGTGTCTCTAGGCGAATGCGGCGGCAGCTTTTTTCGTCTGGATGAAGCAAATTCCCCTCCGCCCCTAGCATCGTAATCGTCGACGTGACAAACTCTTCACGGATCGCATCAATCGGAGGATTCGTCACTTGAGCAAACTGTTGTTTGAAATAATTGTATAAAAGCTGAGGTTTGTTCGAAAGCACAGCGAGTGGTGTATCATTTCCCATCGAACCGAGCGGATCTTTTCCTTCTGTAACCATCGGTGCTAGTTGCTTTGTCAATTCTTCATACGTATAGCCAAATGCTTGTTGATACATCGACAAAGGGAATCGGAAGTCATCCACTTGTTCTTCTTGCTCAACTGAATCAATCGAAATGATTCCTTCCTTTAACCATTGTTGATATGGTTTTTCGTTAGCCATTTTACTTTTTAGCTCTTCATTTGGTACAATTCGTCCTTCACTTAAATCAACTAGCAACATTTCCCCCGGGCTTAATCTCCGCTTCACTAACACGTCTTCAGCAGGAACATCTAACACGCCCACTTCTGATGAAAAAATAATCGTACCATCGGTCGTTACATAATATCTAGCTGGCCGTAGCCCGTTTCGATCAAGCATCGCCCCAATCTGACGACCATCGGTAAATGCCACCGCTGCCGGTCCGTCCCAAGGCTCCATGAAGTAACTGTGATACTCGTAAAAAGCCCGTAATGACTCATTCATTAGTGGATTTTTATCCCAAGGCTCTGGAATCATCATCATCGCCGCATGAGGTAACGACCGTCCAGATAACGTTAAAAACTCTAAACAATTATCAAACATCGATGAATCACTGCCGTTCGTATCAATGATTGGCACGATTTTTTTCATATCGTCTCTGAATAAGTCCGATGCCAATAATTGCTCACGCGCTTTCATCCAATTAACGTTACCTTTTAACGTATTGATTTCGCCATTGTGAATCATATATCGATTCGGGTGCGCTCGTTCCCAGCTCGGAAAAGTATTTGTACTGAAACGCGAATGAACAAGTGCCATCGCCGATTCAAAGGAAGGATGTTGTAAATCGAGATAATACGTATCTAGCTGATCAGGTGTTAGCATTCCTTTATATACAATCGTTCGAGTGGAAAGGCTAGCTACATAAAAAGTTTTTTCTCCAGCAAGATGTTGTTCTTCAACAGCCAACTCCATTCGCTTACGAATGACATAGAGCTTACGTTCAAATGATCGTTCATCAGCAAGTTCAGCCGATTTCTCAATGAACACTTGGCGAATAAATGGCTGACTAACTCTACCTGTCTCCCCAATATTCGTATCATCTACTGGGACCGTCCGCCAACCTAATAGCTTTTGCCCTTCTTCTGCAATGATTTGATTGAACAGTTCTTCACATTTCATTCGATTCTCAACATCTTGTGGTAAAAATAACATCCCTACGCCATACTGACCAACTTTAGGTATGTGAAAGTCTGAACAAGTTAGTTGAAAAAATTGATGTGGCAACTGTACCATAATCCCTGCACCATCACCTGTAGCTGGATCACTGCCCTGTCCGCCACGATGCTCTAATCGACAAAGCATTATTGTGGCTTGCTTAACAATTTCACGAGAAGATTTTCCCTTTATATTTGCAACGAATCCAATCCCGCAAGCATCATGTTCAAAGGTTGGATCGTAAAGTCCTTGTTTTAGTGGAAGGTTATTTGATTTCATCGTATCACCCTTTCTAAAATAATTGCGGTTTTTTAAGAAAATTCGAATTATTCCTCTTGTGAACCATTGTATGCGATCTTAGTCAATCTGAACAATATATTGTTTGCATGAAATTAATCTATTTTTGAGAATAATTGAGTGATTATTCCAAAATATCCTCTCATTACAATAACAAAAAAAATAAACCTCATATGCCAAGAGGTTTATTGGTCGCCTATTCACCTTCTACTAACCGCCTTTTAAAAGCTTCATTCACTTTACTCACATACAAAAGCTGCTCACACTCTTCTATCTGCCTTTGATGCTCAGCATATTCTGTTACTTCTAACGGTAAACAATCTAAATGATGATCGTGGAATGTAAAAGTATGAGGAATAGGTTGAAAAACAGCTTCTTGTTGACAATGAGGACATAGTTCAACAGCAAAAATACTACCAGTTTGCTTCAATAACTTTCCTTTTAGCAAAAAATCGGAACGAGCAAGCTGTCGTTGATAATCACGGCTGAATCGGCCACATTTTCCGCATTCTTTTACTTGATTTAATTCAGCTATCGCCGTTTTGATTTCCACTTTCGAATCGAGTCTCCCCATCCAACGGTCAAGTGATGTATATCCAACCACACCCACTACAGGCATAGCTAACAAAAGTAGTATCCACTCAGGCATTGTGAGCCCTCCCTGTCTACATTCATATTATTTCTTCACATCTACTACTTCAAAACGTTCACATACTAGCAATAAATCATCGGAAAATTCAAGGTCCACTTTTCGTAGCTCTTCTGTGAAAAATTCCTCATGAACAGTTCTCCAATAATGATACGTTCGATCCCCTTCTCCTTCTGCGATCGCAAACTCTTCTGGTACTTCATTCATCGGCATCAATGACACATCTGTCGTTTTAATGATGGCAACAGGTTCGTCTACACTATTCAAAATCACACTATAATCTTCAATAGTCGGTAATGGCTCATTTTCTAACTCATAAAACACATGTGCTGAGCAAGTCGCTGTTTTAATCCCATCTATCACTAATTGAGCAAGTTCATCTGGACTAGCACCAAACTGCCAAGATGTAACCGATTGCGGCTTATTTCTGCCTTTCCAATATGTATCCCAATACGTTTGTGCGGCTTTATTCATCGTTTCATCCTCCCTTTTCCCTTAACAAAATCTTCTCCTTCAGTATAGCATAGCCCCTAACAAAAAAAGGAACTTGCAGCTTACATGCACAAGTCCCTTCTTTATTGTTTAAGTTTCTTCCCCAGTCGTTTGATTGGCCGCCATCATCCGATCTTGCGGGTCTGTATTAATCGTGCCATTTGGTCGTTTGGAAGCATTGTTAGATTTTGCTCGCGCTTCTCCAGCTTCCCCTTTCATGCTTTTGACCGGAAAATCCTTTGCTTTATTTCTCATATAATCACCTCCAAGTTGATTAAGGTTTGCGCTGATACATCCACACTCGATCGCGATTAGTCGTCTCCGGAAATCTATCGCCTGCCTCAAGCTTCACTTTCTTCGGTTTGTTGACCGTGCTTCCCGTTTCACCAATCTCTACATAAGCTCCATTATTCGGCGCTTTTTGTCCTGGTTTAAAGAGGTGATTTTGCCCCACATTATTCACTCCTTTTCAAGGTTACTCTTTTAGCATGTCCGAAAGAAGGGAATTCGATGTATGAAATCACTGATACAGGAAAGCTTAAAAATAGAGGTGATCGACATGGGAAAAGATCGACAAGAAAAAAAGCTTAAAAACAAACGGCAAGTGGAATCCGATCGAGATCAAGCTTTGCATTACGGAGGCGCGACTCGATTTGAAAAAGAAGGCGAAGCAGGGAAAAACATTCATGATGAATAAGGAAAATGGGGGGCAGTGAGCTTCCCATTTTTCTTATTACTTCGAACATCTCACTACGATTTAATGATAAAATAAAAAAAACAGAAGGTGAGGGAGATGAATGAACGATTTTCATCAAAAATATGAAGAGTCAATTCGACTATCCTACCAATATGCCGTTCGTATGTTCATGCACTTAAAAAATGTAATTCAAGCCATGGAAAATATAGAACAACCAGACGAATTAACAAAGGAAGTCTATCGTGACTCCATTATTAAAAAGTATGAAATGTTAGAAGATCTACTTTGGAAACTGCTTTCAAAAATTTTCAAATCATCTGGGTTAGAAATTAATAACCCTCGTGGTTGTTATAAACAAGCTTTCAAAGAAGGTTTCATTGAGGATATTGCCATATGGAATGAAATTTTATTATCAAGAAACGCTACTGCTCACATTTATAATGAAGATGATTATGAAAAGATAAAAAATAACATTGTAGAAAAATATATGGAGGCCATTGAACAACTACTCGAAAAGCTTGAAAGGCAAGTGATGTAAATGTATGGTATTCATGAAAAAACATATGCATCGTTAATAAACTACTTTAATCATAAACAAGAAATAGAAACTGTGATCTTATTTGGTTCCCGCGCCACGCATACAGCAACTATTCATTCGGATATTGATTTATGTATTCAAGTCAATAGAGGTTCAAAAGGGGCAATAACAGAAGACATTGATGAAATCATTGGCATATATTCTTGTGACATTGTATTTACTGATCAATTAAATGAAGAATTAAAAAAACAAATTGCCCGTGACGGCGTGATTATTTTTCGAAAAACCCTGCTATTGAATCCCCTGCTGTTGTTCTAAATTAAAACTTCTCTCCTCCTTCAAGAGTAGCTAGTTGAAGGAGGAGAGAAGTTCATAAATTGCTTAAATGTTAACAGACCCCTTTCCAATCTCGACTAACATCTTCTTATCGATTTTTCCAACATGCGTTTTCGGAAGTTCTTCGATGAACGTAAATTGTTTAGGGATTTTATATTTCGCCAAAGCTTGTTGGCAATGATGCTTCATTTCTGCTTCAGAGATGGACTGCTTGTTAGATGTGACGATGAAAGCAACGACTTTTTCTCCCCACTTCTCATCTGGTAATCCGATCACAGCTGCTTCTTCAATCGCTTGAAATTGCAGCAGACATTGCTCAACTTCAAGCGGATAAATATTTTCTCCGCCTGAAATGATCATTTCTTTCTTTCGACCAACGATAAAGCAATAGCCCGCTTCATTGATTCTCGCCAAATCACCGGTGTGTAACCAATTATCTTGCCATATTTCAGCTGTCGCTGCGTGATTATTCCAATAAGCAGAAAACGTATGCTTTCCTTGAATTAACAACTCCCCAACCTCGCCTACAGCCGCTTCTGTTCCATCTTCTTTTAACAGCTTAATTTGATTAAAGAGCATCGACTTGCCGACTGAACCACGATACAATTTCGCTTCTTCTGGATCAATATAAAAGTTATTCGGCCCCGCTTCTGTCAACCCATACCCTTCTTTGAAAGCCACCCCTTTATTTATAAATGCTTCGTACACGCTTAATGGGCAAGGAGCTCCTCCAGATAAAAACACCTTCATCGATGGAAACGAGCTTTCATCAAATACCGGCTCCTGAATCATCATTTGGTACATCGTTGGCACGAATAGCGCAATCGTACAATGATATTGATTTAATGCTTCCATCGCCTCAAGTGGATCAAACTGACGACCGATGACGACGGTACCACCTAGCATTAATAATGGTGTTGTTAAGGCATTCAGTCCTCCTGTATGAAACATCGGTAAATACGTGAGTGTCGTATCATCTGCCGTTAAATTCCAGCTAACAGCTGTGTTCAATCCGTTCCATAAAATCGCCCGATGAGACAAGACAACTCCTTTTGGCTTCCCTGTTGTTCCACCTGTATAGATCATCATTAGCGGATCTTCCTGTTCGATCGCAACAGTCAACACAAATGGTTCACTTTCTTGGTTCATTCCTACTTCATATTCAAATGATGAAACGCAAAAATAGTGTTCTTGCTGAAACGAAAGCGCATCCATCATTTCTTTAAATCCATCATGGTAACCAACTAATTTTGGCGAGCAATCCGCTAAAATATACTTCACTTCTTGAATAGATAAGCGCCAATTGATCGGAACAAAAATCGCCCCGATTTTAGCACATGCAAACATGAAATCAAAATAACTAATATGATTAGGTGAGATTAAGGCGACACGATCTCCCTTCTCCACCTTTTTTTCTAATAAAAAACAAGCTAAAGCTTGCGCTCGCCGATTGATTTGTTGATAATTCCACCTTTGCTGAAGTCCTGCATCAATCACTGCTGTTTTCCACGGTGTTAGTCGCGTCCTATTTTCAAGCCAGTCTAATTCCCATTTCACATTACTCCCCCTCACTTCCAGCATAAATGTCATCCGTTCTTTCATTTCTCCATCCTATGTATTGATCATACTGTTTAGGAGTTACAACATAGTTACAAAAAAACAGAGGATTTCTCCTCTGCTCTTTTTGAACAAATATATAAAGTGAAACTTCAATCAGTGGGGGTTTTCTTCATCCCCCACTGATGAAAAGAGGAACAAAGGCTAAAGTCGCAACGTCCTGTTGCAACGCCTTTGTAACCTGCATCGTGCAGGCCCGAACGGATCGGGCGTTTACGGGCTGTTGAGGTGGGAATCTTACAGCCAGTTAACGCGGGATAGTTACATCATAATCCCGCCATCTACATGAAGCGTGATTCCATTCACATAGTTAGATTCGTCAGAGGCGAGGAATAAATACGCGTTAGCCACATCATTTGGACTTCCTAAGCGACCGAGTGGAATCGTTGTTTTTAGCTGATCTAAAATTTTCTCAGGTACAGTTGCTACCATGGAAGTTTCGACAAAGCCGGGAGCGACTGCATTGACATTGATTCCTTTTCGTCCAAGTTCCTTCGCCCATGATTTTGTCATACCGACCACACCAGCTTTAGCTGCCGCATAGTTCGTCTGTCCGACATTTCCATAGACACCTGAGACAGACGAGGTGTTAATTACCTTTCCGCTCCCTTGTGAAATCATATGAGGGATCACGGATTGAGTGCAATTAAATACCCCTTTTAAATTCACATCTAGCACCCGTTGAAAATCATCCACTGACAATTTCCAAAGCATTCCGTCTCGTGTAATACCAGCGTTATTGACTAAAATATCAATATGACCATAGCGGTCTATTGTTAACTCAACCATTGCATCGACACTATCACGATCAACGACATTCACCTTTGAGAAAGCAACATCATAGCCTTTTTCAGTCAACTCTTGAACACGTTTGGCGCCTAGCTCCTCATCAAAATCAGCAATAACAACCTTTGCTCCTTGTTTAGCAAAAAGCTCTGCCGCCGCAAGACCGATCCCATTAGCTGCCCCCGTAATAATCGCAACCTTGCCTTTTAATCTCATTCTTCGTTCCTCATTTCTCTAAAAATTTAGTGATTTCTGAATTCAACTGTTCCAGATCATCAACAAGTGGAGAATGACCACAGTCCGTTAGTTCAACAAATTCAATATGATCGCTTAAATCCTCGATGATTTCCGATGTCATTTCTGCCGTAATAACAAAATCTCGATCACCACGCAGCACTAAAACTGGAATCGTAATGTCCTTCGCTTGATTCGTTCCATCCACCGCTCCGTTGTAAGCTTTACTAATATTAAACGTATTCAATGCATGATATACTTCGGCTAAATTTCGCTGAGTAAGCATATCATCTACGTATGCCTCAAACTGAGCCGGCTCAGGCTGCTTCTCTGTATAAATTAACATGTTCCAAAGTCCTTTAAGTAGCTCTCGATTATTCATATCATAAGCTTTTTGAATCATAATCGTTTTTGTAGGATCTGCTTTTATCTCTTCATATGTGGTTAAACGATTCGATACATCCGGTAACCCTTCTGGAGTCGATCCAAAAAACGGATAACCTCTAGTAGAAGCAGAGGCCAATAAGATAAGCTGGTCACATAGCCCTGGATGATCTGCAACGAACTGCATAGCGACAGCTCCACCCGTAGACCAACCGATAATAGCGAAGTTTTCCAACCCAATTTCATCAACAAACTGTTTCACATCATCAGAAAAATCTTTAATCGACCGAATCGGCTCATGATAAGTTGACCCTCCAAACCCCCGTAAGTCAACAGCATATACCTTATACTGCTTGTCCAAATGATCAATGAGCATATCCCAATGTTTAGAAGAAGTCATATTTCCATGAATTAGCAATAATGATTCACTTCCACCGTGGCGTTCTCGATACGACAATGTTTCCCCATTAGCTAATGTTACTTTATTTAATGCAACAGTTGTCATATTTATTCCCCTTTTCCCTTATTGAAATGTTTTTACACCCCTCATACGTTCATTCGTCAAAAACTAGGAATTTATTCTAACTCTTCCTTTCTTCTCTTCCACGATACAAACTAAAATTCCTGCTTATATCGCCAGCTATTTTCCACTAATTGTCGGTTTCAGCAGATATATGACGATGTTTTAGCTAGCTATATCTTTTTTCTGTTGAGGAGTGTCTTGCAACTTGCTCTTCCGCTTACTTCTTAATTTCGAGAATGTGCCAACAATGCCTTGCGGAAAGAACATAACGGCTAAAATATAAATAATCCCAAAGAAGATAATCCATCGTTCGAAAATCCAATGCACTTTCGCAAGTTCCGTTAACCAATGATGAGCAAACTCAATCAATCCAGCCCCAATAATGGCTCCAACTAGTGTTCCTACACCACCAATGATCGTAATTAATAGAGCGTCCAAGGTCACATCCATCGCAAACACACTCGTATTCACAAATCGCAACGACACCGAGTATAAACTACCTGCTAAACCCGCAACGACTCCAGCGACAACCGAGGCAATAATTTTATAATGAAGCACTTGATAACCGAGTGACTCTGTTCGCTGCTCATTTTCCCGAATCGCTTGCCATACTTTCCCTAATGGTGAATGAGTAAATCGCTGTAACAAGACAAACACAACGATCATAGTGACTAAACAGATGAGATAGAAATCGGTACGATCCTTGGCGAAATCCGGCACACGAAACGTAAACCCATCATTCCCAAAAGTCAACGTCCGCCATTTTTCCGCTAATACGAGAAATAAACCAGAAAGAGCTAACGTGAGCATCGCATAGAAATGACTTTTCAATCGCAATGTCAATAAGCCAACGATATAACTTAGTAACCCAGTAAATAAAATCGTGACAAGTACCGCTAATAAAAAATAAAAGGGAGTCGGTTCAAATTGCTTCATAAAGATTCCCATCGTGTAAGCACCGATTCCAAAAAACATCGCATGACCGAAAGAAACAATTCCGGTATAGCCCAGAAGAATATCATAGCTCATCGCAAAAATGGCAAAGATAAAGATTTGTGTAAACAAAATTAACATGCTGCGCGAATCATAAATAAACGGTAATAAAAGGAGAAACGCTGCAATGATCGAGTACAACACCGTCTGTTTGTTTTGTTGATACCAAGTCACAAATTTCACCCCTTCGCCCCAAATAATCCTTGCGGTCGAAACACTAACACAACTGCCATTAATAGCATGTTGGCCGCTAACGCTAAATCCGGTACATAATAAGCCATTAATGAGCCCGATAAACCGACTAAAATCGCTGCAAATAATGAACCACTAAAGCTTCCCATCCCACCTATGACGACCACGATAAACGCTAGAATCGCAAATTCCATTCCCATTCCGGCATGAATCACGCCAGAATATGGACCAAACAGCACTCCACCAAGTGCCGCCATTCCAGCCCCAACCATAAATACAAGCATAAACACCTTCTGAATATTAATCCCTAGTGCTTGGATCATCTCCTTATCCATCACTCCTGCTCGAACAACAAGACCAATTTTTGTATTTTTCAATACGTATTGAACGAGGAAAAAGACAAGAAAGCCAATCAAAATAATAAACGCACGATATTTAATGATCGTAATCCCAGCCACTTCCCAGCTTCCTGTTAAATAATCGGGAGGCGCGGCTGAAATTTGATTCGGTCCCCAAACGACTTTCAGCATTTCTGATAATACGAGCATAAGGCCAAGTGTAATTAAAATTTGCTGTACATGATTCCCATAAACCGGCTTAATAATCCACTTTTCCGTCATTAGTCCTAATAAACACCCCGTAATAATCGCACCAATAATTCCGATAAAAAAACTTCCCGTCACAGAGTAAAACCAAACACCGCTATAAGCTCCCCAAGCAAATAAGCCACCGTGAGCGAAATTCAATACATCCATTAATCCAAAGATCAGCGTTAACCCAGCAGCCAGTAAAAAAATGAGCATCCCAGTCGCTAGTCCATTTAAAACAAGGTTCATTAACACATCCACGGAAATAACCTCCCTTCTTCAAGCAATTCCCAAATATTTTCTTCGAAGCTGTTCATCTTCTTTCAATTCCTTCATTGCACCATCGGTCACAGTTTTCCCGTCATCCACAATATAAAAACGGTCTCCAATCGTACTCGCCATGTAGAAGTTTTGCTCCACAAGCACGATCGTCGTTTTCTCTTTCATTTGCATAATCGACTCCATCACCTTCTCAACAACAATTGGAGCAAGCCCTTTGCTCGGCTCATCAATCAAAAGCAAGTCATTTTCATTAACGTACGCTCGCGCAATCGAGAGCATTTGTTTTTGCCCTCCACTTAACAATCCACCCGGCTTATGCCAAAACTTTTTCAAATCTGGAAACAACGCTAATATCCATTCGAGTCGTTCCTTTGTGGCATCATTTTCTTTTCTCATAGCCACCTTCATATTTTCCTCAACCGTTAAATCATAAAAAATCCCCTGATCCTCTGGAACGTAGCCAATTCCATTTAAAGCAATCGTATACGTAGGTAGCTGTTGAATTTCCTGACCTTTAAAAAGAATCTTTCCTGTCGCTGCCGGATTTAAGCCCATAATCGTTCGCAACGTCGTCGTTTTCCCAGCTCCATTTCGTCCGAGTAAAACCGTCACCTCACCCTGCTTAACATTAAAGGAAACACCTTGCAATATGTGAAATTGGTCAATATACGTTTCAATTTGATCCACTTGTAAAAGTGTGCTCATTCATATAAACCTCCTAAATATGCTGTTTGCACAGTTTCATTTTTCATAATCGCTTCCGGCGTATCATCAGCAAGTAACCGCCCGTTAAACAGCACCATAATCGAATCAGATAAATCCATAATCATATCCATTTTGTGCTCGATTAAAATAATCGTTCGATCTCCCTTGTCTTTAATCTTTTTCACCGTTTCTAATATCGCTGGCACCTCTTCAAGTGACATACCAGCTGTCGGTTCATCTAAAAGTAAAACATCCGTTTCTAGCGCTAAAAGCATCGCAATTTCTAACTTTCGCTTTTCCCCATGTGCTAAGTTAACAGCTAATGCATCTTTTTTGTCTACTAACAGAACGAGTTCTAGCCATTGGAGTGCTTTTTCTGTCATCTCTTTATACTTTTTCGAATGAATGAGCATTTGATAACGTACCCCTAGCTGCGACTGAACAGCTAAGCGAACATTTTCTAATACCGTTAAATTTGGAAAAACATTTGTAATTTGAAAGGATCGTCCAATTCCGGTTCTTGTTCTCTCAGTTGGAGATAAGCTCGTGATATCTTTTCCTCGAAAATAAATTTGGCCGCTACTAGGCATCAATTGACCGCTAAGCAAGTTAAAAAAAGTCGTTTTTCCAGCCCCATTCGGACCAATAATCGATTTAAAATGATGCTCTGGCATTTCAAAGGTCACAGCATCGACCGCCGTATGACCACCAAAATGAATACTGACATCCTTCGTTTCAATGAGTGCGTTCATCCTATTCACCACCAATGTGTTCAATTTAGAGCAGGCTGTCTCATACATATAATTGAGACAGCCCACATGAAGATTATTTATTTAAAATCGGAGGAGCTGTTTCTTCCGGTGTTAATTCTCTAATCAAAACCGGCACAGGGTAATCTACTCCCTTTTTCTCCTCAAGTTTGATAGCATACAAAGTTTGCAATGCTTGATGATCCTCCGGGCGGAACGTCATTTTCCCTTTCGGAGACTCGAAGCTCATCCCTTCCATTGCGTCGATGAGAGTTTGTCCATCTGTATCACCATCTGTCTGTTTTACCGCCTCAACAATCGCCATCGCAGAAGTCATTCCACCAGGTGTAAATAAGTCTGGTACTTGGCCATCAAAACGCTTCTTGTGTTCTTCAACGAGCCACGTATTCACCTCATTGTCTGGAAGCTCGTGATAATAAACAGTAAACCCTTCCATACCGATTAATGGCTTCATTAAAGATAAAGCGGCGATATCTGGCGCACCTGTTGAAATTTTGATACCTTTTTCTTGCAGCTTCATGTCAGCAATTTGATTCCAAGGAGAGTTCGCCCCTGCCCACACAACAAATAAGTAATCAGGCTTGGCATCAATGATTTTCTGAATGTTAGAAGTGAAATCTGTTGCCTTTTGATCCGCATACTCCTCGTGAACAATTTCAGCTCCTAGCTTTGTCGCCGCCTCTTTAAACGCTTTAATCCCATCACGACCGAAGGAATAATCAGGTGCTAGAGTAGCAATTTTCACACCTTTTTTGGCAATCGCAGCTGCCCCAGCAATTGCGTCTTGAGATGAGTTACGTGCTGTTCTAAAAATATAAGGATTGAATTCGGAACCTGTAATGCTATCAGCTACCGCAGGCTCAACGATCATAATTTTTTCATACTCCTCAGCTAACGGTAAAACGGCTAATGTATCTCCTGAGCTTGATGATCCAACTAAAAAGTCCACTTCATCTTCCTCTAATAATTTCGTTGCCTTTTGAACCGCTACTTCCGGCTTTGTTTCCGTATCTTCAACGATAAATTCGATTTTTCTTCCAGCTACTTCTTGCTTGCCGCCCGTGGCATAATCTAAACCAAGCTCAAACCCATTCACCGTCTGCTTTCCATACGCCTCAAGTCCACCCGTTAATGAAGCCAACACCCCAACTTTAATTGGTTTATCACTCTTTCCTCCACTGCTGTCCCCACCGCTGTTCGTATCACTAGACGTACAACCACTAGCAAAAGCCATAACAAAGGCAACCATTAATAAAAACAACGTATGACGCGTGACCCTCTTCATTTCTCTTCCCCCTTTTGCCTATTCAAAATAAAATCCCCTCTGTACACCTATCATAAATAAAACAAGTTACAAATGAGTTACACCGAAAAGCGGAAGGCGCTGTTCTGCGACGTATGAACTGGAACGATCCGATCGAGATAAAGGAAACACGATGAACGCTAGTGAGTCGATGTTGACTTATCGCAAGGAGGAGCGTGGAAGTTCACTAGTCGCTAGCGCCTGGAGCTGGACATCACCGAAATGCGGAAGGTGCTGTTTAGCAACACACGGACTATTTAGACATCCCCTTGCCATTGCAAAACCGTCGCCGCCCATGTATATCCAGTTCCCGCACTTACAGCGACAATTAGATCACCCTTGCTCAAAAGCCCTCTTTTCTCTGCTAGGTGCAAGCCAAAACAAGGATCTAAAGCAGACATATGGCCATAATCTTCTAAATAAAGAGCTTGGTGATCCTTTAACCGTAAAGCGGTCAACAACTCTTGAAACATTGAGCGTTTCGTATGAAGCGGTAAAAGCATCGCAATATCTTCCACAGAATAACCGCTTCGATCTAAAGCTTGTTCAACGACCGACACAAAGTTTGGGATAGACACGGGATCTAGCCGCTCCTTCATACTGAACGGGTCTTTTACATCAATATAATGTTGACGCTCAGCTACTGTTTCCACACTTGGAACTAGCACAGACCCTCCAGCTGGAATTTTGACATCATCATGGAATGACCCGTCTGTGATGATAGCTGATGATAAGATCGTACTCTTTAAAAAGGTTCTTGAAACTAAAGCTGCCGCTCCTCCATCGGCAAAGTTGAACATAAAACGCGAACGTGGATTTTCATAATCAATAATTTGCGACTCCTTACAGCCACCCACCAACAGAATGTTTTGAATAGTTTCATCGGATTTCAACATATCTTTCGCTACTTTTAAAGCAATGGGGAAGCAGGAACTTACATTCATTAGCTCAAACGCATAGGCATTTTTGCACCTAAGCTCATGTTGAATTTTAGTGGCGACAGACCAAACATAATAATCTTTATGAGGACTACCAAAATAGATCACGACATCAATTTCCTCCGGATCTACTTCTTTTAGAATTTTCATTCCTGCTTTAATCGCCAAATCCGATACATGTTCATTCTCTAGAGCGACATGTTTTTTACGCAGACCAAATTTTCCTATGACCACCTCTTCTGAAATGCTTGCTTTCCTTGCTAAATCAGTAGCTGTTTCAGCATGTTCTGGTGTATAAATAGCTGTAGATGCAATACCGATCATGATCATTCTCCTTTCAACATACTTTCTTTTGTTAACAAAGCTTTTAATTGCTTTTTATCTATTTTTCCTGCTGCATTTTTTGGTAGTTTAGATAGAACGACAAATGATTTAGGAATTTTATACTTTGCTAGTTTACTTAAACAAGCGTGCTTTAACTGTTCCTCTGTGATTGAATGGTTTTCTTTTACGACGAGAAAAGCAAAGGGAACCTCTCCCCACTTCTCATCTGAAACACCAATGACAGCTACTTCATCAATCGCTACTTCTTCTCGCAACGCTTGTTCAATTTCAAGCGGGTACACATTTTCTCCACCGGAAATGATCATCTCTTTTTTGCGACCGATAATATAGATAAAGCCTTCTTCATCTGCCTTCACATAGTCTCCAGTATGAAACCAGCCATCTTTTATCGATTGCTTCGTTTCGGCAGGCAATCGCCAATATTCCTTGATCACGTTAGGTCCTTTAACGACCAATTCTCCAATTTCACCGACCGCTACTGGACAATGATTTTCATCTACAATGTTAATATCCGTGTACAAAACAGGCTTGCCTACCGAACCGATTTTTCGCTTGTAATCTTCTTTTGCGAGCATAAATACGGTGGGTGATGTTTCTGTTAAGCCATAGCCTTGATAAAAAGGAAGTCCTTGCTGTAAATAAAACTCAATCAGCTCTTTCGGACAAGGGGCCCCTCCACTGCAAAAAATACGAACGGAGCTTAAAGTTGTCTGGAAAAAGTCCTCATGTTTTCGGATCACATCAAAAATGGTCGGAACTCCCATAATGACGGAAATCTGTTCACGTTGGATCATATTTAACGCCTCGCCCGGATCGAATTTGCCTAATATGGCTACCGTTCCGCCGGCAAAAAATGTTGGAAAAGCAAACAACCCAATTCCTCCAATATGGAAAAATGGCAGTAAGACAAGCGTGCGATCCATTGAATGGATGTCAATACTCGTGCAATTATTGACCGCATTCCAAAACATATTTTCTTGTGTTAAAACGGCGCCTTTCGGACGACCTGTCGTACCAGATGTATAACAAATAATATAAGGTGTGGAAGCATCGATGATTGGAAAATCATGTGAAGTGTAGACTTCTTGAAGTGGTGGTAAAGTGATAGATTCAATCGATTGAGTGGTAACTTGTGGATGTTCGTTTTTTAATGTTGCGACTGTCCTATGAAACTCATGTTCATAGATTAATATACTCATTTCGCTGTCTACCATTTGATACGATAGTTCTTCAGAAGTAAGGCGCGTATTCAGCGGAACAGCGATCGCCCCAATTTTAGCAATGGCAAACAGCAATAACACATAATCTATTCGATTATTGAGATACAATCCAACTCGATCGCCTTGTTGAAGCGCTTTTATTTTTCGCAAATAATAGGTCCATCGGTTCATTTCGTTATTCATCTCAAAATAAGTGAGCCGGCGCCTTTGATCCACTAGCGCCAGTCGATGTGGATTTATCATCGCTCGTTTTTCAATCCATGTAGAAATTTGCTCCATCCTTTCTTCATCTCCTTTAATGGTTTATTGCTTTAAACCATAAAACACCATATCCATCGCGCTTTCGAACACGTCATTAGGTACGGACTCTTCTTCCCAATACACCCATCTCATCCCTAAAAACTGTCCAATCCCCATTAAGCAATAAGTAATCGCCTCTTGATTCAAAGCTTTAAACTCCCCGTCCTTCATCGCTTTCGAGAGCGCTTTCATATACCCATTCGCTAATCGATCATAGTAATAGCGGTACAATTTTACATCAACAAGAAGCGCTTGTTGGATGATGCTGTATAGATTGTGATGATTTTTCACCCATAAGAAAAATGTTTGAAAGCCAATTCGTTGGGCATCTTCATGATTTTCGGCAGCGACGATCGCCTTTTTGATTTCAAACCGCACATCTCTACTCAACTGCATGACTAACTCTTCAAAAATCGCATACTTCGTTGGAAAATAATTATAAAATGTTCCTTGTGAAACACCCGCTCGTTGCGTAATATCAACAACAGACGTTTCATAATAGCCCCTTTCCCCAAAGATGATTTCTGCTGTTGCAAGTAGCTTTTGACGTGTCATCTGACCTTTTGCTGTTAGCTTTATTTTGGCTGATGTATTTTCTGACAACTGACTCACCTCTCAGTTTTTATTATAAAGAGATGGTATTCTGTTCAGCAATAGATCAAAAGTTTTATTTTCTGATTTTTCTAAAAATAAAACGGTCGATCAACACTAATAAACCCGCAAAAAAATGCGGGCTTAACATCTCTCTATTTCGCTTCCATTATCATTTGATACATATATAGCGTTGGTTCAAGCGGGCGAACGCCAAGTTCTTCTTCCAAAATCCGGTTACATCTTTGGTACCATTTGATCGCTTGTGGCCGATTATTTTTTCGATAATAGCTGTACATCAGTAAACGATATGCTTCTTCCCAAGTCTCATCTCGCTCAATAATTTTTTCACACCATTGAATAGCCGCTTCGTAGTTTTCATTGCGAACAGCGAGCTGAGCCAACTTTTCGGCTCCTCGCAAATAATAGATGAGCAAGCGTTCTCGTTCACTGCTGCACCATCCATCATAACGACGCTCGGCTAAAAAGTCGCCATTATAATATTTCATTCCCTTTTCTAAGCACGATAATGCTTTTTCTTTATCCCCTTCTTCTAATCCCATTTCAATCCACTGCTCAAATTGAGTCACATCCATTTCGAGCACAGCATCTGGATTAAGACCATAAGTTGTGCCTTCCCGTTTAATAAAAAAGGACGCTGAACGAGCCTTTCGCTGT
This sequence comes from Bacillaceae bacterium SAS-127, assembly GCA_002261155.1. Lineage (GTDB taxonomy): Bacteria > Bacillota > Bacilli > Bacillales > Domibacillaceae > Bacillus_CE. Next base: position 9,094 of record NKXN01000030.1, on the reverse strand, counting down.
GGCTCTAATACATTATTCACAGCATTTAATGCCACCTTAAAATCTCGGGCACAGCTGACTTCATCTTGATCGGGCCATAACTTTTGAAAAATCTCTTCTTTCGGCAGCAACTGTTTATGATGAGTAATAAACAACTGGAATAACTCTTTTGCCTTGCCACGCTGCCATTGACGCTCTTCCACCTCTTTATCCCCAAGCCAAATACGGAAAGGGCCAAGGGCTTGCACACGCAGCGTATAGCCAGGATGAGATTGCAGCTTCGCTAACCCCATTCGGTGCAGCAACCTCGCAATATAATCAGGATAAACATTTTGTTTAGCAGCCTCTACAAATAAGTGAGGAAATAATTGCAAGTCGAGCGGTCCAAACATCGTTCGATGATAAAAAATAAATTCATAATCTCGCAGTTGAACGAGCTTCATAAATGGAGAGAAATGTTTCATAAATAATTCGTTCTCTGCTCGTTCATAATAAATAACTGCTTGCCAGAAATGACAAAACATCTTAATATAGTCATCCTCCGTTAGACGAGCCAGTTGCTCTGCCTTTTTCAAAAAGTCAATCGCATCCTCTATTCGACGATTATAAATAGCCGCAAGTCCCATACTTAACGTAATAAGGGCTGATAGCCACACATCATGTACGTTCTCCGTTTCCTTCAGAGCATTTCTTCCCGCTTCGATTGCTCGTTCATACTCTCCGCTTCGTCCAAACAAAAGACATAATCCCATTTGAGGCTCGGCCTTTCCACGGCTCACATGGAGATCGTCCATCATTTGCAGAGATGTTTCATAACATTGCTTCGCTAAAGAAAGCTCCTGTTGATCTGTGAGCTGTACGGCGTGGCCCATACGAATCCATCCACACGCTTCTACAAAAGGTGCTTCCACATGTAAACCAAGATCAATCGAATCTTGAGCTAGTTCCTTCGCTCTCTTCCCGTCTCCAGTGAATGAAGCAATTAACGACAGCAATAACTCCGTTTCCCGATGAGACTGCGGCAACTCTTTTTTCTCATCCGTGTCCATCGCTAGCTGCGTTTCCGTTAACATCTCCTTCGCTCGTTTAAATCGGCCAGTCCGTAAATATAGACGCGCCTCTAAATGCCGATCTTTTATCGGCACATTTAACGCCTTCGCTCGCTGAATCCATTTCTCCGCTTTGGAAGCCTTTCCAGCATTGATTAAATTTTCAGCCAAAAGCTGATACAACTCCGCAATCTCCTCTGTCGTACTTTCCTCATTTTTTTCCCTTAAATCAATCGCTTGATACAACAGACGCTCCGCATGGTAAGGCTGAATCGTGTCCAAATAAATGCGTGCTTTCCCTTCTAACGCCCGACTTTTTTCAAGATAATCTTGCTCTGTTTCGGCGTAAATAATCGCTTGATCATAACAGTACTCCGCTTCCTGATAGGCTGATCGATAACGAAGCACCTCTCCTTTTAAATGCCAAAGCTTATAATAAACATTCAATTCAGTTTCTGGAATAAGCGAAAGCCAATCATAAAGCCCTTCAAGCTTGCCGCTTTGCAACATGGCAAACCCATATTTATTTAAAATCACCGCCATCGACTCTAGCTTATTTAATTTTTTATAAAAAAGTAACGCTTGCTCCCACTGCCCATTTTGTTCAAAAAAACAAGCAATTTGCTTCTGTAACAACTCATATCTCTCCGGCTGCTTCGTTCGAAACTGCTTCTCTAAAAACTCACGAAACAGCGCATGATATTTGTATTTATCCTCGCCAATTTTTTGGATAAATAAATTTTTACTCGTCAACTCCTCAAGCATTGCTCCTGAATAAGGAATACCTAATATATTCGTGCATTTCTGTTCAGAAACCTCTTCAAAAATACAGGTCTGCTCTAAAAATTGTTGGATCATAGACGGTTGTTTGGAGAACACTTCAAACAGCAAATATTGAAACAGCTCTTGCAGGGAATGCGAAGCTTGACTCGATACATTCGTTAAATCACCATTTTCTGTTAAGTGCTGTGCCATCATCCCTAACGCAATAACCCAGCCTTCTGTCCACTCATAAATTTGCTGTAACTCTCTTTCTGTTAACGACACATGATAAAACTCTGTAAATAGTAATTCCATTTCTTCCACCGTCAGTTTTAAATCCTTCTGACTAACCTCTAACACTTGTCCACTCACTTTCATTTTCGTCAACACGTGCCAACTTGGACGACTTCTACTGGCAATCACGATATGAAGCTGATAAGGGCGATGCTCAATCATTTTCTCCATCCAGCGATTAATCATTAGCGAATGCTCCACTTGATGAAAATCATCCAAAATAATCACAAGCTCCTCTTGTAACGAAACTACCTCATTAATAAACAACGAGCAAAGAGCATTCAGTTCATCCTCACGTATGTAGCGATCCATTTGATCCATATACTGTAATAACTCATCTCCAAACATCGGAAACTTGGACCGTACCGCATGAATCAAATAAGTTAAAAACGGGATTATGTCATCATCCATCGCTGAAACTGTATACCAACAACATTTTTCACTCTCATCCTGAGCGTACAACGCAAGCCCCGTACTTTTACCATAACCAGCACCGGCATGAATTAATGTTAACGGATACTCTGATATAGTTTTTAGCTTTTTAAACAGTCTTGCCAATCGAATAAAATCTCCATGAACTGTTGGAACCATTAACTTTGTCTTCATAATTGGAATGGACATGACACCCTCCTTTTTCATAATTATGTAAATATTTTATCATGTGGAAACTAAAAAAAGACTCGAAATAACTCGAGTCTAAAGTTGGGAATTTCTCATGAATTCCGCTTGTATTTACTGTAATTTTATCGTTTCTTATCGATTTTTGGCGTTTTCCTTTAGTCTATATTCGACACATTCGCAGAAGTAAAGGTCGCCATTTCCTTTACCATCAACGTTGCCGATTGCAAAATTGGAAAAGCAACTGCCGCCCCTGTTCCTTCTCCTAACCTCATATTTAACTGCAACAGCGGCTGTTTTTGTAAATAATTCATCGCTTGCACATGCCCTGGTTCAACGGAATGATGGGATAAAATCATGTAATCAGCAACTAACGGCTCCATTAATTTCGCCACACACGCCGCTGTCGAACAAATAAAGCCATCCAATAAAATTGGAATCCGATGCTTCGCTGCCGCCATCATTGCTCCGGCCATCGCCGCAATTTCCAAGCCACCCACTTTTGATAAAATGTCCAAGCCATCCTCAGCATTAGGTTGATGAAAAGCAAGCGCGCGCTCAATCACCTCCGTTTTATGCTTCAATTGCTCCGTCGTAATGCCCGTCCCATGTCCGACAATCGAAGCAGGATCACACTGGGTAATGCTCGCTAAAATCGCACTGCTCGTCGTTGTATTCGCAATGCCTACTTCGCCAACAATTAAGCATTTGATCCCTTTTTCAATTAAATCGACCGCTTCTGCATAACCAACTTCTAACACTTGCTGCGCTTCCGCTCTTGTCATCGCTAATTCCTTTAAAAAATTGCCTGTTCCGTAGCGAACTTTTCGATTCAAGACCTCTGCTTCCTTTACATCTCCGGCAACGCCGACATCGACTACTTTAGAAATCGCTCCTATTTGTCGACTAAACACATTAATCGCCGCCCCGCCATGCACCAAATTACTAACCATTTGCACTGTGACTTCTTGCGGAAAGGCTGATACTCCCTCTTTGGCAATGCCATGATCCGCTGTAAACACGATCACTCCCGGTGGCGTCACTTCTGGAAAAGGCTGGCCTTTCATTTCAGCGAGCTGAATCGCCAACTCTTCTAAACGACCGAGACTCCCTTTCGGCTTCGTTAACGTATCAATATAATCGGCCACTTGCTGACCAACCTCTTTATTTAATGGAGAAATTTTCTGTTTTAACATCTATGTTCCTCTCTTTCCTGATGAAAATATCGAATATAACTATCATACCAGTTATCATTTTTTCAAAAAATATATAATTTTAAAAATTCATCCGCGATTGGCCGCCATCGACATTAATACTCGCACCGACAATCCAAGATGCTTTTTCAGATGCAAGAAAAACAGCCACATTTGCCACTTCTTCCGGCGTACCGAAACGCCCCGCTGGAATCTCATTGTCCACAAACGCTTGAATCCCCTCTGGATCTGCCTCTAACCGTTTTTTCCAATTGCCCGTTTCATGCAAAATACTCCCCGGCGCAATGCTATTCACTCGAACACCATCCGCAATCACTTCATCCGCCAACGACTTCGTAAAACTAATCAACGCCGATTTCGCATTATTATATGTCACCTTTCCACCGCTCTCTCGTCCAAAAATCGACGTAATGTTCACAACCGACCCGGCACCCGCTTTCTTCATATGTAATACCACTAACTTACTCAAATGAACCGCTGAAAAATAATTTAACTCCATCGCTTCATAAAACAACTCCATCTCCGTCTCCATCACTTTACCGCCGTTGCTACCACCTGCATTATTAACCAACACATCCATCGTTCCATGCTCAGCAATAAAAGACGCTATCAGCTTTTCTCGCTCATCCGCCTTCGTCAAATCCGCTGAGTAAATAGCAACGTTCTCATCAAGCTCCTCTTTTGCCTGCTCTAATGCCTCTAGACCACGAGCAGCAATCGACACATTTGCTCCCTCTGACAGAAACGCCTCTGCAATCGCCTTACCGATTCCTTTTGAGCCGCCTGTGATAAGTACGTTTTTGCCTTTTAAATTTAGATCCATTAGTCATGCCCCCAAAACCATTTTTATGATGGTTTTATTATAACCTTTTGGAGTGTGGAGGCTAAGCAAAAAGCCCGATTCCTTGTGGATGGAGGAATTCGAGCTTTGTTTTTATTTTTGGAAGGCTGGTGTTGGTCAAACTTTGTTAAACAATTATTTTCCTTAAATGTGATCTCTCTTGTTTTTCTTTAACAATGCAATTCTCATCTAAACCATTACACACAGCAAAATAGCCATCCTCTAACTGAAAGCCAATTCCAAATAACAAGGAGTACTCTTCGATAATTTCAATCTCTTTTACCTGTTGACCAATAGCAAACTCAAGGTCATCTAGTTTATTCTTCGCCCACATGAGCTTGAATTCAGTACCATACCAATTGGGCTGCTGCCGAGTATCAATCTGATGAAAAGTAATAGCGAACTTCCCCGTTTGATAAGCACTTAACTCGATTTGACTCTCTTCAAATCGGATAATCACTGGACAATCCGCAAACCATTCATCATAAAATTGATCCCAGACCACCCAGATTTCCTTTATTTTTTGACCTTTGAGCTCTTGAAGATCCTGTTTAAGATCGCATAAAACCTTTGATGAATTTTCATAGAATTTGGGTTGATATCCTTTAATGCCGAACATAGAGTTCTCCCTTGCTCATTTTTTCATTACTTCTATCTCTGTGACCTCTACCCTGTCAAGTCTCATAGTCATGTTTCCTAAAGTAATTTGATCCGTCCACAATACCCCTCAATCTAAGGTTTATGTTTTTTCTCTTTAAAAGAACCTCTCATCTCTTTTAGTTATTTGTGGTATATGACCAAAATGTTAATAAAACAATCCAGAGATGTACTACTCCACACTATATACAGACATTAGTTCTTTACATTGACTTCATTACTAAACTTAATTTTTCAAGAATTATTTGTGATTTCTTTCAATAACTTCATCAATAAGTTAATTTCATTATCAGTAAATTTTTCGTTATGTTCGATAAACAATTCTTCATTAGCAAATTGTATAAAACTCAAGTATGCCTCATCGTAAGCATTATTAATATGATTATCTGACTCTTTAATATTTTTTAAAACTCTAGAATCAAAACCAAGACTCTCTCTTGCTGATTTTGTACTAGTAAAATAGAATAGCAAACCATCATAAAAATATGCTTTTGAGACTTTCTCAGAGAATTTTGTCACAAAAACAGCAAGAATATCATTCTTATTTAGCAAATGAATTTGGCTAAGAATTTCATCAAATTTATCCTTATCAATATATTGATATTTCACTATATCTACTACAGAAGGATGTCTTTTTTCTTCATTAATAAAGTTTTCATGGTAGTATAAGTATATTTTTGTTTTTTTATAAGCCTCAATATCTTTCTTTCCAATATACTTCTGAATAAAATTTTCTGAGTAAGGCTCAGTGAGAACATCATCAGTTCTAGAATATATTTCTTCATCCATTAATAACACTGGAAATGGATCAATCGCTAGTCTTAATATTGCAATGGATCCAATACAAATTTCTGTATAATAATTAAAATCGTTTAGTAAATCGTCATCATTTTTATTTCGATTCACGATATGATTTCTTGAAACATAAAAAGTGTCAAATCCTTGTTTGTGGACATGTTTATTGAGTCTCTCTTTTACAAGTTGAATCCTATTAAAATAATCATTCATTTGCTTTTTCATATCCGCGAAAGTATCTCCATTAGCAATCAAAAATTTCACCATTTGCCCGTACATCGGGAATTTACTCTTTTTCTTCCAATCCAACAGTTCACTTTCCCTTTTTTCAGGCTCTAATTCCATTAGATAAACCATCGTTGTGGAAACCTCTAATGATTGCCTTAACGAATAAAAAGCACAATCAAAATAACCACTTTCAAATAAAGAAATAGCATTGATAATTAATTGTATTGTTTCACGAATAAATGTGTTTGAAATTTGAGCGTCTACTCTTCCTGTCCAACTTTGTTCGATGTTCATTAAATCATTATAGTATTCTTTCTTGTTACTAATTTCCATTGGCACGAGAAGGTTCTTTTCCTTATATTCAACATAATCAAAACTCACTTTTATCACCTCGAGTTATTCACCTGTAAAATTCAACGCTCTTGATGTTCAGAGTCAAAGACTTCTGCAAAATAAAAATTTACAATATAATAAATCAAAATAATGTTCATTAAAGTAGTTCAATCAAAATCGGTTACAATCTTCAATCTCCCTAAAACTGAGGGCGTAGCCTTAAATTCTATCCCCCCTCTATTTAATCGTTATTACTCTTTCTACATGTGTTCGAGTTGACAATACATAGGGGTGATATTAATTCTGTTCATATAGATTAAACAAGACTTTTCTGTTTTATATACAATTCAAGCTTTTGATTCAACCTCTCAATTGAAGGTTAGTCACCCTAGTTTTCTGTTGAATTTTCCAAACGTCCTTCTTTAAGTTCGCGGTTTCTCTCTCCTTTGATAGCTGCATTATTTACCTAAATTAATAATGACTTCGTGAAGTACTTCCCCTTACTCAGGTGTCCATGCTGCTTCCCTATTAGAGATACAGTTTTCGATCCATTTGCGAACATCCTCACCTTATATTAGCTTCTCTCTAATTCCAACAAGGCTATAGAGCTATTATTTTTTACAATGAAGGCCACCCAGTAAAAATTTATCTGCTTGGTAAACATAAGTCTATTGTCAAAGTACTAATTTGTTATTTTGTATTCCCATAATAATTTTATCAAATATAAAAACGTAGTGAAAACCCCAAAAAAATATGATAACATGAAAGATAAATTTTAAAGGACATTTTAGCTTTTTATAGAATTTAATTGTGAAGACCAGTTTAGGTGGATGGGAGAGGTTACATGGAAACATATTTACTAAAATATAAAGAATTAGATGTCCTTTCACTGATCGAGAATACCATTGAAAGAAATGGGGGATTTATTGTATATTCATCTCCTGTGTTCCCCATAATGGGAGTATCAATTAATAAAGAGACCAAAATAGAAATCGAAGAAACCTTCGATTTAGAGTACATAATTAAAGATCCAGATGGTCAACTACAGAACCTAGATGGAACTATAACTTCCACTAAAAAAAACCACCTGCAGATTGTTCCAAGTTTAAACTTTCAAGAACTGAGGAATTCTAATTATGTAGGCTGGACTACAACCGTTGCCGTGTTAGATTCTGGTATAAACGAAAGTTGGGTTTCGGAACATACAGACCTAACGGGGTACGGCAGTACAGCTGTTTTTGATCATGGAACAAAGGTTGCAAATATAATAAAAGCTGCTGCACCTGGAGCAAGAATTCTCAGCTATAAGGTCTGTCAACATGAAAAAGTAAAAGGAACCGCTGTTTTATCTGCTATTGACCAAGCTGTTACTAAGGCAGATATTATTAACTTGTCAATTGGTTTTGATGTTGATTGTAAGCCCGATCACCTATGTCCGTTCTGTGAATATGTTAATTATTATACACAAAATTCAGGGAAATTATTCGTTGTTGCAGCGGGCAATAAAGGGAAAGAGGACTCTATACAATGTCCAGGTAAATCACAGGAAGCAATTACTGTGGCTGCTATAAAGCCCTATTCTCAAGCTTTAGCCGATTATTCTAGCCGTGGAGTGCCCGGAATTAAAAAACCGAATATATTAACATCCGGAACAATATATTTTAACCAAGTGATGGATGAAGGAACTTCTTTTTCAACACCTGCCATTACTGGTGTATGCGCCTCTTTTTTCCCTTATGTTTCAAAAAATGTTTCTGAAATGAAGTCTCGTTTATATTCTTCTGCAATAGACATTGGTCTTCCTGAACATCATCAGGGTTTTGGCTTGCTTGACCTTGAAAAACTATTGGAGGTGTTTAAGAATGATCAGAGTGATGATCAGAGTAAAGGACAAAAACAAAATTGATTCTTTAAAAGCGTACGGAGTAATTGTTTTTAAGTCCCCTATTTTAAATTTGGTTACATTAGAAATTAAAGAAGCTAATATTGAACGTGTTAAAAATGATCAAAATGTAATTAGTTGTGAGCTAGACTTAGAAGGTCAACTAATGCCTGTTTGAGAGCCCTCCTAATCCAGAAGGGTTTTTTTACATTATCCATTCCTAAATCACGTAACTAACACTGTCCTATCGTTAACCACTCTTCATCCCTTCTTATTCCTCTACATAAATCCTCCATGTTTAAAACAGGTCTTTTCTTGTCCACACCGCTCCTAATACTCCATCAAGAAAACAGACACAAATTCTCTACCGCGCTTTCGCTTGATGGCGGCCCTAAAAGGGGCTGTCCAGTAAGTCAATTTTCGAGTAAAAAGCACCGAAAAT